>NZ_CAXTHG010000022.1:0-84206 GCF_964244005.1 uncultured Friedmanniella sp. | reverse complement strand
CAGCCCCAGAGCCCGCCAACCTACACCATCGGCCGACCCTAACTGAACGGTATTGCGGCTAACCCCGTTCGAGGGTGGTGGCGCCGGTCATGATCGCGACCGCCTCCGTGGGGGTGTGCGACTGCGGGGTGATGATGCCGGCACAGCCGCCCAGCCGGGCGATGTGGATCCGGTCGGCCACCTCGAAGACGTTCGGCATGTTGTGGCTGATCAGGATCACGGGCAGGCCGCGCGCCTTGATCTGGCGGATCAGGTTGAGCACCTGACCCGTCTCCTTGACCCCGAGCGCCGCGGTCGGCTCGTCGAGGACGACGAACTTGGACGCGAACGTCGCCGCGCGGGCCACCGCCACCGCCTGCCGCTGACCACCCGAGAGAGTCTCCACCGCCTGGTCCATGTTCTGGACAGTGGCGATGCCGAGGTTGGCCATCGACTGGCCGGCGTCGGCCTTCATGCCCTTCTTGTCGAGCATCCGGAACACCGAGCCGAGGACGCCCGGCCGACGCCGTTCCCGGCCGAGGAACATGTTGGCCGAGATGTCGAGGGCCGGCGCGACCGCGAGAGTCTGGTAGACCGTCTCGATCCCGGCGGCCCGGGCGTCCTGGGGCGACTTGAAGTTCACCGGGTGGCCGTCGAGGGTGACCTCACCGGAGTCCGGGATGACCGCGCCCGTCAGCGCCTTCACGAGGGTGGACTTCCCGGCGCCGTTGTCGCCGATGATGGCGAGGACCTCGCCAGGGTAGAGGTCGAGGTCGACGCCGTCGAGCCCGACCACCCGCCCGTAGGTCTTGATCAGACCCCGGGCCGACAGAATGGGCTTGAGGTCGTGCCGCGGACCGGCCGTCTCGTTCTGCACAGCTGTGCTCATGGCTAGGCCTTGACCTTCCGGATCCACTGGTCGATGGAGACCGCGACGATGATCAGCACGCCGACGGCGAGGACTCGCCACTGGTCGTCCACGCCGGCCAGCGAGAGGCCGAAGCGGAACGACACGACGATGAGGGCTCCCAGCACGGTGCCGATGATGGCGCCACGTCCACCGAAGAGGCTGGTGCCACCGATCACCACGGCGGTGATGCTCTCCAGGTTGGCGTCGACGATGGCGTTCGGGCTGGCCGTACCGGCCCGGCCGATCAGCACCCAGGCCGTGATGCCGTAGATGACGCCAGCCACCGCGTAGACGCTGAGCAGCACCCGGTCCACCCGGATACCGACCAGCCGGGACGCTTCGATGTCGTCGCCGACCGCGTAGACGTGCCGCCCCCAGGCGGTCTGGCTGAGCGCGAAGGCGGTGACCAGGGCCAGCACCGCTACGATCACCACCCCGACGGTGATCCGGAACTGGCCGAGCGGGATGATCGTGCCTGTCCAGTTCAGGGCGTCCGGCAAAGCTGTGCTCTGCACACTTTGTCCCTTGGAGTACAGCAGGGCGATGGCGGTGAAGATGCTGAGCGTACCCAGGGTGACGATGAACGGTGGTAATCGGAGCCTGGTCACTAGCAAGCCGTTCAGGGCTCCGGCCGCAGCTCCTACCAGGACGCCTACCAGAATTGCCGCCACCCCGGGGATGCCGTCGCCCTTGGCCAGGTTGGCGGCGACGAGCATGGCCAGGATGGAGATGGCGCCGACGGAGAGGTCGATCCCCGCGGTCAGGATGACCACGGTCTGGCCGATCGCGAGGGCCGCGATCACCGCCACCTGCTGGATGACCAGCGAGAGGGTCCGCGGCTCGGCGAACCGCGGCTTGATGATGGTGAAGATCACGAACGAGACGATCAACACCATCAGGGGACTGATCCACGGATGGGCGTGCAGCACGTGCTGCACGCGTTGGAGGGGCGACCGGCGTCGCTTGGCGAACTGCTCTGCGGCGTTGGCCGGTGCCCGGTCAGGGATGCCGGGCTGGTTGATCGCCGCCTGCTCGGTGGTGCTCACATCTGTTCCTTCCCGTTGCCCCTCCAGCAGCTCGTCGGCGACGGTGCTGGTCGAGCGGGTTGAGGTCGGTCTGCTGGTGGTGTCCAGCGGGGGAAAGACCCGGACGGCGGTCCCGCCGGCGTGGTGCCGGCGGAACCGTCAACGAGTGGTGGCCGAGCTAGGACTTGGTGCCCCAGCAGACCTTCTCACTCTCGGTGGTGGTGATGCTCTTCAGGCCGTCGACCGGCTTGTCGGTCACCAGCTCGACCCCGGTGCTGAAGAAGTCGAGGCCGTCGCTGGGCACAGGCTTCTCCCCACCGCGGGCGATCTTGACGATGGCGTCGACGCCGAGCTCGGCCATCTTCACCGGGTACTGCTGGGCGGTCGCGCCGAAGATGCCCTGCTTGACGTCGTCGACGCCCTGGCAGCCACCGTCGACCGAGACGACGATCGCGTCGTTGTTGGCCGCCTTCAGCGCCTTGGACGCGCCCTCACCGGCCGGCTCGTTGATCGAGTAGACGACGTTGATGTCGGGGTTCTTGGTCAGGCAGGTCTCCATGGCGGTCTTGCCGCCGTCGACGTTAGCGCCGGAGGGCTCGTTGCAGACGATCGTGTAGTCGCCGCCCTTGCCGCCGGTGTAGGAGCCGGTCTTGGCCTCGTCACCCTTCGTGGTCCCGTCGGCGACGTCGATGCCCATGCCCTCGAGGAAGCCCTGGTCGCGGTTGACGTCCACGGTGATGATCTTGTCGTTGAAGGCGTCCAGCATCGCGATCACGGCCTTCTTGCCGCCGAGCTCAGCGGCGGTCCACTTGCCGATCAGCTGGCCGGCCTCGCGGTTGTTCGTCGCGAAGGTGATGTCGACGGTGTCAGCCGGGTCCGGCGGGGTGTCGAGGGCGATCACGAACAGGCCGGCCTCGCGGGCCTTCTTGATCGCCGGGTTGACGCCGGGGCCGTTCGGGGTGATCAGGATGCCCTGGTCACCGCGGGCGATGGACTGCTCGATGGCCTGCACCTGGCCGTCCTCGTCCCCGTCCTTCTTGCCGGCGGCGATGGTGATGCTGACGTTCTGCTGCTTGGCCGCCGAGGCCTTCGCGCCGTTCTGCATGGCGATCCAGAAGGGGTTGGTCGAGTCCTTGGTGATCAACGTGACGGCGACCTTGTCCGTAGCACCGACGGTCTCACCGCCGCCAGCGTTGTTGTCCCCGCCGCCGCCGCCGCAGGCGGTCAGCACGAAGGTCAGGCTGGCCGTGAGCGCGAGCGGCGCCACCAACCATCGACGGAGGCCCTGGGGTTTACGCATGAGTGATTCCTCTGGTTTCGGGTGCGCAGCGCTTGGGCCACGGCACACGGGTGACTGGTCGTCGAGACACACACGGCAACGCATGGTGCTACCCACGACCACTCCGATGTGTCTGGCGCGCCCCGAAGAGGCGTGACAGGGAACATAACAGCGGTTGGCCCAAAAGCGCAGCCCCAGCGCACCAATGGCGCTCAACTCTCTCGGCGTGTCGCAAAGTACTTGCGCAACGACTTGCGCGATGGCAGGCTGCACCCCAACTCAACGACGCGGCTCCTGGTCGGCGAGCCGACGTCGCCAGGTGCGATGTCGGCCCTGCGCCTGCCGGATGCGACCAGCATGGGTGCGCGTCCCGACGGAGGGTGACACCATGACCGCCACGACCATCGCCAACAGCATGCAGGTCAGCGTCCTCCTGGGACAGAACTCGCTCGGCATGGAGGAACGTCCCGTTCCCGTGCCCAAGCGTGACCAGGTGCTGGTGGAGGTCGCCAAGGTCGGGGTCTGCGGCTCCGACGTCCACTACTACCGCGACGGCCGGATCGGCCCGTTCGTGGTCAACGCGCCCCTCGTCCTCGGCCACGAGCTGTCCGGCCGGATCGTCGCCGTCGGCGAGGGCGTGGACCCCGAACGTACCGGCCAGCGGGTCGCGATCGAGCCGCAGAAGCCGTGCCGTCGCTGCAGCCAGTGCAAGGCCGGTCGCTACAACCTCTGCCCGTTCATGGAGTTCTACGCCACCCCGCCGATCGACGGCGCCTTCTGCGAGTACGTCGTGATCGAGGAGGACTTCGCCCACCCGGTGCCCGACGCGATCAGCGACGAGGCGGCCGCCCTGCTCGAGCCCCTCTCGGTCGGAATCGCTGCCGCACGCAAGGGCCGCATCGTGCCCGGGTCCCGGGTGCTGATCGCCGGTGGTGGGCCGATCGGGGTCATCACCGCCCAGGCCGCCCGGGCGTTCGGCGCCGCCGAGATCATCGTCTCCGACCCGGTGGCGGACCGGCGCGCCATGGCCAAGAAGTTCGGCGCCACCGACACGCTGGACCCGGCGACTGATGACTCCCGTTCGCTGGAGGTCGACTGCTTCATCGACGCCTGCGGCGTACCGGCCGCGATCGTCGCCGGACTCGAGTCGGTCCGCGGAGCCGGCACCGTGGTGCTGGTGGGGACGGGTTCGGACACCGTCTCGCTGCCGATCCCGACCATCATGAACCGCGAGCTGAACGTGACGGGAGTCTTCCGGTACACCGACACCTGGCCGATCGGCGCGCACCTGGTGGCTTCCGGCCAGATCGCGCTCGACCCGCTGGTGACCGGCCGGTTCCCGCTGACCGAGGTGGAGAGCGCCCTGAACGCCGACCTCCAGCCCGGCAGCCTGAAGACGATCGTGGCCGTCAGGTGACCATCCTGCAGACGTTCTCACTCGCTGGCCGGACGGCCCTGGTCACCGGCGGCAACCGCGGCCTCGGGCACGCCTTCGCCCGGGGGCTGGCCGAGGCCGGCGCGTCAGTGATGATCGCCAGCCGCGACGAAGCGCTGAACGACACCGTCGTCGCGGAGCTGACCGCCGACGGACTGGCCGTGCAGGCGCTGACGGCCGACATCACCAGCGACGCCGACGTGACGCGGATGGTGGCCGAGACGGTTGACCGGCTCGGCCGCATCGACATCCTGGTCAACAACGCCGGCATCTGCTTCCACGGCGACTCCTGGGACGTACCGGACGAGGAGTGGGACGCCGTCTTCACCCTGAACGTCCGGGCGCTGTGGAAGTGCAGCCGGGCGGTCGGTGAGCAGATGCGGGGCCGCGGCGGCTCGATCGTCAACATCGGCTCCATCTCGGGCATGATCGTCAACCGCCCGCAGAACCAGCCGGCCTACAACGCCTCGAAGGCTGCCGTGCACCAGCTGACCAAGTCGCTGGCCGCGGAGTGGGCGTCTGAGGGGATCCGGGTCAACGCCGTCGCCCCCGGCTACATCAAGACCGAGATGTCCCCGGTCGATGACCCGAAGTTCCGTCGGCAGTGGATCGAGGACAGCCCGCAGCAGCGCTACGCGATGCCCGCGGAGGTGGCCGGCAGCGTGGTGTTCCTCGCCAGCGACGCCGCCTCGTTCGTGACCGGGTCAGTGCTGGTGGTCGACGGCGGCTACACCGTCTACTGAGGGTTCGCGATCATGTCGCGCAGCCGCGCAACCCGTGCCGCCAGGGACTGCTGAGTGGCAGCCCGCAGCCGCCGGACGGCGACGATGGCCGACATCGCCCGCCTCAGCGGGGTGTCGGTGACGACGGTGTCCCACGTCATCAACCGGACACGTCCGGTGCGGCACGAGACCGAGGTGGCGGTGCTCTCGGCGATCGGGGAGGTCGGCTACCGGGCGGCGCCGGGGCCAGCCGCCCAGAACCGGATCCTCGGCGTCGCCACCTCGGCCATCTCCAACCCGTCCTTCAACGAGCTGCTGCACGGCATCGAGCGGACCGCCACCCGCGTCGGCTACTCGCTGCTGGTCTTCGACACCCACGACGACGTCACCACCGAGCTCCGTGCGGTCACCGAGCTGGTCGACCACGGGGTGCAGGCCATCCTGCTCGCGCCCTCGGCCAACCCCGTCGCCGCGCTGGGCCACGCCCGGGTGCAGCGCGTCCCGGTGGTGCTTCTCGACCGCAAGGTGGACGCCGAGATCGACCAGGTCGCCTCGGAGAACGTCGCCTCGGTCGGTCAGCTGGTCGACCACCTGAGCGACATCGGCCACACCAGGATCGCCATGATCAGCGGGATGCCCGGGATCAGCACCACCGAGGAACGGATCGAGGGCTTTCGCAGCGCCGCCGAGCGCCGTGGGATCCGGCTGACCCGCAACAGCATCCTGTCCGGGCACGGCACCGACCACGACTCCGAGGAGGCGATGCGGCGGTTGATGACCGGCAGGCGGTTGCCCACGGCGGTGGTCACCGGCAACAACCGGGCCACGCTCGGAGCCATGCGGGCGGCGCGGGACCTCGGCCTGGAGATCCCCCGCGACCTCGCGCTGGTCGCGTACGACGACCTCGAGTGGGCCGACCTGTTCCATCCGCGACTCACCGTCATCGCCCAACCCACCACCCAGATCGGGGAGCAGGCGGTCGACTTCGCCGTCTCGCGCATTCTCAGCCCGAACCGCGCCACCCGTCGGCTCACCCTGACGACGACCTTCGTCCACCGGGACTCCTGCGGCTGCTCGCACTGACCTCCGTTCCCCGCCCCGTCGACCACCCGGCCCCGCCGGGTAACCCCACCCGAGAGGAACACCACGTGCCCAGCAGCGACGACCGCCCGACGGTCATCCTGGCGCCCGCGCCCCAGACGACGGCGCGCATCTTCAGCGCCGAACGACTGGCGGACCTGCACCGCCGCTTCCGCGTGGTCGACCTCGAGCAGGACGACCGGCCGGAAGCGCTGGACGCGGCCCTGCCGGAGGCCTTCGCGGTGATCGGCCAGCCGACGCTGGACCAGGAGCGGCTCAGCCGGGCCCCCCGGCTGCGGGCGATCTGCAACGTCGAGGGCAACTTCTTCCCCAACGTCGACTACGAACGCTGCTACAGCCAAGGCGTCTACGTGCTCGGCTGTGGCCCCGCGTACGCGCCGGCGGTGGCCGAGCACGCCCTCGGTCTGGCTCTGGACCTGGCCCGAGGGATCAGCCGGGAGGACCGTGCGTTCCGCCGGGGTGAGGAGCGTTACGTCTCCGACGGCAACGCCGACGCGGTCCTGCTGCGGGGCGCGTCGATGGGTCTGCTGGGCTACGGCAACCTCGGCCGGGCTCTGCACCGGTTGTTGCTGCCGTTCGCGCCCGAGCTGCGGGTCTTCGACCCCTGGCTGCCGGAGCGCTACCTGGCCGAGCAGGGCGTGCTGCCCGCCACGCTGGCCGAGACGCTGCGGACGAGCCAGTTCCTCTTCGTCCTGGCCACGGTGACCGCCGAGAGCGAGCACCTGCTCGGGCCCGCCGAGCTCGCCCTGGTGCCGCCCGGGGCCCGGCTGGTGCTGGTGAGCCGGGCGGCCGTCGTCGACTACGACGCCCTGCTGGCCGGGATCGCCGAGGGCCGCTTCCTCGCCGGCGTGGACGTGTGGCCCGAAGAGCCCGTACCGGCCGACCACCCGGCCCGCTCGTTGGAGGGCCTGGTCTTCTCCGGTCACCGCGCCGGCGGTATCCCCGCCGCCTTCGCCTCGATCGGCGACATGGTGGTGGACGACCTGAGCCAGATCGCCCAGGGTCTGCCGCCGCTACGGATGCAGGTGGCCGCCCGCGAGCTCGTCGGCCGCTATCGCAACCGCCCGGTCACCTGACCTCGTGTCTCAGGAGCTGCGGTAGACCAGGTCGGCCAGCGGTCGGGTGGCGTTGATGACGTCGGCGTTCTGCTGGTCCGAGCCGTGGCTGCGCTGGACTGACTCCTCCAGGCTGCGGCCGTGCCGCTGGTGGCGGGCGACGAGCCGGGACAACCGCACGTCCTCCCCCGGCTCGACGAACCAGCACTGGTCGAGCAGCGGCCGCACCGCCTCCCAGCCGAGGTCGCGCAGCAGCAGATAGTTACCCTCCGTCACGACCAGGGGCACCTCGGCGGGCACCGGAACCGCTGAGCCGACGGACTCCTCGAGGTCGCGGTCGAACTCGGGGACGTAGACCACGGGCTCCTCCGACGACCGCAACCGGCGCAGCAGGGCGACGTACCCGCCGACGTCGAAGGTGTGCGGGGCGCCCTTGCGGTCGAGGGTGCCCTGCCGGCGGAGCTCGGCGCTCGCGAAGTGGAAGCCGTCCATCCCCACCAGTCGCGCCCGCTCAGGCCCGAGCTCTTCGACCAGCAGCCGAGCCACGGTCGACTTGCCCGCTCCCGGCGCCCCCGTGATGCCCAGCAGCCGCCGCGGCCCCGACGCCAGCGCCCGTGCTCGGCCGACCAGATCCGTCCAGCTCATCACCTTGTCCACGCGAGAGATGATGTCAGGCGCCCGGCCGGCGCACCGCGGCCACTGCGGCGGGCGTGGTGGTCTCAGCAGCCACCGCAGGACCCCGACCACGCGGAAACGGCAGCGTCGTCGTCGTTGTAGGGTGCTGGTGTCGGAAGGGAACCCTGTTGTCAGCCACACCTGGCCCCGTCCGCGCGCGCGCCACCATCCGCGATGTGGCAGCCCTTGCCGGCGTCGGGATCAAGACGGTCTCCCGGGTGATCAACAACGAGGCCAACGTATCGGCTCCGATGCGTGAACGGGTACAGCACGCCGTCGTCGCGCTCAACTTCCAGCCGAACCAGGGCGCGGGAGCGCTACGCCGGATCAACCAGCGGACCGGGACGCTCGGACTGCTCCTGGACGCGGTGGACAACCCCTTCTCGGCGGCGGTCAACCGCGCGGTCGAGAGCGTGGCGGCCGCGCGGGGAACGGCCGTCTTCGCCGCCAGCTTCCACGACGACCCGGCCGTGGAGCGGTCCCTGATCGACGCCTTCGCCCGACGCCGCGTCGACGGCCTCGTCCTCACCACGATCAGTCCCGACCACGGCTATCTGAGGAGCGAGCAGGAACAGGGGACGCCGATCGTCTTCATCGACCGGCCGCCGGTCGGGTTGGCCGCCGACGCCGTGCTCACCGACAACTACGAGGCGTCGGCCACCGCGACCCGGCACCTGCTCGAGCACGGCCACCGCCGGATCGCCCACCTGGCTGACGAGCTGGCCATCAGCACCTCGCGTGAACGCCGGCGGGCCTTCGCTGACGGCATGGCGGCGGGTACCGACGGCGATGAGCGGACCGGTGACCGGCAGCCCCTGCACGTCGACGACCTCACCTCCCAGGCCAGGGCCGAAGCGGCTGTCCGCGAGCTGATGGCGCTGGCGGAGCCGCCGACGGCGATCTTCGCCTCGCAGAACCTGATCACCGTCGGCGCCCTGCGCGCCCTGCACGATCTCGGGCTGCAGCACGAGGTCGCGCTGGTCGGCTTCGACGACCTGCTGCTCGCCGATCTCGTCGACCCGGCGGTGACCGTGATCGCGCAGGACCCGATCCAGATGGGCACGCTGGCCGCCGAGCGGGTCTTCGCCCGGCTCGACGGTGACACCTCACCGGCCTCGACACTGGTGGTGCCCTCCCAGCTGGTGGTGCGCGGCTCCGGGGAGATCCGTCCACCGGGCGGCCTCGGCTAGCGTGACCTCGACGAGAGGAAAGAAGTGAGCGCAACCGCAAGGCCCGTGGAGTCCGCACTCGACGAGGTGCTCGACGACCTCGCCGAGCAGCTCACCGACGTACGCCGGCTCGGCGTCGCGTTCTCGGGCGGGGTCGACTCGTCTTTGTTGCTGGCGCTGGCCGCGCGGGTGCTGGGGCCCAGCCAGGTGGTCGCCCTGCTCGGCGTCTCCCCCAGCCTGGCCGCGAGCGAACGCACGGACGCCCACGCGGTCGCGGGGAGCATCGGCGTTCGCGTCGTCGAGGTGGCCACGTACGAGGGTGACCGGCCGGAGTACCAGGCGAACGGGCCGGACCGCTGCTTCTTCTGCAAGGACGAGCTGTTCGCCCGGATCGACGAGGAGGTGCTGGCCGCCGAAGGGCTGGACGCCGTCGCGTACGGGGAGAACGCCGACGACGCGCTGCGGCCCGACCGGCCCGGCTCGCTCGCCGCCACCAGCCACGCCGTCCTGCGGCCGCTGGCCACGCTGGGACTGGCTAAGGACGACGTCCGCCGACTGGCCCGCGCGCTGGGCTTGAGCGTCGCCGACAAGCCCGCGGCCCCCTGCCTGGCGTCGCGGATCCCGCACCACGAACCGGTGACGCCGGAAAAGCTCGCTCAGATCGACCGGGCCGAGACGGCCGTCCGCGCCCTCGGCTTCACCGACCTGCGGGTGCGCCACCACGGCGACGTGGCCCGGCTCGAGCTCGTAGCCGAGGACCTGCCCCGGGCGGTGACCGAACCCCTGCGGGGACTGGTGCTGAGCGCCGTCCGGTCGGCCGGCTTTCGGTTCGTCACCCTCGACCTCGGGGGCATCCAGTCCGGGGCGTTCACCCTGCCCCTGGTCACCCGCTGAACGCCGAGCTGTTCGTGACCGAGCCGGATCTGGGCGCCCTCGACGCCGTCGCCACCCTCGACCTCGACCGCGCGGCCCGCCGCGGCTATCCCGAGGCGGTCTACTGTGCCGGCAAGAGCCCGGACCAGGTCCGGCTGATCGCCGCGGCCGTCCGGGACGCCGCCCAGGTGTCCCTGTTCACCCGCGCCCACGCCGAGCACGCTGCGGCTGTCCTGGCCGAGCTGCCCGACGCCGCGTACGACGAGAGCGCGCGGCTGCTGGCCTGGCCGCCCGTCCCGCCGACGCCGACCGGCGGGCTCGTGGTGGTCGTGTCGGCCGGCACGTCGGACCTGCCGGTCGCTCGCGAGGCGCTGCTGACCGCGCAGTACCTGGGCCGCGAGGTCGAGCTGGTGGTCGACGTCGGCGTGGCCGGGCTGCACCGCATCCTCGGCCGGCTCGAGCTGCTGCGCCGGGCCCGGGTGATCGTGGTCGCCGCCGGGATGGACGGTGCCCTCCCGGGCGTGGTGGCCGGCCTGGTCAGTGCACCCGTCGTGGCCCTGCCCACCTCGGTCGGCTACGGTGCCGCGTTCGAGGGGGTGGCCGCGCTGCTGACCATGCTGAACGCCTGCGCCCCGGGCGTGGGCGTGGTCAACATCGACAACGGCTACGGCGCCGGCCACCTGGCCGCGCAGATCGCGGCACCGACCCCAGAGCCGGCCCCCGAGCCCACCGAGGCTCCGTGACCCGGCACCTCTGGATCGACGCTTCGGCCGGCGTGGCCGGCGACATGCTGCTCGGGGCGCTCGTGGACGCCGGCGCCGAGCTGGCGGCCGTCCAGCGCAGCGTCGAGGCCGTCATCCCGGGTGCGGTCCGGCTCACCGCCGACCCCGTGCTGCGGGCCGGCCAGCGCGGCACCAAGGTCGAGGTCGAGGTGCTGACCGACGACCAGCCCGAGCGGCACTGGAGCGACATCGAGGCGATGCTCGAGGCCGCCGACCTGCCTGACGCGGTCCGCGACCGGGCCCGCCGGACCTTCAACCAGCTGGCCGAGGCCGAGGCGGCGGTGCACGGCATCGCGGTGGCCGACGTGCACTTCCACGAGGTCGGCGCACTCGACTCGATCGCCGATGTGGTCGGGGTCTGCGCGGCCCTGCACCTGCTCGAGGTCGACTCGCTCAGCGCCGGCCCGGTGGCCGTGGGGTCGGGCCGGATCCGTACCGCCCACGGCGACATCGGTGTCCCGGTACCGGCGGTGGTACGGCTCGCGGCCGGCTGGCGGGTCGTCGCCGGCGGTCGCGGTGAGCTCGCCACCCCGACGGGGATGGCGTTGGTGGTGGCCCTGAGCGAACGGTGCGAGGACCTGCCGCCGCTGCTGCTGCAGGCCTCGGGTTCCGGTGCCGGCACCAAGGACGACCCGGACCGCGCGAACCTGACCCGGGTGCTGATCGGCGAGCTCGCGGCCCCGGCTCCGATGACGCCGACCAGAGACACGGTGACGGTGCTGGAGGCCAACGTCGACGACCTCGATCCGCGGCTGTGGCCGGGCGTGCTCACCGCGCTGCTGGCGGCGGGTGCGCTGGACGCCTGGCTGGTCCCGATCGTGATGAAGAAGGGGCGCCCGGCCCACACCCTCGCGGTGCTCGCCCGGCCCGAGGACGCCGACCGGCTGGCCGACCTGGTGCTGACCCAGACCACCACCCTGGGCGTCCGCCGATCGTCCTGGGAACGGACGACGCTGCAGCGCGGCTGGTTCGACGTGGCCGTGGATGCCGACCTGGTGGCGGTGAAGGTGGCCTCCCGCGACGGCCGCGTCCTCAGTGCCACCCCCGAGTTCGCGGAGGTGGCGCAGCTGGCGGCCGCGACGCAGCAGCCCGAACGGGCCGTCCTCGTCCGCGCGGCGGCCGCCGCCGTCCAGGCCGGGCTGCTGAGCGGAGCGCCCGTCCCCGACGGGTTGCGGACCACGCTGGAGCGACCCGGCGACGGTCCCGCGGACCCCCCGGTCGGCTAGATTGAGCCTCGGCCGGTCCGCTGGCCTCCCGACCCCGCGCCCCGGAAGGATCTCGATGTCCGAGCCCACGTTCGGCGGCGCGGCCGCCCCGCTCAGCCCGCCCGAGCCCAGCCCGCTCACCCTGACCGCCCCGGCCGCTCCGCGTCCGGTCGCCGCGACCCAGGCGCCGGCGATGGCTCCGCAGGTCGACCCGGCCACCGTGCCGGCCCTGGACAGCAAGGTCGAGTCGTTCCTCACCACCCTGACCGCGGCCCAGCCGCGCTCGCCGGAGTTCGCGGCCTCAGCCGACAACGTCCGCTCGATGGGCGACGCAGACATCCGGCGGGCCGCCGAGACGTCGAACCGGCTGCTGCAGGCGCCCGTCCGTGCCCTGCAGGAGGGTGGTCTCGCCGAGGGCTCCGCCGTCGGCCGGACACTGCTGGAGCTGCGCCGTACGGTCGAGGAGCTCGACCCCAGCCAGGCGACCGGCGCGCGCAAGTTCCTCGGGATGATCCCGTTCGGGGACAAGATCACCGACTACTTCCGCAAGTACCAGGCCGCGCAGAGCCACCTCAACGGCATCCTGCACGCCCTGCGCAACGGCCAGGACGAGCTGACCAAGGACAACGTCGCGCTCACCATGGAGAAGCAGAACCTGTGGGAGTCGATGGGCCGGATCAACTCCTACATCTACGTCGCCGAACAGCTCGACAGCAAGCTCACGGCGCTGATTTCTTCCCTCGAGCTCAGCGACCCGGAACGGGCCAAGGCCCTCAGCCAGGACGTGCTGTTCTACGTCCGGCAAAAGCACCAGGACCTGCTGACCCAGCTGGCGGTCTCGATCCAGAGCTACCTGGCGATCGACGTGATCATCAAGAACAACCTGGAGCTGATCAAGGGCGTCGACCGGGCGTCCACCACCACCGTTTCTGCGTTGCGGACCGCGGTCATCGTCGCGCAGGCGCTGGGCAACCAAAAGCTGGTGCTCGACCAGATCAACGCGCTCAACACCACGACCTCGGACCTGATCCAGCGCACCTCGGAGATGTTGCGCGACAACTCCGCGGCCATCCAGCAGCAGGCGGCCTCGGCCACGATCGGGCTGCCGCAGCTGCAGGCCGCGTTCGCCAACATCTACGCCACGATGGACTCGATCGACTCCTTCAAGCTGCAGGCCCTCGACACCATGGCCAACACGATCGGCACCCTGGAGTCTGAGGTCGTGAAGTCGCGGGAGTACCTCGACCGCGTCTCCCGGCAGGACAACCGGCTGGCCTCCGGCGCGCTCGACCTCGACGCTCCCTCCTCGGGCGCCCAGGGGTACGGCGGGGCGCGTTGACCCTGCGCGACTGGTGGGGCCGGGTGACCGGCCGGCCGTCGGCGCCGGCGGCGGACCTGCTGCCGGCCGCCCCGGCGCCCCCGACCGAGGCCGACATCATCGCCGCCCTCGACCGGGTCGAGGCGCTGGTGGCCGGCGGCGCGGTGCCCGGACTCGTCCAGTCGCGGGTGCGGCGGGTGTCGCGGACCGTACGCGACACGATGCCGCGGCTGCGCAACCTCGGCCTCGGCAGCGCGCAGGCGTACTCGGTGATGGCGACCGCCACCGACTACCTGCCGGCGGCGATCGGCAACTACACCCGGCTCCCGCGCGACTGGGCCGACTCGCGGCCGATCGAGCAGGGCAAGACCTCGCTGATGCTGCTGGTCGACCAGCTCGACCTGCTCGGCGCCACCATGGACGACATCCTGGACGCCGTGGTGCGCGTCGACGCCGACGCCCTGATCGCCCACGGCCGTTTCCTGCAGGCCAAGTTCGGTTCCGCCTCCACCGGTGGGGAGCTGAACCTGACGTGAGCGAGGAATTTTCCGATCTTCCACCGTTGCACGGCCGACTCCTCGGGTGGAAGCGCGATCAGAACCCGGCGCGCCCTGAGCCTGTCGAAGGCCTCGACGAGGTTGCGCCAGCTGACCCCAAGCCGGAGCCCAAGCCCGAACCCGCGACACCCGAGCCCACCCTCGACGAGCTGCTCGCCGAGCTGGACGCACTGACCGGGCTGAGCGAGGTCAAGGCGGAGATCCACCGCCAGGTGGCGGTCCTGCGGGTCGAGGCGCTGCGTACCAAGGCCGGACTACGGGCGCCCACCATCACCCGGCACCTGGTGTTCGTGGGCAACCCGGGGACGGGCAAGACCACGGTCGCCCGGCTGGTCGGCGGGATCTACCGCGCGCTGGGCCTCCTGTCCAAGGGCCAGCTGGTCGAGGTCGACCGCTCCGAGCTGGTGGCGGGCTACCTGGGCCAGACCGCGACCAAGACCGCCGAGGTCGTGGCCTCCGCCGTCGGCGGCGTGCTGTTCATCGACGAGGCGTACAGCCTCAGCGGTGACCAGTTCGGCCGCGAAGCCGTCGACACCCTGGTCAAGGAGATGGAGGACCGGCGCGACGACTTGGTGCTGATCGTGGCCGGCTACCCCGACCCGATGGTGGTGTTCATCGCCCAGAACCCCGGACTGGCCAGCCGCTTCCGGACCACGATCGAGTTCGGCGACTACTCCGACGACGAGCTCGTCTCGATCCTGACCTCGATGGCCGAGACGGGTGACTACGACCTCGCTGACGGCTGCGTCGAACGCTTCGAGATGGTGCTCGCCACCACGCCCCGCGGCCCGACCTTCGGCAACGGCCGTTTCGCCCGCAACCTGCTCGAGGCCGCCATCGGCCGGCACGCCTGGCGGCTCCGCGACGTCGACGAGCCAACCCTGGACCAGCTGCGGACGCTGCTGCCCGACGACCTCGACGCTAGGATCCTCGAGCCTCCGCCCGACCCGACCGAGCCGACCACCGAGCCGGGGGCGGACCGATGACCGCGACGAGCACGGCGCCGGCACCGGCCGCGCCCACGGCAGCGGCGGCACACCCCCTCGCCGCGGCACCCATGACTCCGACCCGCAGCACACCGCAGCTGCTCCAGCGGCTGAGCACCGCCGTGGTGGTCTTCGGCGTGCTGCTCGGCGTGGTCGGCGCCCTCACCCTGGCCACCCTGGCGTACACGCTGCACCGCGCCGAGCAGGACACCGCCCAGCTCGTCCGGGTGCAGAACATCGAGACCGACCTGCTGAGCGCCGACGCCGCGGCGACGAACGCGTTCCTGGTCGGCGGTCTGGAGCCGGCGGCGCAGCGTACCGGCTACGACCGGGCGATCACCGAGACCGGTGAGCTGATCGCCGAGGCCGCACGGGCGCAGCCCGCGGACGCGGCCGCGCTCGCCGTGCTGAACACCCAGGTCCTGGACTACACCGCCGCGATCGAGCAGGCCCGGGCCAACAACCGCCAAGGCCTGCCGGTGGGAGCCCAGTACCTGCGACTCGCCAGCGCCCAGCTGCGGTCGTCGGCGTTACCGGTGCTCGACGAGCTGGTCGCCGCCAACGCCGCCCGCGCCGAGCAGCGGATGAGCGTCGCCTGGGGCGTCGTGTTCCCCGTTCTGACGTTGGCCGCGCTCGTCGGCCTGGTGCTCGCCCAGCGCTGGCTGTCGCGGCGCTTCCACCGCCGGATCAATTCCGGGATGGCCGCCGCGACCGCGGTGCTGCTGGTCGCCCTGCTCACCAGCCTGGTCGGCCTGTGGTACTCCCACAGCATCGTGTCCTCGACCCGGGAAGGCAGCTACGCGGGCGTCAACAACATCGCCGCCGCCCGGATCGCCGCGTACGACGCCAAGGCGAACGAGAGCCTGACCCTGATCGCCCGCGGCTCCGGGCAGTCGTTCGAGGCCGCCTGGGTCAGCTGCGACGTGACCGTCCGCGAGCGGTTGGGCCTGCTCACCCGGGTCCGCGACGACGGCCAGCTGGCCCGGGAGTGGGCCCAGTACACCGCCGTCCATCAGAGCATCCGTACGTCCGACGACGGCGGCAGCTGGGACGCGGCGGTCGCCAAGGCCACCGGGACAGGCGACACGTCCTCCAACCTGCGCTTCACCACGTTCGACGCCTCGCTGGCCTCGGTCCTGGACGACGCGACGCGCAGCACGAGCACCAGCCTGGGCGGGCAGACTCCCCTGCTGGTGGTCGCCGCCGTGCTCAGCCTGCTCGCCGGTCTCGCCGCCGCCCTGCTCGCCCGACGGGGCGTCGCCGCCCGGCTGCGGGAGTACCGATGAGCGCCGGCTCCGCTGAGAAACGCTCCCCAGACGGGAAAAACTGGTCCGTGGGCTCGAAATCGGCTAACCCGGGAGCATTCGTCAGCGGTTCGCGCTCGAACGCCCTGCGGCTGGCAGTCGCGATGGCCGTGCTGGCGCTGCTGAGCGCGTGCTCGACCTTCGGCTACGACACCACCCCGCTGCCCGCGGCCAGCCCGACCCCGGCCGCACCCTCGACCTCGGCGGCTGCGCCGGCCACCTGCGACAACCCGACCGCCTCGTACGCCCCCGAGGGCAAGCTGCCCGACCCCGACGACCTGCCGTCGGGGTCGACGATGGCCAAGATCCGCAACCGCGGCCGGCTGGTCGCCGGGGTGTCCGCGGACACGTACCTGCTGGGGTCCCGCAACCCGATCGACGGTCGTATCGAGGGTTTCGACATCGACATGGTCCGCGCCGTGACCAAGGCGATCTTCGGCGACGAGACCAAGTACCAGCTACGGGTGATCACCGCCGCCGACCGGATACCGCTGCTGCAGTCCGGCGACGTCGACATCGTGGCCCGCGCCATGAGCATCACCTGCGACCGCTGGAAGCAGGTCGCGTTCTCCTCGGAGTACTACCGCGCCGGCCAGAAGATCCTGGTCCGCCGTGGCGACAAGGCGACCACCCTGGCCGACCTGGCGGGCCTCCGGGTCTGCGCCCCGACCGGTACCTCCAGCCTCGCCACCCTGCGGGCCAAGGCCCCGAAGGCGATCGCCGTGGAGTCCAGCAGCCACACCGGCTGCCTGGTCCTCTTCCAGCAGGGTCAGGTGGACGCCATCACCGGCGACGACACGGTGCTGGCCGGGCTCGCCGCCCAGGACCCGTACGCCGTCGTCCCCGACCAGAGGGCGTTCACCGCCGAGCCGTACGGGCTGGGCATCAACGCGCGTAACGTCGACCTGGTCCGCTTCGTCAACGCCCGGCTCGCCCAGCTGCGCAGCGACGGCGAGTGGACATCGATCTACAACCGCTGGCTGGCCGCCCCGCTCGGGCCGGCACCTGACCCGCCCCGTGCGGTGTACGGCCGGTGAGCGCAGCTGTGTCTGTCCAACGAGGGTTCCCACCCGAGTCCGCGAGCGTGACCGCACCAGCGGCTCCCGGCCGGCTCGGCGTCCCGCTCGAGCCGACGGCCACGAGCCGCTACCTGACCGACCTCGAGCACTGGGTCACGCTGCGCCGGACCGAGCTGGACACCCTGGACGCCGCCGCGCTCGGGGCGCCGGCGGCGACCGCGGCCTCGGCCACCGCCGACCTGACCCTGTCGATGGCGCTCTGGAAAGCCGTCTCCGACCGGTACGCCCTGCTGGTGGCCACCTGGGACGGTGGCCGGGTCGGACCGGTGGAACGCGAACGGCTCGCCACCCTGGTCTGGGGCCGGCTGGACACGCCCGCCGCCGCCGGCCAGACCGGGCTGGCCTTGTCGCTGCCCGAGGCCTGCCGGCTCTCGGACTCCCTGGTCGCCGCGCTGCGGGTCCGGCTCGGGCTCGACCTCTCCGGCGCCGAGGTGACCGCCCGACTACGAGCGCTGCGCGCCGGTCTGGAACGGATCCGCGACCAGGTGGGGACCGAGCCCGCCGGCGCCCGTCAGCAGCAGGCCGCCGCGACCTCGGCCCGACTGGCCCGCCGGCTGACCGAGCTGACCGACAAGGCCGGCCGCGGCGGTGACGTGGTGGGCCTGCTGGGCCCGCTCGAGATCGAGGCGGCCGTCTTCGAGCGCGACCTCATCGTCGGCGCCGCCCGCCGGCAGCAGGCCGCTCTGCAGCTCGCGACCGCCCGCCGGCTGCGGGCCGAGCTCGAGGTACGGGAGTCGGCCGTCCGCGACCTCGTCACCGCCTGCGTCGCCACCGTCGACCCCGCACCCCGGTACGCCGTCCCCGACGTCTCGGCCGTCGGCCCGGTGCCCAACACCCCGGCCGCGCTCGAGGCCTACCTGACCCGGCTCGGGCAGGTCGGTCGGGCCATGACCGTCGTGCACACCGCCTACGGCAACGCCCTCGCCGAGCACGCCGAGCTCGCTGGTCGGCTCGACGCACTGCGGGCCAAGGCCCGGAGCCGGGGCGTGGCCGACCAGCCCGACGTCGCTCGCGCGTACGACCTCGCCGCCGAGACGCTGGCCCGCCGGCCGTGCCCGATGGCCATTGCCCGCCAGCTCGTCGGCCTGTACGCGAGCTATCAGAAGGAGGCACGGCCGTGACCCGCTGCACCCAGCCCGGCTGCACCGGCACGATCGTCGACGGCTACTGCGACGTCTGCGGGATGCCGCCGACGACGTCGGCCGCACCACCGACCGCCACCCCCCTCGACGCCGGCGGGCCGGTCACCGCCGCCAGCGTCCCGGCCGGGGCCGCCGGCACGACCTCCACCCGGACCCGCGGCTCGAGCCGGCTCTCCTCCACCGCCCTCGGCTCCCAACGCGCGGCTGCCGGCGGCGGCACGCACGCGACCGCCCGCGTCCGCTCCGGGTCGGTCCGGATGCGCGCGGCCCGGCTCGGTGCGGGGCTCACCCGGGTGCCCCCGGCGCCGGTGGTCGACGCTGCGGCCGCGGTGCTGGCCAACCCGGTCGTGCCCGAGGACAAGCGGACCTGCGCAGTCTGCGGCAACCCGGTCGGCCGGGGCCGCCTTGGCCAGCCCGGACGGCCCGAGGGCTTCTGCGCCCGCTGCGGCAGCGCGTACTCCTTCACCCCCAAGCTCGTGCCCGGGGAGCTGGTCGCCCACCAGTACGAGGTGGCCGGCGCCCTGGCCCACGGCGGTCTGGGCTGGATCTACCTGGCCCGGGACAAGAACGTGTCCGACCGCTGGGTGGTGCTCAAGGGTCTGCTGAACACCGGCGACAAGGACGCGCTCGCGGTCGCCATCATCGAGCGCCAGTTCCTGGCGGCTGTCGAGCACCCACTGATCGTCGAGATCTACAACTTCGTCAGCCACGACTCCGGCGACGGCCAGCAGGCCGGTTACATCGTGATGGAGTACGTCGGCGGCCTCTCGTTGAAGCAGATCCTCAAGGCCCGGATGCGGGCGAACGGCGGTCGCTTCGACCCGCTGCCGGTGGACCAGGCGCTGGCGTACCTGCTGGAGATCCTGCCGGCCTTCTCCTACCTGCACGACCTCGGCCTGGTCTACTGCGACTTCAAGCCCGACAACCTGATCCAGGTCGGGGACGCGGTCAAGCTGATCGACCTCGGCGGCGTCCGGCGGCTCGACGACGACGAGTCCGCGATCTACGGCACCGTCGGTTACCAGGCACCCGAGGTGGCACGGCTCGGCACCAGCGTGGCGTCCGACATCTACACCATCGGCCGGACGCTACTGGTGTTGGTCACGGAGTTCCGCGGCTACCAGACCCGTTACGTGGCGAGCCTGCCGCCGGTCGAGGAGGCGCCGGTGCTGGGCGAGCACGACTCGCTCTACCGACTGGTCGCCAAGGCCTGCGCCGCCGACCCGGCCGACCGCTTCGCCTCGGTCGACGAGCTACGGGTGCAGCTGCTCGGGGTGCTCCGGGAGGTCGTCGCCGCGGCCACGCCGGGAACGGCGCTCACCTCGGCGGCGTCGGTGCTCTTCGAGGCGCCGGCGGTGACCAGCGATGCGCTCGAGTGGGACCAGCTGCCCCCACTCCGGGCCGACACCGGCGACGCGCAGCACGCCTGGCTCAGCAACCTCGCCGTCGACGACCCGGCGGAGCGGCTGCGGGTGCTGGAGACCGCACCGGGCTCCACCGCCGAGGTCTGGCTGGCCCGCGCCCGCGCCGCCTTGGAGCTGGGCGCTCCCGATCAGGTCGACCAAGCCGTGACCGCGATGCTGGCCGCCGACCCCTGGGAGTGGCGGGCCGTCTGGGTGAGCGGCCTCGCCGCCTTGGCGCGGCAGGACTTCGCCGCCGCCCAGGCCTCGTTCAACGCCGTCTACGGCCAGGTCCCCGGCGAGCTCGCGCCCAAGCTGGCGCTCGCGCTGGCCTGCGAGCGGGGCGGTGAGGACCAGGTGGCCGAGAACCTGTACGCCACCTGCGCCAGCACCGACGCCAACTACGTCGCGCCGGCCGCGTTCGGGCTGGCCCGGATCCGGCTGCAGCGCGACGACGTGACCGGGGCGGTCGCCGCGCTCGACCTGGTGCCTTCGACCAGCCGCGGCTTCACCGAGGCCCGACGGCTGCGGGCTCAGTCGCTCTACCGCTCGGCCGAGGCGCTGCCCGCCCTGTCGGCGGCGATGGCGAGCCTCAGCGGCGTCCGGCTGGAGACCCGCGAGCAGGGCGAGCTGACGTCGCAGATCCTTTCCCGGGCCCTCGCCCTG
This sequence comes from uncultured Friedmanniella sp., assembly GCF_964244005.1. Lineage (GTDB taxonomy): Bacteria > Actinomycetota > Actinomycetes > Propionibacteriales > Propionibacteriaceae > Microlunatus. The sequence goes on along the minus strand of NZ_CAXTHG010000022.1, from coordinate 63,544 downwards.
GTGGAGCGGGACGGCCCGCGCGAGGACGTCACGATCGGCAGCTACGCCGCTCAGCCCGCCGCGCTGCGCGACGGGCTGGAGGCGACGTACCGCCAGCTCGCCACCGTCGAGACCGACGAGCAGCGGCGGTGGGCGTTGGTCGACCAGGCCAACGCCGTGCGAAGGTGGACCCTCCGATGACGAACCCCCTGGCCCTGACGGTGTCGCCGCGATGACCGAACCAGCGGCCGCGCCCCCGCCGGCGGCACTCAGCTGCCCGTCCTGCGGGGCCGCGGTCACCGACGCGGAACGGTTCTGCGAGGCGTGCGGCGCCCCGCTCTCCCCCACCGTCGACGTCGCGGAACCGATCGCTGCCGGAGCCGAGAGCCCGGTCGAGCTGAGCGAACCCGTCAAGCCGTACAGGCCCCTAGCCGCAGCCGCGCCGGTCGTCGCGGCCACCCCGGGAGCGGCGCCCTGCGCCAGCTGCGGCGGCGTGGTCGGCGAGGACGACTACTGCACCACCTGCGGCACCAAAGCGGTCAGCCCCCGCGACCACTACGTGGAGCAGCCCGCGGCCTGGGTGGCGGCGTGCTGTGACCGCGGCATCCGGCACCACCGCAACGAGGACGCCACCGCGGTCGCGGCCGACGAGCAGCCGGGTTCGCGGGCGGTGCTGGTGGTCTGCGACGGCGTCTCGACCTCGACCGACTCCGACGTGGCCGCCCTCGCCGGCGCCCGTAGCGCCCGCGACGTCCTCGCCGGCTCACAACCGTCGGGTCTCGGCGTGGCCGCCAGCCGGGCCGCGGCCCTGGCCCAGGCGTTCGGCGTGGCGACCGCCCAGGCGAACGCGGCGGTGATCGCCAACACCGCACCCGAGAGCGACAACGCTGCCTCCTGCACCTTGGCCGCGGCCGTGGTCGAGGGCGACCTGGTGGTCTACGGGAACGTCGGCGACAGCCGCGTCTACTGGCTGCCCGACCTCGGCGCCGGCGACGCGTTGGAGCTGAGCCTGGACGACTCGGTCGCCCAGGTCCGGATCGCGATGGGCGTCCCGCGCGAGGAGGCCGAGAACGGCCCACAGGCGCACGCGATCACCAAGTGGCTCGGCCGCGACAGCCCCGACATCAGTCCTCGGACCGGCTCGGCCGAGCTGCACGTCCCCGGCTGGGTGCTGGTCTGTTCCGACGGCCTGTGGAACTACTGCTCACCGGCCGCCGACCTGCAGGCGCTGGTGGCCTCGACCAGCGCCGCCATCAGCAGCGGAGGGGAGACCGACCCGCTGCCGCTCGCCGTCGCCCTCGTCGCCTGGGCCAACGCCCAGGGCGGCCGCGACAACATCTCCGTCGCCCTCGCCCGCCACGCGTAGCTCAAGCTAGCCTTAGTTTTCCGGGGGCTTGCCCGGGCCCTGCCACCAGTCGCGCAGCCGGCCGGCGGCGGCGCCCCCGGCCGTACCGAGCACGCCGCCCAGCTTGCCGACCAGGCTGACCAGCGGGTCGGCCGAGGTGCTGAAGGCCTTCTGGTACGACGCGGCGGCGGCACGGACGTCGTCGCTGATCGGCGCATCCTTGTCCTCGCTGCGCCGCAGGTAGTCCCCGGCGAGGATGGCGCGGTACTCCCGCCCGGCCGCCCACTGCTGCAGCTCGGCGGCCCGGAGCGCGGCCATCGGATGGGTCTGGCCCGAGATCTGCAGCAGCTTGAGCACCGAGTCCCGGACGTCGCCGCTGGCCTGGTATTCCTTCGCCTGGTCGAGGAAGCCGGCCACGTCCATGTCGTCGGGGTTGAGCGCACCGGCCATCGCCGCGTGCACCCGCAGCGCGACGTCGGCGTCCTGGGTGCAGAGCAGGCCGGCCCGGTCGGCCGACAGCTCGGCCTTGCGGTACCACTCGTGCAGCGCCAGCACGATCGCGCGCAGCCCCCAGGCGCCGAGCGGTAGCCACGAGATCGAGGCCGAGATGGCGACCAGCTGGGTCAGCACGGTGCGGTAGAGGGCGTGACCCGACAGCACGTGCCCCACCTCGTGCCCGATCACGAAGCGCAGCCCCGCCGAGTCGACGAGCTGCAGCATGCCGGTCGTGGTCACGATCAGCGGCTTGTCGGTGCCCACCGCCATCGCCGAGGGAACCGGGTCCTGCGCCACGTACAGCTCGGGCACCGGGTACAGGTCGAGGGTGGTCGCGCACTCAGCGACCATGGTGTGCAGCTCCGGGTACTGCCGAGCCGACACCCGGACGGCCGTCGCGAGGTAGAGCAGCCGGACGCTCCGCTCGCCGATCGCCCCGAGCACCGCCTTCAGCACGGCGTCGAAGCCCGGGATCGCCCGCAGCGCGACCAGGGCACCACGGTCGGCCGGATGCTCGTACGCGCGTGGGCTGATGTCGGGGAAGCGGATCCGACCCGGACGCAGCTCACGGCTGGAGGCGTAGCTCACAGGAGCGATCGTAGGGCCAGGCCCCGGCCGGCGAGACGACCGCAGGGCATACTGAACCGACCAGTACGCCCGACCAAACCGCAGCTGACAACGACGTGGAGGTCCGCACCCGATGGCCGAGTTCAGCGCCAGCGTCTACCAGAACGAGTTCCTGCCCGACGGCGGCACCGACGTCAACGCCATCGTCACCATGAGCTGCTCCGGTGCGGGCGCCGCCGGCCAGGCGGGCTCGGGCGACGCCGGCGAGATCATCATCGTCGACACCTCCGGCTCGATGGGGCGGACCAAGCTGGAGGCGGCCAAGCTCGCCGCTTCGGCCGCGGTCGACCAGATCCTGGACGGCACCGTGTTCGCGGTGATCGCCGGTACGCACCAGGCCTACCTCGCCTTTCCGCCGGTCCGGACCGGAGCCGGCATGGTGCGGATGGATGCGAACGCCCGCTACGCCGCGCACCAGGCGATCGCCCAGTTCCGGGCCGACGGCGGTACGGCGATGGGCACCTGGCTCACCTTGGCCGGTCGGCTGTTCGACTCGGTCCCCGCGCTCGCGCAGCGGCACGCGATCCTGCTGACCGACGGCGAGAACCACAACGAGACGCCCACCCAGCTCACCGCCGCCATTGCCGGGGTGACCGGTCGCTTCCAGTGCGACTGCCGGGGAGTCGGCGTGGACTGGCAGGTCGAGGAGGTACGCCGGATCGCCCAGGCGCTGCTCGGCACGGTCGACATCATCCCGGACCCGAGCCAGATGCGGACGGTCTTCGCCGAGCTGATGCAGCAGTCGATGGGCCGCGGTGTGGCCGAGGCCCAGCTGCGGGTCTGGGCGCCCCAGGGCGCGGAGGTGCTGTTCGTCCGGCAGGTCTCCCCCACCGTGGAGGACCTGACCGCACGCCGGACGCCGGTCAACCCGCTCACCGGTGCGTACCCGACCGGCTCCTGGGGTGATGAGTCGCGGGACTACCACGTCGCCGTCCGGTTGTCGGCGAAGGCGATCGGCCAGGAGCAGCTGGGCGCCCGCGTGCAGCTGGCGGTCGGCGACGAGGTCGTGGCCTCCGGTCTGGTCAAGGCGCGCTGGTCCGACGACGACGCCCTGACCACCCGGATCAACCCGGCTGTGGCGCACTACACCGGCCAGACCGAGCTCGCCGACGCCATCCAGCAGGGGCTCGCCGCCAAGGCCGCCGGTGACGCCGAGACCGCGACCACCCGGCTCGGCCGGGCCGTCCAGCTGGCCGCGGCCACCGGCAACGAGGAGGCGACGAGCCGGCTGCGCAAGGTCGTCGACATCGAGGATCCCGACACCGGGACCGTACGGCTGAAGCGTGCCGTCGAGCGCGCCGACGAGATGGCGCTGGACACCGCCTCCACCAAGACCACCCGGGTCAGGGGCTGAGATGGCGACCTGTCCGGCCGGCCACCCGTCGGCCGCCACCGACTACTGCGACGTCTGCGGCGTCCCGATGGATCCCGCAGCGCCCACCGTGACCGCGCCGCCGGCGTCGGCAAGCGGCGCTCCGGCCACCCAGAGCTGCCCGAGCTGTGACACCCCGAACGCGCTCGACGCGCTCTTCTGCGAGGCGTGCGGCTACGACTTCACCACCGGCAGCATGCCCCGGCCGCTCGACCCACCCGAGGCGCTCGTCCCGCCGCCCGCAGCGACGGTCGCCGCTCCCGCGACCGCTCCCGCGGCGAGGACTCCTCCCGCCGCCGCGCCGGCGTCGCCTCCGGACGCGACGCCGCCCACGTCCGAGCCCGACTTTTCCTGGGTGGTCGAGATCTGGATCGACCCGGCCTGGTACGCCGCGCAGGAGAGCCCGGACAAGCTGCCCTCAGCCGGCCTGCCGGTGGTCAGGCCGTTACGGGGCCGGTCGCTGCTGGTGGGCCGGACCTCGGCCAGCCGCAACATCCATCCCGACGTCGAGTGCGAGAGCGACACCGGGGTGAGCCGCCGGCAGTGCCAGCTGACCACCGACGGCTCGCGCTGGTGGGTCGAGGACCTCGACTCCGCCAACGGCACCTTCGTCGGCCACGCGAACGGCACGCTGCCCAAGGATCCCGTCCCGGTCGGCACCAAGCACGAGCTGGGACCGGACGACCGGATCTACGTCGGCGCCTGGACCCGGCTGGTCATCCGGGCGGCCACCGACGACGAGCGCAGCACCCTCGGCTGAGCCGGTCGCCCGCACGCTGTGGGCGAACAGGTTCTGCTTCGGGCGCGCCCGTGTGGCACGGTGGGATCCGAGCTCGACGGCCCGGACGGGACGTGAGCGACACGAGGAGGATCTGTGGAGATCAAGGTCGGCATCCAGCACGTCAACCGCGAGGTCGTGGCGGAGACCACCGAGACGGCCGCCGCCATCGAGAAGGCGTTCGCCGAGGCCGTCGAGAGCGACGGGGTCTTCACCGTCACCGACGAGCGCGGCCGGCGCGTCCTCATCCCCTCCTCGAAGATCGCCTACGTCGACCTCGGCGAGGAGCACGCCCGCAAGGTGGGCTTCGGCTCCCTCTGACCCGCCCCCGATACCCGAGTTGTCAGAACTCAGTTGTCCCAGAGGGCAACTGAGTTCTGACAGCTCGGGTTTCGGGCTCAGGCCTGAAGGCCCAGGGCAGCCATCCGTCGGGTGTGGTTGTCGATCAGCCGAGAGAACATCCGGCTCACCGCGGCGAGGTCCAGCCCGGGCCGGTCGACCGTACCGGTGAGCAGACTGGTGAGCGCCTCCCGGTCGGCCGCCACTCGCTGGGCTTGGCTCAGCGCCTCACCGACCAGCCGCCGGCCCCACAGCGCCAGCCGCCCCGCCAGTCGGGGGTCGGTGAGGATCGCGGCCCGCACCCGGTCGACCACGAAGTCGGCGTGACCTTCGTCGGCCAGCACCTCGTGCACCAGCGCCCGGGTCTCCGCGTCGACGAAGGCGGCCACCTCACGGTAGAAGTCGGCGCCGATGCCGTCCCCGACGTAGGCCTTGACCAGCCCTTCGGGCCAGTCCTTGGGCCGGGTGTAGTCGTGGAAGGTGTTGAACGGCTCGTGGAAGGGCGTCATCGCCGCCATCACGTCGACGTCGAACTCAGCCAGCCGGGCCTTGACCCGCTCGAAGTGGCTCACCTGATGAGCGGCCATCGACGCCATGTGGACCTTGTCGGCCAGCGTCGGCGCCAGCCGGGCGTCCTCGGCCAGCCGGTCGAACGCGGCCAAGGCACCGTACGCCAGGATCCCGAGCAGGTCCAGGGCTCCCCGCCGGTACGCCGCGTCGGGGTCCGGCTGCTCGGAAGGCTCCACCGCAGCAGCGTAGTGGGCCTTCGCTCGCAGGCCGCAGCGACGCGTGCGCGTCGTTCGGCGCCCGTCGTTCGGCGCGCGTTGTTCGGCGCTGGGGGCCCGAGCGGCTAGCATAGGCCCCGTACGCATCAGGTGATGCGTCCCTGGTTCTCGCCTGACGTGCGTCGGTGAGCGCCGCAGAGGTGGTCGGGTCCCGGGACCCCGGACCGCACGCGACACCGCTCCCCCCTTGAGGGCTGCGGACCAGGTGTGATCTGAAGACTTGACTTAGCGAAGGCGACCATCCTGACCAGCGACATGTCCGAGCACCTCGACCCGAGCGAGCTCGACACCCAGAACCCTCTGACCGACCCCACCCTCGACGACGTAGCGCCGGAGTCGACGCTCGACGAGCCGCTGCTGCCCAGTGACGCGGACGAGCCGACGGAGCCGCCGATCCCGCAGACGTTCAGCGACCTCGGGGTGCTCGGCACGATCGTCGACGCGCTCGACGCGGTCGGCATCACCAACCCGTTCCCGATCCAGGCGATGGCCATCCCGATCGCCCTGACCGGCACCGACATGATCGGCCAGGCGCGGACGGGCACGGGCAAGACCCTCGCCTTCGGTATCCCGATGCTGCAGCGGATCGTCGTGCAGGACGAGCGCGACTTCGCCGCCCTGGCCAAGCCGGGCGCCCCGCAGGGCCTGATCGTGGCGCCGACGCGTGAGCTCGCCAGCCAGGTCAGCAAGGACATGTCCGTCGCGGCCGCCCAGCGCAAGGCCCGTGTGGTCACCCTGTACGGCGGCATGGGCTACGAGCCCCAGCTCGACGCGCTCAAGGCCGGCGTCGAGGTGGTCGTCGGTACGCCCGGCCGGCTGCTCGACCTCGCCGACCGCGGTGCGCTCGACCTGAGCCACATCAAGGTGCTGGTGCTCGACGAGGCGGATGAGATGCTCGACCTGGGCTTCCTGCCCGACGTCGAGCGGATCCTCGCCAAGACCCCCGAGCTGCGGCAGACGATGCTGTTCTCGGCCACCATGCCCTCGGCCATCGTCACCCTGGCTCGCCGCCACTTGCGGCACCCGGTCAACATCCGGGCCGAGTCCGCCGAGGACTCCACCACCGTGCCGGCCACGGCCCAGTTCGTCTACCAGGCGCACGACCTGGACAAGCCCGAGGTCGTGGCTCGCATCCTGCAGGCCGAGAACCGCAACCGCGTGATGATCTTCTGCCGTACCAAGCGTTCGGCGCAGCGGGTGTCCGACGACCTGGCCGAGCGCGGCTTCTCGGCCACCTCGATCCACGGCGACCTGTCCCAGGTGCTGCGCGAGAAGGCGCTGAAGCGCTTCCGCGGCGGTGAGGCCGACGTGCTCGTGGCTACCGATGTCGCCGCACGCGGCATCGACGTGACGGACGTCACGCACGTGATCAACTACGAGTGCCCCGAGGACGACAAGACCTACGTCCACCGGATCGGCCGGACCGGCCGCGCCGGGGCGTCCGGGATCGCGATCACCTTCGTGGACTGGGCCGACCGGACCCGGTGGAAGGTGATCAACAACACCCTCGGGCTGCCGTTCGAGGAGCCGGAGGAGACCTACTCCACCTCCGAGCACCTGTTCCACGACCTCGGCATCGACCGCAGCGCCAAGGGCCGGATCAACGAAGCCCCCGTCGTCGAGCGCAGCCGCAGCGGTGGCAGCAGCAACAGCACCCCGAAGGCGGACGGCCCGAGCTGGGAGGAGCGCCGCGCCCAGCGGGCGTCTCAGCCCCGTAACCGGCGACGGACCCGCGGGACCGGTACCACCTCGACCGACGGCAGTCCGGCCGCCGAGGTGGCCAGTGTCGCGACGGTGCACGAGCAGCCGGTGGCCGGTGCCGCCGACGAGTCCGGAGACGCACCCCGTCGGCGTCGCCGTCGTCGTCGTTCCGGCGGCCAGGGTTCGGCCGACGCCGTGAGCGCGGACGCGTCCCGCTAACGAGCTCGCTCAGCGAGCCGGGCCGAGCGGTACGGCGGTGACCACCACGTTGCTGTCGTACCCGCCGCGGTCGGCCCGGTAGGCGCCGCCGCAGGTGATCAGCACCAGTCGGTGGTCGCCGAGCTGGTCGAAGGCCGAGCTGGACGTGGCGAGCGCCTGCTTCTTGACCGTCCGGACCGACGTCACGCGATAGCGCGCCGCGTGCGCGCCGTGCCGGACGGTCACCGTCTGGCCCTTCGTGACCTGTCGTAGCCGGGCGAAGAAGCCCAGGCCTTCGGTGGCGGAGTCGACGTGTCCGGCGATCACGGTGTTCCCGAACGGGTCACCGGCCTCGGCGCTGCCGTCCCACCACCCGACTTGTTGGACGTCCTCGGGGACGACCAGCTCGCCCTCGACCGTGGCCGCCGGTGCGACGACCGCGTGCGCGCCGCCCGCCAGCACGACCGAGGTCGGGACGAAGCGGACCCGCGTGCTCGGTGCCGCCTTGCCCACCCGGGCGGTGGGAACCGGCTCGACCGACGCTGCGGACACGCCGGACCCGGCGGTCGCCTTTTCGGACGGACCCGCCGAGCCCGGGTCGACCGGGTCCGCGCTCGCACAACCGGCAACCGCCAGGACGAGGGCGGCGACGATGGTGCTGACCGCCCGGTGTCTGCGGACCCCGGTCAACGCCAGAACGACGCGAGCGACCTGACGCCGGCAGCCTGACCGCCCGTCCCGGTGTCCACCCGGTCCGGCCGAGACGACCCGCTGTTGCCGGTCGGGATGACGTGGACGGCAACGTTCATGGTGTTGTCCTCAGGGTCGCCGAGGGCGTACACCCGGTTGAGGGCGCCGCCCTTCACCGTGAGGTCGACCGGGCCGAGCAGCACGGGCGAGGACTTCCCGGCGGGTGAGATGGCGACCTTGTAGGTCTGGACCGGGACGACGAGGTTCAGCGACTCGCCGTTGGCCACGTTCTTGAACAAGACTTTGCCGTCGACGCGGATGTCGGCGGGCGGCACCTGGGCGGTGTGCGCCACGACGAGCTCGGCCTTGCCCGAGGGCACTGCCGTCAGGTCGTTGCGGAAGACGGTGACGGCCGGCTTGGTCTTGGACTCAGCCGGCAGGTGCACGACAACGTCCCAGCTGGACTTGGGCTTGACCGAGAACATCCGCTCGAGCAGCACCTTGCCGTTGTCGCTGAACGTCACCTTGCGCTGGCCGGACTTGATCGGGAACGGTCCGACGACCTTCGCGGTCTTGATCCCGCGCGCCACGACGTGCCCGTCGAACGCCACGTCGACCGTCTTGCCCGGCAGTCCCTGCACCACGTACACCTTGGCGCTGTCGGCTGCGTAGCTCGGACCAGTCGTCAACACGGTCGAGGCGATGGTCGCCACCGCCACCAGCGCGAGCACTCCCCAGCGTCGAATGATCTTCGTCGTCACGCCAACCCCCGATGGTGTGGCCCCCGAGGGGCTTCTCCGTGCCCTCGTCGAACGAGGGACGGAGGAAGAGTACCGCGCCGTGGGGACGCCCGGGCGGGAACGGCGCAGCTCGTCCGGCTGCGTCAAGGAGGTGGTGTTGAACGGCGGCCGTTGAACAGCACCGTCCTGGCGCTACGGTCGAGCCATGCCCGATACCGCTCCTGACGTCCCCGACACCTACCTTCTGGGCGCCCTGCCCGTCCACCGCACCGGCTTCGGCGCGATGCAGCTGCCCGGCCGCGGCGTGATGGGCCCGCCGCGCGACCACGATGCCGCCGTCGCCGTCCTCCGCCGAGCCGTCGAGCTCGGCGTGGACCACATCGACACCGCCCAGTTCTACGGCCCGGACGTGGCCAACGAGCTCATCCGCGAGGCGCTGCACCCGTACGCCGACGGTCTGGCCCTGGTCTCCAAGGTCGGCGCCCGCCGGGACGCGAAGGGCGGCTGGCCGCCCGCGCAGAAGCCGGCCGAGCTGCGCGAGGACGTGCACCAGAACCTCCGCACGCTCGGGGTCGAGCAGCTCGCCGCGGTCAACCTGCGGATCACCGACCCGCTGCCCAACTACACCCCGCCGCCGCTGGACGACCAGCTGGCCGAGATGCTCGCGCTGCAGGACGAGGGCCTGATCGCCGGCATCGGGCTGTCGAACGTCACTCTGGAGCAGCTCGACCACGCGCTCAGCCAGCTGGACATCGTCTGCGTGCAGAACCCGTACAGCATCCTGGACCGCACCCACGAGGACGTGCTGCAGCGGTGTCTGGCCGAGGAGATCGCCTTCGTTCCGTTCTTCCCGCTCGGCTCGGCCTTCCCCGGGATGCCGAAGGTGACCGAGCAGCCGCAGGTGCAGGAGGTCGCCCGGCGCCACGACGCCACCCCGGCTCAGGTCGGGCTGGCCTGGCTGCTGCAGCACGCGCCGAACGTGCTGTTGATCCCTGGCACCTCCTCGGTTGCCCACCTGGAGGAGAACATGGGCGCCGGCCAGCTGACCCTCACCGCGGAAGACGTCGCGACCCTGGAAGCCTGACCTCTGCCGAGCTGTCAGACTCCAGTTGCCCTCTGGGACAACTGGTTTCTGACAAGTCGGGCCTGGATCTCGGCGAGGACGTCGGGGTCGGTGGTGTTGCAGCCGAGGTCGTGGTCGGTCTTGCCGGTGCCGTGGTAGTCGCTGGAACCGGTGGCCAGCAACCCGAGCCGGCTGGTGAGCTTGCGCAGCCGGCGCCGGGTGTCGCGGTCGTGGTCCTGGTGGTCGACCTCGATCCCGTCCAGGCCGTGCTCGGCGGCCAGGGCGGCCAGCAGTTCCGGCGGTAGCGTCTTCTCCCGGCCCCGGCCCCACGGGTGCGCGATCACCGCGACCCCGCCGGCGGCGTGCACCAGGTCGACGCCGTCGACCAGGTCGAGCGCGTAGCGGGCGACGTGCGCCGGCCCACCGTCGAAGAGGTAGCGGTCGAACGCCTCGGTCCGGTCCTTCACGTGGCCGGCCTCGATCAGGGCGTCGGCGATGTGCGGGCGTCCGACCGAGGGGCTGTCCCCGACCTGGCGCATCACCGCCTCCTCGCTCACCGGCACGCCGAGGGCGGCGAGCTTGGCGAGCACACCCGCCACCCGGCCCTGCCGACCGTCCCGGACCCGCGCGAGCTCTTCGGCCAGCGCCGGGCTGGTCGGGTCGGCGCCGTACGCGAGCAGGTGCACGCTGTCACCCTGCCGGGCGCACGACAGCTCGAGCCCGCGTACCACCTCGACTCCCAGCCGCTCCCCCGCGGCGACCGCGTCGTCCAGCCCGTCGAAGGTGTCGTGGTCGCTCAGGGCCACCACGTCGAGGCCGGCCCGAGCCGCATGTTCCACCAGCTCGGCCGGGGTGTCGGTCCCGTCGCTGATGGAGGAGTGGGTGTGCAGGTCGATCCGCATCCCCCAGACCTACCATGGTGGCCCTCGTCAGTCCCGCGCGTCTTGGTCGGCACGCCCGGGGGACGGGTGTGCGTGCAGCTGGCTCACCGTGCCGGCCCAGTCACTACCGTGATCACTCCGCCTGCGGCAGCAGACCCCGCGCGACCCGCAGTCCCACCGACATCCGGGCGAGGTCGGGCCGGCCCGCGCAGATCGACCGCAGCGTCTTCACGGCCTCCGACGCGCCCGGCACGGACCGCTCCCACTCGGCGACCACCTGCTCGGCGTCCCGGCCAGACTCGGTGTCGTTCGGCTGCTCCAGGTGGGTCAGCGCCTGGGCGGTCAGCCCGGCGTGCACCGCGTGCAGGTCGTCGCGCAGCGCGGCCCTCGCCATGGTCTGCCAGCGGTCGTTCCGGGGCAGCTCGATGATCCGGGTCAACAGCCGGTCCAGCCCCAGCCGGGCGGCCAGGTCGAGGTGCACCTCGGCGATGTCGAGCAGCTCCGCCGAGCTGCGCCCCGCGACCGTCACGATCGTCAGGGCCGCGTACGCCGGCGGCAGCGCGGCGACCGCCCGGGCCAGCGCCGCGGGCACGCCTGCCTTCCGGTAGCGCTCCAGCCGGGCCTCGAAGGCCTCTCGCTCGCGCCCGGGGAGCAGGTCGGGCAGCGCCGTCCGGACCCGGCCGACCCCGTCGCCGAGCTCGTCGACCAGCGCCCGTACGTCGACCGGTCGCCGCCGGCTGACCAGCCAGCGCGTGGCGCGCTCGACCAGGGTGCGCACCTCCAGCCGCAGTACCGTCTGCGTCGCGGCGTCGACCTGGTGGTCGAGCTCACCGATCGCCGCATCGAGGGCGTCGGCGCCGAAGACCGCACGGGCGGCGACGTGGGCCAGCACGATGTCCGCCGGCCCGGCGCCGGTCTCCATCGAGATCCGGTGGAAGCAGCTGATCCCGGCCGAGTCGACGAACCGGTTGACCGCGACCGTCGTGATGATCTCGCGGTGCAGCCTCATGCCCGGCATCTGCGCGGCGTACCGCTCCTGCAGCGCCTGCGGGAAGTAGTGCACCAGGTCCGAGGCGAGGTACTCCTCGTCCGGCAGCGCCGACGCGTCGAGCTCGGACTCCAGGACGATCTTCGTGTACGCGAGCAGGGTGGCCAGCTCGGGTGAGGTCAGACCGCGTTTGGCGCTGCGCCGCAGCTCGAGCTCGTCCTCGCTCGGCAGGAACTCGATCTGGCGGTCCAGCAGCCCGCGCTCCTCGAGCCGGGCCATCCAGTCCTCGTGCACGCCGGCCATCGAGTACGCCTGGTGCTCAGCGTTGGCGAGCGCGAGGTTCTGGCTGTGGTTGTGCGCCAGCACCAGACCGGCCACCTCGTCGGTCATCGAGGCCAGCAGCGCATCCCGGTCGGGCGTGGTCAGCCGGCCGGCCGCGACCTCACCGGCGAGCAGGATCTTGATGTTCACCTCGTGGTCGGAGGTGTCGACCCCGGCGGAGTTGTCCACGAAGTCGGTGTTGATCCGGCCGCCCGCCGTCGCGTACTCGATCCGGCCGCGCTGGGTCAGCCCCAGGTTGCCGCCCTCGCCGACGCAGCGGGCCCGCAGCTCGGACCCGTTCACCCGCAGCGCGTCGTTGGCCTTGTCGCCCACCTCGGCCGAGGACTCGGCGGCGGACTTGACGTAGGTGCCGATGCCACCGTTCCAGAGCAGGTCCACCGGCGCCCTCAGACAGGCGCTGATCAGCTCCGTCGGGGCGAGCGAGGTCACCGACGCCCCGAGGTCCAGGACCTCGCGCAGCTCGGGGCTGACCGCGATGGTCTTCAACGTCCGGGGATAGACCCCGCCGCCGGCGGAGATCAGTGAGGTGTCGTAGTCGGCCCAGCTCGACCGCGGCAGCGCGAACAGCCGCGCCCGCTCGGCCCAGCTGCTCGCGGCGTCCGGGGTGGGGTCGAGGAAGACGTGCCGGTGGTCGAACGCCACGACGAGCCGGATGTGCTTGCTGAGCAGCATGCCGTTGCCGAACACGTCGCCGCTCATGTCGCCGATGCCCACGCAGGTGAAGTCCTCGCGGTCGACGTCCAGCCCGAGCTCGCGGAAGTGCCGGGTGACCGAGGCCCACGCGCCGCGGGCGGTGATGCCCATCGCCTTGTGGTCATAGCCTGCCGACCCGCCGGAGGCGAACGCGTCCCCGAGCCAGAAGCCGCGCCGCAGCGAGATCGCGTTGGCGGTGTCGGAGAAGGTGGCGGTGCCCTTGTCGGCCGCCACCACCAGGTACGGGTCGTCGCCGTCGTAGCGCAGCACGTCGGTCGGCGTGGTGATCGTGCCCTCGACCACGTCGTCGGTGACGTCGAGCAGGCTTTCGATGAAGACCTGGTAGCACCCGGTCCCCTCGGCCAGCCAGGCCTCCCGGTCGAGCGCCGGGTCCGGCAGCCGGCGGGCGTAGAAGCCACCCTTCGCGCCCACCGGCACGATCACGGTGTTCTTCACCATCTGTGCCTTGACCAGGCCGAGGATCTCGGTCCGGAAGTCCTCCGCCCGGTCAGACCAGCGCAGCCCACCGCGCGCGACCGCACCGAAACGCAGGTGGACCCCCTCGACCCGGGGCGAGTAGACGAAGATCTCGAACGCCGGCCGCGGCTCGGGCAGGTCGGGGATCAGCCGCGGCGACAGCTTGATCGCCAGCGCCGGCCGGGCGGCCCCCGATGTCTCGGTCCGGTAGAAGTTGGTGCGGGTGGCGGCGCCGAGCACCGCGAGGTAGGAGCGGACGATCTTGTCGTGGTCGAGGCTGGCCACGTCGTCGAGCCCGGCGGTGACCTCGGCGGTCAGCCACGACACCCGCTCGGTGCGGGCAAGCCAGTCGAGCTCGGCCCCCTCCGCCGAGGACGCCCGCGGGTCGAACTTGGTCTCGAAGAGAGCCACCAGCCGTGCCGCAAGACCGGCGTTCGCGTTCAGCGCCGACGCGATGTAGGCCTGGCTGTAGGTGCTGCCCGCCTGCTGCAGATAGCGGCCGATCGCGCGCAGCACGCTGACCTGACGCCAGTCCAGGCCGGCGCCGAGCACGAGCGCGTTGTAGCCGTCGGCCTCGCTGTCGCCCTCGTAGGAGGCGGCGAACGCGGCCAGGAACCGGTCCCGGACGCCACTGCCCCAGGTACTGGCGACGGCCTCCCGGCCGCCGGGCACGGTGAGCCCGAAGTCGTAGACGAACGCGCGCTCGTCGCGCAGCGCCAGCTCGTACGGCCGTTCGTCGATCACGTCGACGCCCAGCAGGCTGAGGTGCGGCAGGATCTTCGACAGCGACATCGAGGCGTCGCGGCGGAAGATCTTCAGCCGCAGGTCGGCCTCGTCGTCGGCCCGGACGGCTCCGTGCACGGTGAGCGACATCGCCGACGACCCGCTCAGGGCGTCGAGGGCGGTCAGGTCGGCGACGGCCTGGGCCGGGTCGTAGTCCTCCTTGTACGACTCGGGCAGCGCACCGGCCATCACGCCGAGTCGCTCGGCCCCGTCGGTCACGCCGTCGGCGGCCACGAGCTGGTCGGCGAACTCGTCGTCCCACGAACGCGTGGTCGCGGTCAGCTCGCGTTCCAGGGCGGCCACGTCGACCGCGCCGAGCGGCGAGCCGACGGGCATCCGGGTGACGAAGTGCAGCCGGGCCAGCACCGACTCGGTGACCCGCGCGGTGTAGTCGATTGTCGCGCCGCCGAGCCGACGCAGCAGCAGGTCCTCCATCTTGCGCCGGACGGCGGTGGTGTAGCGGTCCCGCGGCAGGTAGACCAGGCAGGAGAGGTAGCGCCCGTACGGATCGGCCCGGACGAACATCCGCACCTGGCGGCGTTCCTTGAGGTGCGCGATCTTCTCCACCGTGACCGACAGCTCGGCGAGCGGGGTCTGGAAGAGCTCGTCGCGCGGGTAGGTCTCCAGCACGTCGAGCACGGCCTTGCCGCCGTGGCTGTGCTCGTCGTAGCCGGTCCGGCCCAGGACGGCCACGGCCTTCTGCCGCAGCACCGGCACCCGGGCGACGCTCTCGGAATAGGCCGAGGAGGAGAACAGGCCGAGGAAGCGCCGTTCGCCGACCACCCGGCCGTCGTCGTCGAAGAGCCGCAGCCCGAGGTAGTCCAGGTAGGCCGGCCGGTGCACCCGCGACCGGGAGTTGTCCTTGGTGACGACCATCAGCTCCGCCCCCGCACCCGGCTGGGATCCGGTATTCGCGAGGGGCAGCGCGTGGAAGGCGCCCGGGTCGTCGGCGTCGCCGCGCAGGATGCCCAGCCCCGTTCCCGGGACGACGGTGTAGCGGACCCGGTCGTCTCCGACCCCGTCGGCGACACTCGCGGCGACACTCTCTGGGCTCGCGCTCTCCGACGTCAGCCGGTACTCGCGATAGCCGAGGTAGGTGAAGTGGTCGGCGTTCAGCCAGCCGAGCAGCTCCCGCGCCAGGGCAACCGCCGCCGCGCGATCGGGAGCGGCGGCGCCGGGCAGATCGGTGGGGCGGCCGAGCAGCTCCGCGGTCTCGCCGGCCCGGGCCATCATGGCGTCCCAGTCCTGGACCGTGTCACTGACGAGCCCGAGCACCTCGCGCAGTCCGCGCTCGAGGTCGGGTCCGAGCTGGTCGGGGTCCTCGGGGCGGGCCGGCGGCAGGATCTCCAGGTGCATCCACGACTCCGCGAGCACGCCCAGCTCGGTCCGGGCGTCGCTGCGGGCGATCGTCAGCAGGGTGCCCGCGTCGTCGCGGCGGACGTACAGCTGGGGGTGGAACACCTCCCGGACGCTCCAGCCCTGGCGCAGCACCTCCATGGTGAGGGAGTCGACGAGGAAGGGTCGGTCGTCGGTGACGACCTGGACGACCGTGGCGCCGCCGGCGGTCCAGCCGTCGGCCCGACCCGGCGTCCGGATGGTGATCACGGCGGTGCCGGTGGGGCGGGCCAGCGCGGACCGGTAGTGGCTCTCGACCAGGCCGAGCAGGTCCGGCACCGTACGGGAGTCGACGTCGGCCGGGTCGACGTGCCGGAAGTAGTGGGTGAGGAAATCCGCGACCTGGTCCGGGTCCTGGCCGAGCGCCGCCGCGACGGCGGCTCCCGCGGCCGCCACCTCGGCGACCTTGGACATCTTCTGCTGCTCCTGCTGCTCGTCGGACACCACAGTGACCGGGTCTGCTGCCGCCACGTCGAACCGTCCTCGCTCCCGCGTCGCACACCGCCGCGTCTGGGCTCTCGACCCTAGTAGTCCGTGGCTGCCGGGTTCGGGCTCCCCCGGTTCGGCGCGCTGTCAGAATGGGCGCATGGACATCACCACGCGGATCGAGTTCGCCGCCCAGCCCCAGGACGTGTACGCGATGATGACGGACCAGGCCTACCTGGCCGAGGTCTGCCAGGCGACGGACTCGCGCACGTACGAGGCCACGGTCGTGGGGTCGACGACAAAGACCACCCGCACGTTCGCGGCTCCCGACGCGGTTGCTCGCTTCACCGGCGGCGAGCTGACCGTCACCGAGGAGACCGTCTGGGGTCCGGCCGGCGCCGACGGTCAGCAGACCGGGAACCTCACCATGACGGTGAAGGGCCAGCCGGTGAGCCTGAAGGGGCACGTCGTCGTCGCGGCCGGCGGTCCGGGCACGGTGGTCCAGCTGACCGGCGACCTCAAGGTCGCGATCCCGCTCTTGGGCAAGAAGCTGGAGCAGTCCACCGCGCCCGCCGTGCTGGAGGGGTTCAAGACCCAGCAGGAGGTCGGCGCCCGCTGGCTGGCCCGCTGACTGACGCGGTCCGGGGCGACGAGGGAGGGGAAGGACCCGTGGCGGAACTGGTCAGCCAGGCCGGCGAGGACGCCCCGGGCCCGCGCCCGGGCCTGGTCGACAACGCGATCTACGTCGACGGCCGACGCACCGCCAGCCCCGGCAACCTGGACGAGACCTTCGAGCTGATGCGGGAGCGCCGCGGGATGGCCTGGATCGGGCTGTACCGGCCGACGTCGACCGAGATCGAGGCGGTCGCGCAAGAGTTCGGGATGCACAGGCTCGCCGTCGAGGACGCCATCGCGGCTCACCAACGGCCCAAGCTCGAGCACTACGGCGACTTGATCTTTACGGTGCTGCGACCGGCCCGCTATCTCGACGCGACCGAGAAGGTCGAGTTCGGCGAGCTGCACGTCTTCGTCGGCGCCGACTTCGTGGTGACGATCCGGCACGCCGAGTCCCCCGACCTGGCCCGCGTCCGCGCCCGGCTGGAGGAGAGCCGCGACCTCCTGTGCCTCGGACCCGAGGCGGTGCTCTACGCGATCCTCGACCAGGTCGTCGACGAGTACGTGCCGGTGGTGACCGGGCTCCAGAACGACATCGACGAGATCGAGGACCAGCTGTTCTCCGGCGAGCCCGGCGTCACCCGGCGGATCTATGAGCTGACCCGAGAGGTGATCGCCTTCCAGCGCGCCACCAAGCCGCTCGCCGACATGGTGGCCGCGCTCAAGGGCGGTATCGAGAAGGACGCGGTGGACGTGGAGCTGCAGCGGCTGCTGCGGGACGTGGCCGACCACGTGATCCGGATCGTGGAGCGGGTCGACGCCTTCCGGGTACTGCTGCAAAATGCGCTGATGGTGCACACCACGCTCGTCGGCCAGCAGCAGAACGACGAGATGCGCTCGCTCACCCAGACCAGCCTCGACCAGAGCGAGCAGGTCAAGCGGATCTCCAGCTGGGCCGCCATCCTCTTCGCCCCGACGTTGATCGGCACCATCTACGGGATGAACTTCCAGGACATGCCCGAGCTGACCTGGCGGTACGGCTATCCGCTCGCCCTCGCCGCCATGCTGGCCATGGGTGTCGTGCTGTACCTGGTGTTCAAGCGCAAGCGCTGGCTGTAGAGACGCAACACATCGTCCCGTGCCGGCCATGTCCTTGGTGAGACCCACCCAGGAGGACTGATGGACGACGACGAGCTGGACGCCCTGTTGACCCGGGCGCGCCCTGCGCTCGGACCCGAGACCGCCACGGCAGCCCGTGACCTCGCGACGGCCACCCGGCCGGCGTCGCGGGGACGGGTGGCCCGACCTCGGCGACGCCGCCGGGTCTTCTGGGGCGCGGCGGCGGCCGGCGTCGTGATGCTCACCGCGGGCGGGACGCTGACGGCGGCGCAGCTGCACGTGCCGCCGTTCCAGACCCTCGAGCCGGGCGTCGAACGGATATCCACGGCGGTCCCGGTCGACTACGTCGAGCGTTCGGGAAGCCCTGTCACCTGTGAGGCCTTCCTGGAGTTCCGTCAGCTCGACCGCTCGTCGCGCGACCAGGTGACGCGTTACCTGCAGGAACAGGACTGGACGGGCTTCGGGCAGACGGCGTACGACACGGCCGCGGCTCGGACCAAGAGCTCGAGCGAGCCGACGACCACGGATGTCTTCTACGAGATCGTCGACGAGGACCTGGCCGCCGCGGCCACCCGGGCGCTGCCGGGAGTACCGGTCAACGACCGCCACTCCGCGGGTGTGATCTTCAGCGGCAGTGCCATGTCGTGCCGACCGGGCACCCGGTGAACGGGCCAGCGGCCGCGCCCGGTGCCGGACTGGCGACGAGCGCGACTGGCCCGAGCGCCGGGTCTGACGTCACTCGGGTGGAGGACGTGGTCCGCCGTGAGGCACCTGGCCTGCTGTCGTACCTGACTCGGCAGACCGGGTCGCCGGCCGACGCTGCGGACTTGTTGGGCGACGTGCTGGTGGTCATCTGGCGGCGGGTCGACGCGTTGCCCGCAGACGACAGGGACGCGCGGATGTGGCTCTTCGGAGTCGCCCGCCGGGTGCTGTCGACGCACCGCCGTGGCACCGACCGCCGGTCAGCCCTGACGGACCGGTTGCGCACGGTCCACGAGGCCGACGCTGGCGCGACGTTGCCGGCCGAGTCGGACGACCCGAAGGTCGACGCCGTACGCGCATGTCTCGACCGGCTGCCTCCGGCGGACCGCGAGGTCGTGGCCCTGATCCACTGGGACGGCTTCACCGTGACGGAGGCCGCTCACCTCGTGGGTGCCCGTCCGGGTGCGGTCCGGAGCCGCTACCACCGGGCGCGGCTTCGGCTGCGGACGATGGTCGAGGCTGAGCTCGGGCGAGGGGTTGAGAATGCCGAGAAACGCACGAACCGCCGAGGAGCGACGTCCTGGTAGCCAGGAGAGTGTCGCTGCTCAGCGGTTCGTGGTGGTGATCATCCCGCTCGCGTGGAGCGGGAGAAGATCAGATCGGGCGGACCTTGTCGGCCTGCGGGCCCTTCGGGCCCTGGGTGGTGTCGAACTCGACACGCTGACCCTCGTCGAGCGAACGGAAGCCGGTCGACTCGATCGCGCTGTAGTGCACGAAGACGTCGGGGCCACCCCCGTCAACCTCAATGAAGCCGAAGCCCTTTTCGCCGTTGAACCACTTGACGGTTCCCTGTGCCATGGAAATCTCCTAGATATCGAGGCCGCACTTCACGGCTCTCGAACGCTGTTAGACGTTGGACCCGTACCAACGCCCATCAAGATTTTGGGGACGCAGCACTTACCACGACACAAGACCTCTACAGCGCTTTCAGTCTCGCACACTTGATCCCGTCCCGGTAGCCGGGTGGGCTGGTGCTCTGCCCAGCCGCGCCGAGCCGCAGTACGATCCGGTCATCGACCCCATTCCGGTCGCCCGTGGAGGCGCAGCATGACCCCAGCTGCTGTTCGTACCGTCGTGCGTTCACTGCTGCTCACCGTGGCCGGTCTGGCCCTGGTGCTGAGCGGCGCCCCGCCTGCGAGCGCGGCCACCACCGTCGACCCGTTCGCGCAGGTGGACGCGACCACCGCGGGGTGCGACGGCGTCGTGGTCACCGCCATCACGCCGAGCGTAGGCGTGCGGTACCTCATGGACGGGGCGCCCCTCACCTTCCCGACCGCCCTGTTGCCGTTCGACCGCAGCGGTCAGGTCGAGCTGACCGCCGCAGCGTTGCCCGGCTACGTCCTCGGCCCCAACAACGTCTGGCAGCAGCAGGCCCCCGCCGAGTGCGTCACTGACCTGATCCCCGACAGCGGACCGTTCATCGGCAACGAGCGCACGCTCAGCTGGTGCAGCAGCGACCCGGCGCCGGAGCTGAAGGTGGACGCGATCCCGGCCACGGTGCCCTACACCGGCGGGATCAGCTGGCAGCTCGTCAACGACGCGGGGGCGGTGGTCGCCGCCGGCGAACCGGGTCAGGACGGCGACTACCCGGTCGTCGCTCCCGTCCCGAGGGGACTGCCGTTGGGCCGCTACGACCTCGAGCTGCGCAACACCGCGTCCGACCCGAGCCTGTTCCCGCTCAGCGTCGGTGTGTATCAGTACGAGTGCGTGACGGCCCGGCGGCACCGCGGCGTCGTGGTCTTCACCAACCCGAGCACGCTGGACGCGCGGGTGCTGATCCGCTGGGGAACGCCACCGGCCGACGGCAGCTACACCGACCCGGACGCCGTAGTCACGCTGCCCGCCGGGACGAGCCGCCCCTTCCGACTCCACTCACGCCGTCCCCAGCACCGCCAGCTCAGCTGGGAGGCGGCCCCGCTGGAGCCCGGCCAGCTGATGGGGTCCGGCACGATCACCCTGCCCCGCCGGCACCCCTGGCGGCCCTGAAGGGTGACGGCCCTGAAGGTGGTGGCCCTGGAGGCTCAGCCGGTCTTCGCCTGCTCGGCCGAAGCGCGCCGCTTCTTGGCGGCCTCGACCGAGGCGCGGAGCGCGGCGACCAGGTCGACGACCTCGGCCTCCTTCGGCGCTTCGGCCTCCTCCGGCATGGTGAGGCCCTCGGCCTTGCTCTGCACCAGCGTCTCGACCGCCTCCCGGTAGGAGTCGGTGAACTCCTCCGGCGCGAAGTCCGCCGACAGTGCGTCGATGAAGGACTGCGCCATCGTGACCTCGGCCTTGGAGACGGTCACGCTCTCCGGCGGCGCGGCGAAGGACCCGTCACGCAGCTCGTCCGGCCACAACATCGTGTGCATGACCAGGACGCCGTCCTTCGGGCGGATCAGCGCCAGCGCCTCCCGTGAGCGCAGCGCCACCTTGACCACCGCGCACTGCTCGCTGGCCGTGAGGGCGTCGCGCAGCAGCACGTACGGCTTGACGCCGGGCCCGTCGGCCTGCAGGAAGTAGGTCTTGTTGAAGTAGGTCGGGTCGACCTCCTCGGCGCCGACGAACTGCACGACCTCGACCGACTTGGTGGTGGCGAGCGGCAGCTGGTCGAAGTCCTCCTTGTCGAGGATCACCATCCGGCCGTCGGCCATCTCGTAGCCCTTGGCGATGTCGGCGTACGGGATCTCGTCGCCGTCCAGCTCGCAGACGCGCTTGTACTTGATCCGACCGCCGTCGCTGGCGTGCACCTGCCGGAAGCTGATGTCCTTCTCCTCGGTCGCGGAGTACAGCTTGACCGGGATCGTGACCAGGCCGAAGGAGATGGCGCCCTTCCAGATCGAACGTGGCATGGGCCTAGTGTCCCCCGTCAGCGATCCGGTGCACACCTGGCCACCTGCAGGTCGTTCACACCAGGGCGTCGAGCTCCTCAGGGGCAAACCAGAGCAGGTCGAAGCTGTCGGTCAGGGCCACCACCGCGGGCAGCCCGAGCACGTCGGCGACCGGTACGCCGACGGCCGCGGCAGCCGCGGCGCACACCATCTCTGCCGCCGACTCCTCGTCGGCGAAGAGCGCCTGCACCTGGTCCCAGCGCAGGCCGCCGAGCTCGACCTCCCCCAGCCCGGACCCGCGGTCGGTCACTCCACCGGTCGGCACCTCGACGGCGACCACCAGCCGTCTCGAGCCGACCAGCCCGTCGAGCGCGGCGACGCCCGCGGCACTCAGGGCGGCGTAGTCGGTCTCCTCCTCGTGCGGGTCCGGACCAAGGGCGGCACGCAGCTCCGGCGTGGCCGCGAAGCCGTCGTGCGGACCCGGTCGGGGTGCGGCGCGCAGGGCCACGGCCTGGCTGAGCGGCAGCGGGACGAAGACCATCACCAGCCCACCGTATTACCGTGGGGGACTCCCGATCGGAACGAGGATGAGCTGCCGTGACCTTCTCCCACCGCTCCAGCGCCGCTTCCGTGGTGCTGGTGCTGGGCCTGGCGCTGACCGGGTGCACCAGCGCCACCACCCCGACCGAGGTCCCGTCCTCCTCGAGCAGCACGTCTGCCTCGAGCGGCACGAGCGCTGCCCCAGCCGACACCATCACCATCGACATCACCATCGCCGGCGGCCAGGTGACGCCGAACGGCCAGAAGATCGACGCCCGGGTCGGCCAGCGGGTGGTCGAGAACATCACCTCCGACGTCGACGAGGAAGTCCACGCCCACACCGGCGGTGACGGTTACGAGCTGGAGGTGAAGGCCGGTACGCCGGCGACCGGCGGCTTTGACCTGACCACGCCGGGAAGCTTCGAGATCGAGACCCACCACTCCGGCAAGATCATCGCGATCCTGAACGTCCGCTAGCGGCGCATGCTCGTCCCCCTGCACGGGATCGCCTCCCGTCACGACCTGCCGCTGCCCTTCTCGTTCCTGGTCGTCGGCGCCGCGGTCGCGCTCACCGTCTCGTTCGTGGTGCTGCTGCTGGCCTGGCGTCACCCCCGCTACACCGAGCTGCGCGGCCGGCCGCTGCCGCTCCTGACCCGGCTGGTCGACTCCCCCGTCACCCGGGCTGTCCTCCGGCTGGCCGTCCTCGCCCTGTACGCCTGGGTGGCGCTGGCCCTGATGTTGGGCCGCGACCTGCTGACCAACCCCGTCTTCGGCTTTGTCTTCGTCTGGCTGTGGGTCGGGCTGGTGCCCGTGTCGTTGCTGCTCGGGCCGGTCTGGCGGGTCGCCAACCCGCTGCGAACGGTCCACCGGCTGCTGTGCGCGCTGGCGCGGGTCGACCCCGAGGTCGGGATCCTCACCCTTCCGAGCCGGCTCGGGGTGTGGCCCGCGGCCGTGGGGCTGTTCGGCTTCGCCTGGCTGGAGCTGGTGCAGCCCGACCGGACCACCCTCGCCGTGCTGCGGGTCTGGGTCCTCGCCTGGTTCGTTCTCGGCATCCTGGGCGCGATCGTCTTCGGCTCGCGCTGGATCGGGGCAGCTGACCCGTTCGAGGCGTACGCCACCACCGTCGCGCAGCTGTCGCCGTTCCGCACCGTCAAGGGCGAGCTGCGGCTGGTGCACCCGCTCGGCGGGCTCGCCTCCTGGCGTCCACCGCCTGGCGCGGTCGGGGTGGTCGCGGCGCTGCTCGGCAGCACCGCGTTCGACAGCTTCGCCAACCTCAGCTGGTGGATCCAGACCGTGCAGAGCTCGTCGGTGATCAGCGTGGTCTGGGCCAGCGGCGGCCTGGTGACGATGATCGCCCTGGTGGCGGTCAGCTTTGCCCTCGCCGCCGCCTGGATGGGCCGGTACGGCGACCGGCCCGCCGCCCACTATCCGCGGCTGATGGCGGGCTCGGTCGTGCCGATCGTGGTCGGCTACGCCGTCGCCCACTACTTCACCCTGCTCGTGGTCGAGGGCCAGCACACGGCGGTGCTGCTGTCGGACCCGCTGGGCCGCGGCTGGAACGCCCTCGGCACCGCGGACCTGGCCATCAGCTCCACGATCTTCAACCATCCGACGCTGGTCGCCACCCTGCAGGCGTTCGCGATCGTGGGCGGGCACGTCCTCGGCATCATCAGCGCCCACGAGAAGGCGGTCGCCCTGCTGCCCGAGCGGGACGCGCTCCGCGGCCAGTGGCCGATGCTCGCGGTGATGATCGGCTACACCTGCGCCGGGTTGGTCTTGCTCTTCTCCCCCTGAGCTCAGTCCGCGCCCACCTGGATCGGCTCCACTTGTGCTGACAAACTAGGGACATGGACGCAGGGGAAGCATCCGCGACAGCACAGCCGTTGCGGGTCGGCATCGTCGGACTGGGCTGGATGGGCCAGGTGCACGCGCGGGCGTACCTGCGGCTGCGCCAGCACTACCCAGACTCCCCCTTGGCCCCGGTCCTGGTCGCGGTCGCCGACCCTGCGGCCGGCTCTCAGCTCGACGCGGCGGTGGCGGCGCTCGGGTTCGGGTCGAGGCACGCCGACTGGCAGGAGCTCATCGAGCGGGACGACCTCGACGTGGTCAGCGTCACCGGCCCCAACGCGATCCACCGCGACGTGGGGGTCGCCGTCGCCCGTTCGGGCAAGCACCTCTGGATCGAGAAACCGGCCGGCCGGAACGCTGAGGAGACCCACGAGATCGCGGCGGCGGTCCGGGCGGCGGGGGTCGCGTCCGCGGCCGGGTTCAACTACCGCAACGCCCCGGCCGTCGAGCTGGCCCGCCAGCTGGTCGCCGACGGCCGGCTGGGGACGCTCAGCCACGTCAGCATCCGGCTCTTCGCCGACTACGCCGCCCATCCCGACGGGGCGCTGACCTGGCGTTTCTTCCGGGCCGCGGCCGGCTCTGGGGTGCTCGGCGACCTGGTCAGCCACGGCGTCGACCTCGGCCGTTATGTCGTCGGCGAGATCGAGTCGCTGGTGGCGGACACGGCCACGTTCATCTCGCAGCGACCCGTGGTGGCCGGTACGGCGTCGCACTTCTCCCGTGGGTCCGGCGGCCCGCTCGGCGACGTCGAGAACGAGGACTACGCCTCGGCGCTGCTCCGGTTCGCCGGCGGCGCCCGCGGCACGCTCGAGTCCAGTCGGACCGCGGTCGGCGAGCAGTGCACGTACGGGATCGAGGTGCACGGGACCCGGGGTGCGCTGGCGTGGGACTTCCGCCGGATGGGCGAGCTGCGCGTCTGCCTTGACCAGGACTACCAGAACGCCTCGTGGACGACGCTGTACGTGGCTCCCGGGGCCGGCGAGCTCGGCCACTTCCAGCCGGGCGCTGGCATTGCGATGGGCTACGACGACCTGAAGGTGATCGAGCTCGAACGGCTGGTGCGCTCGATCAGCACCGGCACCGCCGTCGGAGCCACCATCGACGACGCGCTGGCGGCAGCCCGACTGGTGGCGGCGATGAGCACCTCGGCGGTCTCCGGCGCCTGGGTCAGCCCCTGAACCGCACAGGGATTGTGCGGACAACCTGACCTGATTCGCGTTCGGAGCACTTATAGTTCGTCCATGACTGCGGCACCGACGATGCGTGAGCTGGACATCACGCTGGACCGCAACTCGCCCGTCCCGCTCTACCACCAGCTCGCCCAGGCCATCGAGCACGCCATCGCCACCGGCATCCTCGCGCCGGGTGACCGGCTCGAGAACGAGCTGTCGCTGACCAGCCGGCTGGGCCTCTCCCGGCCCACGGCCCGGCAGGCGATCCAAGAGCTGGTCAAGAAGGGGCTGCTGGTCCGCAAGCGCGGCGTCGGCACCCAGGTCGTCCGGTCCCAGTTCCGCCGCGACGAGCGGTTGAGCAGCCTCAACGAGGACCTGGCCAAGGCCGGGAAGCAGCCGAGCACCCAGCTGCTCGAGTTCTCGATCGGCACCCTCGACCCCGACGTCCGCGACGCCATCGACGCGGTCGAGGTCACCGACCGCGAGTTCATCAAGATCCGCCGGCTCCGGCTGGCTGACGACGTCCCGCTGGCCATACTGACGAACTACCTGCCGGCGCAGTTCCAGATCAACGAGGCCGACCTGGTCCGCAGGGGGCTCTACGCCTGCCTGCGCTCCCTCGGGGTCAACCTCAAGATCGCCCACCAGCGGATCTCCGCCCGGTTGATGACCGAGGACGAGGCCGAGCTGCTCGATGAGGAGACCCCGGCCGCCTGCCTCACCGTGGACCGGATCGCCTACGACGACGTCGGCCAGTTCGTCGAGTTCGGGCGCCACCTCTACCACGCGGCGCACTACTCGATCCAGTCGTCACTGGTCGTCTGACCCGCTCCCTGAGCCTGTCCCCTCGTTCCCTGAGCCTGTTCCCCGCCCCCTGAGCCTGTCGAAGGGTCAGGCGTCGCGGACGTCGCTACGCGGGGTGACCGGCGGTTCGGTCGACCAGGGGAAGTTGATCCAGCGGTCGGTGTAGCGCCAGGTGAAGTCGCCCTTGATGATCGAGCGCGGCTTCTCGTACAGCACCGCGGTCCGGACCTCGGCGACGTGACCGGCGCAGAACTGGTGCACCAGCTCTAACGTCTTGCCGGTGTCCGCCACGTCGTCGACGACCAGCACCTTCGCGGCGTCGAGGTCGCGCGCGTCCAGGAACGGCGGCAGCATGACCGGGACGTCCAGCCGGGCGTCGACGCCGGTGTAGAACTCGACGCTGATCGTGAACAGGTTCTTGCAGTCCAGCGCGTACGCCAGCGCCCCGGCCGGCACAAGACCGCCCCGGGCGATGCCGAGCAGGATGTCGGGGGTGAAGTCGCTGTCGGCGACCTGCTGGGCGAGCTCGCGGATGCCCTCGCCGAACAGCCCGTAGGTCAGAATCTCCCTGTCCACCATCTGCCCGTCCACCATCTCCCTGTCCACCACGCCATCATGTCGGGTCCGGCTCGGTCGGCCGACCACCGGGTCCCAGGTCCAGCGCCGTGCAGAGCCAGCGGCTCGGCTGCGCCTCGAGCCGGAAAGCGCACGCCACCGACCGTGTCGCCAGCCGGGCGTGGATGCTGACCTCCACCGCCCCCGTCCGGGGGTACTGAAGCCGCACCGACTGCAGCTTGACCGCCGGCCGCCGCCCCGTCGCGCGATCGCCCGTGGCTTGCCGCAGCCGGGTCAGCTGCTCGGTCAACGCCGTCAGCACCTCCTCGCTCAACCACCGGCTGAGCTGGCTGACCGGGCGCCGCGCGGCGAGCACCTCGAACAGCCGGGTGGCGAGGGCGACGCTCCAGGCCTGGGCGTCCGGCAGCCCGGGCGCGGTCCGGTCGGCGAGGTCCATCGGCTCCGCGAGGACCAACGGTTCTGCGGCCGGCCGCAGGTCCAGCGTGGGCTGGCTGGGGCCCCCCAGGGCCAGCGGCGCCGCCAGCCAACGGTGGGCCTCGGGTCGGCTCTCGGTGAGCGGGGCGACGAGCATGGTGGTCATCGGGCGTCCAATCTCTGCGGTCGGACTCCCAGCCTCGGGCCTGAGGGCCGTCCTGAACCGTGCCGGAAGGCAATCTGTGGACAACTGGGCCCGACTCCGCCAGGGGTCGACCCCCTGGAACCCCCGTGACAAGCCCCAGGCGGTACCGGATGAGACTGGTCCGGTGACCACGACCCCGATCGACGCGCTGGTCGACGAGCTCGACGCCCGGTTGGCCGACCTCCCCGCCGACATCGCTCACCGGGCCGCGTTCCTGGCCACCTACCGCCGGACCACCGAGGCGGTCGGCGCGGCCGTGCGTCGTGGCTCCTTCGCCGACGGCGCCTGGGTCGAGCAGTGGACGGCGGTGTTCGGCCGCTACTTCCTCGACGCCCACGACGCCGACCGCTCCGGCGGTACGCCGACCCGGCCCTGGCGGCTGGCCTTCTCCGTCGCGCCAGACGTGCACCCGCTCGGTCACCTGCTGGTGGGGATGAACGCCCACATCAACTACGACCTGCCCCAGGCGATGCTGGACGTGCTGAGCCCGGCGGACTTCGCCGACCCGGAACGGCTGGCGCTGCGGGTCCTCGACCACGACCGGATCGACGACATCCTCGGTGGCCGGGTCGCGGCCGAGGACGCCGAGCTCGGTGGTCCCCGCCGGGTGGTCGACCGGCTGCTCGGACCTGCGAACCGGCTCGGGTCGCGGCGCTTCCTGGCCGAGTCGCGCGGCAAGGTGTGGGAGAACGTCCTTGCCCTGCAGCAGGCCCGCACCGAGAGCCCGGACGCCTACCGCACTCGGGTGGCCGAGCTCGAGGTGCTGGCGTCGGCGAAGATCGCCGACATCCTGCGCCCCGGCGCCGTCCTGCTCCGGCTGGCCACGACCGGCTTCGGCGTCCGGCTGCCGCCTCCCTGAGCGGGCAGTTCGCTCGGGCACCGAGAGTTTGACTCCTCAACGAGAGCCTGACCCCTCCGCAGACGCTGCTGCGCCCTCTAACCGCTCATGCGCCCGGTGTACGGGGCGTACGAGCGCCGAAGGGGCGCAGCAGCGAGGTTCTCACCCTTGCAGGGTCACCCAGGTCTGGCCGGGGGCGAGCGGGATGTCCTCGCCGTCGGCCGACCGCAGGGTCATCGGCGCGGAGGCGGACTTCCGCGACCAGGTGCCGCGGAACGAGCGGCCGTCGCGATAGACGGTCACCGCACCCGACCCGACGGTGTCGGACATGACCGACGCCGACCCGAGCACGTCGCGGTTGCCGTCGGGATGGTTGTGGACGCGCAGCACCACGACGTTGTCGACCTTGGTGACCGCTCCGGAGTCGCCGTCGACGTAGCGCTGGCCGTTCCAGCGGACGGTGTAGCGGTCGCTGCCGTAGTCGAAGCGGAACGTGTCGTGCCCGACCTTCGACGTCGGGTGCGGCTTGGTACTACCGCCGTTCGGGGTGGCGGCCGCGAAGGTCCAGCCGATGTCGCGGGCCTGGCCCGCCTTTTCCGACGCGGCGATCGACATCAGGTCGACGAAGACGTTGTGCGGCGCGACCCGCCGGTTGTCCCGGGTCGCGCGAAAGATGGGCGTGATCGACGCTTTGTCGATGGTGCGCTGCACCCGCGAGTTCGCCCCGGAGTAGACCAGCCCGGGGCGGCCGAAGAGCGGCAGCAGCTGCGCGTCAGTGCTGCGGGCGCTGCGGACCGGACCGAGCCGGGTCGGAAAGCGGGTGTGAAAAACCGCCACCAACCGCGTCTGCGCCCCCTCGACCTCTTCGGCGACCACGAGATCGGCCTGGCTGAGACCGACCTGCGGCCGCGCCTGGGCGATGTTCTCGATCTTGGCCGCGATCACCTCATGGTCGCTGACCTTGCCGCCGGTCAGCGGATCGGTCGGCTTGGCCGCCTTCGGACTCGGCTTCGGCTTCGGCGACGCCGAGGCTGTGACCGAGGGCGAGGACGCCGGGTCCGCCGAGGGAGCCGCTGGCGCAGACCCACCGCCGGCCAGAGCCACTCCTCCACCGATCACCACCGCGGCCACCGCCGCGACAACGATCGCCGGACGCTTACGTTTCCAGACCCACCTCGCCATGCGGGTGAGGCTAAGCGCTCCGACTGTGCTCAGCGGGCTGACCGGCCGTGGCCCAGCGTGAACTCCTCGAGAACGAGCTCAGCCGCCCGTACGACCGTGGCACATCTTGAACTTCTTCCCGGAGCCGCAGGGACAGGGAGCGTTACGTCCGACGTTGGCGTAGGCGTTGTCGGCTTCGGCCGGAGCGCCGGCGGTCTTGACCGAGCCGTCCTCGTCGGGGGCGGAGTAGGTGAGGGTACGGCCACGGGCAGAGGCCAGCCCCTTGGCCTTCACCTGGGGCCGGGCAGCGGCGACCGGCTCGGACTCCACGGCCACGAGCTCTTCGGCCTCCTCCGGCACGTCCTCACCGTCGACGGCGTGCACTGCGACCCCGAAATCGTCCGGGTCAGGTCCCGACTCCACGAGCGGCCCGTGGTCGTGGCCCTCGTGGCCGTTCGCCGAGCTGCCGTTGCGGCCCGCCCCGTTCTGGCCGACCCCGTTCTGACCGACCCCGTGCTGGCCGGCGCCGTTCTGGCTGGCGCCGATCTGGACGGCCCGGCCGTCGTCGCCGGTCACCACGCCGACCCCCAACGCCGGGGTCTGCTCGACCTCCACCTCGAGGTGGAAGACGAAGCCGACGACCTCCTCCATGAAGGCGTCCATCATCAGCTTGAACATGTCGCCACCCTCGCGCTGGTACTCCACCAGCGGGTCACGCTGGGCCATCGCCCGCAGCCCGATCCCCTCACGCAGGTAGTCCATCTCGTAGAGGTGCTCGCGCCACTTCCGGTCGAGCACCGTGAGCAGCACCCGGCGCTCGAGCTCGCGCATCACCTCAGGAGTGAGCTCGGCCTCCCGCTTGTCGTAGGCGGACTGAGCGTCGGCCTTGAAGTCGGCGGTGAGCTCGGCGAGGTCGAGGTCGTCCCGCTCCTCGTACTCGGCGCGGGAGAGGGAGACCGGGTAGAGCGTGTTCATGTTCGTCCAGAGCTGCTCGAGGTCCCAGTCCTCGGCGAAGCCCTCGGTGGCGGCGTTCACGTACTGCTCGACGACGGTGTCCACCGTCGCCCGCAGCCGGCTCTCGACGTCGGCACCCTCGAGCACCTTGCGGCGATCGCCGTAGACGGCGTGGCGCTGCCGGTTCATCACGTCGTCGTACTTGAGGATGTTCTTCCGGATCTCGAAGTTCTGCGACTCGACCTGGCCCTGCGCGCTGGCGATCGAGGCGCTGACCCGCTTGTTCTCGATCGGCTGGTCGTCGGGCATCTTGAGCGCCTGCAGCACCCACTCGACGATGTCGGACTTGAACAGCCGCATCAGGTCGTCGCCGAGGGAGAGGTAGAAGCGGCTCTCGCCCGGGTCACCCTGACGGCCGGAACGGCCGCGGAGCTGGTTGTCGATCCGTCGGGACTCGTGCCGCTCGGAACCGACCACGTAGAGCCCGCCCGCGTCGACGACCTCCGTGTGCTCGGCGGCGGTCGACTCCTCGAACGTGTGCAGCAGCTCGGGGTACTGCGCCTCGTACTCCTCGGAGTGCTCGACCGGGTCGATCCCTGACTGACGCAGCTTGGCGTCGGCCAGGAACTCCGGGTTGCCGCCGAGGATGATGTCGGTACCGCGGCCGGCCATGTTGGTGGCCACCGTGACCGCGCCCTTGGCGCCGGCCATGGCCACGATCGCGGCTTCCCGCTCGTGCTGCTTGGCGTTCAGGACCTCGTGCGGGACACCCTCGCCCTTGAGCAGCTTGGACAGGATCTCCGACTTGGCCACCGAGGCCGTACCGATCAGGACCGGCTGGCCGGCTTCGTGCCGTTCGGCCACGTCCTTGACGATCGCGTCGAACTTGGCCTCCTCGGTGCGGTAGATCAGGTCGCGCTGGTCGTTGCGGATCATCGGCATGTTGGTGGGGATCGGCACCACACCCAGACCGTAGATCTTCTGGAACTCACTCGCCTCGGTCATCGCCGTACCGGTGGTGCCGGCGAGCTTCTCGTACATCCGGAAGTAGTTCTGCAGCGTGATGGTGGCCAGCGTCTGGTACTCGTCGCGGATCTCCACCCGCTCCTTGGCCTCGATGGCCTGGTGCAGACCCTCGTTGTACCGGCGACCGATCAGCGTCCGGCCGGTGTGCTCGTCCACGATCAGCACCTCGCCGTCCACGACCACGTAGTCGCGGTCGATCTTGAACAGCTCCTTGGCCTTGATCGCGTTGTTCAGGTAGGAGATCAGCGGCGTGTTGGCCGACTCGTAGAGGTTGTCGATGCCGAGCCGGTCCTCGACGACGTCGATGCCCTGCTCGACGATCGCGACCGTGCGCTTCTTCTCGTCGACCTCGTAGTGCTCGTCGCGCTTGAGCCGGTCGACCAGCTTGGCGAACTCGGGGTACCAGCGGTGGCTGTCCTCGGCGGGGCCGGAGATGATCAGCGGCGTCCGGGCCTCGTCGATCAGGATCGAGTCGACCTCGTCCACGATGGCGAAGTGGTGGTCGCGCTGGACGCAGTCCTCCAGCGTCAGGGCCATG
The DNA here is from genome assembly GCF_964244005.1 of uncultured Friedmanniella sp. Taxonomy (GTDB): domain Bacteria; phylum Actinomycetota; class Actinomycetes; order Propionibacteriales; family Propionibacteriaceae; genus Microlunatus. The sequence continues at coordinate 32,068 of NZ_CAXTHG010000022.1, read as the reverse complement.
TTGTCGCGCAGGTAGTCGAAACCGAACTCGTTGTTGGTGCCGTAGGTGATGTCGGCGTGATAGGCCGCACGGCGTGACGCCGGGTCCATCTGGGACAGGATCGCGCCGACCTCGAGGCCGAGGAAGTGGTGGATCCGGCCCATCTGCTCGGACTGGAACTTGGCCAGGTAGTCGTTCACGGTGATGACGTGGACGCCCCGCCCGGTCAGGGCGTTCAGGTAGGAGGGCAGGGTCAGCACGAGGGTCTTGCCCTCACCGGTCTTCATCTCGGCGATGTTGCCGAGGTGCAGCGCCGCGCCACCCATGATCTGGACGTCGAAGTGCCGCTTGCCGAGCACCCTCATGCTCGCCTCGCGCACGGTGGCGAATGCTTCCGGCATCAGGGCCTCGAGCGTCTCGCCCTTCTCCAGGCGGGCCTTGAACTCGTCGGTCTGACCACGCAGCTCTTCGTCGCTCATCGCGACGAAGTCGTCCTCGATCGCGTTGACCTGCTCGGAGATGCCCTTGAGCCGCTTGAGGATCTTGCCCTCGCCGACCCGCAGCAACCTGTCCATCAAAGCCACGATGGTGCCCTCATCCTCTTGTCGTCACGTCTGTGCACTCCACTGGAGCACTCCGGGGAGCGCCTGTGCGTTCCGCAGGACCGGAGCCGCCACCCGCGGGCCTTCGCGGCCTCCCGAGGGCCGCGCGGCACCGAACGCACTGAGTCATCCTAGTGCCGCCCGCCGGACGGCGTGTTCCAGCGGGGCGGCCAGGTCGCCGCGCGGCAGCACCTGGACGCCGCTGAGCCCGAGCCAGCCGGCCATGGTCGCGAGCTCGGCCGCCAGCTCCTCGACCACCTCGGCGACGTCGTGACCGGGTTCGCCCCAGGCGGCGGCGACCCGCAGCACCCCCGCAGGCCGGTCGGCCTTCAGGTCGACCCGGGCCACGACCGCCTCACCCAGCACGAACGGGTACACGTAGTAGCCGTGCACCCGGCGCGCTTCGGGGACGTAGATCTCGATCCGGTAGAAGAAGTCGAAGAGCTGGTGCAGCCGGGACCGCTCGAAGACGAGCGAGTCGAACGGACTGACCAGCGCTCGCGCCTGGACGCGGCGCGGGATGCGGGCCTCGTGCCACAGGTAGTGCCCGGCCTGCCCAGCGCCCCGCCGACCAAGCTGGACCGGTGACAGCTGCCCCTCCTCCACCAGGTCGCGGATCGCCGGCCGGGTCAGGGTGAGGGAGGTGCGGAAGTAGTCGGCCAGGCTGCGCTCGTCGGCCACCCCCAGCGCCCGAGCGGCCCGCGCCACCAGTCCTCGTACCGCCTCGGCCGGCGTGGGTGTGGGTTGCTCGAACACCGCGCGCGGCAACACCCGCTCTGGCAGGTCGTAGACCCGCTCGAACGAGGAGTTCCGGCGAGCCGCGGTCACCTCGCCGCAGGTGAACAGCCACTCCAGCACCGTCTTGACCGAGGACCAGTTCCAGCCCCAGTGGCTACGGTCGCGTACCTCCTCGACCTCGAGCTGCCGGGCGCTGACCGGTCCGCGGGCCGCCACCTCCTCGCGCACGAAGCGGACCAGGTCGGGCTGTTCGGCCGCCACGCGGGCCATGGTGGCCCAGACCTCGCGGTGCTCGGGCTGCATCCGGAACCGCAACAGGGGGTGCAGCGCCACGTCGAGCAGGCTGGCCGCGTGTCCCCAGTACTCGAAGAGCCTGCGTGGCGCCTCGCCGGCCGCCCGTTCCAGCAGGGCCGTGTCGTAGGGACCGAGCCGGGAGTAGAGCGGCAGGTAGTGCGCCCGCTGCACGACGTTGACCGAGTCGATCTGGAACTGCCCGAGCCGGGCGACCGTGGCCGAGACGTCCCGCATCGTCACCGTCCGGTCCAGCCGGGGCACCCCGAAACCCTGGGCGGCCAGGGCGATCCGGCGGGCCTCGCCACGGCTGATCGACTCTCTGGACACGTCCCGCACGCTAGCGGTCAGCGCTGACAAATCGGCGGGTCACTGCGGCAGCTTCCGATGACGCGAGTCGTGCGCGAAGGGATGGGAGACCCTTCGACAGGCTCCGGGCGCGTGCGGGTCAGCTGGCGACGGTAGCCAGCCGGGCGTCGTCGGTCAGCCGGATCACGCCGTAGTCGTAGGCGTGTCGGCGGTAGACCACGCTCGGCATCTGGTGCTCGGCGTCGATGTAGAGGTAGAAGTCGTGCCCGACGAGCTCCATCTCCATGAGCGCCTGGTCGAGACTCATCGGCACGGCGGTATGGGTCTTCTCGCGCACGACCAGCGGGCCCTCGCCCTGGACCTGCATCCCGGCAACGGTGTAGGTGTCGGAGTCCTCGCCGTCCGCGGCCGCGACGACGGCCTCGGGCTCGGCGGCCGAGCTCTTGAGCGAGGCCAGGCCGTGCTGGCCGTGGTGCACCCGCTTACGGTCAGCGGCCCGCCGCAGCTGGGCCATCAGCCGGTCGAGCGCGATGTCGAACGCGGCCGCCTTGTCGTCGGCTGCCGCCTCGGCCCGGACGACCGGACCTTTGCTGCGCAGCGTGATCTCCACCCGGCAGGCCTGGTCGTGCTGTCGTGGGTTACGTTCCGCCGACACCTCCACCTCGACCCGGATCACCCGATCATCGAGCTTCTCCAGCCGGGTGATCTTGTCCTCGACGAGGGTACGGAACTGGTCGGACACACTGCAGTGGCGGCCCTTCACGACAACATCCATGAAAACCTCTCTCGATCGTGCGGATCGGAAACTAAAAAAGCGCCCCCTTCTCCTCCACCCTGGTCTTACCAGGGGCACAGGAGGAACAGGAGCGCCATGAAGTGACGCTAGCCCCTGGCCCGTCGGCGATCCACGCCGGGGCGCTTTTCCCCAGCGACTTCTCAGGGGATCGACAGGTGCGGGGATCCCTCGGCGGACCGTCGTACGGTCGCCGCCACCGTGGCGGCCCCGACCAGCGGGAGCCCCGCCCTCCGTAGCACCCGGGCCGCCTCGGCGAGGCTGCTGCCGGTTGTCACGAGGTCGTCCACGAGCACCGCCACCGACCCGGCGGCGACGAGTCCGGCGACCTTCGCCGGTCGGCGGACCCGGAGCCCGCCGGCCAGGTTGCGGCCGCGGGCGGCGGCGTCCAGACCCGCCTGGTCGGCGACCCCACCGCGCTGCGCGAGCAGCGAGACCGCCCGGACCCGGTGCCGGCTCGCGAGCTGGCGCGCGGTCAGCCGGGCCAGGGTCGCTGTCGCGTCGTAGCCGCGGCGCCGGACCGCAGCAGCCGCGGAGGGCACGGGGACCAGCACGACGGGCAGACCGGCCGTACCGGGACCGAGCAGCGCGTGCACGCTCTGGGCGAGCCGGTCGGCCAGCACCGGACCCAGCCCCAGGGCCGACCGCTCCTTGTGGGCGATCACCAGCCCTCGGACCAGGTCGTCGTAGGGCGAGCAGGTGGCCGTCGGCGGAAAGCCGTCCGGGCACGGCTCCGGACGGGTCAGGTAGGGCCGGAGCGCCCGCAGCCGGTCACGGCACGCCGGGCAGACGCCCCACCAGGGCCGACCGCACCCGTGGCAGGCCGAGCCGAGCAGCAGGTCGCCAGCCGCCGCGACCCAGGGCTCCAGACGCACCGCAGCAGTGTCCCCCAGGTCAGCGACCCGGACCGGCGCCACCGCCGGGCCTGTGGAGAACTCACCCAGCGGTGTCAGCCCGGGCCGGCGACGGCGGCGACCCTTCGGAGGTAGTCGAGCCAGCTGGTGCCGTCGTCGCGCAGCACCCGCTGGTCCTCCGTCACCACCAACGCCGTCTTGGTCCGCAGCAACACCGTCAGGGAGCGGGCGTTCCACCCGTTCGACGGCTGCTCGGGCAGGATCGACGAAGCGTCGTCAGGCAGCTCCACAGGGACGAAGCGGTGCGTGTAGTGGTCCTGGCGCAGCACGACGAGCGTGCTGGCGTCGGTCCAGGCAACGTCGCGCAGCGCCGCCGGGACCCGGCGCTCGCTCCCCGTCGGCGTCTGCCGGGTGTCCAGCTCACGCCACCCCGTCACCGTGGTCGCCGCCCCCGTGCCGACGATCAGCCCGAGGCCGAGCGTCGTCGTGCCGCGGCGGGTGATCAGCATCGCCATCCGGCTGCCGTCGGGTGAGATACGGAACGCCAGCAGCCGGCCCTTGGTCATGGCCTCGACCGTGACCGGCGTAGCGGACTGGGGACCGACGAGCAACATCTGCTGGCGTCCACCCCGGTCGGCCACGGCCCAGAGCCGGTCGTCGCGGCTGTACTGCGGCCGCAGCAGCCGGGTCACCCCCCTCAGCAGCGGGGTCACCTTGCCGCCGTCGGACGCGGCCTGGCTCAACACCGTGCCCCCGTCGGTGACCACGGCGACCGTGCTGTTGGTGACCGACACCCCCAAGGAGTCAATGCGGCGGCTACCTCCGCCGAGCTCTCCGGCGACGGCGGAGAAGTCCGAGTCGTCGGTGCTGGCGCTGACCGTGCCCAGCTTGCCGTCACGGACGGCGAACAGCTGTTCCGCCGGAACGCTCGGGATGGGGTCCAGCCCGGGCGAGATGCCGTCCACGGGTACCGCCAGGTCACCGGACCCGCTGTCCAGGACGCGGAAGGGCTGGTTGCGCACCAGCACCAGCACCTTCTTGACCCCGGTGACCTGCTGGAGGGTGTAGACCAGCTGCGCAGCGAGCTGCGTCCGGCTCAGGTCGTCCAGACCGGTCACCTGGTCGGTCAGCGAGACCTGCGCCACCCCGTTCACGACGGTGACCGCATCCACGTCGAGCGCGGTCCCCGCTGGCAGGGCCGAGGTCACCGCCGGCAGCAGCCAGTCCGACGGCCCCTTCAACAACGCCTTCACCAGCGCCGTCGCGATGCTGTCGGGGTTGCGCAGGTTGGGCAGGTAGATCGACTGGGGCACGAGGCTGCCCGCGCCGCCGACGAAGTACAGCGTGTAGGGCTTGTAGAGCTCCTCGAACGCCGACTGGGACACGAACAGCCCCGCCGGAGGAGTGTCGATCCGCCACTCCCCGCCCTCCCTGGTGAGCGTGAAGTCCTTCTTCAGGGTCAGCGGCTGCGCGTTGTAGGTCTGGAAGGCGTCCAGGTAGCCGACCTGCTTGCCCCTGAGCGTGATCCGGTTGCCCTGCCCGGGCTCCTTGCTGGCGTCGGCAAAGATGGTGACGCTGCCTTCCGGGCTCCACTTGGCCGCCGCCGCGCGGGTCAGGTACTGCTTGGCGACCGCGTAGTTCGGCTGGTAGTTGGCGTTGGCCCGCAGGTAGCTCTCGACGATGGTCGCCTTGTCCTCACCCGGAACCGGGGGCGAGACCTCGACGTTGACGCAGTTCTCACACGGTGGCTCCTGACCGCTGATCTTCTCGACCGGCCCCGACGTCGGCACGTCGACACAGCCGGCCAGACCGAGCAGCAGCGCGCTCAACACGACGCCGACCAGCCTGCGCCGACCCGCGCTCATCCGGTCACGGCTGACGTGTCGGCCCCGGACACCGCGAGCGGCCCGCCGGAGCCGCCCCGCTCGTCCAACGCGTCCGGTGGCGCAGGGGCGGTCGTAGCCGCCGTGGGCTGGTAGTCGCGCGGCACCAGCGGCAGCGGCGAGGTCTCGAGGATCGCCCCCGCGACCCGGGGGACGGTGAGCCGGAACTGGGCCCCGAGGCCCGGCCGACCCCAGGCGGTCAGCCAGCCGCCGTGCAGGTTGGCGTCCTCGAGCGCGATCGAGAGACCGAGCCCCGTACCGCCCACCATCCGTGCTCGGGCCGGGTCGGCCCGCCAGAAGCGGTGGAACACCTGCTTGGCCTGGCCCGCCTCGAAGCCCACCCCGTGGTCACGGACGGCGATCGCCACCGCCTCCTCATCGCTGTGGACCCAGATGTGGATCGGCCGCGACTCGCTGTGCTCGATCGCGTTCACCACGAGGTTACGCAGGATGCGCTCGATCCGCCGCGCGTCGACCTCGGCCAAGGCCGGCTCGGGCGCGTGCACCAGCACGGTCGTGCTGTTCCGGTCGGCCAACGGCGCGTACGCCGACACGACCCGGGCTACGACGTCGCGCAGGTCGATGGTCCCGAGCGCCAGCTCGGCCGCACCCGCGTCGAACCGGGAGATCTCCAACAGGTCGGTGAGCAGCGCCTCGAAGCGGTCCAGCTCAGCCTGCAGCAGCTCGGCCGAGCGAGCCGCGACCGGGTCGAAGTCCTCCCGCGCGTCGTGCAGCACCTCAGCAGCCATCCGGACGGTGGTCAGCGGCGTCCGCAGCTCGTGGGAGACGTCGGAGACGAACCGCTGCTGGACCGCGGACAGCTCCTCGAGGGTGGTGATCTGCTTTTCCAGCTCACTCGCCATGTAGTTCATCGAAGTGGCCAGCCGCGCGAGGTCGTCGGTGCCGCGCACCTGCATCCGGTCGTGCAGGTTGCCCGACGCCAGGCTCTCGGCCGCCTGCCGGGCGGCGCGGACCGGCGTCACGACCTGACGGCTCACCAGCGCGGCGATGAAGGTCAACAAGATGATCAGGATCACCCCGGTCGTCACGACCGCGTTCCGGAGCACGCCCAGGGTCGTGACCTCTTGGGTCAGGGGAAAGATGACGTACAGCTGGTAGGTGCTGGCGACCGAGCCTGGCAGGGTCACCGTGCCGCCGGCGGCCAGACCGGCCACCGACGGGGTGCCGTCGCTGTACTCGACTTCGGTCGGGGTGATCAGCAGGTCCTTGCTGGCCCGCACGGCGCTGATCAGCTCGGCCGGGATGCTGCTGGCCATGATCGTGCCGGAGGTGATGGTCTGACCCTGACCGAGCAGCAGGAGCTGGTACTGCTCGCTGTCGGCCGAGGGCGTGGCCGACAGGTTGACCACGTTGCTCAGCACGAGGTCGACGTCGAGCTGGGCCGTCTGGTCGGTGCCGTTGAGCTGTTGCTGGGCTCGGCTGATCGCCTGACGTGCCTCGTTCTTGGCCGTGTCCTGCTTGCCTTTCATCACCCCGGAGGTGGCTTGCTGCATCAGCAGGAACCCGCCGAGGACCAGGACCAGCACCGACGCCGCGAACACCGACGCAATCACCCGGAGCGGTAGCGAACGCCACCACAGGCGCGCCGGCAGCCGCCACCAGGGGTCCCCCGGGGGCCGGATGGGCGCAGCCGCCAGGGCCGGTACAGACACGATCGGGGGAGACAGTCGCAGGTCAGGCTTGGACGGTCTCGCCGGCTTTGTAGCCGATGCCGCGGACGGTGACCACGATCTCGGGGCGCTCCGGGTCGCGCTCGATCTTGGACCTCAGCCGCTGGACGTGGACGTTCACCAGCCGGGTGTCGGCCGCGTGCCGGTAGCCCCACACCTGCTCCAGCAGCGTCTCGCGGCTGAACACCTGCCAGGGCCGGCGGGCAAGCGCGAGCAACAGGTCGAACTCGAGCGGGGTGAGCTGGATCGGCATCCCGTTCCGCTTGACCGAGTGACCGTCCACGCTGATCGACAGGTCGCCGATCCGCAGCGTCTCGAGCTCGGAGTCATCCGGCCCGGCCGGCCGGCGCAGCCGGGTCTTGATCCGAGCCACCAGCTCCTTGGCCTTGAACGGCTTGGACACGTAGTCATCAGCCCCGGCCTCGAGCCCCTCGACGACGTCGATCGTGTCGGTCTTCGCCGTCAACATAATGATGGGCACCCCGGACTCGAGCCGGATCTCGCGGCAGACGTCGACACCGTCCCGGCCGGGCAGCATCAGGTCGAGCAGCACCAGATCGGGCCGAGCCTCGCGGAAGATGGTGACGGCTTTGTCGCCGTAGGCACACCAGATCGGCTCATAGCCTTCGTTGCGGAGCACGATGGAGAGCATTTCGGCGAGCGCGGCGTCGTCGTCCACCACCAACACCCGGCTGCGCGCACCCGTATTCCTGGTCGCTTCCGACACTATTTCTCCCCTCGCCGTTCCGCCCCGGCGCGTTTATCCGGCACGCCCATCCCCCGCAAAACTCAGCACCACCATAAAGCCTCGTGGCCAGAACGTGATCCTAGGAGGGTGGTGGCGTCGATCCGACGACCACGGCGCGGGGGCACGGCACTAGTTCAGGTCAGGATCCTCCAGCCAGGTCGAGAAGTACGCCATCTCGCTGCGTTGCCGGCGCAGCACGGTGCGCCACAGCTCGAGCGGCCGGGTGCCGAAGACGTCGTCGTACTCAGCGGCGGCGATGTGCCACATGCCCTGGGCGATCTCGCCCTGCAGCTGGCCGGCGGACCAGCCGGCGTACCCGGCGAAGATGCGCAGGTCCCGGTACGCACCGGCGACGATCTCGATGGGCGTGTCGAGGTGCAGCAGACCGACCGTGTCGAACAGCGGCCGCCACCCGGGCGGCTCCTCTCCCGGGCTGGCCACGCTGGCGAGGCAGATGGCGCCGTTGGGCGAGACCGGACCGCCGTGGAAGAGCAGCCGGGGTTCGGAGACACTGCCGACCCAGTCGGGCAGCACCGCGTCCAGCGGAGTCTGGGAGATCTCGTTCAGGATCACCCCCAGCGCGCCGTCGGCGTCGCAGTCGAGCACGAGGACGACGGTGGAGTTGAAGACGCCGTCGGCCAGCAGCACGCTCGCGACCAGCAGGTTGCCGGGTGCCGGCTCCCGCTCGGTCATCGGCCCGCCACCCGGGACCGGCGCAGCAGGGCCACCGCGGTCAGCGCGCCGACCACCGTCCCGGTGCCGTCGGCCAGGACGTCGACCGGGTCACCGGTGCGCGTGGTGTAGCCGACGTGCTGGATGATCTCGCTCAGCACGGCGTGGACCCCGAAAGCGGCCACCACCCACCCGATCGCTCGACGGGACAGCTGGCCGCCGTGCGCGCGGCTCCGTACGTGCAGCGTCAGCAGCACCAAGACGGTGGGCAGGGCGAAGCCGGCCGCGTGCTCCAGCTTGTCGGCTTGGGGGAACCACTGCGGCGTGGGCGGCCCGGCCACCCGGTACAGGCCCCAGCCCTGCAGCAGGACCGACACGCCCGCGAGCACGCCGACGATCCGCCAGTCCCGCCCCACCAGCCCAGCCAGCCCGACCCGTCCCTTCGGCTCGTCCCGCCCGTCGGTCATCGGTTACGGGACGGCGTCCGGGTCGACGGGGAGCTCGGCCGGCCCGCCCGCGGCGCGGCGGACGGCGGTGGCGACGGCGGTGTGCACGGCCGGGTTGAACACGCTGGGGGTGATGTAGGCCGGGTTGAGCTCCTCGTCGCTCACCACCCCGGCCAGAGCCTGGGCGGCCGCCAGCAGCATGGTGGAGGTGATCTCTGAGGACCGGGCGTCGATCAGCCCGCGGAAGACGCCGGGGAACGCGAGCACGTTGTTGATCTGGTTGGGGAAGTCCGAGCGTCCGGTCGCCACCACCGCGGCGTGCTTCATCGCCTCGATCGGGTCGACCTCGGGCTCGGGGTTGGCCAGCGCGAAGACGATCGCCCCGGGCGCCATCTGGGAGATGTCCTCCCCGGTCAGCAGGTTCGGCGCCGACACCCCGACGAACACGTCCGCCCCCACTACGGCGTCGGTCAGCGAGCCGGTGACCTGGGTCGCGTTGGTGTGCTGGGCCAGCCAGGCCAGCTCGCCGGTGATCCCGGGCCGGCCGGCGTGCACCACGCCGTCGATGTCGGCTACGACCACGTCGGTCGCGCCGGCGGCGAGCAGCAGCTTGATGATGGCGGTCCCGGCCGCACCGGCGCCGGACATGACGATCTTGACGTGATCGATCTGCTTGTCGACCACCCGCAGCGCGTTGTACAGCGCTGCCACGACCACGATCGCCGTCCCGTGCTGGTCGTCGTGGAAGACCGGGATGTCGAGCTGCTCGCGCAGCCGCGCCTCGACCTCGAAGCAGCGCGGCGCCGAGATGTCCTCCAGGTTGATGCCCGCAAAGCCCGGCGCGATCGCCTTCACCACGGTGACGATCTCGTCCACGTCCTGGGTGTCCAGGCACAACGGCCAGGCGTCGATGTCGCCGAACCGCTTGAACAGTGCCGCCTTGCCCTCCATCACCGGCAGCGCCGCCTCCGGCCCGATGTTGCCGAGGCCGAGCACCGCCGACCCGTCGGTCACCACCGCGATGCTGTTCCGCTTGGAGGTGAGCCGGCGGGCGTCCTCCTTGTTCTTGGCGATCGCCAGACAGACCCGCGCCACGCCGGGGGTGTAGACCATCGACAGGTCGTCACGGTTGCGGATCGGGTGCTTGGAGCGCATCTCGATCTTGCCGCCGAGGTGCATCAAGAAGGTGCGGTCGGAGACCTTGCCGATCGTGACGCCCGGCACGGACCGCATCACCGCGACCAGCTCGTCGGCGTGGTCGGTGTTCCGGGCCGCGCAGGTGACGTCGATCTGCAGCCGCTCGTGCCCCGACGCCGTGACGTCCAGCGCGGTGACGGTACCGCCCGCCCCCTCGACCGCCGAGGTCAACGCGGACACCGACCCCCCGCCCGCCGGCACCTCCAAGCGCACCGTGATCGAGTACGACACCGACGGAAGCGCAGCCACGCTCGGCATCTTCTCACGGTGCCGTCCTCTCGCCTCGGGCCGGATCAGGTCACGGGGCCACCGCCTGCTCGACGGCCGTCCGGGCGGCCCAGAGGCCGACGTCGCCGCGGCTCAGGGCGACGGCCAACAGATCGGGGAACTGGTCCGGCGTGCACGCGAACGCGGGGACGCCGAGGGCGGCGAGCGCGGCGGCGTGCTCGGAGTCGAAGCTCGGGGTCCCCGAGTCCGACAGGGCCAGCAGCACGACGACGGTGACGCCGTCGGCCAGCAGCCGGGCGACCCGACGCAGCATCTCCTCGGCGATGCCGCCCTCGAACAGGTCGGAGATGAGCACCAGCAGGGTGTCTTCTGGCCGGCTGACCAGCGACTGGCAGTACGCGAGGGCGCGGTTGATGTCGGTGCCGCCGCCCAGCTGGCAGCCGAACAGCACGTCGACCGGGTCGGCCAACCGGCTGGTCAGGTCGGCGACCTCGGTGTCGAAGGCCACCAACGAGGTACGGACCGTCCGCAGCGAGGCCAGGGTGGCGGCAAAGACGGCTGCGTAGACCACCGACTCCGCCATCGACCCGGACTGGTCGATCGCCACGATCACGTCCCGGGCGACCGCCGAGCTGCGCCGGCCGTAGCCGACGAGCCGTTCCGGGACGATCGTCCGCTGCTCGGGCAGGTAGTGCTGGAGGTTCTGGCTGATGGTGGCGGGCCAGTCGATGTCGGCCAGCTTGGGCCGGCGGGTCCGGCTGGCCCGGCTGACGGCGCCGCGGACGGCGGCGACGGTGTGCTGAGCCACCCGTCGCTCGATCTCGGCGACCACCCTGCCGACGACCAGCCGGGCGGTCCGACGGGTCGTCTCGGGCATCACCTGGCTGAGCCCGACCAGGGTGGCGGCCAGGTGCACGTCGGGCTGGACCGAGTCGAGCAGCTCGGGTTCGAGCAGCATCGAGGTGAGCTGCAGCCGGTCGATCGCGTCGCGCTGCATCACCTGCACGACGCTGGTCGGGAAATAGGTGCGGATGTCGCCGAGCCAGCGGGCCACGCCCGGGGCGGACGAGCCCAGCCCGCCGGCGCGTCGGGGCGTACCACGCTCGCCGGTCTGCTCGCCGTCGTAGAGGGCCGCCAGCGCCCGGTCCATCCCGATCTCGAGCGGGCTCAGCTGGCTCTCCATCGCCTCCTCGGCCGCCTCGCCGAGCAGCAGCCGCCAGCGGCGACGGCGTCCGTCCTCGGCCAGGTCCTCACTGGCCGCCTCGGAGGTGCTCATCGGGCCGCGAGGATCGCGTCGACGGTGGCCAGCGCCGGCGCCGCCAGGTCGGCGTCGAGGTCGGGCTGGGGCTCGGTCACCGCCGGCGCGGGACGGTCACCCGCGGTGAGCCGGCCGGCGATGGAGCGGCGTTCGGCCGGGCTGAAGGTGCCGAACGTCCGTCGGACCAGCGGCAGCAGGTCGGCGAACTCGGCGTCGTCCAGCCCGCAGACCCAGCGGTCGAGCAGCTGGCGCAGCGGGGGGTCGTGGATCAGCAGCAGCGCCCCGCCGGCGAAGAAGCCGTCCACCCACGCGGCCTTGGCGCGGGCGTCCACGCCATGGGAGAGGGCACGGTCGACCCGTACGTCGACGTCGTCGAGGCGCTCGGCGTCGACGAGCAGCCGGACCACCCGGCCCACCAGCAGGCCGTGGACGTCGCGTCGGTCGACCAGGCCGGCCAGCGTGGCGAGCCAGCGTTCGCGGAAGTCCTCGTCGGCCAGCAGCCCGACCGCGGTACCGACCCGGTCGAAGCGTTGCCGCATCAGGGCGGCCGTCTCGTCGTCAAGCCCGGCGACAGCCTGCGGCAGGCCGGCGCAGATCCGGACGAGCAGCACCACGAGCACCTCCCGCAACGCCGTGGTGTCGGTCCCGCGGACGTCGCCGTAGCGCTGGGCCCGGGCTAGCGCCGGCAGGGCGTCCATCAGGTGCACGACGTCGGCGTCGAGCGCCGCCCGCTCGGCCAGCACCTCGAGCAGCCGGCTCAGCGCCTCGGGCAGGGTGGCGAGCAGACAGTGCTCGACCGTACGGGTGAGCTCGACCAGGCTGCTACCGGTCAGCCGGTCGAGCACCCGGGCGGTGGCGGCGCCCACCACAGTGGTCCCCCAGACGGCGGCGCGGACGAGGTCGACGGAGAAGACCGGCTGCCAGCTCGCCGTCCAGGTCTCACGGAACGTGCCCTGGCTCTCGACCGTGCTCTCGGCCGGGGTGACCCAGCCGATCTCCAGCAGCTGCAGTCGGTGGAACAGCTGCGAGCGGGCCTGGTCCGTGGGCTTGCGCAGGTCGAGGTCGAAGGCACGTGGGTGTGGCTCGCGTCGGACCCGCAGCCGTCGGCAGGTGGCGACGAGGTCGGCCTCCAGTGGCACCATCGGCACCCGGTCGTCGACCGTTCCCAGCGCCTCGCCGACCACCAGCTCGGTGGTGACGAACCGGACCGCGCCCTCGTCGCCGTCGCACAGCACGGCCCGGGTCGCCTCCTGGACCTCCGCCAGCCCGGCGAGGGGCCGGCCGCGCAGCGCGGCCAGGGTCTCGGCGAGCCGGACGGCCTCGATCACGTGTGCGCTGGAGACTACGAGGTCGTGCCGGCGCAGCGCGTGGGCGACCTTGGTCAGCCAGCGCACCACCGGCGCGTCGTTCGCGCTCCACAGGTGGGCGTACCAGCCGGGTGAGGTGATCCCCGCGCCGTAGCCGAGAGCGCTGGCCAGGTGCGTGTGCGTCCACGGCACCCAGGTCAGGGTGACCTTGCGCTTGGCCGCGCCGCGCAGCGCCCGGGTGTCGGCCACCGCGGGCGGCAGCGGCAGGGTCAACGCCGGGGCGTGCCAGGCGCCGCAGACCACGGCGACGCGGCGGCGGCGGCGCTTGAGCGCGGCGCGGATCGTCTGGCGCATGTACGCCTCGCGGCGGGCCTCGTGCTGGGCTGAGGAGTAGGGGGCACCGCGGCCGGTCGCCGTCTCCACCTCCTGCCGCAGCTCGGCCATCGCCTCGACCAGCAGCGGGAACGGCGACGACCCGTCGGTGTCGCCGAGAGAGGGCCGCCCCTCGACCACGTCGTCCCACCAACGCTCGGCGTCGTCGTACCCCGCCGCCTCGGCCAGGGCGCGCAGCGGGTCCGACCGGGCCCAGCGCCTCGGGTCGGACGGGTCGAGCTCCGGCGGTGACACCTCGGGCTCGCCGTCGTCGAGCAGGTCGGCGGGACGGGGGGCGAGGGTCAGCGCGGCCGGCAGGTCGCACATCCGGACCTCCACGTCGTGCGTCTGGGCCCAGCGAAGCGCCTGCCACTCCGGGGAGAAGACGGCGAACGGCCAGAACGCCGATACCGCCGGCGCGTCCGCGGCGTAGGCCAGCAGCGCGACGGGGGGTTCCGTGCCCGCCGCGGCGGCCCAGCCCAGCACGGGGTCGGCGTCGGCCGGCCCCTCGATCAGCACCACGTCGGGCTGGTAGTCCTCGAGCGCGGTCAGCAGCGAGCGCGCCGAACCCGGCCCGTGGTGCCGGATCCCGAAGACCTCGACCCGCGCCTCGGGCTCGTCGACCTCGGCGTGGGCATCCTCGGCCTCCTCCAGCACGCTCACGTGGCGTCGCGGCAGGCGGCGTAGAAGTCCGCCCAGCCCTCCCGGTCGCGGACGATCACCTCGAGGTACTCATCCCAGGCGACCTGGTCGGAGACCGGGTCCTTGACCACGGCGCCGACGATGCCGGCTGCGATGTCGCTCGGCCGCAGCTGACCGTCGCCGAAGTGGGCCGACAGGGCCAGCCCGCTGGTCACGACCGAGATCGCCTCGGCGGTGGACAGGGTGGCCGTCGGGCTCTTGACCCGGGTCCGGCCGTCCGCGCTGACCCCGGACCGCAGCTCACGGAACACCTGGACCACACGGCGGATCTCCTCCAGCGCCGGCGGCACCTCGGGCAGCTCGAGGCTGGTGGCCATCGCCGCTACCCGGCTCGCGACGATCGCCACCTCGTCCTCCTCGTGCTCGGGTAGCGGCAGGACGAGGGTGTTGAATCGGCGACGCAGGGCCGAAGAGAGCTCGTTGACCCCTTTGTCGCGGTCGTTGGCGGTGGCGATGACGTTGAAGCCCTTGAGCGCCTGCGCCTCGTCGCCGAGCTCGGGGATCGGCAGTGTCTTCTCCGACAGCACCGTGATCAGCGCGTCCTGCACCTCGGCCGGGATCCGGGTGAGCTCCTCGATCCGGGCGATCGTCCCGGTCCGCATCGCCACCATCACCGGTGAGGGGACGAGCGCGGCCGGGCTCGGACCCTCGGCGATCAACCGCGCGTAGTTCCAGCCGTAGCGGATGGCGTCCTCGGTGGTGCCGGACGTGCCCTGGACCAGCAGCGTGGACCGGCCGGACACCGCCGCGGCGAGGTGCTCCGACACCCACGACTTGGCCGTGCCGGGCACGCCGAGCAGCAGGAGGGCCCGGTCCGTCGCGAGCGTGGCGACCGCGACCTCCATCAGTCGGCGGGACCCGACGTACTTGGCGCTGATCACGGTGCCGTCGGCCAGCGTGCCGCCCATCAGGTAGGTCACCACCGCCCACGGCGAGAGCCGCCACTGCGGCGGACGCGGTCGGTCGTCATCGGCCGCCAGCGCGGTCAGCTCCTCGGCGTACACCTGCTCGGCGTGCGGCCGCAGCGCCTCCGGCGGACTCGGCTGCTGGCGCGGGTCGGCCGGGTCGGGGTCACGCGTGCTCATCGGGTTCCTGACTGCTGGGAGTGAAGGAGCGGGCGATCTCGACCCGGGCCTGGACCGATCGGGTGGCCGCCGCCACGGCGTCCTGGACCAGCCGCGCGCCCGGTGGGGCACCGCGGCCGTCGACGATCCCCAGCGCCTCCGTCGCCTGCTGGAGGAGGTCGGCGTCGGCCACCGCCATCCGGGCGCCGACCGCTGAACCGTACGTGGCCGCCCGCCAGCCGAGCTGACCGCTGAGCACCACCCGCAGGGCCGCAACCGTGAGCGGGCGCGGCCAGGGTGCCGCGACCGCGAGGGCCGCTTCGGGCCGGGCCCGCACCTCCGCCTCGCCCGGCACGACGCTCGCGTCGGCCCAGGCCCGGTTACTGCCGTCGTCGTTCGGTCCGGGCTCAGCCTCGGTCGGCGGTTGCGCCAGCGTGCGCCGGACAGACTCGGCGAGCCGGCTCCAGGCCGGGTTCTGGTCGAGGAACCAGCTGCCCGCCCGTCCGAGGGCCAGGGCCAGCAGCCGCCGGTCGTAGTCGGGGCGGTTGGCGGCGAGGGCGGCCAGGGCGGCCCAGTGCCGGGGCGCGGCCAGCACCTGGGCCGCCACGGCCGCCGCGAGCCACCCGTTCACCAGCTCGGCCACCGGCCGCCCGAGCAGGCCGTCGAGCAGCTCCTGGGCCGGCACGGGCGCCTCGGGGCGCTCGAGCTCAGGGGCGCGGGGCGGCGCCGGGCAGCGCGCCAACGGCGGTGCGGACCGGCTGCTGGCGCGGTGCCGAGCCGCCTCGTCGAGCAGGCCCGACGTCGTGACCACCGGTCGACGGTCGGTCCCCAGCAACGCTGTCGTCACCAGCTCTCCCCAGTCCAGCTCGTTTCCGTTTGGCACGTCAGGACACCGCCCGGACCGCAGTCACCGCGCCGTGGCGAGCAGCGGCGTCGTCGAGGACGGCCAGCGGCCGAACCCCGGCGTCGGTCCACTCGACGACGACCGCGACCTCCCGGCCGCGGGACTCCGCCAGCAGTGACCAGAGGGACAGCTCGGGACCGACCACCTCCCGGTACCAGCCGTCACCGTCGCGCAGCCGCCATGGCTCTGTCCGCTCCGGCGGCACGGGCGTGACCCGCAGCACCGCCGGCATCCGGTTCGCCCACGGGTCGGCGGCGAGCAGCGCCGCGAACCGGGCCCGAGACTGCGGCACCGACTCCGCCGGCGGCATCGCCAGCTCACCGAGGTCGGCGGCGTCGCGCCGTTCACCCACCACCACGCGGTACTGGCCCGACCCCGGGTAGTAGTGCAACCGCCCTAGCAGCCGTTCGCCCGCGGTGACCGTGCTGTCGGGCGCCTGGCCCGGAACGGCGAAGGTCAGCCAGAGGGCCCAGCGCCGACTGTGCCGACCCCAGAGCCACACCCGTCGAGTCTCCAGCCGCGCCTCGACCGCATCCAGCTGGCCGACCGCCCACCACTCGTCGTCGACGCCGGGGCCCGCGAGCACCTCAGCCTTCGCGGTCGGATAGCCGATCCGCGCGCGTACGGTCGCAGCAAGGCCGTCCGGCAGTGCGTCCAGGGACCGGTGAGCCTGGACGAGCAGGTGCAGCGCGGCCAGCTGCTCGAGCACCCGCCCCGGCCAGCCCTCGGACGTCAGCTCGGCGGGCAGCGCGCGCAACAGCGACGTCACCCCGGGCGCCTGCGCGTCGACCATCCGGGCGGCGACGGTGTCGACGGCGGCGTACCCGGCCCGTTCCATCTGGGCCAGCCCGCCCCGCAGCTGGTCGCCCAGCCAGACCGACAGCTCGTCCAGGCCGTCACTGACCCGCTGGCGGCGCGCGACCGCCCGGGCCGCCGCGGCGGCCGGGTCAGCGAGGGTGCCGGCCGGGCGAGACTCGACCGCCTCGGCTGCGGGCCCGGCGCGGCCGGACCGCCACCGCTCGGCGAACGCCGTCGGCGCGCCCTCAGGCAGGTCGCCGGCACTCCACCGCAGTAGCAGCGCGAGCGCGTGCTTGCACGGTGACTTCCGGCTCGGGCAGCTGCAGCCGTACGCCGGCGCTGCCGGGTCGACGACCACCTCGTACGGCCGGGAACCACTGCCCCGACAGACCCCCCACAGCAGCGAGCGGTCCGTACAACCCAGCTCCTGCCAGCTGCTCGAGGGCACCGCGGACGCTGCTCGCTGGGCGGAGTCATCGGGTGCGAGGGCAAGCACGCGGGTCCGGTCCCACGCCCCGCTCCGCTGCTCAGCCGCTTGCATGGCGGGCAGCCTAGTTCTGGGCACCCACCGTGCCGCGAGGAGAGCCGAGGCGCACCAGTACACGCGCGTCCTCCCGCGTCAGGCTCCAGTGAGGTAGCCTCAGCGTCCTCGGGATCACGGAAGGTAGGTCCCGGGTGCGCGATGGCCCCTTCGACGGGTTGATGTGGTGGCAGGTCAGCATGATGGCGAACGCCGTCGTGGGCCTGTGCACTGTTGTCATGGCCGTGTTGATCGTGCTGCGGCTGTATCGACTGAACCAGCTGCGGACCAACCGCCTCGCGATGGCTGTCGTCACCGTCACCCTCCTCCTGGGACTCCAACGGATCCTGCAGGTGTCGTGGCAGGTCATCAACCTGCTCGGCACCGACGGACCTGCTTTTGCCGCCAGGCGACCCAACATCTGGTGGCTGGCGTCCTGGCAGGTCCTGCTCGCCGCTGTCGCGTTCTACTTCGTCGTCAATCGCCACTCCTACGGGCGGCTGCTGATCCAGGCCCTCCTCTTCGACTCCTTTGCCCAGAAGCAACGACTGGAAGCCCTCGAGGCCGAACAGACCCTGAGCCAGGCGCGGGTGACGGCCGAGGCCGAGCGGGACGCCAACGCCGCAATGCTGCGGTCGGTGATCCGCAACAGCACCTCGCTGATCACGGTCAAGGACCTGGAGGGCCGTTTCCTCATGGTCAACGAGACCTTCACGCACATCTTCGGGACGACCGAGGCCGAGCTGATAGGGAAGACCATCGACGCGTTGGATCCCGACCCCTCCTACCGGTGGCGCGACTACGACCAGCGCGCCCAGGAGGGGCCGATCCAGGTGGAGGCTACCCACGTCGGGCCGGACGGGCTGCGGACCTACGAGGTGACCAAATTCGGCTTGACCGACAGCAACGGCACCGTCTACGCCACCTGCAGCATCGCGACCGACATCACCGAGCGCACCCGGGTGGCCGAGCTGGTCACCAGCGCCCGCGACGCCGCGCTGGCCGCCAACGCGGCCAAGTCGGCGTTCCTGGCCACCATGAGCCACGAGATCCGCACCCCGATGAACGCCGTGATCGGGATGACCGACCTGCTGCTGGACACCCCGCTCGACGAGCAGCAGCGCGAGTTCGTGGACACCATCCGGACCAGCGGCGACGCGCTGATGGCGGTGATCAACGACATCCTCGACTTCTCCAAGATCGAAGCCGGTGAGCTGCGGCTGGAGGCAGAGCTGTTCACCCTGCGAACGGAGATCGAGAACTGCCTGGACTTCGTGGTCGCCGTCGCTACCCGCAAGGGGCTGGACCTCGTCTGCTACGTCGAGGACGACTGCCCCGTCCAGATTCGCGGCGACGTCGTACGCATCCGGCAGATCCTGGTCAACCTGCTGTCCAACGCCGTGAAGTTCACGGAGCGAGGCGACGTCCTGGTCACGGTGAGCTCCACCCCGCGGCCCGACAATCGGGCCGAGGTGGCGATCACGGTCAGCGACACCGGTATCGGCATGGACGAGCGTGGGCTCGAGCAGCTGTTCAAGTCGTTCAGCCAGGTAGACACCTCGACCACCAGGGTCTACGGCGGCACCGGGCTCGGCCTGGTGATCAGCCAGCGCCTCGCGAATGCGATGGGCGGTGCCATCACGGCCACGAGCAAGCCCGGCGTGGGCTCCTCCTTCACCTGCACCCTGCTGTTGGAGGTCGGCCCGCAGGTCGAACCCGAGGAGTCGGGGCTCAACGCCGCCGTCAGCTCGCTGGTCGGGCGCTCGGTACTGCTGGTTGACGACAACCCCACCAACCTCCGGATCCTCGACCTGCAGCTCAGCGGGCTCGGCATGACCTGCCGTACCGCCCTCGCGCCGGTCGCCGCACTGGAGATGGTCGCCGACGGCCTGCGGTACGACGTGGCCGTGCTCGACATGAACATGCCTGAGATGGACGGCGTCGAGCTGGGGCGCACGTTGCGCCGGAAGCCCGGCCTCGAGCACGCCCCCCTGCTGCTGTTGACCAGCGTCGGCAACCGGCCCACCGGGTCCGACGACGTGTTCGCGGCCTACCTCAACAAGCCGGCCAAGAGCGGCCAGGTCCGCGACGTCTTGGTGACGCTGCTCGAGCAGAAGAACGTCCAGCAGGACGCACGGGTGACCTCCGGCGCCGACCTGACGCCGGCCGCCTCTCCCCTGCGGGTACTGCTCGCCGAGGACAACCTGGTCAACCAGCGCGTTGCCCAGCTCATGCTCGACCGGCTCGGCTACAGCGTCGACACCGTCAGCACCGGTCGGGAAGCCGTCGAGGCCGTGCAGAGCAGCACCTACGACGTGGTGCTGATGGACGTCCAGATGCCTCAGATGGACGGGCTCGAGGCGACCCGGCGGATCGTGTCGCAGTCTGAGGGCTCGCGGCCCTACATCGTCGCCATGACGGCGAGCGCCCTGGTCGAGGACCGCGACGCCTGCGCTGCCGCCGGGATGGACAGCTATCTCAGCAAGCCCGTCCGGGCGCGCGAGCTCGCTCTGTTGCTGGCCGAGGTGTCTGCCGGCAGCGACTGACCGACGCCCATCGTCTTTCTTGTCGATCTGGTCTTTCTTGTCGATCTGGTCTTTCTTGTCGATCTGGTCTTCCTCGTCGAACATGCCTTCACGCTATCGAACACACGTTCGTAGAGCGGGCCCCTGACCTGACGGACAACACTCGAACCGGGACGGACAACACCGGACGTTCAACTCATGTTGTGCCGCAGGTCGGTGGGCACCTGCAGCCCCAGCACCGCCTCGACCAGCCGGGCTGCGGCGACCGCCGAGCCGACGTCGTGCATCCGCCAGAGCCGTGACCCGGCCAGCGCGCACGCGGTCGCGGCGGCGATCGACGGCGCCCCTCGATCGGCCTTGGCCAGTCCGGTCGACTCCCCCACGAAGTCCTTGTTCGACACCGCGGCCAGCAGCGGCAGGCCCAGGTCGGCGATCTCGGACAGCCGCCGGGTCAGCTCGAGGGTGTGCAGCGTGTTCTTGTTCAGGTCGTGCCCCGGGTCGATCACGATCCGCTCCTCCGGGACTCCGTGGTCCAGCGCCAGCTGCACCCGATCGGCCAGGAACGACTTGACCTCGCTCACCACGTCCGCATAGGTCGGCCGCGGGAAGGGCCGGCGGGGTTCGGCCCGGCTGTGGGTCACCACGACCGTCGCCTGCGAGCCGGCCACGACGTCGGCCAGCTCGGGGTGGTGCAGGCCGGTGGTGTCGTTGACGACAGCCGCCCCCGCCGCGATGGCGGCGGCGGCCACGGCGGGCCGGAACGTGTCGACGGAGATCACGATGTCGCTGGCTGCGGCGACGGCGGTGACCACCGGCAGCACCCGGTCCAGTTCTTCGGACTCGCCGACCTCAGGCGTGTCGGGTGAGAACGGCACCCCGCCGACGTCGACCCACCCGGCGCCGGCCGCCGCGGCCGCCAAAGCGGCGTCGACCGCCCGATCGAGGGCGTAGGTCCGGCCCTGGTCGTAGAACGAGTCCGGCGTCCGGTTGACGATGCCCATCACGACAATCTGGCGGGAGAAGTCGAACCTCTGACGCCCGATCGTGCGGACGGGCTGGCGGATCGGCGGGAGGTACGGGTCGGGCACCCGCCCATCCTTACCCAAGGCCCGGGCCCGGGGTGGGTCGCGACCCCGTCAGCGACCGGCGACCTCGTTGCCCGCCGACCGGTGCAGCGCCAGCGCCGCCACCAACGACGGCAGCATCAGCGCCGCCAGCACCCCGAACGCGATGCCGTACGGCACCACCGGTCCGAGCCGCCCCACTCCGGCGGTGACGTCGACGAGCCGCAGCACGACCGCGCCGAGAGCCACCCCGAGGCCGATCGCCACCTGCTGCAGGGTCGAGGCCAGCGTGTTGGCCTCGGTCATCGCGGACTGCTCGACGTCGGCGAACTGCAGCGAGTTGTACGCGCTGAAGCCCACCGAGCGGAAGACCCCACTCAGCACCAGGACGGCTGCGACCACCGGCAGTGGCGTCGTCGGCCGGATCCAGGCGATCGCCACCAAGGCGAGCAGTCCGCCGGCGATGCTCGCGATCAGCACCGTACGAAAACCGAATCGCCGGATCAGCGGACTGGTCGCCGGCTTGATCGCGACGTTGCCGAGGAAGAGCAGGAGCACGAGCAGACCCGCCCGCACGGGGCTCCAGCCGAAGCCGACCTGGAACATCAGCGGCAGCAGGAACGGCACCGCACTGATGACCATCCGGTAGACCCCGCCCCCGAGGTTGCTCACCCGGAAGGACGGCAGTCGCAGCGCGGCGAACCGCAGCAGCGGGTGCGCGGCGCGTCGCAGCCAGACCGCCGTGGCGAACCCGAGGGCCACCGCGCCGGCGAGGGTAGCGCCCGCGGCCAGGCCGCCGCCCCCGCGCGGTCCGACCAGCTCGAGACCGACCAGCAGCGCCGCCAAGGCGCCGGCGACGAGGACGAAACCGGTCCAGTCCAGCGGCGGTACCGTCGTGCCCTCCAAGGCCGGGACGACGCGGAGGGCGACGACGAGCGCCACCACGCCGAGCGGTGCGTTCAGCAGAAAGATCCAGTGCCAACTGGCCGCGGTGGTGATCAGCCCGCCGAGGGCCGGCGCGACCACCGGCGCGACCAGCGCCGGCCAGGTCAGGTAGGCCATCGCGTCGAGCAGGTCCCGCTTGTCGGTGACGCGCAGCACGACGAGTCGACCGACCGGCACCATCAGCGCTCCGCCCACCCCTTGCAGGACGCGCATCGCCACCAGCATCGGCAGGTTCACGCTGACGGCGCACAGCACCGACGCCACGGTGAAGACCGCGATCGCGGTGAGCAGGATCCGGCGGCCGCCGAACCGGTCGGTCAACCAGCCGCTGATGGGGATGCCGACGGCGATCGTGACCAGGTAGGCCGTCATGGCCAGGTTCACGTCGACCGGGTCGACGTGCAGGTCCCGGGCGATCGCCGGGGCAGCCGTCGCGATGATCGTGCCGTCCAGGTTCTCCATGAAGTAGGTGCCGGCCACGAGCAGCGCCAGCGGCCGGTTCAACGTAGCCGAACGCCGCCGCGTCGACCCGGAGACGGGGGACGAGGTCACGTCGCCCGACCCTATGCCAGCCCGCGGTGGTTCGATATCGGCATGGGGGTGACCAGCGATGACTTCCTCGAGCTGGTCGCGCAGCTGGAGGACGTGCAGCAGGCCGACCACGGCCGCTACATCCAGCTGCTCGTACGCGGGCACGGCTTCGGCTACCTCTGGCTGCCCACCCAGACGGTCGGGCTCAAGCAGCCGCTCGCCGAACAGCTGGCCCTGGTGGCCGAGCGGCCCGACGTCTTCGAGGTCCAGTTCACCGCTGGCTCCATGGGCTGGGTGGTGGTGCACCTGGCCCTGATCGACCGCGCTGAGCTCGCGGAGCTGACGTACGAGGCCTGGCGGCTGACCGCTCCCGCCGAGCTGGTCGAGCGCAGGGGGCTGCGACTGCCAACCTGAACTGCGGACCTCGACGTGAGGGTCAGACGTCGATGCTCAGCCGAACGGTGACGGTGTCGCCGAGGTCGATGCCCTCAGCCGTGCGTACCCACGCCTTGACCGGCACCAGATAGCCGCCGTTCTTGGGGAAGAGCGACGTCGACCAGCTCGTCGGCCCCACCCTCGCGGTCACCGGGAGCACGCCCCAGCCGTAGGTCACTGCCGCCGCCACCGCCTGCAGCTGAGCGCTTTCGGCCGCCGGCACCGTGACGAAGTGGAACGGCGACGGTCCCCGCCAGTACCAGACCTCACCGGTGAACTCGAGCTCCATCTGCGTCAGCCTAGATTCTGCCGACACCGCTCCGGCTCCCGCTGCCGCGACCCCCACCTGCTCTTGCGCCCGGGGTGGAGCGCGCGGCAGTCGACAAGGGGCGCAGGACGAGAGCCAACCGGTGCCAATCTAAAGATCACGGTGCTCACCACGTTGAGCGGTACGATGAGCACTTGATTCACCATAAGACCCCGGAGGACGTAGTGCCGACGCGACCGCTTTCCCGCAAAGCCCAGCGCACCGCACGCACGTTGGGTGAGTACCTCCTCACGTTCCGTCGCCTCTAAGGGCTGACCGCTGAACAGGTAGCCGACCGGGCCGGCATCACGCGCAACACCCTGCGCAAGCTCGAGCACGGCGAGGCCACGGTCGGCCTCGACGTCTTCCTCGAGGTGTGCCGGGTCTTGGGCGCACTCGACTTCGTGCTCGAGGGGATGAACCCGTTCGAGACCGCCCTCGGCCAGTCCCTCGCCGAGCAACACCTCGAGCTGCCGAAGCGGGTCCGTCGATGAGCCGGAGCATCGACGTCTACCTCACGACGCCCACCGCAGACCTGCTCGTCGGGCGTGCCTACATCGCCGCCAAACGTCGCGGAGTGGCGACGACGTTTCGCTACGACCAGACCTACCTGGCCGACCGGACCACGGCCTTCCCGCTGGACCCGTCCCTTCCCCTGTTCTCCGGCCAGCACGCCGTCGCGGACGGCCTGCCCTACTGTTTCGCCGACTGCGCCCCGGACCGGTGGGGATGCAACCTCATCCGGAAGCGGCTGCGCGGCCTGGACGAGGTTGCAGCCCGCACCCAGCGCGACGTCACCGAGATCGACTACCTGCTGGGAGTCACCGACTGCACCCGGCAAGGGGCATTCAGGTTCACCGAGCCGGACAGCGGACCACAGGGTCCGTTCCTCGCCGAGGACTCCGACGTCCCCAAGCTCCTCGAGCTGCCCCGCCTCCTGCACGCCGCCGAGCAGGTCGAGCTCGACGAGGACGATCTCGGTGCGGACAAGGAGCTCCTCGACGCCGGCACCGGATCGTTGGGCGGCGCTCGACCCAAGGCGTCGGTGCGCGACGGCAACCGGCTGCTGATTGCGAAGTTCGCCAGCCCGCGCGACGAGTGGGACGTCATCGCCTGGGAGAAGACCGCTCTCGATCTGGCGGAACGAGCCGGGATCCGCGTCCCGAGCCGGAGTCTGCGACGCATCAACGGCAAGGCGGTTCTCCTGCTCGACCGTTTCGACCGCGCCGAGCGGGGGCCGCATCCCCTACATGTCAGCGATGACCTTGCTGACCGCGCGTGAGGGCAGCAGTGACCAATTCGACTACGTCGACATCGCCGAGGCCCTGACCGAGCACGGCGACGTCACCGTCAAGCAGGACTTGGCCGAGCTGTGGCGTCGAGTCGCGTTCTCCGTAGCCATCCACAACACCGACGACCATCTGCGCAACCACGGGTTCCTCCGCGGCCGAGCCGGCTGGACGCTCTCGCCGGTGTTCGACGTCAACCCCAACCCCGACACCGCGAAAGAACGCGAGATCGGGATCGGGGCCGCACACTCCCGCGACGAGGAGATCGACGGCCTGATGGCGTCGGCGGCAACTTTTGGACTCACCGGCCAAGAGGCCAACCAGGTGCTTGGAGAGGTACGGGACGCCACCAAGGGATGGCGGACCTCTGCCGCGAGCAACGGAATCCCTGAACGCGATCTGGCCAGGATGACCGACGCTTTCGAAGGTCTCCCGACCCTCAACTGACTAACGGGAGGCTGGGTTAGGCGCCAGCGACGCGATGACCTCGCTGCACCGAGCTTCGGTCGACCATCACCAGAGCGGACCTCAACGGAACCGGCCGCCACGGAGATAGCGTGCCCAACGGCCTATCATCCTCATGGACGCCACGTTGGCAGCGCCACCGGCCACTCCGCCCACAACTCGAACGAATCGTAGGAGGTTGGTGACGCCCTTCTCGCCGAAATTCGTCGAAGGCGGATTCCGACCTCCTTGTTGATCTCGATCAGAACCCTGCCGGGCAGTTCTTGAGCGCTGGCAACCATGAGGTCCTGCGTTCTGTGACGCGGTCGTGACCGACCCATTCAGTCGGTCAGCCGAGACGTGGGAGCCAACTCGGGCAGCCCAACAGCCCCGCCCGGCTACCCTCGACGGGCGCCCCGACCGAGGGGATGGATGTCTGTCCAAGGAGGGCGGTGGCGATGTCCTGGACTTCCTGACAGACGCGTTCGAACAGGCGTGCCCCAGCCGGTCAGTTGGAGGCGCAGCAGGAGGAAGGTGATACAGCAGTCCCCCGGGGCTCGCGAACCGCCGCCCCGAGGGGACGGCGATTCTGCGACGATCTGCCCAACATCCTTGCGAAGACCCCAGGGGTGGGTGGCATGTTCCCGAAAGCCGATCTCAGGCGTGCAGCCGGTCCGATCTCGGGAGGGGTCCACGCGCTAAGCGGCAGGGGGTCCACAACCTCCGTTACGAAGTAGCCCCTGACAAGGACCGATGCAGTCCCGAAACCCCAGGCGGCACGCTCGAGAACTAGGGCCTTCTTCGGTGCCCCTGGCAAGGCTAACCAGCCCGCCCCCCTGACTGGGACCGGTCGACGTGGTGGCGGACTTCGGACCACGGAGCGACCGTCTCGCGAGCGGCCAGACCGCGCTCACGCGACGCCGGATGGCTTACTGGAGCGGCTGGCCGCAGGCCTGCTAGATGAGGGTCCAGCGTCCAGGCGGTCCGCTCGTCTAACGAGGTTCCGCCCTGCGCGCAGCTCCCGCTACGACACCTGTGATCGCCACTCCGCCGGGGTGGTGGCAGCCTTCGTCGATGATCCGACCAGCGGTGCCCTCGACCTGTTTTCGGGCCCAGAGCCAATGAGCTGAGCGCCCCGCCTCACAGTCTGAGGCGCGGCAGCCGCGGCTACAAGCCGCAACCCATCGGGCGGTCAACGACACGGCTGCCCGCAATCGGTGGCGCTCTGAGCCAGATTTGGCCGCATGGTGGGAATGGGCCCGGCCGACGAGCTCGAAGAGCGCTACATGGCGAAGTTCGAGACACTCGTGGCCGGCCGCGGCGTCACCATCGACTACAGCAAGGACCGGTTCGGCGTCGACACCGGCCTGCAGTATTACGTCGAGGGAACCAAGGCCGACAACAAGGGACTTGAGCGCAAGTACTTCCATGCCACCTCGGTGCGGGTCTGGTTTCAGTTCAAGGGCATCCAGGCCAGCACGCTCTCGCCAGAAGCTTTCGCGGCGAGGGACACCCTGGCCGTCCAGGTGGAGATCGAGCACCTGAAGTTCTGGTACGCCTCGCCCGAGCCTGTCTACGTGACCCCCTACATCGAGTCGGTCGACGAGTTCCTCACCATCGACACCCGCGACTTCGTTGACCAGACCTGGGGCGACGACTTCTACGCCGTGATGGAGACCTACCAAGGCAGGAAGGTGTCAGTCTCCATCCCCACCGACTCCGTTCTCACCGCCCACCGCCTCGATGCGATGCTCAGCCACCGGAGCATGCGCATCGACGGTCCGGCGTTCCGCGGCAGACCTCTGGGGCACCGCATAGACCCCCTGCGCTCCGAGCTCGCCACACTCACTGACGACCTCTGGAGCGCTCTGGTCGCCGGCGTCCTCGAGGCGCACGAGTACGAGCTCCTCAGCAGCGAACGGGTCGGGAACGTCGAGATGCGACGAGGCCGCCTGCGACAGACAGTGCTGTGGCAGTCGCCCGCCTTCACCGAGATCGGATACAGCGGCAACCCCGACGACGTGCGCGTGGAGGCCGAACCCGAGTCCTTGTTCGGGGAAGTCCTCATGTTCCTCGACCACACCGAAGCCCGCACACACGGCGGATTCAACTGGTCGTCGCAACACCTTGATCACGGAGGTGTTGCGACGACCAGTTGAATCCGCCCAGTGCACTGGTGGCTATGGCCAAACGACACGTCCCCATCGCTGCACCCGCACCCGCACCCGCACCAAGGGAGTTCCGCACAGCCCCGGAGCAAGCGGTGCACAAACTCTTGACCGCCATGCGCCGGAACGCTCTGAGGGCGGCGGGAGTCGCCGATTAGTCCCAATTCTAGAGGCAGAGCGGCGGCGCGCCGGCGGCGCTGACGCCATAGGCCTCGTCCTCCGAGGTATGCCCCCGCGGCGATCGAGATCAAGTACCTCAGAGAACCTCACGAGACCGCTGCTGTGTGGAGACGAACTTTGGATGAAGCGCTGAACGATCTCGCCACCGCCTAGCTGAGCGAGATGATTAGGGGTCAGGCAAACAACGTCCAGGCCCGTCCGCAATCCCCATTGATCGTCCCTGGGAGCGCGGCACCCAAACCCTGAGGCTACGACGTACGGTGCCACCAGCAATGCCCGGACCATGTAACTGTCGGCGGTCTGCGGTCAGAATGGCTGGCACCGCTGCCCGATTCTTCTGCCTTCGACTGCCGTCTTCTTGGGGTGTCCGGGTTCCGGCCCAAAACAAGTCAGGGAACAACTTTCCCTTTCTCCCGGGTGCCCGGCGGACTCTGGTCGCGCTGGCAGCCCTTGTAGCGCGGACAGCAATGCTGCTACGTTCTGCATGCGACCTGGGGTTCGGAGCAGACTCGGAGGATCGCTGTGATACGTCGGCTCGTAGGTCTATCGGGTGCGCTGGTGTTGGTATCGGCAACGCTGGTCGCAACATCAGCAACCCCAGCCCACGCGGACAAGGTAAGAGTGACCGCGGACCAGGAATCGGCCGTGTCGGCGTTCTATCGCTCGAAGGGCGTCATGCCTGGGGCCGGCTCCCGTCTGGCACCGGCGAGCACCCGTCTCGCAGCGTCCTCAACCTCGATCGGCAATGACTACTTCGACAGCTTTCTGTCCGCTTACGAGGACGACCCGGGTCTCACCGTCGGCGGGATGGACGTAGTCTCCTCGATCATCACCCGAACCCCGACGGACGCCGGTGCCCGCTACCGAGTCTCGGTGCGGGTGTCGGTACGTCTGACCGACAAGGCCGATGGAAGCACGTTCACTGGCGGCGAAACCATCGATCACCTACTTGACACTGTGGAGCAGACCGAGGGACCCATCGTGGTCCGGCAGGACCGCAGCACCGGCGTCTCCACCGCGCCACTTCAGGTGGTGGCCGAGACCGCGGCGGACATCGCCACCGTGAAGGACACCACTCCTCTCCCGGCCTGGCAGCTTCGAGGCAAGCGGGGCGGGGCGGCGCCGGCTAATTCCAAGGCGGAATCGGGGTCGATCAGCGCTCAGGCAACCGCCTATCCCACTCTCAACTACCAGGCTGTCGCGAACTACGCGTCCTTGTGGACCGACGACGCGCACGCCAACCAACTCAACTCCAAGTACGGGGATGCGGGCAACAATTGCAGCAACTTCATCTCCCAGGCACTGAACGTGGGCGGGTGGCCAATCCGTGACACCACCTATCCCTATCGCGCCAACCTCAACTACTGGGACTACAACATGACCGGTCCCGGGACCTTCACCTACTCCTGGTCACGCGCCGAGGAGAGCTACCGCATGGTTCACGACAAGGCCGGAAAGTCGACATTCAGCGACTTGGAAGACGGCTTCCTGGCCGACCTCGCGTACTTCGACTGGAACGTCGGTGGCGCCAAGTACGGGGACGGCATCAAGGACCATGTCATAATCGTCACGAAGCGGACCTCAGCTCACCCCTACTACTCGCAGAAGTCCGGGAACCGGCACAACGTCCCTCCCAGCACCGTCATCAGCAATTTCAGGTCGGGCGGCGGGACTCAATGGAAGGTCCTAGGGCTGCGTACGTAACCACCCCGCCGAGAGGACTACTGCCATGGATGCAGCGGGCTTCCCCGCCGCCCCCGAGAGTGCGATCCCCGCCGCCGTCGTGTGGTTGGTTCTCGCTGCCCTCGCAGCTACGGCTGTAGTCGTCGCCTTCCGCGTGCTGAAGGGGCCAGCCAGCGGCGCCGCACCTCGGGTACTCGCGGTTGCCGTCGTCCTCGGCGTAGTGATCCCCGCCATGGTCCTGCTGCTGCCGGCCCGCGCTCAGGTCGGCACTGACACCGTGAGCGGCAGCGCCGAATGTCCCCTACCCACGATCGACGGGGCCTTCATGGGCGGGAACCCCAAGACGGGGCTCTACGAATACTGGAAGCCCTGTGTCTCATCTTCCCGACTCCGCCTCAGCCTCGCTCTGGGCGGGTATGCCATCGCCGTGGGGCTCGCAGGTGTGGTCGCCACCCGCACTAGGCGTCGGCAGCCGCGGCCAGTCCCGGCCGGGCGAGGGTGATCCCCGCCTGACAAGGAATCGTTCTCGGATCCCCAGTCATATCGACGCCCACGGGCATCCGTCGTCACACGCATGGCGCAGGCCATCCGAGACCAGGTGCAGATGGGCGGCGCGCTGCGCTCGGCAAGCCGCGGTACGCTCCGTCGTCAACGACCGGTTGAGGTGAGGCCCGCGTCAGCCCGGGGATTTTTAAGGTGGGCCGTGACTCGGAGCGCTGCTGCCCCGTAGGGCTGGCGGTCAGCAACTCGGTCAGCGCTGTCGCCTTTCGCCGGTTGGTGGCTAGCGCGGCTCGCAGCTCATCGCCTCCGCCGCGAGCGCTCGAACTGCCACCCGGCGCGTGCGTCGTTGCACTGCGTGGGCCAGAGCGTCCGGTAGCACAGCCAGCCCTATCAAGAGCAGGTAGAAGCCCACGCGCGCGTCCGCGAACCGCATCGGCTTGAGCAGGGCACCACCACCCCTTGAGCCACCTCCTAACGAGCGACCGTCGGGGGCTCCGGCCACAGAGCCACGACGGCGAACCCGAGGAGTAGAACCACGGCCATACGGCGCAGCCGTCGAACGACGGTGGCGCTCGGTCCCCAGGCTTGCTGGCGGCTGTGTCGGTCACGAGGCCAGGATGCCCTGCGACCCGGACGCTGCAATCGATCGCCGTTGCATGTGGGCGGCGTCATGGCGTCGGGGTGCGGTTAACGCGGCCATCGGTCAGCCGTGCTGTCAAGACAGCTCGTCGACTAGCAAGTGGTGGGACAGCAGCGGGTCCTGGTGCGCGAAGTTTGCTGACGATGCGAGCTTGCCCACCTCGGAGCCGACGACGACGACCACTCGCCCCGCCTGTTGGGCAGCCGCGATCGCTGTCGTGTCCGGGGTAGCGGGCACTCTGACCCCCCGTGACCACTGCAGCCGCCCGCAAGCCCAGGAGACGGAGCTACGCTGTCGGTCGACAGCTACGCCGGATTGCCGTGGTTCTACTCCTCGGGTTCGCCGTCGTCGCACTGTGGCCGGAGCCGCCGACGGTCTGTCATCAGGAGGTGGTTCGGGGAGCAGTGGGGGTGGTGACGCTCTGCGAACCGCTGGGGCTCACGGACCCCCGCGTCGTTCTCTACCTGATCTTGGTCGCGGCGGTTGTGCTGCCGGACCTCTTGGAGGTGACCCGCAGACGCTCCCGACGGCTGGAAATCCGAGAGCTTGCCGCGGAGACGGCGGAGCTGCGGGCCGAGCTGGCCGCTACCCGCCAGGAGGCGGCTGCGCTGAGCAGGTGTCAAGGGCCAGGAGATTCTGCCCATTGGCGGTCAGTAATCCTGCCCACCGGTGGCCATGGGAAGTGCCCGGTGATGGCCAGCGGATCTGCCCACCGGGTTGGCGGGGCTGGCCATCGAGGGGGTTAGGTGAGGGCGGTGACTCCTTTCCCGGTGAGGGCTTGGGTGAGGCGGATGGAGTCGCCGTTGGTTTGGCAGACGTGGGCGTGGTGGAGGAGCCGGTCGACGGTGGCGGTGGCCAACGTTTTCGGCATCAGCTCGTCGAACCCGGCGGGGTGGAGGTTCGAGGAGAGGGCGATGGAGCGTTTCTCGTAGGCGGCGTCGACGATGCGGTAGAGCCCTTCGGCGGCGTCGTGGGCGACGGGGAGGAGCCCGATGTCGTCGATGATGATCAGGTCGGCGCGCAGGATCCGGGCGACGGTGTCGTCGGTGCGGTGGGCGCGGACGAGGACGCCGAGGTGTTCGAGGGTGAACCAGGCGACCCTGCGTCCG
Source organism: uncultured Friedmanniella sp. (assembly GCF_964244005.1). Lineage (GTDB taxonomy): Bacteria > Actinomycetota > Actinomycetes > Propionibacteriales > Propionibacteriaceae > Microlunatus. Next base: position 891 of record NZ_CAXTHG010000022.1, on the reverse strand, counting down.
GTTTCGACCACGGCTTGGCCGAGGGCTTCGAGGAAGAACGTCTTCCCGGTCCCGGATGGGCCGCAGACGACGAGGTTCTCGCGGCGGTGGACCCATTCCAGGGTCCGCAACGCCTGTTGGGTGGGGGCGGGGATCGAGGATGCTGTGGCGTCCCAGGCGTCGAAGGTTTTCCCGGTCGGGAACCCGGCCGCTTTGCGGCGGGTGGCGAGCATGGACCGGCCGCGGCCGGTGACCTCTTCGACGAACAACGCTTTGATCACCTCGACCGGTTCCCACCGTTGCGCTTTCGCGGTCGCGATCAGCTCTGGCGCCAACGCGCGGGCGTACGGCATCTTCAGCTGCCGCATCAGCTGCTCCACGTCGGCCGGCAACCCAACGGCGGTCACCGGAGGTCCAGGGAGGTGTCGGTGTCGGCAGTCAGCGCGGCCCGGAGGGCGCCTGCGGACCGCCGGACGATGACCGTCAACGGCTCGCCGGCGTCGACGGTGTTATCCCACAGGTCGGCGGCGAGCTGGGAAGCGTGGGCGGGGTCGTCGAGCCAGCAGGCGACCATGTCGAGCCAGAACGAGGCGTTCGCCACGTCGAACCGGTCCACCTGGAGCGTGTCGGGCCGCCCCGCCCGCTGCCGCCCGGTCACTCGGTCACCGCCGGCCCGTCGACCGGCTGGCTGACCTGGGGTTGGCTGACCTGGGGTTGGCTGACTTGGGGTTGGCTGATCGGGGCCCAGCCGCGGGTGCCTTGGGCCAGGGAACGGGACTCCCCGGCTTGGCGGGTGGTGGTCGGCGGGTGCGCGTTCAGGATGGAGGCGAGATCTTTGTGCCCGAACCGGCCGTTCACCGCGGGCGTGTCAGATGGTCTGTGTAAGTGGTCCTCTCAACTGAAGGAGTTTCA
>NZ_CAXTHG010000021.1:0-87609 GCF_964244005.1 uncultured Friedmanniella sp. | reverse complement strand
CTCATGATCAACACCTCTCAGTCAGGTGTTGCACCAATTCCTTGAATCTGAGGCCCGCATGACCTCATCTGGGGGTCGGTTCTCAGGGACAACCTCAGCGCTTGCGCTGCTTGCTCGCGATCAGCTCGGCCTCGCGCTGCTTGCGCTGCCGCTCGAGGTCGGCTTTCTGGTCGGCCTGGCGGGCGCGCAACGACTCGGCGTCCATCGAGTTGAGCAGGATCAGGGCCGCGATGCCCGCGATCAGCAGCGACCAGAACGGCGACAGCCGCAGCAGCATCGGGGCGGTCACCAGCAGAGCGACGTCGAAGCCGCGGAAGAGGTTCGTCATCAGCCCGGGCGGGAAGGCGCCGGCCTGGGTCGAGATCATCGGCGCGCCGAAGTCGACACCCTTGGCCTGCGTCCAGCGGACGGCCGCCAGCAGCCCGGCCGCGGCCGTCGCGATCGACATCAGCGAGGCGTCCGGGATCGAACGCGGCACGGACCCGTCGCCGAACCCGCGGTAGGCCGCCGTCGTGACCACGGCCCAGATCGCGGCCAGGATGGCCGGCACCGTGATCGAGGCGAGCTTGATCTGGGTCAGCGTGAACGGCAGGCAGCGCGCCAGCCCGCCGGTACGGGTCAGCACCCGCAGACCGCCGAGCAGCGGGATCAGCGCCGCGAACAGGGCCAGGGCGGCAAAGACGGGCGTGAGCTGGCTCATCCCCAGCGCGTCCGCGGCGTACGGGACGACCGCCGTGCCGGCCAGCGCCAGTAGTGGTTGGGGGAAGCGACGGAGCCGCTGCCACTCGCGCCACGTGAGGGCCTGCAAGCCCAAGCCCTTGCCCCGGACCGGGTGCACGTGGCCCTTCTCGACCGCGCGCCGCTCCACCACGATGTCGCGGGCCAGTCCGATGTCGAGGGCGAAGAAGGCGCCGGAGATGCCGCTGACGAGCGCGCCGCCGCTGAGCAGCCGGGTGCGCCGGATCTGCTTGAGCCGCAGCTGCGCCACCGCAAAGCTGGTCAGCAGCACCGCGACGGCGAAGCCGGCCAGGGACAGCGCCAGCTCGGTCCCGACGTCGTTGCTGAAGCCGAGGCTCAGCCAGCCGGCCGCGATCCCGATCACCAGCAGCAGCGCGGCGAGCCCGAGCAGCCCGAACACGTAGCTCGCGACCGTGGTCAGCCGGTGCCGTTCGGCGCCCTGCTGGGCGGCCGCGAAGGACACCGCCGCCGCGGCGGACAGCCCGGTCGCGGCCGTCCAGGCCACCACCTCGCTGCCGGCCGAGCCGGTCAGCGCGGAGACGAGCGCGCCCAGCGCCGCGCCGCCGACCAGCGCGATCCCCACCGCCATGAAGAGCCGGGACCGCAGCAGCCGGGCGCGGGAGATCGGGGCGTCGAGCAGCCAGAAGCCCTCGGCCGCCGACGCCAGGACCGGGCCGAAGAGCCGGCTGATCGCCAACGCCACCCCGACCGCGGCGGCAAAACCGGCCCAGGGCAGCACCGTACGGGCCGACAGGCACGACGCGGAGTCGCACGAGGACACGGTGCGCTGGGCCTTGAGGATGACGTTGACGACCATCGCGCCGATCATCAGCGCGCCGATCAGCGCCACGTACGCGTCGTGGAACGCCTCGGTCAGGGTCTTGGTGGCGCGGCCGCGGCGCCAGTCCTTGATCAGCCGCTTGAGCTCCCGCGGCGAGGCCGGGGTCAGCTCTGGACCGGGGACGACGGCGTCGGCGGCGTCGAGGGTGCTCATCAGCGGGGCGCCCCCAGCTCGACCGTACGGGTGGCCACGGCCTCGACCAGGGTGGGTTCGTGGCTGGCGAAGACGATGGCCAGCCCCTGGGCCCGTTCGGTCTTGAGCCGTTCGGCGAGCCAGCGGACACCCTCGGTGTCCAGCCGCTGCTCGGGCTCGTCCAGGATCAGCAGCTTGCGCGGTCGGACGAACGCGGTCGCGAGCGCGAGCCGGCGCCGCTGCCCCGACGACAGCGTGCCGGGCAGCTGGCCCGACTGCGGGACGAGCTGGACCTCCTCGAGAACCTCGTCCACCACCGCGTCCGGGTCGGCGATGCCGTGGGCGCGGGCGAGCAGGTCGAGATGCTCGACGACGCTGAGGTCGGGGAAGAAGTCGAGGTCGTCGATCACCGTGGCGACGTCGCGCCGGATCTGTGGCGAGGTCTCCGACATCGGGTGACCCATCACCTCGACCGTGCCCTCGTCCGGTCGGTCGGCTCCGACCAGGCAGCGCAGGAGCGTCGACTTGCCCGCCCCGTTACGGCCGGTGAGGGCGATGGCCTCGCCGGCCCGGACCTCGAGAGAGAAGCGGTCGAGGATGGTCACCGGCCCGAACGCCCTCCGCAGACCGGAGACCTTGAGAACGGTGGTGCGTTTGGCCATGAGGGAATTCTGCCCTCTCGCTGCGAGTGCTCCAGACCATCGCCGCGGGGACGGGCCGCCGGGTCGTTCCGGAAACCCGGTCGCGCGCTTACCAATCCCCCTGAGCAGGCGCGACGAATCACAGCCGAGAGACAGTCCCTTCCCGGGTCTGCATCCATCTCCCGTTCTTCACCACGGTTCTCGAAAGGACCACCATGTTCTCCACCACTCGTGTGGCCAAGTTTGCCGGCCTCGCCGCCGCGCTGGCCCTCCCGCTGACCTTCGCCGCCTGCGGCAGCAGCACCGAGACCCCGGCCGCTCCGGCCGCCGCCCCCTCGTCAGCGGCGTCCTCGCCCTCGATGAGCTCCTCGCCCTCCATGTCGGCCTCGGCCAGCACCGACATGGCCAGCGAGCCCTTCGGCAGCGCGTGCTCCGCCGTCCCGACCTCCGGTAAGGGCTCCTTCGACGGCATGTCCTCCGACCCGGTCGCCACCGCCGCGAGCAACAACGAGCTGCTCACCACGCTGGTCACCGCGGTCAAGAAGGCCGGCCTCGTCGACACGCTCAACAACGCGAAGGACATCACCGTCTTCGCGCCGACCAACGACGCCTTCGCCAAGATCGACAAGAAGACCCTGGCCAAGGTGCTCGCCGACAAGAAGACGCTGACCGCGATCCTGACCGAGCACGTCACGACGCCCACGCTGACCCCGGACACCGTCGCCGGTACGCACCAGAGCCTCAACAAGGACCAGAAGATCACCGTCAAGGGCTCGGGCGAGGACTTCACCGTCAGCGTCGGTGGCGGCGGCTCGGCCAAGGTCCTGTGCGGCAACGTGCAGACGGCCAACGCGACGGTCTACATCATCGACACCGTCCTGCTGCCGAAGTCCTGATCGTCTCTCGCGACCTGTGAGACAGTTCACGTGACCAGACCACAGTTGCGAGCAGTACAAGGATCCATGAACGCGTCGACGCTTCCCCCCGACCCCGGAGGTCAGTCCTCCGGGTCGGGGGCGAACGCGAGCGGTACCGGCCGAGAGGCCGAAGCTGCTCACCTCGTCGAGCTGCTGACGCGCTCCGCACGGGGTCATGAGGACGCGTTCTCCGAGCTGTACGACCTCACCTCGTCGCGGGTCTACGGGACGGTGCTCCGGGTGCTGCGCTCGGCCGACTATGCTGCAGAAGTCACCCAGGAGGTGTTCGTGGAGGTGTGGCGCCAGTCAGCCCGCTTCGACGCCGCCAAGGGCAGCGCGATGGCCTGGATGACGACGATGGCCCACCGCCGGGCGGTCGACCGCGTGCGGTCGGTCACCAGCGAGGTCGCACGGGACGAGCGGTACGCCGTCACCGCAGCTGACCGCGAGGTCGACCACGTCTGGGAGGGCGTGGAACAACAGCTGGACGTGGAACGCGTCCGCAAGGGGATGGCCTCGTTGACCGCGATCCAGCGGGAGGCCTTGACGTTGGCCTACTTCGGCGGGTACACCCAGAGCCAGGTTGCTTCACTGTTGAGGCTCCCCCTCGGCACCGTAAAAACCAGAATCCGAGACGGCCTGATCGGCCTGCGGGACGCCTTGGGGGTAGAGGCATGAGTGAGATCCATGGAGCGACGGGCTCCTACGTGCTGCACGCACTGGACACGTCCGAGCTGGACGAGTTCGAGGCGCACCTGGCGGCCTGCGCGACCTGCAGCCGTGAGGTGATCGAGTTCTGCGAGACCGCGGCTGAGCTGTCGCTGCTCGCGACGGCGCCACCGCCGGCAGCGCTGAAGGGCTCGATCATGTCGGCCATCAGCGGGGTCCGGGTGCTGCCGCCCGACCCGACGGTGGCCGCGCCGAACGCGGTGCCCGGCATCCTGCCGCTCGCCTTTGCTGAGCCCACCTCAGCGGCTGAGGTCGAGCACCTTCCGCAGCGGGCGATGCCCGTTGACGAGCTGGCCCTGCGCCGGGCCCGTCGGCGTAGTCGCTTGCTCTCCCTCGCCGTCGCGGCGGCTCTGGTCGTCGCCCTGGCGATGGGCGGTTGGGTCGTGAGCCTCAAGCAACAGCAGGAGGGCCAGATCGCCTCGGCCACGCTGGAGACGCAGCTCTACAGCGCCCCGGACGTCAAGACGATCCCGATCGAGCTCAATAACGGCGCCCGCGGTTCCTTCGTCGCCTCGAAGAGTCTCAACCGCGCTCTGTTCACCGCAAGCAGCCTGCCGAGCCCCGGGTCGGACAAGACCTACCAGCTCTGGACGCTGAAAGATAAGGCAGTAACACCGGACAACCTGGTCAGTGGCGGCAACGGGATCAAACAGTGGTTCCGCGGCGATATCGCTCAGTCCTCCGCACTGGCGATCTCGATCGAGAAGGCTGGCGGGGCAACAAGTCCGACCGACATTCAGAAGCTTTCCCCCCTCTGACGTACGTCCGCTGAGCCCCTCGGGGCCGACTGAGCACCACTGACAGTCGGCCGCGGGGGGCTTGACGACGTGCCGGGGACGTTAAGATTTCGCCGCGTCTGCCGGACCGGTCTTTCCCCGCGGCGGCCCCGGCCCCAGGATGTGCCCATGGAGATCGGTACCGACACACTGCAGAAGGCCCTCAGGATCAACCTCGACTCCCGCTGGTACGGGACGGTCGCGGAGATCGGGGCGGGTCAGGAGGTGGCGCGCTGGTTCTTTCGCGCCGGCGGGGCGGCGGGCACGATCGCCAAGTCGATGTCGGCCTACGACATGGCGGTCTCCGACGCCGTCTACGGCAAGTCCCAGCGTTACGTCTCACTGGGCAGGCTGCAGGCGATGCTCGACCACGAGCTCACCCTCAACGTAGACCGGCTGTCCCAGAGCCGGGGCGACAACAGCTGTTTCTTCGCATTCGCCGACACCGTCGTCGCCCGCAGCTACGCCGGCGGCAACGAGTGCCACGGCTGGATGGGCGTGCGCTTCCAGGCGCACCCGATGGACGAGCCCAACCAGATCGTCCTTCACGTCCGGATGCTCGACAACGACGCCGCGATGCAGCAGGAGGCCCTCGGCATCGTCGGGGTGAACCTGCTGCACGCCGCGTTCTTCGAGCGCCAGGAGCCCGAGGAGATCGTCCAGAGCCTGTTGGACCGGCTGTCCACCGGGCGGATCGAAATCGACATGATCCAGTTCAAGGGAATCGAGTTCCGGCACGTCGACAACCGGCTGATGGCGCTGGAGCTGGTCCGGCTGGGGCTGTCCGGGGTGGCGATGTTCGGGCCCGACCGCGAGGTCCTGCAGCCGAGCGAGGTGCTGCGCAAGCACGCCGTCCTGGTCGAGCGCGGCAGCTTCCGCCCCCCGACCGTGGTCAACATCGACATGCTCGACTGCGCTCGGGAGAAGTTCGAACAGGACCCGGCTGTCGCCGGCAAGCCCGTGCTGGCCCTGGCGGAGCTCTCGATGCGCAACCTGCTCGCCGGTGGCTCGGTCGACCGACGCGACTTCCTCGCGCGTGCCGACCTGCTGGCCGCCTGCGGCATGACGGTGCTCATCTCCGACTACTTCGAGTACAACCGGCTCGCCCACTACCTCGCCGAGCGCACGTCCGAGCGGATCGGGATCGTGATGGGCGTGCCGAGCCTGGCCGACCTCTTCGACGAGTCCAACCACACCCAGATGCAGGGCGGGCTGCTCGAGAGCCTGGGCCGGCTGTTCAAGAACGACCTCAAGCTCTTCGTCTACCCGATGCTGCGGGCCGAGGACAGCACGGTGGTCACGGTGGAGGACCTCCAGGTCGATCCCGGCACCCAGCCGCTCTTCGACTACCTGGCGATGCGCGGCAGCTTTGTCCACCTCGACCAGTACAAGGGTGAGTACCTGCCGATCCTCTCCCGCGACGTGCTGCGCCGGATCGGCTGCGGCGACGACTCCTGGGAACCGATGGTCCCGCCAGCCGTCGCCGAGCTGATCAAGAAGCGAGACTTTTTCGCGAACCGCTGAGGCGTCCACCCGGAGCGTTGTCACTTCGGTGGCGACTACGGCACACAAGTGACAACAATGTTTCCGGTGTCCCCCCGCTCTGGGCTGTGAGGACGTTCCCCCAGATGCTGAGGCCTACCCGAGATCGTCCTCACCCCGGCTCCCTCAACGGGTCGTTGAGCGACTTCCGCAAGCTTGCGACGACAGCATCGGCCGCTGCGTGCTGGTCACCTTCGAACACACCAAACTGGATGAGCTCCCAGCCAGCGCCGGCCCCGCGACCAGGCCGAGGACCGCCAGCAGCACGAAAGAGCGACGAGCCCGGCCACACGCCACCCGTGCCGCTCACCCGGTCCGGCGTTGGCGTCGGTGGCGATCTCGCGGGTCTCGCGCTGCACCATCAGCCCCGCCCGGCCGCGTAGCATCGCATCCCGCCTCGACTCCCCTGGCTGCCGGGCGTGCATCGCCACACCCTGGCGCAGATCCCGTCCGACGACCTAGACCAGGCTGATCTCCGCCATCCCGGTGCTGAGGATCCCCTCGCGGAGGCGGCGCACCGCACCCGCGGTGTTGACGTCGGCGTCACCGAGCCGGGTCTGCCACCCGAACCGGCGCACCCGACCCGGGGCCAACGCCACCAGCACCGCGACCGGAACCAGCTTGAACGACTCCTCGGTCAACCGGGCGATCCCGATCCCCGGGCCAACGTGCCCGCGCCGCGCAGCGGCCAGTCCGCCGGCATCAACGCCGACAGGTGCAGCGAGACCAGCCCGACCGTCAACGACCACGGAACGCACACCCCGTACAGCAGGGTCAGACCACCCAGGGTGAGAGTTCGCGTGCGCGCCAGCCAGAACCAGTACAGCAGGATCCACACCACCCCGACGTACACCCCCGCCGCCGCCCGGACGTTCGGGAAGAGAACCGACATCACCCCGAGGACGAGCAGCCCCACCACACAGATCGCCAGCCATCGGAGCGGACCCGACCTACCAGCACCGGATGAGCAGCCACCCACACACCCAGCCGGTCGCGCAGCCGCTCCCACCACTCCGGCCGCCGATCCACCGCATCGTGGCCGGCAGCGGTTGCCGCCTCGTGCGCCTGGGCCACAGCCGCCCCTCACCCCCCGGTTCGGTCTCGGACCGGGGAACCGCGACGCAGATGCTGGTGTCAGCGGCCCCAGCGTTTCCGGGGTGCGCCGATCGCACGCTCTCGGGCGACGAACAAGAATTGTCAGTGGCCCGTGGGAGGCTCTTGGACGTGGGAGAGAACAGGCTGACCGAGAACAAGCGAGCGACGCTCGACAAGCGCAGGGCCGACGTGGCGGCGATGTTCGACCGGACGGCGGCCCGGTACGACCTGCTCAACGACCTGCTCTCGCTCGGCCAGGACCGGGGCTGGCGCCAGCGGGTGGTCGAGGCAGTCGACCCGCAGCCGGGCCAGCGCATCCTCGATCTCGCGGCCGGTACGGGGACGTCGAGCGAGCCGTTCGACCGCGCCGGCGCCACGGTCGTCGCGACCGACCTGTCGCTCGGCATGCTCGCGGTGGGTCGGCAGCGCCGGCCCGGCTTGAGCTTCGTCGCCGGAGACGCGCTCAGCCTGCCGTACGCCGACGGAGCCTTCGACGCGGTCACCATCTCCTTCGGGCTGCGCAACGTGGAGGACACCGCCGCCGCGCTGGCCGAGCTACGCCGCGTCACCCGCCCGGGCGGCACGCTGGTGGTCTGTGAGTTCTCAACGCCCGTCTGGGCCCCGCTGCGCGCGGTCTACGGTACGTACCTGCTCGGCGCGCTCCCCCGGGTCGCCCGCGCTGTCGCTTCCAACCCGGTGGCGTATGAGTACCTGGCCGAGTCGATCCAGGCCTGGCCCGACCAGGCGGCGCTCGCCGGGCTGGTCCAGGCGGCCGGCTGGCAGCAGGTGGAGTGGCGCAACCTCAGCGCCGGGATCGTGGCCCTGCACCGGGCGCGAGCATGACCGCCGTGGCGAGCTCAGCGGCGTCGGCGGCGTCAGAGCCCGCAGGGCGCAGCTCGGTGCTGCTGGGTTCCCGGGCCGCGGGCAGCTGCCCGGTGAAGACCCACCACAGCCACGACCAGACCTCGGCGCTGCCCGACCCGGAGCCGGGCGAGGTCGTCGTACCCGCTCAGCTGCAGCACGCCCGCGAGGTCGAGGCCCGGCTCGTCGAGGCCCTGATCGCCGCGGCCCCCGGCCTGGTCGTCGATCTCCGGCTGCTGGCCGACGAGCCGGCCACGGCCGTCGAGTCCTGTCTGCGGGCGATGACGGTGGGCGCTCACGTCATCATCGGCGGCACGCTGCCCGCCGACCGCGTGGGCCGGCGGATCGGTCGACCCGACGTCCTGGTGCGCGGTGTCGACTCCGCCGACGGGCGACCGACGTACCACCCGGTCGAGGTCCAGCCGCACAAGGTGCTGCTGGCCACGAGCTCCCGGCGCACACCCCCCGCGGCCGAGGACCCGCCGCCACCGGCCGTGCACACCTCGACGTTCGCCGACCCCCGCCCGCTGGCCCTGGAGCCGCTGCCGGGGATGGTGTTCCGGCTGCGCAGCCGCGAGTCCGACCTGCTGCAGCTGGCCCACGACGTCCGGCTGCTCGCCGCCGCCGGCTTCGCCCCCGACACTCCGCTCGCGGCGGTGATCGGCACTGACACCGCCACCGCAGAGGCACCGCTGCTGGCCTGGTTCGACCTGTCCGTACCGCTGGTCCGCACGTACTCCCGGAGCGCGCCGAGCGGCTGGCGGCTGCGCAGCGTCCTCGAACGCTACGACCACGAGTTCGCGCTGCGGCTCGACGTGGCCGCGGTCGCCCGGCAGCGGACCGGCGCCGCGGACGACCCGGCTCCCCTGGTCCAGCCGGTGGTCTGCGACGAGTGCCCCCGCTGTCCCTGGTGGGAGCGCTGTCGCAGCGAGCTGAGCGAGGACGACGTGAGCCTGCGGATCGGCAAGGGCGCCCTCGACGTCCGTGAGGTGCTCGCCCTGCGCCGGCTCGGGACGGGGACCGTCACGGCGCTCGCGGCGGCCGACCTGACCACGCTGCTGCCCGACTACCTGCCCCAGGTGACCCACCGCTCGGGCGCGGAGGGCCGGCTGCGGGTCGCGAGCCGGCGGGCCCGGATGCTGCAGGCCGACGAGGTCTTCGCCCGCGAGACCAGCGGCGACATCACCTTTCCCGGCGCCGAGATCGAGGTGGACCTCGACATCGAGAGCGCCGCCGACGGGCGGATCTACCTCTGGGGCTTCCTGCTGCACGACCGGCGCAGCGACGCACCACCGGACTACTCCCACGTCAGCGCGTTCACCGACCTGGACGAGGCGGACGAGCTCGACCTGGCCCGGGAGGCCTTTGGCTGGCTGCGTGACCTGGTGCACCAGGGTCGGTCGGTACGCGTCTACCACTACAGCGCCTACGAGCCGTCGGCCATCCGCGCCCTCGCCGACCGCGCCCCCGACGACCCGCTGCTGGCCTGGGCCGCCGCGTACGCCGAGGCCGAGTTCGTCGACCTCTACGACGTGGTCAAGACCCACTTCTTCGGGGTGAACGGGTTGGGGCTCAAACCCATCGCCCAGCACGCCGGCTTTCGCTGGCGCGACGACGACCCGGGCGGGCTCAACTCCCAAGCCTGGTTCGCCGACGCCGTCCACGACGCGGACGCCAGCACCCGTGACCAGGCTCGGACCCGGGTGCTGGAGTACAACGAGGACGACGTGACCGCCACCCACGCCCTCAGAGCGTGGCTGCGATCGCCAGGACCTGCTCGTTGAGGGTGCGCCGGTGGGCGCGGTCGACGACCGCCTCGACCAGTTCCAGCCCCACCGGCGGCTCCGCCAGCACGGCGGTGAGCTCGGCGGCGTCGCTCACCCGGTGATAGCGGGTGCCGCTGGCGGCGGCGAGCGCCTGCAGGTCGGCCCCGTGCGGGGTGGCGAAGACGCGTTCGAACGCGCGTAGGTGCGCCGGCTGGCCCTGCTCGATGGTGGCGAAGATGCTGCCGCCGTCGTCGTTGGCCACCACCAGCCGCAGGTCCGGTCGCGGCTCCTTACGCCCGATGACCAGTCCGCCGGCGTCGTGCAGCAGGGTCAGGTCGCCCAGCAGGGCGTGGGTGGGCCGGTCCCGGGTGAGCGCGACGCCCGCCGCCGTGGAGACGAGCCCGTCGATGCCGGCGAGGCCCCGGTTGGCGTACACCTCCGGCGGGTCGGCCGAGAGCGGGGCGAGGTCGAGGTCCCGGACGGGGTTGGACGACCCGACGACAAGGGCGTCCGCCCGGCCGAGGGCGCTCCAGAGGGCAGCGGCGAGAGCAGGTCCGGTCAGGTAGGGCTGTGCGGCCAGCAGGTCGTCCAGCTGGTCCCGAGCCTGGGTCTCGGCCTGCTGCCAGGCCGTCCACCAGTCCGGGTCACCGCTGCCGGGCGCGAAGGTGACCCCGTCCGCCACCGTGGCGGCCACCCGGCCCGGGTCAGGCCAGTCGGCGAACGGGGACACGACGACGAGCTCGACGTCACGGCGGCCGAGCAGCCGGGTGACTGGTCGCGACAGGGTCGCGCGGCCGAACAGCACCACCCGTTCGACCTCCTCCGCGAGCCCGGACGCCAGCAGCAGCCGGTAGGTCGACAGTGCCGTGCCGCCGTGCCGGGCGTTGCTCGAGGGCTCGGCGAGCAGCGGCAGTCCGGCGTCGGCGGCCAGCTCAGCCGCCGCTCTCCCGGCGGCTGGCGGCATGTCCCCGGCCACCACGACCGTCTGGGGGCCGGCAGGCAGCAGCGTCGGCTCACTGCTGCGGGACGCGGCGACGTGCACCTCGGGGGCGGCCGGGATCGGCGCGACCTCCGTCGGGGTGAGCGGCTCGGAGAAGGCGACGTTCAGCTGCACCGGTCCGGGTAACCGGCTGCGGGTACCGGCCGCCGCAGTGAGCACCCGGAGCGTCTCGAACCGCCAGCCGGCCACGTCCCCGCCGGTGTCGGCGACCGCCGCGAAGGCCCGGACGTGCCGGCCGAAGAGATGCTCCTGGTCGGTGGTCTGGTTGGCGCCGGTGTGGGCCTGGCTGCGGGGCCGGTCGGCGGTGACCACGACCAGGGGCAGGTGGGCGTGCCAGGCCTCCAGCACAGCCGGGTGCAGGTTGGCGACCGCGGTGCCCGAGGTGGTGACCACCGCCACGACGAGCCCGGAGCCGCGGGCCAGGCCGAGAGCCAGAAAGCCGGCGCTGCGCTCGTCGATGCGTACGTGCAGGGTGAGCAGGCCGATCCGGTCGGCCTCGAAGAGCTCGTACGCCAGCGGCGCGCTGCGCGACCCGGGCGTGAGCACGACGTCGCGGACCCCGGCGGTGAGCAGCGCCTCGACCAGCACCCGCGCGCAGCGGGTGGCCTCAGCCACGGCCGACCCGCTCGGTCGCCCTCGCCAGCTCAGAGATCCGCACGAGCCGAGCCTGCCAGAAGGCGGCCACCTCCGGCCGCGCTCGATGTCTGGCCAGCCGCTCCTCGTCGAGCACCAGGTCGGTGACCGGCAGCTCGCCGGCCTGGGCGACCAGAGGCGTCACAGCCAGGTCCCCGGTCAGCAGCGGGACCGTGTTGAGCCCGCAGGCGTACGGCAGCTCGGGCAGGGCCGCCGCCAGCGCCACGCCGGCACGGATGCCCACCGACGTCTCGAGGGCGCTCGAGACCACCACGGGCAGGCCGATACGTTCGGCGATCTCGAGGCAGGCACGGACGCCGCCCAGCGGCTGCACCTTCAGCACCGCGACGTCGGCGGCCTCGAGCTCGCGCACCCGGTACGGGTCCTCGACCCGGCGGATCGACTCATCCGCCGCGATCAGCACGTGCACGCCGCGCCGCGCGAGCCGGCGCCGCAGCTCGGCCAGCTCCTCCACCTGCGCGCAGGGCTGCTCGACGTACTCGAGCCCGTGACGGGCGAGCTGCCGGACCGCCGTCTCCGCCTCGTCGACGCTCCAGCCTCCGTTGGCGTCCACCCGCACCTGGCCTGAGGGACCGAGGGCGTCCCGGACGGCTTCCACCCGGGCCAGGTCGTCGGCCAACGACTGGCCCCGCTCAGCCACCTTCACCTTCGCCGTCCCGCAGCTCGCCGCCGCAGCCAGCGTGTACGCCTGCTCGGGTGGAAGCGCCGGGATGGTGCTGTTGACCAGGACCCGGTCCCGGACGGGCTCCGGCCAGCCCTGCTCGGCCGCCTCGACCGCGGCCCGCCACCACGGCACCAGCTCGGGTCCGTCGTAGTCCAGGAACGGGCTCCACTCCGCCCAGCCGGCCGGCCCGCGCCAGACCATCCCCTGCCGCTGGTCGATGCCCCGGAAGCGGGTCCGCATCGCGATCGCGTACGTGGTGGGTGCACTCACCCGTCCAGTCTGGCCCTTCCGGACTATTCTTCCCGGCGTGTCCGCCCCCGCGCACGGTCCCTCGCTGCTGCGGCTCGTCGACCCGGACGCCCTGCCGGAGGCCCTCGCCGCGGCGTTGGCCGGCGGTCCAGCGATCGCACCGCTACCGCCCGCCGGGCTCGAACGCGACCAGGCGCTGGCGATGCTGCGACCGGAGGAGCCCGTCGAAGCCGGGGCCGCGGTGGTCGTCTCGACCTCAGGCTCGACCGGACGCCCCAAGGGGGTGCTGCTGTCGGCCGAGGCCATCCGGGCCGGGTCGGCCGCCACCCACGAACGGCTCGGCGGGCCGGGCGACTGGGTCCTGTGCCTGCCGGCGCACTACGTCGCAGGGCTGATGGTGCTGGCGCGGGCGCAGGGCGCCGGGACCGCGGCGTACCGGGCCCGGCCCGACATGGGCGACCTGATGGCGGTGGCCGACCGGCTGCGCGGCCGGCGGTACCTCTCGATCGTGCCCACCCAGCTCGCCCGCGCGCTGGGGCAGCCCGAGCTCGCCGAGATCCTGCCCGACTTCGACGCCGTCCTCGTCGGGGGTGGCCCGCTGGCCGCGCCGCTGGCCGCCGCGGCCGCTCGGGCCGGCGTCCAGGTGGTGACGAGCTACGGCATGAGCGAGACCTGCGGTGGCTGCGTCTACGACGGCGTCCCGCTGGCGGGGGTGGACGTCGCTCTCGACGCCGCTCGGGCCGGAAGGATCAGCATCGGCGGCCCGGTGCTCTTCTCCGGCTACCGGCTGCGGCCGGACCTGACCGCGGCCGCGGTCACCAACGGCCGGCTGGTCACCGCCGACCGAGGGCGCTGGGACCTGCACGGACAGGAGCGTCGGTTGACCGTCCTGGGCCGGGTCGACGACGTGGTGATCAGCGGCGGGCTCAACGTCGACCTGGCTGAGGTCGAGCGGGCAGTCCGCAGCTGGCCTGAGCTGGCCGGCGCGGAGGTGGCCGTGGTGGGGGTCCCGGATCCCGAGTGGGGCACGGCCGTGGCCGCGGTCGTGGAGGGCCCGGCCCGGGCCGCGGCCGAGCTCACCCGGCTGCGGGCCTACCTGCGGGACCGGCTGCCGACCTACGCCGCCCCCCGCACCCTGGTCGGACGGACCGTGCTGCCGCGGACCAGCAGTGGCAAGATCGACCGGCGACAGATCGTCGCCGATCTCGGCCCACCAGATTCAACCCGCACCCCAGGAGCACCCGCGTGACCCTCGAAGCGGCGCTGCACCCCACCGCCAGCCAGTGGCTGGCCGGCTCTCGCCCCCGGACCCTGCCCGCCGCGGCTTCCCCGGTGCTCGCCGCGACCGGACTAGCGTACGCCGGCGGCGGCTTCTCCCCCGTCGCGGCACTGCTGGCCCTGGTGGTGGCGCTCGCCCTGCAGGTCGGGGTCAACTACGCCAACGACTACTCCGACGGCGTCCGCGGCACCGACGCCAACCGGGTCGGACCGTTGCGGCTCGTCGGCTCGGGCGTGGCCCGGCCAGGAGCGGTCAAGCGGGCGGCGTTCGGCGCGTTCGGGCTGGCCGGACTGGCAGGGCTCGGACTGGTGCTGCTCACCGGCCACTGGTGGCTGCTCGCCGTCGGCGCGGTCTGCGTGCTGGCCGCCTGGTCCTACACCGGGGGCCGGCGCCCGTACGGCTACCGCGGCCTCGGTGAGGTGGCGGTCTTCGTCTTCTTCGGCCTGGTCGCGGTGTCGGGCACGGTCTACGTCCAGCTCGGCCGGGTCACGACGGCCACGGTGCTGACCGGCGCCTGGGTGGGCGCGCTGGCCTGCGCGCTGCTGGTGGCCAACAACCTGCGGGACCTGCGCGGCGACACTGCCGCCGGCAAGCGCACCCTGGCCACCCGGCTGGGCGACCGCGGCACCCGGCTCTTCTACGTCGGCCTCGTCGCCGGGGCCGCCGTGCTGATCGTGGTCGTCGCGCTGCTGACCAGCCTCTGGGCCCTGCTCGGCCTGGCCGGACTGGCCCTCGCCGTGCCGGCCTGCCGCCGCGTCCTGGCCGGCGCGGCCGGGCGTGAGCTGATCGCGGTGCTGAAGAACACCGGCACCACCGAGCTGCTCGCCGCCGTCGGCTTCACCCTCGGCCTCGTCCTGGGCCACCTCTAAGCCGACTTGTCAGCGTCAGCGGTCGCTACAGCAGCCACACGGGCTGACAAGTCGGGGATCAAATGACCGGCGGGTGGCCGGCGAGGGCCATCCGGCCGACCGTACGCCAAGACATCGGGCGGCGGCGGCCGCCGGGGCGGGTGAGGCCGAGCCAGTAGCCGCGGAGGGTCTCGACCACGGCCTCGCGGCTGCGCAACCGGATGCCACCGATGGCGGCCCAGGTGAGGACGTAGACCAGGCCGACGGGGAAGGGCAGGTTTCGGCGGGCCAGCCAGACCCGGTTGCGGGCCTGGAAGCGGTAGAACTCGGCGTGCCGGGTGGGCTGGATGGCGGGGTGGTGCACCTCGAGCTCGCCGTCGTAGCGGACGTGGAAACCGGCGTCCCAGACCCGCCAGGCGAGCTCGACCCCCTCGTGGGCGTACCAGAAGCGTTCGGGCCAGCCGTTGGCGTAGTCGAAGGCCTGTCGCCGGATGGCGACCGCTCCCTCCCAGACCGACATGGCCGGGCTGCTCCGGCCGGGGTCGCCCACCCGGACCCGCGGGGTCCAGCGTCGCGGTGCCGGCCGGCCGTCGGGGTCGACGACCCGGGGCTGCACCAGACCGAGCCGCGGGTCGGCGGCGAACTGGGCGGCCATGGTCGCCAGCACCCGGTCGTGCGGCAGCCGGGCGTCGTCGTCGAGAAAGAACAGCAGGTCGCCGCTGACCTGAGGGACGCCAGCGTTGCGGCCGGCCGGGATACCGAGGTTGGCTGGCAGCGCGTACCCGCGGACGCCGGCGGGCAACCCGACCGGTACCCAGCCGTTGCCGACGACCACGACGTCGAGCTCGACGTCGGTCTGGCTCAGCAGCGACGCCAGCGCGCGGGCGAGGTCGTCGGGTCGGTTGCCCATGGTGAGCACGACCGCCCCGAACCGGGGAGCGGCGGCGGCTTCGACGGCGCTCACCGCAACCTCGACGAGGTGATGACGGCGGCGAGATGGCCGACCACCGTCACCACGGCGGCGACGACCAGCCCGGCCAGCAGGACGCGGGTGGCCGCGCCGTCGGCGACCAGGTCGACCAGCGCGGCGGCCAGCACCAGCAGCGACAGCTCCACGGAGTGGAAGACCCGGTGGAACGGGACGAAGCGCGCCACCTGGCGGGCGCGGCGGACGAGCCCGCGGGTGGGCACCTTGACGGCTTCGGCGTCGCGCACCTGCGGCATCCCGGCGTAGTGCCGGGAGACGTGCACGAGGTCGTTCTCGACCTTGTTCAGCGCCACCAGGAGTCCGAGCAGCAGCCCGGCGCTGATCCAGACCCCGCTCAGCCGCAGCTCGCCGGTGACCCGGACCCCCAGCGCCACGGCGATGCCGCACTCGGCGACGTAGTGGCCGATCCGGTCGAGGTAGACCCCCAACGGGGACGAGGTACGGCGCCAGCGCGCGACCTCGCCGTCGCTGCAGTCGAGGAGCATCTGCAGCTGGACGAAGAGCACGGCCAGCACCGCCCCGAACAGGGTGTTCCAGCCGGTGCTGACGGCGGCGAGCGCGGCGCTGAGGATCATCAGCCAGGTCACCCCGTTGGCGCTGAACCCGGCCCGCAGCAGCACCCGGGTCAGGTAGGGCGAGATGTCCCGCAGGTAGGCCGACGCCACCCAGTGCTCGGCGCCCGCGCGGGTCCGGACGCTGGGCGGTTGGGTGACCTCGCGCAGCTCGGCGATCGTCGGCCCGGGGTGCGCCGAGGTACGGAGGCCAGGCATCCGCCCACCTTAGTGGCGCGGCCCCGCTCCGCCCCGGATTACCGGCGCACGTTGTCCGCGCCCTCAGCGCGACGCATACTTCCTTCATGGGGCGGTACCTGCCGATCATCATCGTGGCCCTGCTGATGATCTACTGCGTGGTCGAGGTGGCGCAGGCTCCGACCTACGCGGTGCGCAGGATGCCCCGCTGGCTGTGGGCCACCGCGATCATCTGCCTGCCGCTGATCGGCGCTGTCGGCTGGCTCTTCCTGGGTCGCCCCAACGCCGAGTCGCTCGGCACCCGCACCCCCCGGTCCCGCCCCAGCGCCCCCGACGACGACGCCGACTTCCTGCGCGGCCTCTGACCCTGCTAGCGCGCGTACGCCTGCTCGATCGCCGCGAGGAACCGTGCGGTGCTGGCCCTGTCGGTGGTCTCGCCGAAGTAGTAGCGGCTGAGGTCGGCCAGCTCGGGCTCGACCACCGCCAGGCGGGCCAGCACGTCCCCGGCGTCGGCGGGCGCGAGCAGCACCAGCCGGTCGAGCAACGGTGAGGGCGGCCGCTGCGCGGTCGGCGCGGGTTCGGTGACCACCAGCGGCTTGCCGGTGGCCAGCCAGTCGTAGGCGACCGCCGAGACGTCGGTGACGCAGGCGTCCGCGAACGACCACTGCCACCCGTACGGCCCCTCGTCGACCAGGTGCCGGTCGCCTCCGGCCCGCAGCAGCTCCCGGATCCGCCGGTCGGCCACAGCGTGCGTCGAGGACGCGCGGCCCGTCCGGGGGTGCGGTCGGTAGATCACCCGGACGTCGAGGTCGGCGAGCAGCGCCTCGGCGATGGTGACGCCGGAAGCGGCGACGGACCCGTACGCGATGCTGGGCCGGTCCCCCTCCCAGGTCGGGGCGTAGAGCACCCGGCGCCCCGAACCCGGCGCCCAGTCCGGCGCCCCCGGATAGTCGTGATCGAGCTGCGGCCGACCGACAGGCAGCGTCCGGACGGCTGGGTCGAAGCCTCGCAACGCCGCTCCGAGCCGGTCACTGCCCGCCTGACCGGCGACGAAGGTGAGGTCGTACGCCTGGTGCTGGTGGGACGCGCTGGAGGCCTTGTCGCTCTCTCCGTGGCCGATCTGCACGTGCACCGGCGCCGGGAAGCGCAGCATCCGGAAGTTCGGCTCGACCTGGTTGAGGTAGAGCACGACCCGGACGTCGCGTTCGGCGACCAGCTCCTCGAGTGCCGCGCTGCCGCGGGCGAAGGCGACCGGCAGGGTGCTGCGGCTCAAGATCTCCGCGCCGGTGTCGGGCCGGTCCACCACGACGAGCACCGGGCGCCGGCTGGCCAGCTCCTCCAGCGGTCGGCGCCACTGCTCGAACTGGTAGAGGTTCTCCGGACCGGTGGCGAAGAACACCGCCACCGCCCCGTTGGGCAGCATCGCGTGCCGCGCAGCCCGCCGAGCGAAGCTGGGAGCGGCCAGCTGGTTGACCACCCGCGCCGACACCGCCTGCGCGAGGCGCCGCGGGTCTCCTCCCGGCAGGCGCGGGAGGGGCCGGGCGACGGGTAGCCGGGGTCGAGGCACGCGGGGCAGGCGGCTCACCTCAGGCTGGGGTCGGGTCGGCCTTCTCCGCCGGCTGCGGGGTCAGCACGTGCGGGGCGGCCTCGACCGAGGTCTCGCTGCGGTCCGCGCTCCACTCGGTGTGGAACGTGCCTTCCTTGTCGACCCGGCGGTAGGTGTGGGCGCCGAAGAAGTCCCGCTGGGCCTGGATCAGTGCCGCGGGCAGCCGCTCGGCCCGGATACCGTCGTAGTAGGCGAGCGAGGAGGAGAAGGCCGGCGTCGGGATGCCGTTCGACGCGGCCCCGGCCACCACCCGCCGCCACGCGGCGAGGCTGTGGCCCACCGCGTCGGCGAAGTAGTCGTCGGCCAGCAGCAGGGCCAGGTCGGCGTCGCGCTCGTAGGCCTCGGTGATCCGGTTGAGGAAGCGGGCCCGGATGATGCAGCCACCGCGCCAGATCCGCGCCATGGCGCCCCGGTCGATGTCCCAGCCGTACTCGGCGCTGGCGGCGGCGATCTGGTCGAAGCCCTGGGAGTAGGCGACCACCTTCGAGGCGTAGAGCGCCTGCCGGACGTCCTCGACGAAGGCGTCGGGGTCCGGGATGTCCCAGCCGACGGTCTCGGCTGCGAGCTTGCCGCGGCCGGCCTCACGCTGGGGGACCGAGCCCGAGAGCGCCCGGGCGAAGGTCGCCTCGGCGATCCCGGTGATCGGCACGCCGAGGTCGAGCGCGTTCTGCACCGTCCAGCGTCCGGTGCCCTTCTGCTCGGCGCGGTCCAGGACGACGTCGACGAAGGCGTTCTGAGTCTCGGCGTCGATGTGGGACAACACGTCGGCGGTGATCTCGATCAGGAACGACTCGAGGTCACCCTCGTTCCAGGTCGAGAAGATGCGCCCGATCTCGGCAGCGCTGGCCCCCGTCCCGGCCTTGATCAGGTCGTAGGCCTCGGCGATCAGCTGCATGTCGGCGTACTCGATGCCGTTGTGCACCATCTTGACGAAGTGGCCGGCACCGTCGGGTCCGACGTAGGTGCAGCAGGGTTCGCCGTCGACCTTGGCGGAGATGTCCTCCAGCAGCGGCCCGAGCGTCTCGTAGGACTTCCGGGAGCCGCCCGGCATGATCGAGGGGCCCTTGAGCGCGCCCTCCTCACCACCGGAGACCCCGGTGCCCACGAAGTGCAGACCGAGCTCGGAGAGCCAGCCCTCGCGCCGGATCGTGTCGGGGAAGTGCGCGTTGCCCGCGTCGATGACGATGTCGCCCTCGTCCAGCAGCGGGATCAGCTCCTCGATCACCGCATCGGTGCTCGGGCCCGCCTTGACCATGATGATCACCCGCCGGGGCTGCTCGAGTGAGGCGACGAAGTCAGTCATCGACTCCGACGCCACGAAGTCTCCCTCCGAGCCGGCCTCCTCCAGCAACGACGCCGTCTTGGCGTAGGTGCGGTTGTGGATGGCGACGCGGTGACCGTGCCGGGCGAAGTTGCGGGCGAGGTTGCGGCCCATCACCGCAAGACCGGTGACCCCGATCTGGGCGAGCTCAGGCATGCAGACACTCCTTCATTCCGATGGCGACCCTGGATTCCGCTGGTGACGCGACCCGAGAGTGACCGACGGTGTGAGACTATCGACCCACCGGGGGGGCGCGGACGTCAGCGTATCTGGTCGACCCACGGGGTCCGACCAGTGATTAGGGTTGCATTTTCCGTTCCGAGATCCGAAGGACCGCCATGCTCCAACCGCTGGGCATCAGCGCCGACGCGGAGACGGTCTACGTCGCTCTGGCTCCGATCGGCACCGTCGCGCAGGAAGAGCTGAGCGAGATGACGTCGCTCGACCCGGTCAGGGTCGAAGAGGCCCTCGAGGAGCTTCGGCGGCTGGGCCTGGCCACTGAGCTGTCCCACGGACTGTGGCGCACCCTCCCGATGCCAGATGTCATCAAGGCGTTGCGCGCGCAGCGGCTCTCCGAGCTCGAGATGGCCAGTGTCGCCGCCGACTCGCTGCACAGCCACCTGCTTGCCGCCTCGCAGTCCCAGAGCGACGACGTCCGGATCATCGTAGGCCGCGAGGCGATCGTGGCCGCGAACCGCGAGCTCTGTGCCACGGCGCAGAAGGAGATCTGCGTCTTCGACAAGCCCCCGTACGCCGAGGAGCGTTCACCGACCGAGGAGTCGCTGAGCGAGGAGGCGCCCGAGTGGCAGGCGCTTGAGCGCGGGGCGACCCTGCGCTGCGTATACCACCCGGGCTTCGACGCCGACCGGCTGAAGGAACTCACCCTCTACACCACCAAGGGCGAGCAGTCGCGGACGGCTCCGGTGCCCATGAAGCTCGTCATCGTCGACGCCGAGCTGGCCATCATCCCGTCGATGCGCTCCTACCTGCCCGGCTACGAGCTCCGCATGTCGGTCGTCCGACATCCGCTGCTGGTCGAAGCGTTGCAGTGGCTTTTCGAAGCGGTCTGGGACACGGCGGTCCCCATCGTGGCGTCGACTTTCCTCGAAATCGACCCACGGCGGCAAATGCTGGTGTCCCTGCTGATGACTGGTTCGACCGATCAGGCCATCGCCAGTAATCTCGGTATCAATGTCCGTTCGGTACGCCGCTGGATATCCGAGCTGATGGAAGAACTCGGCGTGACCACCCGACTTCAGCTCGGTGCAGCCATGGTGCGTGCGGAAAATGTCCGCACGCAGACCGCGAACGTCCTCTCACACTCGGCATAACGGCAATCCTTCGCTCATATGAGCAGACATCGGCGGCTTGACATCAGCTCCGACGACCGGCAGCAATCGGGCTGAGATTCCTGGCTTGACGCTCGCCAGACGCCCCATCATGCGACCAGCTGGCGGATGAGGCGGCTGGCCAGAGCCTTGCCGGGTGAGCTCAGACGCCGTGGGCGCGCGCGATGACGGTGTTGCTCCGCACGCCGTGAGCAGCGTGGGCCGGGGCGGCGGCCACAGCACCGAGCAGGAGGGCGGAAACCGTAGCGGCTCCGAGAACGCGGGCGGCCTGACGAGCAATGCGAGACGAGCGCATGGCGGATTCCTTTCGATGGCCCGCAGCTGCTTGGGGGGTGCGCTGCGGAACTGAATACGTTTCGATATGAAGATTAAACAGGCTGGCGCCCGAAAGTCACGGCCATCTCGTGTCCAGTTTAGGACATGTCCTAAACTGGACATGCAGAAATCGCGTTAGGTGCGGTTCTGCTCCTCAACGCGTCCGGGTCTAAAGCCGCTGTGCGTGGTCCATGGCCCCCGTGGTCATGGAATCGCTCCCCCTTGAAGGGAGAGTTGTCACCCCGTGTCAGCTACATTCGACCGCAAATAATGTCCGCACTCCCGTGGCGGGTATCATTCACCGGTCAGCCTCACTCCAAATCATCAACCCCGTCAAGCACCAACGGCGGCAGTTCCCAAAATTTGTTGCTGTTTCGACACCGGCGCTTCGCCCTCGGTGCGACCCGCGGCCCGACTGTCAGTGCCCTCTGCCAGCATCGAGCACAGATGCGTTGCCGACCTCGTGGAGTCCTGATGCCCTGCTGCTTCGTCCCCCCTTACCTCCTCGCCCACCTCGCGGCGGCGGCGGCCGATCCGGTGCTCATCGGCTTCGGCCGCAGCACCCTGCAGGTCGATGCCCGGCTGCGAGGCCAGCGTGAACGGGGGACGCTGCCCGGGCGAGCCCGCACCACCGCATCGGCCGGTACCGATCCGGCCGAGCGGGTCGTGCACACCGCCGCCCACACCGAGCAGCTGCCCGGGGCGGTCGCGCGGCCCGACGGAGCCCCGGCCACAGGAGACGCAGCGGTCGACGAGGCGTACGACTCCTCCGCCCAGGTCTGGGACCTCTTTGCCACCGAGTTCGGCCGGCCCTCGGTCGGCGGCACCGGCGACACGCTGACGGTCACCGTGCACTACGGCCAGGACTACGACAACGCCTTCTGGGACGGCAGCCAGCTGGTCTTCGGCGACGGCGACGGTCAGGTCTTCGACCGCTTCACCAAGCCGATGGACGTGATGGCACACGAGTTCACCCACGGCGTCACCCAGGAGACCGCCGGTCTGACCTACTCGGGCCAGTCCGGGGCGCTGAACGAGAGCGTCAGCGACGTCTTCGCCTCGATGACCAAGCAGCGGTCCCTCGGCCAGGACGCCGTGGCTGCGGACTGGCTGATCGGGGAGGGCCTCTTCCTCCCGGGGATCAACGCCAAGGCGCTGCGCTCGATGACCGAGCCCGGCACCGCCTACGACGACCCCAGGCTCGGCCGCGACCCCCAGGTCGCCTCGATGGCCGACTACGTCGACACGACTGAGGACAACGGCGGGGTGCACCTCAACTCCGGCATCCCCAACCGCGCGTTCGCGCTGGCGTCGATCGGGATCGGCGGCCGCAGCTGGGAGCGGACCGGGAAGGTCTGGTACGACGCGCTCACCGGGGGAACCGTCGGCGCCGACGTTGACTTCGCCGGCTTTGCCGCCGCCACGGTCAGCTCGGCGGAACGACTCTTTCCCGACGCCGGCGAGGTGGCGACCCAGGTCCGGACCGCCTGGGAGCAGGTAGGGGTGCTGACGGCCCCGGCCGACCCGGTCGACCCCGACCCCACCACCCCGCCCGTCGATGGTGGGTCCGTCGACCCCCTTCCCGTGGACCCCCTTCCCCTGGACCCCCTTCCCGCGGACAGCGCTCCGGCCGAGCAGGCGCGAAGGGTGGGCGTCCGGCGCAGCGGCGGCTTCGCCGGGCTGACCCGCAGCGGCGAGCTCGACCTGGACGACGATCCGCAGGGACCGCAGGTGCGCCGGCTGCTGCGGCGTGCCGACCTGACCTCGCTGACCCCAGGGGTCACGGGCTCCAGCGCGGGCCTGCCCGACGCCTTCGTCTACACGGTTGCGCTCGACGCGTGGCAGCTCACCCTGCCGGAGCAGGACCTCACCCCGGAGCTGCACGAGGTGGTCCGAATCGTGCTCGGCACCGGAGAGCAGGTCGACCTGGGCTGAGCGGTTCCAGGCCGGCCGGTCCCGACGACTCCGGCGGGTGCGCCGGTGTGGCAGGGTCATGCGGGCGGAGACTCCCAGGGCAGGGGTGCGTCCTCGGCGACCGGCTCGACCGGGACGACGATGACGGGGCGGTGCTGCCGGTGCGCCAGCTGGGCGGCCACCGAGCCTCCGAAGAACTCCTTGAGGCCGGAGCGGACGCCTCGCCGTCGGCTGCCGATCACGATCGCGTCGACCCCGCAGATGTCGGCCAGCCGGGCCAAGGCGTAGGCGCGGTCACCGGCGAGCTCGCGAAAGCTCACGTCCAGCGGTGCAACCTGGGACCGGATCTGCTCGGCGAGCACCGAGTCGAAGTCGGTGTCGGCAAGCTCGGGGAGATCGGGGTCGAGAGGCCGGGAGACCACCGTGCCGTCGGATCGCTCCTCGACGACATAGCGGCCGACGTCGACGTGCGCGCAGACCAGGGCCGCGTCGAACGCGCGGGCGAAGTGCACCGCCTGCTGCAGCACCGTCGCGGACTGGCCGTGGTTGACCCCGACCAGGATGCGACGCGGTCTCGACGTTTCGCTCACGGGGCTCCTCCTGCCGGTCCTGGTCACCATAACGTCGGCGGCGGAGACCCACCAGACCCCTCCGGCCGACGCTCGGGCGCCGCGAGGCGTCACCAGCTCGCACCGCCACACCCCTAGGGAGGGTGGTGTCAAACGACACCACCCGCCTAGCGTCTGCGTCGCAGCGCCCGAGCACGCGCCTCAGCGGCCCCGGCCTCGGCCTCGCGCCCTTGCTGTCGCATCAGGTGCGCCAGGTTGTCCCAGGGCTCGGCCGCGCTCGGCCGTAGTCCGGCCGCCTGCCGGAAAGTCTGCTCCGCCTCGGCCGGGCGACCAAGCTCACTCAGCGCCACCCCCGTCCGCAGCAGCGTCTCGACGTTGAAGGGGTCCAACGGCAGGGCCCCGGTCAGGGTCTGCAGAGCAGCGCCAGGCTCACCAGCGAGGTCGTACGCGTCGGCGAGGGTCTGGCGGCACACCACCGATCCCGGCAGCCGCGGGCAAGCCGGTTCGAGCAACGACCAGGCCGCGAGAAGCCCCTCGGGCCGCCCCTTCGCCACCAGGACGTGACCGGCTCGAACGGCCACGTCGGGGTCGGAGAGCCTGACCCGGGAGGCGAGGCGAGCCGAGCGGACCGCCCGGGTGTCGTCGTCGCTTCGCACGGCGTCGGCCAACGCGGCCTCGGAGACCAGCAGCGACCCCGCGGAGGCGATGGTGAGGCCGGCGATGCTCCCCGCCAGCGCCCGGGTGGGCCACCGGGACCGCGGCGCCGGAGCCGGAGCCGGACGCGAGAGGGCGCCACCCAGGACGAAGAGGCCGACGACGACGAGCACCGGGTCGGTGAAGGTGGTCAGGTAACCAACCCCGAGGCCGACGCCGGCGGTGGCCGCCGCTCCAGACCAGGCGTCGTGGTCCGCGAGCACGCGCCGGAGGCTGCCGAGGACGGCCACGGCCAGGGCGGCCACGGCCACGACGCCGACGGCGCCGGTGGCTGCGGCGACCTGGAACAGGACCAGGTGCGGGGAGTCCGGTGGCGCCACCGGTCCGGCGGCGGCCTGCCAGGCTGCTGAGTGGTACCGGCCGATCTCGTCGACAAACCGGGACGGCCCGACCCCGGTCAGCGGGTGGTCCCCGACCAGTTGGAGCGTCTCGCTCCACATCAGCAGCCGGCCCGAGACGGTGGCCCTGGCCAGGGGTGAGGTGCCGAGCAGACGGTCCCGCACCATCGGGGTGACGGCGCCTACCGTGACCACCATCAGCACGGGGACGACCGGCCACCACCACCGGATGCGGACGGCGCGTCGGCCCAGGACCGCGCTCAGGGCGAGCACGGCGAGCAGCCCCAGCCACGCTCCGCGTGAGGCGGACAGGGCCACCAGCAGCAGGCCGGACACGGCCCCCGACAGCAGCAGCCGGGAGCGGACGGCGAGGCCGGCCCAGCCCAGCACCGCCGCAGCCAGCACGCCCCACAACCCGACCAGGGTGGCGTTGCCGAGCGGTGTCACCAGCCGTCGGTCGGGATCGCGCAGCAGCTCGACCAGAGCCCACAGGAGGATCACGTGGGTCGACGCCACGAGCGCGGTCGCCAAGTGGCCCCGGATCCGGGGCCGGCTCGGGCCCAGCAGCCGGGCACCGGCCCAGAGTGCCGCGGCGTAGCCGAGCACGAGCGGCAGACCCTCGTAGCGCTGGTAGCGGCCGAGCAACGACAGCAGGGGTGTCCGGCCCGCGAGCGCCGCAACCACGAAGGCGAGGACGCAGCCGGCGAGGGCGAGCCGTACCGGTCGGGGAAGGACGCCGCCGGTCCTCGCGAGGACGGTGGCGATGAGCATGATGCCGATCACCACGAGGCGGAGCGGCATCTCGGGGTCGGCCCCCCACGGCCAGGCGGCGAGCGGGAGCAACCCGCCCGCCGCCCAGGCCGCGACGGTCGCCGAGCGGTCGGTCAGCGCACTTTCCCTGTGTTCGCGGAGGTTCGACTGGTGGTGAGGTAACCCGTCCGTCGGGCGGTGACGGTCACGGCGACCACCTTGCCCTTGTCGGACTTCGCCAGCCGGTAGGTCTTCGCCTTGGCGTTCTTGATCGTGGATCCGTTGCGCAACCACTGGTAGCTCAGCGTCGCCTTGGGTGACCACGTGCCGGCCTTCGCCGTCAGCCTCGACCCGACCTTGGCGGCTCCGCTGAGGCGAGGTTTCGGCGCCTTCGCGAACGTGGCCTGGACGGTGACCGACCCGGTCGGGGCTGTAGTCCCATCGATCGACCGAGCCGCCCCGGTGCCGTCGGCGGCGCTGACCGCGAGCGTCCACCGGTAGGTCCCGGTCTTGACCCGCTTGCCCTTACCGTCCTTGCCGTCCCAGCTCAGGCTGCGGATCGAGCCGTCCGCATTGGCCCTGACGGCCAGCACCCGGACCAGCTTCCTCCCGGACGTGATCCTCAGCTGACCGACCGTGGTCGGCTTCGTGAGGTCGAACTGGGGCCTCCAGCGGTTCGCCGCCGTGGCCGTGGGCGCGAAGGCGGCCGGTACCGCGGGGCTGAGCAGTCGGGGCGCTGACCGCCCCCCGAAGGGCAGGGTGGTGACGTGCGCGACGCCATCGTCGTCGATCCAGCCGACGCGGTTGCCCTCGACCGCCGCGAGATTGCCGTTGCCGACGGTGGTCAAGCCAGCGGACCCGGCGAAGTCCCACGCGTAGAACTCCGAGCTGAGGCTGACCTGCAGCGCCGCAAAGCCGTCGCCCACGATCAGCTTTCGGCCGTGGACACTGGCGGGGACCCGGATCGTCTTCAACGCCTTCGTGCGCACGTTGTAGGCCCGGAGCAGGCTCGTGTCCTCGGAGTCGTCGGAGTCGTCGCCGGGATCGAGGTCGTCGTCGAAGACGACCCAGTCGCCCCAGATCCCGTAGCGCTCGGAGTCTGTGGTGGGGCCGGTCGCCAAGATCTTGTTGCCGGCCGCCACATCGATGACCTGCAGCCGGTTCTTGCGCTCGACCACCGTTCGAGACCCGAAGATCGCGGGGTCGTAGCTCCAGCTGCTCAGCGTGCCCAGGCGCCGTCCGTCGACGGTGAGCAGGTCCGCGCTGTCACGGCCGGGACGCAGTATCAGCGCCTGCCCTCCGGAGAGGTTCGAGGCGAGCGCACCACCGACCGTCCGGCCCCGGGTGGGGCCGTCGTAGAAGAGGGTCTTCCCGCTGGCGGTGCTGACCGCCATCCGCGACCCTGACAGCTGGATCTCGGTGGCCCGCACCGGCAGCAGGCTCTCCGGCCCCAGCGCCGCACCGGTGAGCGACCGCTTCCACACAGTGCTGTCGTCGGCACCTTCGGCAGGACGACCGTCCCCGCCGGCCACCGCGTTCGGGGACAGCGACAGCAGCTCGACGCGAGCGACACCTTGGGGACTCACGGCGACGACGGAGGCGGACCCGTCATCGCCAAGGCGCAGGACCGAGCCCTGCTGCTGGCGGACCTCGTAGGCCTCGAGTCCGGCGGAGGTGTCAGCCCACGTCTGCGGTACCCGGATGCGCGCTGCGGAGCCTGAAGCCCGGACCAGGAGCTGCTCGTCGGTGTCGGAGTTCTCGAGTACCGCCGCCACCGTGCCCTGACCGGCGATGGTCTGCACGTCGATGCTGTCCCCCGGCGATCCGGCGTCGACGTCGACGCTGGAGCACGCGAAGGCGGAGCCCAGGTCGGACGCCCGGCAGAACGTCGTCTGCTTCAGGACGGCGTCGTAGGCCGAGTACACCACGGCCGCACCGACGAAGACGGGTTCCGCGTTCCCGGGGATCCCGGCGTCGCGATCCGAGCCACCAGACAGCGGCACAGCGCGCCAGTCCCCGTTGACCCGGGCGAGCGCCTGACCGTTGCCCAGGCGCCAGTCGTCGACGTAGTCCTGGGTTCCCAGCGCCGTCCGGGTGGATGACCCGTAACTCACGACGTAGGAGTCGGCGTCGCCGCCCGAGACGATGAAGCCGCTCGGACCGGCCTGCTCGAACCGGCCGGGGACCGTCGACTGCTGGACCAGCTGCCCGGCCAGGGAGAAGACCTTGACGGTGGTCGCGTCATCGTCGGACCGGTCGATGACCACCAGTGACTGCCCGACCAGGACGGTCCCGGCGTCGCCGGCGTCGAGCACCTTCCGCCAACGGTTCGTCCCTCCGACGTAGATCGCGCCCTGCACCCGGAGGACCGTGCCCTCCGCGACCTCCCCAAGGACGTCAGCGGCTTGGACGAAGGCCCGCGCCGACGGGAGGGTCACGTCCGGCAGCGCAGCTCGGGCCGGGAGGCCGGTGGACAGCAGCAGGGCGAAGCCGAGCACCGAGGCGACCAGCGTCCGAACCGTCGGCCACGAGAGCGGCAGTGCCCAGGTCTGGATCCCGACCGCGTCCCGGGACGGTGCCGGCGACGGTGACAGGGACGGTGACGGTGTCGCCGCAGGAGAAGCCCCCGCCGGCCTGATCGGGCTCATCCGCGCGGCGGCGATGGAGCTGGGCTCTGGGTGCGGGAAACCGAGCGCGTCGTCGTTACTGATGGCATTCTCCTGAGCTGGCTGGGCCCGGTGGTGGGCGCGCGGTGACGGGGGATCTTCGGTGCGGGCAGAAATCCCTTTTCAGGACTGAGCTCGCCCGGCGACCGTAATTCACCAGCGGTTGCCTGAGGGCCCGAGATGTGGGATCAACCGCCCGGGAAAGGAGTCAACCGAGTCCCCTTTCGATGACCCGTGCCGAGCCGAACCGGCCGGTTCCGGCTGCCTGCCACGGTCGACCCGAGTTGGGTAGTCTGCCCTCAGCCACGGCCGCAGACACACGGTCGGGGCAGCCGCCATGAAAGCCGGACGCGACGGGGGAGCACCGGGCCGAGAGAACGAGGGAGCTCGCGTGAGCCCGAGACCAGCAGCATCACGGACGGACGCGTCGGCCCGGACGTTCCTCGACTCGGCCGCGGCCCTCATCGACGCCGCGATGACCGACAGTGAGAACGTCCCACCTCGGCTGCGAGCGATCAAGTTCCCGGCCTCGCTCGAGTGGATCCGCATCGAGGACGTCCTCAGGCTCGCCGGCCAAGCACCCGGCGCCAGCAAGAAGGCCTTCCGGCAACGGTGGGAGACGCGCGATGAGTTCATCACCGACGCCGCCGTCTACGCGCTCCAGTTCGCTGACCGGCCCTCCGATGAGTACCGCCCGCTCACCGACCGCCTCGCCGGGCTCGAGCAGACCCGGCTCGGCGACGAGGTCGCGTCACTGGCCGGGGACCTGCTCCGCTACGCCGAGTCGAGCCCCCGGTCCTACCTGATGCTCCACATCGGCAGCGTCCTGCACCGCCACCCCACCCTCCAGCAGGCCTTCGCCGCCAACTGGAGGACGCTGCGGCAGCCGTTCGTCGCCGGGTACGTCGCCGTCCTGGACCGGCTCAGCCTGACCCTGCGACCAGGGTGGACGCCGGCCAGCTTCGACCGCGCCCTGCACGCCATGGTCGACGGCTTCCTCCTGCAGGGACGGATCCACCCGGACGCGCCCCAACTGGGCACCGACGAGACCGTCACCGGCGCGGCGGACACCTGGAGCCATGTCAGCCTGTTCGCCGAGACGGTCGTGGCCTTCACCCTCGGAGCCCTCGACACCGAGGGTGGCGGGCTGGATGCGCGTGCGGCGCTGTCGCTCCGAGCCGCCGCCGCGTCGGGGCAAGCGTCCTGACCACCGGTCGTCCAGGCGGCGTCCCGCCCCACCGGCCGGAGCACTAGGGTGGCCAGAGTGCGGACGGTGGCGTAGCGGGTGAGGTTGGAGCTCGACGACTGGCTGCTGAGCAAGGCCGAGCGAGCCAACGACCAGACCCGGCTGGACGACCAGCACCCCGGCTCCGCCGCCTGGTCCACCGGGAACCACGTCCGGCCCCTGGTCCACGGCTCGACCTACTTCGCCGAGCTGGCCGAACGGATCCCCGGCACCGGACCAGGTGACCTCATCTACTTCACCGACTGGCGCGGCGACCCCGACGAGCGGCTGACCGACGACCCCGCCACCGAGATCGAGGACCTGCTCTCGGCCGCCGACGAGCGCGGCGTCGACGTCCGCGGGCTGATCTGGCGTTCGCACTGGGACAAGCTGTCCTTCTCCGAGGCCGAGAACCGGCACCTGGGCGAACAGCTGCAGGCGCACGGAGCTGAGGTGCTGCTCGATATGCGGGTGCGGACGGGCGGCTCGCACCACCAGAAGCTGCTGGTGATCCGCTATCGGGACGCACCAGAACGCGACATCGCCTACGTCGGCGGCATCGACCTCTGCCACTCCCGCCGCGACGACGCCCAGCACGCCGGCGATCCGCAACCGCAGCCGATGGCGGGCGAGTACGGGCCCACGCCGCCCTGGCACGACGTGCAGGCCGCGATCACGGGACCGGCGGTGCACGACGTCGAGACGGTCTTCCGCGAACGCTGGCTCGACCCCACCCCGCTGAGCCGCCACCCCTGGCAACGGCTGCGCGACCGCCTCACCGGGATGGACACCAGCCCCGACCCGCTCCCGGACCAGGCGCCACCCCCGCAGCCGGTGCCCGCAGGCACCCACGTCGTGCAGCTGCTGCGCACCTACCCGAACCTGCGACACGGCCGGGACTACCCCTTTGCCCGGGGCGGAGAGCGCAGCGTGGCCCGTGGGTACAGCAAGGCGCTGGCCCGCTCCGATGAGCTGGTCTACCTCGAGGACCAGTACCTGTGGTCGGTGGAGGTGGTGCGCGCCTTCGTGGACAACCTCCGACGCAACCCGCGGCTCCGGGTGATCGCCGTACTGCCGCAGGTGCCCGACAACGCCTCCCCACTGTCCCGGGTGCCCCAGCAGCTGGGCCGGCTCAAGGCAATGCGGCTGCTCCAGCAGGCCGGCGGGGACCGGGTGGCCGTCTACGGGCTGGAGAACCACGAGGGCACGCCGGTCTACGTGCACGCGAAGGTCTGCGTGATGGACGACTGCTGGGCCACCATCGGTTCGGACAACTTCAACCGGCGCTCCTGGACCCACGACTCCGAGCTCTCCGCGGTGGTGGTGGACGAGCTCGGCGGCGACCACTCCGCCTACGCACGGCGCCTCCGGCTGACGCTCGCGGCCGAGCACCTGGACCGGGAGGTCGGCTCGGCCGAGTTTCCCGGTGACATCTCCCGCATTCAGCAGGGCACGGCACCGGGCGACCTCGACGACACCGCCCTGCTGGAGATCATGGCCGACTGCCTGAGCGCTGCGGGAATGTTCGACACCTTTGCCGCCTCGGCCGCCCGGCTGCAGGCCTGGCACGACGGCGGCCGGGTCGGCGCCCGACCACCCGGACGACTCAGGCCGCTGCCACCGATCAGACTGTCGCGCTGGCAGCAGCTGTGGGCCGAACCTCTCTACCGCACCGTGCACGATCCGGACGGGCGCCCCCAGGCCTTGCGCCGACGCCAGGAGTTCTAGGAGCCACCTGACGCGACCGCTACGACGCCTTGACCGTCAGCACCGGACAGCCGACGGTGAGCAGGATCCGGCTCGCGGCGCTGCCGAGGATGAGCTTCCCCACCCGAGAGCGGCGGCGGAGCCCGATCACCACCAGCTGGGCGTCGCTCTCCTGCGCCACCACCTCGAGGAGCTCGGCCACGTCGTGGCCGGCGTCGACCTGGCGCAGCTCGGCTGGGACGTCCAGCCCGGCGAGCTCGACCCGCAGCTGCTCGAGCGCGTCCCCCTGCAGGTAGCGCTGGTCGACCAGGGCGTCGCCGCGACTGGTGTTGACCACCACCAGCCCGGTCTGGCGGAGCCGAGCCTCGGCGATGCCGCGGTCGAGCGCGGCCCGTCCCTCGGGGGCGGGCACGTAGCCCACGACGACGCTCACGCGGGTCCTCCTTCGGCCATGGCGGCGCTCCGCCGCCGGGTGAGCTTGAGCACCGCCGGCGCGAGCACCACCACCAGCGCGACGACCAGGATGATCCGGCTGAACCACGAGTCGACCAGGGCGGTCAGGTCACCGTTGCTGATGGCCAGGGCGCGGCGCAGGTTGGTCTCGGCGACCGGGCCGAGGATCAGCCCGATCACCGCCGGCGCGACCGGCCAGCCGAAGCGGCGCATCGCGAAGCCGAGCAGGCCGAGGACCAGCAGGATGACCAGGTCGAGCGGGTCGGCGTTGACGGCGTACGAGCCGAGCGAGGCGAACATCAAGATGCCGGCGTAGAGGTAGGGCCGCGGGATCTTGAGCAGCTTCACCCAGATCCCGACCAGCGGCAGGTTCAGCACCAGCAGCATCGTGTTGCCGATGAACAGCGAGGCGATCAGGGTCCAGACCAGCGTCGACTCGGTGGTCAGCAGGGTGGGGCCGGGCTGGATCCCGTAGCCCTGGAACGCGGCCAGCAGGATGGCCGCGGTGGCCGAGGTGGGCAGGCCGAGGGTGAGCAGCGGCACGAGCACTCCGGCGGCGGCGGCGTTGTTGGCCGCCTCGGGTCCGGCGACTCCCTCGATCGCGCCGTGGCCGAACTCGTCCGGGTGCTTGGTCAGCCGGCGTTCGGTCGCGTAGGAGAGAAAAGTGGGGATCTCGGCCCCACCGGCCGGGAGGGCGCCGAAGGGGAACCCGAAGGCGGTCCCCCGCAGCCACGGCTTCCAGGAGCGCCGGAAGTCCTGCCGGGTCATGAAGGAGCCGGAGCTGCTCATCACTTCAACCGGCCCGTGCCGCAGCCGGGACGCGACGTGCAGCGCCTCACCGACCGCGAACAGCGCGACCGCGACGATCACCACGTCGATCCCGTCCGCCAGCTGCGGGATGCCGAGGTTGAACCGCTGCTGACCGGTCAGCAGATCGGTGCCGACCAGCCCCAGGAAGAGCCCGACACAGAGCGAGGCCAGCCCCCGCAACGGCGACGCGCCCAGCACCGTGGCCACGGCGAGGAAGGCCAGCAGCGCCAACGCGAAGTAGTCCGCCGGGCCGATCGCGATGGCGAGCTTGACCACCGTCGGAGCGACCAGCGCCAGCAGCAGGGTGGCAATCGTGCCCGCCACGAACGAGCCGATCGCGGCGGTGCCCAGCGCAGCCGCCCCCCGGCCGGCCTTGGCCATCTTGTTGCCCTCGAGCGCGGTCATGATCGAGCTCGACTCACCCGGGGTGTTCAGCAGGATCGAGGTGGTGGAGCCGCCGTACATGCCGCCGTAGTAGATCCCGGCGAACATGATGAACGCCGCGGTCGGTTCGAGCACGTACGTGATCGGCAGCAGCAGCGCAACCGTCATCGCCGGGCCGATGCCCGGCAGCACGCCGACCGCCGTCCCGAGCAGGACGCCGAGGAGTGCGAAGAGCAGGTTGACCGGGGTGGCCGCGTCGGCAAAACCGCCGAGCAACGAGCTCAGTGCCTCCATCAGAGCCAGCCCGTCGCCAGCTCGAGCAGGATGCCCCCGGGCAGCACGACGCCGAGGGCCTTGACGAAGATCAGCCAGACGATCACTGAGGTCAGCCCGCCGGCCAGCAGCGGCCGGAGGATCCCCCGCGCGCCGAGGGCCCAGGCCACCACGCCGAACATCGCGGTGACCGCGAGGGGCCAGCCGACGACGTTGATCAGCAGCGCGTGGGCGAGGAAGGCGACCGCGATGATGCCGACCGCCCGCCAGGACGTGGCCGCGTCCGGGTCGATGTCCTCGCCCTCTTCGGCCGGCCCCTGGTCTCCACGCAGGATCCGGATGCCGAGCACCGCCCCCACCGCCACGGTCGCGGCCCCGACCAGGTACGGG
The DNA here is from genome assembly GCF_964244005.1 of uncultured Friedmanniella sp. GTDB lineage: Bacteria > Actinomycetota > Actinomycetes > Propionibacteriales > Propionibacteriaceae > Microlunatus. The sequence continues at coordinate 54,356 of NZ_CAXTHG010000021.1, read as the reverse complement.
AAGAAGCGGGGACCGACGGTGTTCGACGAGCCCGGGACGGCGATCGTGGTCGCGTCGAGGATGACGTAGAGCCCGAGCGCGAGCAGCAGCACGCTGAGGGCCAGCTCGCCGTAGTTGCGGCCCGGGGGCGCCGACGCAGGGGTCGAGGGCTCCGTGTCCGGTGACTCCGGCGCCTCCGAGGCGTCCGGCAGGATCGCCGAGCTCACGTGAGACCGATTTCGGTGAGGATCTTCTGCACGCGCTGCTCCTCCTCGTTCAGGAACGCCCCGTAGTCGTCCCCGGTCAGGTACAGGTCGTCGAAGCCGTTCTTGCTCAGCACGTCCTGCCACTCCGGGGTGTCGTGTGCTCGGGTGACCAGGTCGGTCAGGTCGGCGCGCGCGTCCGGCGTCAGCCCCGGGTGGGACATCAGCCCGCGCCAGTTGGACAGCACCAGGTCATAGCCCGCCTCGGTCATCGTTGGCACGTCCGGCACCTGGGCGCTGCGCTTCTCACTCGAGACCGCGAGGCCGCGGAGCTTGCCCGCGGTGACCTGCGGGCCGTACTCGCCGATCCCGGAGATGCCGGCCGCCACCTTGCCGCCGAGCAGCGCGGCGAGGGACTGGCCGCCGCCGGAGTAGGGGATGTAGTTGATCTCCTTCGGGTCCACGCCGCCGGCTTGGGCGAGCAGTCCGGCGAGGATCTGGTCGGTGCCGCCCGCGGACCCGCCCGCCACGGGATGCTCGCGGGTCGAGCCGCGCCAGTCCTCGACGAAGTCCTTGAGCGTGCGGTACGGCGAAGCCGCGGGGACGACCAGGATCTCTGTCTCACCGACCAGCCGGGCGATCGGCGTCACGGCCGAGGTCTTGACCTTGGACTTGTTGGTCTCCACCGCGCCCACCATCACCAGGCCCATCATCATCAACAAGGCGTCGTCGGACTCGCGGCTGAGCTGGCCGAGGCCGATGGTGCCGCCGGCGCCCTCGACGTTGAAGACCTGCACGTTGCGCGCCAGCCCGGTCGACCGGATCACCCGCTGCAGCAGCCGAGCCGTGGTGTCCCAGCCGCCGCCGGGACTGGCCGGGGCCATGATCCGCAACCGCGACAGGTCACCGGGCTTGGCCACCGTGCCGGCGCAGCCGCTCAGGCCAGCGACCGGCAGGCTCAAGGCCCCGGCAAGGAGGGTTCGACGGCTCAGGCCCACGATGATCCTGTCGTTGTCCACCCCACGTGGCGGGGCGCGTGTGACGCAGGTTACACGGCGGTCGAGGGGACGGAAAGCGTCGGGTCCGTTGCGCGGCTCTCCCGGACCACGTGCAACGCGTCCTGACGTCGAGCGCGGCCGAGCAGCACGGCCGCGACGGCCATCACCACCCCGGCGAGCAGCAGCGCGTACGGTCCGCCCAGGTAGCGGGTCACCGCGGCTGAGGCGAGCGCGCCGAGACCCATGGTGACGATCGCGCCGACCCGCCGCAGCCAGGCCGACCCCGCACCGCCGGCGAGCCGGCTGTCGGCGGAGAGGTTGACCATCGTCATCGTGACCACCACGGTGGACAGGTCGCGCAGCCCGGTGTGCCGGACGGCGGCCGCCTGGGCCCCGAGCAGCAGAGCGAGCAGCCCGGTGAGCACGATCATCGTCGGCCGGCTGATCTCGCCCAGCGCCAGCCAGACCAGCGCCAGGACCACCAGCGCGCCGGTGTCGGCGAGCACGATCAGCAGCGCCCGGCGGGGCAGCCGGACCGGTCCGGTCGAGGCGCGGGTGAGCCGCGAGCCGAGCGAGGCCCCGAGGCAGAAGGTGAGCAGCGCGACCAGGTTGTTGAGCACCGGGATCCCCTGGACGCCTACCAGGCCAAAGCCGAGGAAGAGCACGTTGCCCGTCATGTTGCCGGTGAACACGCGGTCGAGCGCCAGGTAGCTGACCGCGTCCAACGCTCCCGTCGCCGCCGTGAGCACGAGCAGGGCGGTGGCGTACCCGCGGTCGACCCGGTCCGACATGGCGGTCCTCCTTTGCCCTCGACGCTGCCGGTGGTCAGCGCGCGCTCACCCTATGCGGGACATCAGGGCTGGCGCTGCACCCCCTATTGTCGTGGCCATGGAGTATCGACAGCTCGGCAAGTCGGGCCTGCGGGTCTCGACCATCACGCTCGGCACGATGGGCTTCGGCGGCAGCGGCTGGGCCGCTGCGGTCGGCCAGATCGACGTGGCTGGAGCCGCCCGCCAGATCGGCCTCGCCCGGGACGCGGGCGTCAACCTGTTCGACACCGCCGACGTCTACTCCAGCGGCACCTCCGAGGAGATCCTCGGCGCCGCGCTCGGGTCGTCACGGGACGACGTGCTGGTGGCCACCAAGGTCCGGATGCCGATGGGCGACGGCCCGAACGACGCCGGGCTGTCCCGGCACCACATCATCCGCGGCGCCGAAGCCAGCCTGCGCCGGCTCGGCACCGACTACCTCGACCTCTACCAGGTGCACGAGTGGGACGGTCAGACTCCGCTCGAGGAGACCCTGCACGCGCTTGACCACCTGGTCAGCTCGGGCAAGGTCCGTTACATCGGCTGCTCGAACTACGCCGCCTGGCAGCTGATGAAGGCGTTGGGGACGGCCGACAAGCACGGGTACCAGCCCTTCGTCAGCCAGCAGGTCTACTACTCGCTGCAGAACCGCGACATCGAGAACGAGATCGTGCCCGCGTGTCTCGACCAAGGCGTCGGCATCCTGGTCTGGAGCCCCATCGCGGGCGGGCTGCTGTCCGGCAAGTACCGCCGCGGGGTGGACGCGCCCGCCGGCAGCCGGCACCTGGGCGAGTGGAGCGAGCCGCCGGTCAACGACGAGGACAAGCTGTACGACACCATCGAGGAGATCGTCGCCATCGGCGAGGCGCACGGCGTCTCGGGCGCTCAGGTGGCCCTGGCGTACACGCTGGCCAAGCCGGCCGTGACCTCGCTGATCGTCGGGGCCCGGACCGAGAAGCAGCTCGCCGACAACCTGGCCGCGGCCGACCTCACGCTCACGGCCGAGGAGCTGGACCGGCTCGATACTGTCAGCGGCTCCCCGCTGATGTACCCCTTCTGGCACCACGCCGCCACCTCGAGCGACCGGCTCAGCGCCGCCGACCTCACCCTGCTGGGTCGCCACCTGAGCTGAGGAGATCGAGTGTGCGCCAAGCGCGGGCTGGGGCGTCCGCAGACCGCGTCTTGACACACACTCGACTGCGCGGCCATCCTGCTGCGGCCGAACGGGTCCAGAACCACGGCTCGCGCGGCTGGGCTGGTCGGCGGCCGACGTGGAACGGGTGAGCCGGGCGGCGGTCCATCGAACAGCTGGCTGCTGCTTTTCGCCCCATGACCGCGGAATCATGGGGACCATCATCGGCATTCTCGTCATCAGCGCCTTGGTGCTGGTGATCCGCAGCCTATGTAGGCGCGGCCCGTGGTGAGCAGGTCACCCGCGGCTGACCCCGGCCTCCACCACTATCACCTCGAGGGTGCGGGGGCCATGCACGCCCTCGACCCGGTTGAGCTCGATGTCGCTGGTGGCGCTCGGGCCGCTGATCATGGTGGTCGGCCGGGTCAGGTCGAGCCGGCTGACCATCTGGGGCACGTCCGCCACGACCTGGTCCGGCCGGACCACGCAGAGGTGGTAGTCGGGAATCAGGCTGACCACCCGCCGGCCTTGACCAGCCGTACCGTCCAGGACCAGCGTGCCCGTCTCGGCCACGGCCAGCGCGCAGCTGGTCACGACGCCGTCCACGCCGTCCAGCACGGCGACACTGAGCTGGCCGTCGACCTCGAAGCCGTCGGTGTGCACCGTCGTCGCCGCGTCGAGGCCGGCCAGCCAGCTCGGCTCGAAGCCCGCCGGCACGACGACCGTACGGGCCCCGCGCTCGGCCAGCGCCGCCGCGACCGTGGCCGCCACCTCGCCCTCGGTGCAGCGCCGGACCAGTGCCTTGTAGTCGAGCAGCCGATCGACCAGTCGCTCGGTCAGTGCGTCAGCGTCCAGGTCGGAGCTGGTCCGGTAGTCGCGGGCGATCGAGTCGTACGGCAGGTCGGGCGGCGGCGCGTCCGCGTGCGCCGCGGCGATCCGGGCCAGCACGTCTTCCCGGGCGCTCATGCCGGACCCCCGCGTCCCCGACCCGCTGACCGATGCTCCACAGATTGCCTTTTCCGCCTCATCGGGGCCCGAAGTGCCCCAGCGGGAGCATTCGTCAGCGGTTTGCCCGCCGTACCCCGAGGGAGCGCAACCCCTGCGGGGCCCTCGACAGGCTCGGGACGCGTATCTGGGCTCGCTGCCTCCAGGCTCCAAGAAGTTGCGTATGCGCTCACGACTGGTCCCCGCGCCCTGAGCTTGTCGAAGGCCTCGAAGAGGTTGCGCTTTCGTGCTCGGCACTCCACCAGTCGCGGAAGGTCTGCTGTGGCGGGCGCTTCAGGTCGCGGCTGTCGGTCCACGGGCCCACGACCGGGAGCGGGATGCGGCCAATCATCTCGGCGGCTCCGCCGCGGGCGATCACGCCCCGACGCCGACCCAGCACCCGGCCGAGCCGGCCGCTGCGGACGGCGAGGGTCCAGCGCTTCGGGTTGCGCATCACCCAGGCGACGGCCTTCATCGCCGCGGCCTCCACGCTCGGCAGCCGGTGCTCGGCGGCGTAGGTCTCGGTGTGGGCGGCCCGCAGGTGCACGAGGATCTCGGGGATGTTGATCTTGACCGGGCAGACGTCGTAGCAGGCGCCGCAGAGCGAGGAGGCGTACGGCAGCGAGGCGTTGTCCTCCACCCCGGTCAGCTGCGGCGACAGGATCGCCCCGATCGGACCGGGATAGACCGACCCGTACGCGTGGCCGCCGGCCCGCTCGTAGACGGGGCAGACGTTGAGGCAGGCCGAGCAGCGGATGCAGTTCAGCGCGTCCCGGCCACGCGCGTCGGAGAGGACGGCCGTCCGACCGTTGTCGAGCAGCACCAGGTGGAACTCCTGCGGCCCGTCGCCGGGAACGACGCCGGTCCACAGGGAGGTGTAGGGGTTCATCCGCTCCCCCGTCGACGAGCGCGGCAGCAGCTGCAGGAACACCTCGAGGTCCTGCTCACGCGGGACGAGCTTTTCGATGCCCATCACCGTGATCAGGGTCTGCGGCAGGGTCAGGCACATCCGGCCGTTGCCCTCGGACTCGACCACCGCAAGGGTGCCGGTCTCGGCGACGGCGAAGTTGGCCCCGCTGACCGCCACCCGGGCGGAGAGGAACTTGCGCCGCAGGTGCTGCCGGGCCGCGCCGGCCAGCGCGGCCGGGTCGTCGGTCAGCTCGGGGTCGACGTCGCCCATCTCGCGCAGGAAGATCTCGCGGATCTCGGCCCGGTTGCGGTGGATCGCCGGCACCAGGATGTGGGAGGGCTTGTCCTGCCCCAGCTGGACGATCAGCTCGGCCAGGTCGGTCTCGAAGGCCGCGATCCCCTCGGCCTCGAGCGCCTCGTTCAGCGCGATCTCCGCCGTGGCCATGCTCTTGACCTTGACCACCTCGTCCGACCCGGTCGCCTTGACCAGGTCGATGACGATCCGGTTGGCCTCGGTGGCGTCGCGGGCCCAGTGCACGACGCCACCGCGTGCCGTCACGACCTCCTCGAGCTGCACCAGGTACGCCGGCAGGTTCGCCATCGTGTGCACCTTGAGCTGGCGGCCCGCCTCGCGCAGCTCCTCCCAGTCGGGGAGCTCGGCGACCACGGCCGCCCGCTTGTCCCGGATCGTCCGGGTCGCGTTCCCGAGGTTGCGGCGCAGCTGGGTGTCGGTCAGGGAGTGCCGGGCGAACTCGGGAAAGCTCTCCTCCCCGCGCAGGTGGCCGACCCCGCGCGGCGAGACCACCGGCATGCCCAGGTGGACGGCGGTCATGCCGCTCCCCCAGCAAGCCCGGCCACCCGCGCCCGGAGCCGGTCGAGACGCGTTCCCTCACCGGTGAGCACCAGCGGCTGCTCGCGGGTGGCGGCGAGGATCTGGGCCAGGTGCACGGTCTTGGCGCCGGCCCGGAGCCGGGAGAGGCCGCCACCGATGTGCATCAGGCACGAGCTGTCTCCGGCCGTGCAGACCTCCGCGCCGGTGGCGGTCACGTTGGTCATCTTGTCGGCCAGCATCGCGGTCGAGGTGTCGGCGTTCTTGATCGCGAACGTGCCGCCGAAGCCGCAGCACTGGTCGGCGTCGGGCAGCTCGACCAGGTCGAGCGCCTCGACCGACCGGAGCAGCTGCAGCGGCTTGTCGCCGACGTGCAGCATCCGCAGCGAGTGGCAGGTCGGGTGGTAGGTGACACGGTGCGGGAAGTAGGCCCCGACGTCGATCACGCCCAGCACGTCCACCAGCAGCTCCGAGAGCTCGTACGTCTTCGCCGCGACGGTCTCGACCCGGCTGACCAGGGCGGGCGTACCGAAGCGTTCGGCGACCATCGCATGCTGGTGTCGGACCGAGCCGACGCACGAACCCGACGGGGCCACCACCGCGTCGCACGCGCCGAACACGTCGGCGAACCGGTCCACCAGCGGCAGGGCCTGCTCCTGGTAGCCGGTGTTCACGTGCATCTGCCCGCAGCAGGTCTGGGCCGCCGGGAACTCGACCGTGTGGCCGAGCCGCTCCAGCACCGTCACGCATGCCCGCCCCACGTCCGGGTAGAGCGCATCGGCCAGGCAGGTGATGAACAGCGCGATCTTCATTGGCACAGCTCCCAGATGCGGGCCGCAACGGCCTCGTTGCCCCCAGCGTGCCAGACGGAACCGACAGCGCCCGCACGCCGGGCGACACCAGGGTCCGCAGGACAGAATGCGGGTCATGGAGCAGCTGATCGCGCGGGCAGCCGCCGACCGGCACCGGCCGCGGTTCCACGTCGTCTCCCCGGCCGGCTGGTTGAACGACCCGAACGGGGTGGGCCAGTGGCAGGGCCGCTATCACCTCTTCTACCAGTACAACCCGGACGCGGCGGTGCACGGCAACATCCACTGGGGTCACGTCTCGAGCGCCGACCTCGTGCACTGGCGAGACGATCCGGTCGCCCTCAGCCCAGGCCCCGGACCGGACGCGGACGGCTGCTGGTCGGGCGTCCTGGTCGACGACGGCGGCACGCCCACGCTGGTCTACTCCGGCAACCGGGACGGCGTGGGCCAGCGACCCTGTCTGGCGGTCGGCGACACCGAGCTGCGGCACTGGCGCAAGGAGCCGGTCCCGGTGATCCCCGACCTGCCGCCGGGTGTGGACCTGCTGGAGTTCCGCGACCACTGCGTCTGGCGGCGGGACGGACGGTGGCACCAGCTGATCGGGGCCGGCATCGCGGGCCAGGGCGGTGCGGCCCTGCTCTACCGCTCGCCGGACCTACGGACGTGGACGTACGTGGGTCCGATCCTGGTCGGCGACGCCGAGGACCGCTGGGTGTGGACCGGCAGCGTCTGGGAGTGCGTCGACCTGTTCCGGCTGGGCTCCGGCGCCCCCGACGCTGGGAATGAGGCCGCGCTCGACGTGCTGTTGATCTCGGTCTGGCACGACCAGGTCACCCACTACGGCGTCTACCTGACCGGCGTGTTCGACGGTGAGCGGTTCGAGCCGCAGCAGCGCCGCCACCTGGACTTCGGACGGCACTACTTCTACGCCGCCCAGTCGTTCCGCGACGAACAGGGGCGGCGGGTCCTCTTCGGCTGGCTGCCGGAGGGCCGGTCCGCCGCCGCGCAGGTCGAGGCCGGCTGGTCGGGGGTGATGTCGCTGCCCCGCGAGCTGACCCTGGGCGCGGACGATGAGCTGGCTGGTGGTCGGCTTCCGGGCCACCCCGGACGGGGCCGAACAGACTCGACTGGTCCTGTCGGCCCCCGAGGTGGACGCGGCGCACCCGGGCAGCGTCCGGCTGCTGCTGGACCGGAGCTGCAGCAGCCTCGACCGCACGAGCGACGACCAGGAGCTGCACGGTGAGGTCCCGCTGGTCACGGACGAGACGCTGTCGGTGCGGCTGCTGCTGGACCGGTCGGCGTGCGAGATCTTCGTCAACGGTCGGGCGATGACCGCCCGCCTCTATCCCACCCGTGAGGACGCGACGGAGATCTTCCTCGCCGCTGGCGCGCGTCCCGTACGGGTCGACCGGCTGCACCTGTGGCGGATGGCGGACCTGGACTGGGGTCCACGCGTCGCCCGCCCATGACCGAGCCCGAGCCTTGGTGGGCGGACCGTCGCGCGCGGGCAGGCCCCGCTCGTCACCGGGTACCTCGCTCTCGTGGCTCTTCGGCCCCGTCGGGTTCTTCGGGTGGGCCACGCCGGTCGGGTCGGGCCTCGGCCGTTCGCCGACCAGACGCCCGGGGAGAACGCGTTCGAGTCCGTGCAGCCGGTGCCGAAGATCTCTACTGACCGTGCCGGACCCTCCTAGACGGTGGTGGGCGACGGGTGACGCCGCCGTCGCCACAGCCATCCGGCCCCGACCAGTGCCAGCAGTCCGGCGCCACCGGCGTACCACCAAGCCGACGTGCCGGCCGTCGACGGGTCCGGCAGGACGACGTCACCGCGCGACTGCGCCTCCGCGCCGGCCGGCAGCAGGTCGGAGTCGGACGCGCACACCACCGGGGAAGCCTTGGCGCCGGTCTGCAGGCAGGCGACCGAGGCGAGCCGCAACAGGCTGGCGTCAGCGCCGGCCAGGGTCAGCGCGCTGTGCCGGGTCACCGTCGCGCCGGGGTCGACCGTCACCTTCCACTGCAGCTGCGACGGACCGGCCTTCGCCTTCACCACCGTCGGCTTCGGGCCTTTGCTCCTCGCGGACGAGACGGTCGTACCGGTCGGCACGGTCTGGGTGATCAGCATGTCCTTGACCGGGCTGGCGCCGACGTTCGTCACGGTGACGGCGTAGCGGAGCGTCTGACCGACCCTGGCGGACGGCTGGCCGTCGTCCAGCGCGATCTGGACCTGCGGTACGCCCGTGCTGGGTGCGGGGCTGGGCGCCGCTCCCGCCGACGGCGGCAGCAGCAGCGCTCCAGCCAGGGCACAGCCGAGCGGAGCGAGGGTCAGGACTGATCGGTTCATCAGGCTCCTCCTGGGTGGTGGCGATGTGTTCGAGCGTCGTGGAGCAGGTGTCGGATGCGACGAGGGGATGTCGACGGAGTAGTCGTAGCTGCCTGCGTCCCCGTCGAGGGAGGTGTCCACGCCGTCCCGACGTACGCGGGTCTCACCGGTGTTCTGGACCGACACGGTGCAGCCGACCGCCTCACCCGGGCTGGTCGTTCTCGAGGTCAGACATCTCCACTACCGGTCGGCTGCCGCAGCTGGGCGGCGGCGGCCAGCACCCGGTTCTGGTACTGGCGGCGCATCAGCCGCAGACCCAGAACCAGCAGAAGATAGACCCCGACCGCGATGGCCACCAGATGCCACGGGAAGATCACGACACGGACGGTCTGCGACTGCAGCACCCCGCCGTTGGAGAACTCGACACGCGGGTGGCAGATGCACGCCACGGGCGGGTCCCAGGTGGTGCTGAGGTCGCGGACCGCGCCGCGCGGGACGGTGAAGTCAGGAAAGGGCGCCGCCTTCGACACGCCCTGCACGGCCAGCGCCGTGGCCCCCCGGAAGTCGCGGTGCACCGTCCCCGTGTTCTGGACCTGCGCGGTGATCGTCAGCGGACCCCAGGCGGCGAAGCCGGGCGCGTGGACCGAGCGCAGCGCCACCGAGTCGTCGACCGGACCGGGCACGGTGATGAAGACGGGGACGCCGACGCCGCGGTTGATCCGGATGTTGCCGTCGGTCTGGCCGGGCGGCACGAGGAAGATCAGGGCTGCCTGGTGGTCGCCCACCTCCGGATCGGACGGGATGGTGACGCGGGCGGTGACGACCTGGGTCGCGCCGGGCTTGGCCTCGAACGTCCTCGGGCTCACCACCAGCCAGTCCGCTGCCCCGTAGGGAGCGTCCTGGGAATACGTCAGAGACCCGTCCACGCCCGCGGCGAAGTTCCGCGTCTGCACCGTCACCGACACCGACTCTTCGCCGCGGTTGACGACCTGTACCTGCTGCAGGGCAGACCCGCCCTGCCCGACGACCAACCGGGTGGGGCTGATGGTCAGCGCAAACGGTGTCGGCTTGGTCTTGTAGGTGGTCCGCGTCCCGCCCGGCGTCGCCGAGGGGGCAGTCGGCGACGCCGTCGGTGCGGCCAAGGCCACGGTCGGACTCGTCACCACGGCCACGACGAGCCCGGCCGCCAGCGCACGCGCGAGCGACCGAACTCCCCGGCTAGCCATGATGACGACGTCGACCCGGATCAGAGCGTCGTAGCGACGTAGTTCAGGGTGACCGAGTAGGTGTCAGCGTTCACGAACGGGATGTCCACCGAGTAGTCGTTCTGGATCGTGTCGCCACCCTCGGCCGACCGCTCGGTCTCCCCGCCCACGGTCACCGGGGCGGTGGCGTCGAGCGCCTGGTAGGTCGGGCTGCCGGTCTCGCGCACACTCAGCTGGTCGACGTCGATGACGTCGGTGTTCGCCACGGGGTCCGCCGGCACCAGCTCAGCGGTAGCGGGCTGGACGGTGACCGAGTAGCCGCCGATGTTGTTCGTCTCCACGTTCATGCTCACGGCCGCGGCGCCCTCCACGGTCGCCCCCGGCGCACCGGTCAGGGTGAAGGAGGAGGTCGGGCCGGTGAGCGTGATGGAGGAGGTCACGCCGACGTTGGCGGTCGTGGCGCCATCATCGGTCTGCCCGGGGACTGCCGAGGCCGGCAGCGCGAGCCCGCTGAGCATCAGGGCTGCGGCGGCGGTACCGACACGACGGAAGGTACGGGTGGAGATGACGAACGGGGAGGTGGGAGTGGACACGGGGGTTCCTTTGCTTGTCGTGCTCGACCCCCGAGCAAGAGAAATATATACAGCGAAAGTGACCCTTGGAACCTCTCTGGGCGGAGAGGTGACCTTCGTCTGGTGAAGACAGGACGATAGTCCCAGACCTCGTACCTCACCGTTACCAAAGTGTAGCGCCGCGTGGCGGCGGGCCCGGACGTCGGCGGGAACGTCCGGCTTCGGGGTGAGTGGGTCCGTTCTGACGAACCTTTCACCACCCTCCTAGGGCTCCCCGGCCGGTGAAACGGTTCAGACCGGTATTCGAGGGACCAATGTCTTGGAGTGAGGTCTTCCGCGCCACAGTCGCCCCCTCCTGAGCTCGGCCTGCCGGGTGCGGGCTCAACTCCGGACAGGCTACGGCTCGCCGCCGGCGGCGTGGATCGTGCGGGTCGAAGACTCCCGGACGACCAGCTCGGGGACGAAGCGGACCTGCCGATGCTCGTGCTCCAGTCCCGTGGCCGCATCGCCGATCTCCGCGAGCAACAGCCTGGTGGCTTCGGCCCCCAGGGCGGCCCGCGGTTGACGCACGGTGGTCAGCGGGACGTCGGCGAGGGCAGCCAGGTCGATGTCGTCGTAGCCGACCAGCGCCACGTCGTCCGGCACCCTCAGCCCGACGGCCGCCAGCCCCTGCAGCACCCCGATGGCCAGCAGGTCGTTCGCTGCGAACACCGCGGTGGGACGTTCCGACGGCTTCAGCGCCACCAGGGTGGCGGCCGCCTTGAGGCCGGCCGGCACGTCCAGGACGGTGGTGAGCAGGGTCCGCAGCCGCAGCTGGTCGCCGTAGCCGGCGCTGGCCAGCTTGGCGCCGAGCAACCGGTCCCGCACCTGCGGCAGGCTGCCCGGCCCGCCGACGAAGGCGATCCGCCGGTGCCCCCGCTCGGTCAGGTGGGCGACCGCCAACCGGCCACCGGTGACGTCGTCCACCCCTACCGCACAGAAGTCCGGGTCGTCGACACCCCGGTCCACCAGCACCACCGGGACACCGCGGTGGCGCAGCCGCTTCACCTGGTCGGGGACCTCACCGATCGGGGCGAGCAGCACCCCGTGCACCCGGTGCCGCTCGTAGCCCCGCAGGATGTCGACTTCCCGCTCCGGATCTCCGGCGCTGTCCCCGATCCGGACGGCGTACCCCTCGGCAGCCACCTTCGTCTCCATCGCGGCCAGCACGTCGGCGAAGAAGGGGTTGGCCAGGTCCATCACCGCCAGGCCGAGCGCCCGGCCGCGGCCGGACCAGCGTGAGCGCAAGAAGGGCAGCGTGGCAGAACTACCGGCGGTCGTCCTCGCCTCTCCCATGAGACCTCAATCTCGCGCCGTTCCCCCGACGCTTCCAGGAGGCGGCGCTGACTCACCTCCGGTCCAGGTGATGATAGTGCCTCCAGGCACCAGGAGGGCGGTGATGCTCCTCTTGGTCGCCAAGCGCAGTGAGCCAGACACGGCAGGTCTGGGCGTGGGCGTCGTCCCGGCGGGTACCGCGTTCGCTGGTGGAGATGTGCGTGGGCCGGACGGAGAAGTATTCGGCCACCTGGGTCGGAGTGACGTTCTTGGCCTGGCTGACGGGTCGGAGATCTTGGTGGCAGCGGTCGCCGCCGGGCCGACGGCCGCACCTCGTCGAAGCCCGGATGGTGGGTCCAGCAGGGCTCTTCTGTGTCGCGTCCCGTTTGGATGCGTGATCTATCCAACCTGGTCAGAGGCAGGTTAAGGTCATCGGCCGCCTAGGATTGGACCATGACCACGATGGTGACCTCTCCCGGTGACCGCAGCACCGCCACTCCGACGCACCACCTCGCCGAGACCTCGGTGATCACCGACGCACGCACGGCGGGCAGCCAGGAGCTGTCTTCGCGCGTCCGCCGGTACACCTACGCGATGGCGTTCCGGATGGCGTGCTTCCTCGCGATGATCTTCGTCGAGGGCTGGCTGCGCTGGGTCCTGCTGGCGGTGGCGGTCTTCATGCCCTACCTCGCGGTGGTGCTGGCCAACCAGTCCGACCAACGCAGCGCCGACCCGGTAGACGCCGTGCTGCCGGAGGCGGCTCCGGCCCTCACGTCCGGCGTCGACGACGTCCTCCCCGGCGAGATCATCACCGGGGAGATCGTCAGCGAGTCCGTCGAGGCCGAGCCGCTGCCCCGCGCCGCCTGATCCTCAGCGCCGGCGGCGGACCACTCTGCGCGCGAGCTGACGGACGGTCACGGCGACCCGCCGACGGGTGGTGCGTTGCCGGTCGGTCACCAAGGGCAGCACGGCGGCCGGCGGCAGCGCCACCTCGAAGATGCGCGGACCACCGAACGATCGCGTCAACGCACGCACCGACACGAGATGGATCCGGGCACTCCGGGTGACCAGCTGCTGCCACCACGGGGCCTGGACACCGGCGCCGATCCGTACCAGAGGACCGTCCGGCCCGGCGACCTGCACGGTCAGACCCAGATCGTCGAGCTGCTGGGCGAACGGCCGCACCAACGGACGCGTCGACGAGCCGCCCAGAGACGGCATCGGCGAGAGGTCGACCGTGATCTCCTGGCCGTCAGCCTGCACCCGACCGGTGCACCGAGTGGGCGCACGACCACCGCCGGCGTGCGGAGGCACGTCGACGGTGAACGTGAGGTCGGCCCGGACCTGCAGCGCCACGACCTCGAGCCTGGTCAGGAGGCGTTGTCGGTGGTGGTGATCTGCAGGGTGCCGTCGAACTTCCAGGTCGCCCGCGGGGCGTCCGCACCGGTGTCGCGCGGCACCTCAACGGTCATGTCAATCAGCTTGTAGTTGATCGCGGCACCGCGACCGGTGAGGTAGGCCCACATCTCCTTGCCCAGCTGGGTCCAGGACTGCGGCTCGGCGCCCTCCGTGCCCTCCGTCGGCTGTGCGCTTCCTTCGGTCGGCTGAGATGTCATGGGTGGCTCCTCGTTCGTCGGTGCGACTGCGGGTGCAGACGCCCAATCTTCACGGTCGGCCGCCCCGGCAGATGCAGCGGGGTCCTCAGCAGCCCTCGTACGTGGTGATCTCGGCGACCTTGGGAGCCGAGGAGCTGGTCGGGTCGAAGACGTAGCCGATCCACTCCTTCGCCAGTCGACGCGCCAGCTGCAGGCCGATCACGCGCTGGCCGAGGGTGAGCACCTGGCAGTCGTTGGACAGGATCGACCGCTCCACGCTGAACGAGTCGTGGGCGACCGTGGCACGGATGCCAGGGACCTTGTTGGCCGCGATGGCGACACCGATCCCGGTGCCGCAGAACAGGATGGCCCGGTCCGCCTCGCCGGCGCGGATCTTTTCCCCTGCGGCGATGGCGACCGAGGGGTAGGAGCCGCCCTCGAGGTCGCCGGCGTAGACGCCGAGGTCGGTCACCTCCACCCGGGCGTCGGACTGCAGGTCGGCCAGGATGGCGTCCTTGTAGTCGAAGCCGGCGCTGTCGCTGCCGACGAGGATGCGGAGCGTGCTCATCAGGTGTCCTTCTGTCTGTCTGGTGGTGGTCTGGGTGGTCGGGTCGTACGCGGTCAGGCCGGCGGTGCGGCGAGCGCCTCGCCGACGGCGGTGACGATCATGCCGAGGGAGACCGCGCCCGGGTCGGGGGTGCCCACGCTGCGCTCGGCCAGCGGGCGGGCCCGGCCGATCCGAGGCGTGAGGGCTGCTGTGTCCTCCGCTGCGGCAACCGCCGCGGCCGCCGCCGTGTTCCAGGCGTCGGCGAGCGTCCGGCCCGCACCGGTCTCGGCGGTCAGGCTCTCCACGAAGGGGAACAGGGCGTCGAGCATCGTCTTGTCGCCTCGTTCGGCCTTGCTGAAGGTCTGCAGCTTGTCGACCGCGGACTGGACGGCGGCGGCAACGCGCTCGGCCGTCACCTCGTCGGTGTTGCCGAGCCCTTGGCCGATCCCGTCGAGCAGCACACCCCAGAGGATGCCGCTCGTGCCCCCGGCCCGGTCGCCGAAGGCCGCTCCGGCGGCCGTGAGCACCGTCTGCACCCCGCCGTCGGTGGCCTCGGCGGCCTCGGCGGCCGCGGTGGCGCCCCGCGACATCCCGATGCCGTGGTCCCCGTCGCCGGCCACGGCGTCGAGCTGGCCCAGCTCTTCCTTGTGCTCGTTCACGGTGTCTCGCAGCGCCGTCACCGCCCGCTTGACCACGGCCGCCGCGGCGACCGACGCCTCGCTGGCCTCCTCGGCCGCGGCCGTAGAGGCTTCGGGCACCTTGCGCTCCCGCGGGGTGCTGCGCTGGGTGGCTACGGCGTTGCCGCGGCGAAAGGCCGGGGTGCTCGCCGGGGCGATCCAGTAGCCCTCGAGCTCGTCGTCGAGCCAGGTCACCGAGAGGGAGCAGCCGGCCATGTCCAGGCTGGTCACCAGCTCCCCCACCTCGGGCGCGACGAGCTCGACGTCGGCGTCGGCGAGCAGCTCGGCGACCTCACCGAAGAGCACGAACAGCTCCTCGTACTTAGTGGCGCCCAGCCCGTTCACCAGGACGGCGGCGTGGCCGTTGGCGCCGTCCGGGCGTTCGGCCAGCACCGTCTCGACCAGCTGGGCCGCCAGCTCGCGCGCCGGCATCCAGGGCGCCGAGCTGATCCCGGGTTCACCGTGGATGCCCAGCCCGAAGTCCATCTGGCCCGGCTCGACGTGGAAGAGCGGCTCGTCCGCGCCCGGCATGGTGCAGCCCTCGAAGGCGACCCCGAAGGAGAAGGTGGCGGCGTTGGCGGCCCGCATCACGCGCTCCACCTCGTCGAGGTTCAGCCCGGCCTCGGCGGCCGCGCCGCCGATCTTGTACACGGTGAAGGTCCCGGCGATGCCACGACGGAGGTCGGCCTCCGCCGCCGAGCCGGAGGCGATGTCGTCGGTGACGTAGACGATCCGGGTGTCGATGCCCTCGGCCTGCAGCCGGTCCGCGGCGACGGCGAAGTTGAGCCGGTCACCGGCGTAGTTGCCGAACGCGAGCACCAGCCCGGCGCCCCCTTCGGCCGCCCGGCCGACCCGGTAGACCTGCTCGGCCGACGGCGAGGCGAAGAGGTCGCCGAGCACGGCCGCGTCGGCGAAGCCGGTGCCGACCACCCCGCTGTAGGAGGGGTAGTGCCCGGAGCCGCCGCCGACCAGCAGGCTGACCTTGCCCTCGGTCGGCCCGCCGGCCCGGACGAAGCCCGAGGCCTCAGCCACCCGCTCCACGTACTGCGGGTAGGCCGCCGCGAAGCCGCGGAGCACCTCGCTACGGAAGTCGGCGGGATCGTTGTGCACGTGGGTCATGGCGTCTCCAGGCGGTACGGGTCGGTAGCGGATGTCGGCGGTGCAAAGGGGGCGCAGAGCTGCAGCAGCTCCACGAAGCCGGTGGCCGACCAGCCGGCCCGGCCGACGAACAGGCCGTCGGTGTGCGGGTCGGTGAGCAGGTCGGCCGCGTTGTCGGGATGGACGCCGCCGCCGTAGAGCAGGGCGAGCGCCGGCTGGCCGTCGCAGACCTCGGCGACGACCTCGGCGATGGCGGCCATCACCGGGGCGATCTGGTCCTGGGTGGCGGGCCGACCGTGCTCCCCGATCGCCCAGATCGGCTCGTACGCGATCAGCACCCGGTCGACGGCGGTCGCCGGCACCCGGGACAGGGCGGCGCGGACCTGCCCGGTGACGAAGGCCACCGCGTCGCCGGCGGTCCGGACGTCGGCGGACTCACCGACGCAGATCAGCGGCAGCAGACCGTGCTCGAGAGCGGCCGCCGCCTTCAGCGCCACGGTCTCGTCGGTCTCGCCGAAGCTGGCCCGCCGTTCGGAGTGGCCCATCTCGATCAAGGTGGCACCGGCGTCGGCCGCCATCCGCATCGAGATCTCGCCGGTGCCCGCGCCTTCGGGCCCCCAGTGGGCGTTCTGAGCTCCGAGCAGGAGGCTGGATCCGGCGGGCAGCCGGTCGCGGACGCTCGCCAGTGCGGTGTGCGCGGGCAGCACGAACGGCTGGATCCCTGCTGGTACAGGGTTTTCGACCAGCTCGTCGACGAACGCGGCTGCCTCGGCCAGCGTCTTGTTCATCTTCCAGCTCGTGCCCACCCACAGCGGGCCGGGACGGGACTCACTCACGGTTTGAGCTCACGGGATGAGCGAGACCTTGATCGACTCCTTGCCGCTGGCCACGAGGTCCAAGCCCTGCTGGAAGTCCGCCAACGGCAGCTGGTGGGTGCAGATCTTCTCCATCGGCAGCCGGCCCGACTCGATCATCCGAATGGCTGCCGGCCAGCAGTGCGGGCCGAGGTGCGCGCCACGGACGTTCAGCTCCTTGTCGTCGCTGATGATCGACCAGTCAACGGTGACGTCGCTGCCGAAGACGCTGTACTCCACGTAGGTGCCCAGCTTGCGCAGCAGGTTCAGGCCCTGCGCCACCGCGGACGGGTGGCCGGTGCCCTCGATGTAGACGTCCGCGCCGTAGCCGTCGGTGAGCTCTTTGATCTTGGTCACCGCGTCCTCGGTGGCGATGTTGATCACCAGGTCGGCCCCGCACTCCAAGGCCAGGTCCAGCTTGTCTTGAGCAAGATCAAGACCGATGACGAGCTTGGGGTTCTTGGACTTCGCGCCGGCGATCATGCCCAGGCCGATGGGACCGCAGCCGGCGACCACGACAACGTCGTCGAAGGCGATCTCGGCGCGCTCGACCGCGTGCAGGGCGCAGGAGAGGGGCTCGGCAAAGGCGGCGTGTGCCGGGGGCAGGTCGGCCGAGACCTGGTGCACGCGGGCGCGGGAGGAAAAGACCATGTACTCGGCCATGGCACCGGGGTTGCGGCGCTTGAAGCCGAACATGTCGTGCGGCTGGCACATCCAGTACTGGCCGTTACGGCAGTAACGACACTCCTCACAGGGGACGATCTGCTCGGCCACCACGCGGTCACCGACGCCGACGCCCCAGCCCCGGGCCGCGGCGTCGTCCAGCTCGACGATGGTGCCGACGAACTCGTGGCCCGGGATGACCTCGGTCTCGGCCCACGCCGGCCGGTTCTCGTCTCCCCAGAACTTCGACGCGCCGTGATAGCACTTCAGGTCGCTGGCGCAGATACCGACCGCCTCGACCTTGACCAACGCCTCGCCCGGACCGGGGCGTGGGACGGCGACCGTCTCCAGCACGTAGTTCTCCGGACCGTGGCACACCACCGCCTGCATCGACTCCGGCAGCTGCGGCCCTCCGGCCGGCTGCGCGAGCGTGGCGGCTGCTGGCGATGTGGTCATGGGTGCGCCTTCCTTGGTGCAATGGTGTGCTGACACCTTCTCGCGCCGGGGCTGGCGATCGAAAGGCGGGTCAGGCCAGGCCGAGCAACCGGTCGCAGGCCGCCGCCAGGTCATCGCCCAGCTGCGGGTCTCGCAGCCGACCGGGCAGGGCGATCGGACGCCGACCGCGCCAGTAGGGAGCGGTCGACAGGTCGGCTCCGCCGGCCTCGACCGGCGTGCACAGGTAGGAGAGCGCATCGGCGGAGTCCTCGACCCGTCCGGGCGCGCCACTGCTGGCCAGCTTGGTCAGCACCCAGCCCGGGTCGAGCGCCGCCGACGCGACGTCCGGCAGCCGCCGGTTCCAGGCTCCGGCGAGCGCCACGTCGCAGGCCTTGCTGTCGGCGTAGGCGCGCGAGGACTCCTGCGGCTCCCCGAGGTGAGCCGGGTCGGGGCGACCGGAGCCGGCCATGCCTGAACCCAGCCAGATCAGGCGGTCCGTGATCTGGTCGGACAGCAGCGTCGTCAGCAGGTGCGGGGCCAGCACGTTGACCCCGAAGGTGGTCTCGAAGCCGTCGACCGTGGTCAGCGGCATGGGTTCGCGGACCCAGACCCCGGCGTTGTGGACCAGAGTGTCCACTCCCCCGAGGGCGCTGATCTGCTCCGCGAGAGCCCGGACGTCCTCCAGCCGGGCGAGGTCGCCGCTGACCAGGACGGCTTCAGCTCCGGCTGCGGCGTCCGCGGCCAGCCCGTCGACGACCGGACGCCCGCGCTCCTCGTTGCGGGCGTGCACGAGGACCCGGTGGCCCGCGCCCAGCAGCACGCGCGCGGTGGCCAGGCCGATGCCGTCGGTCGCTCCGGTGAGGCAGATGGTGGTCATGTCCGTATCGTCTCCCGGTGGACCAAACAGATGTAGGGCGACGAACTATCCAGCCACTGGAGCAAACCCGCGCTCGCGCAAAGCCTCGTAGATGCGTGCGGCGTTCTCTGACGGCGGCGTCACGGTGGTGTCCAGATGAAAGACGTCAGCCGGGGGTGGCTGGTAGAGGCTGGTGTGGAGACGGTGGACTCGATAGCCCTCAGGGTCCGACCCCTTGCGCCGGGCCACTCGGTCGGGGTTGTCGATGCGACTGACCTGCGTCTCGATGTCACAGCTGAGCATGACCGAGAGAAACAACGATCTCCGCCGCCGTGCGACCGACCGCAGGCGGTCGTACTCCGCAGCCGCCGTAGGGCCCTCTTCGATGACGTTGGTGAAGATATAGCTGTTCGACGGCGGCGCCAGGTCCTCGATCGTGCTGAGCACCGCGTCACGGATCTGCCTCGCCCGCTCCCAGATCTCCGGCGGCAGCAGCTCAACACCGTCCCAACGGAAGAGCTCGAGCAGCGGCCGGTTGATCAGCGCGTTGTCGACCAGCACCCCGTCGAGAAGCGTCGCCAGCTCGCTGCCGATGGTTCTCTTACCCATGCCGGGATAGCCCAGCATGTGGACGACGCACGTCTCGAACGGGCCCGTTGCGGCAACCGCGGGCGACTCCACCGTCGTCACCGTTCGCGGGGCAGACAGCGCTCCATGCCTGGACCTTCGCAACGCGTGATCGACGCGACGGCGACCGGCGACGCGCCCTGAGCAACAGGGCGCCCCAGGAACCGCTGACGGATGCTCCCGCTCGCACACATTCCGGGCTGTTCACCCGGAAAAGACGATCTGCGGAGCATCTGTCAGCGGGTCTCGGCTAATTCCCTTCTGTCAGCCACCAGATGTTCGCTCACCGTCAGACCTGAGTTGTCGCAACCCCTTCGGGGCCCTCGACGGGCTCGGGGCGCGTGATGGGCTCCACGAGCGTGGGGCGCTAGCCTCGAGGCGTGCCCCTCTCCCCCGCGTCGTCGGTGACGACTGCTCCCCTGGTGACCCTCGGCCTGCTCGGCGGTTACCTCACCGCGCGCGAGACCGGCATCCGGCCGTTGGGCGGGGTGGTCCTCGGGCTGGCCGGGGTCTACAGCGGACGGACCTGGCTGGCCAAGCGCGGACCGGCCGTCACCGCGGTGCTGAGCGCGGTCTACGTCCTGGGTTTCGGGGCCTCGCACCCGCTGGCGAAGCAGATCGGCGCCTGGCCGTCGGTGCTGACCGTGACCGCCGTCTCCGCGGCCGCATCCTGGGCGCTGGTCGACCGCTACTGACGGCTCCAGCGCGAAGGGGCTGATCCGGACGCCGATCGTCCGGCATCGGTCCTACAGTGCGTCAATGAGCGGCGTTTCGATGGACGGCTTCCGGATCGAGCCGCTGAGCCCGCAGACCTGGCCGGACTTCGAGGCGCTCGCGGGACGGCACAACGGGGTCTGGGGCGGCTGCTGGTGCACCTGGTTCCACCTCTACCCGGATCCGCCGGAGCGCAGGGAGCTCGGCCACTGCGAGTTCAAGCGCCAGCTGGTCGAGCAGGGCCGGGCGCACGCGGCGCTGGTCTTCGACAGCACACCGGACGGGGACGAGGCGATCGCCTGGGCTCAGTTCGGCACGGTGGCGGAGCTGCGCAACATCCACCACCGCAAGGAGTGGGAAAAGGGTCTGGTCCAGGCGCCGGACTTCCGGATCACCTGTCTCTTCGTCGATCGGCGCTACCGCCGGCGCGGCGTGGCGGCCGTTGCCGTCCGCGGCGCGCTGGCGCTGATCGCCGAGGCGGGTGGCGGCTTGGTCGAGGCCTATCCGCACGACCTCGTGCCGGGCAGGAAGACGTCGTCATCCTTTCTCTACAACGCCACCCGCACCATGTACGAACGCCTCGGCTTCGACTACCAACGTCCCAAGGGCAAGGGAAACTGCGTGATGACCAAGATCATCCCGGCCGCCTGATCCCCCGTCAGCGGCGGTCGACCCGTTTGAGCGTGAAGGGCGGCGCCTCGCGCTCGCTGAGGGTGTAGTAGGCCGAGCCGTCCGGCGCGTACTCGATCGCCTCGCCCTGGCCCTCACCGGTCGGAACGGTCAGCGCGACTGGCGTGGCGGCCAGCGCGCTGTCGAACGAACCGCCGGGCGTCCCGCGGTACTCCCAGACCGCGTACGGGGTCCGGACCAGGAACCGGTTGGCGGCGGGGTGAATCGCGGCGGCGGTCACCTGTGCGTACCACTGGGCGGTGTGGGTGTCGGTCGGGTCGCCGGTCCAGGTGGGCACGTCGAGCGTCGCGACCTTGGTCAGCGTGGTCACCGTGGTGGCGGACGGGGCGGGCAGCGTGGTCGGGAAGGCGTAGACCCCGCTGATGCCGCTCTGCTCCTTGGTGATCACGTAGATCCGTCCGGTCACCGGGTGCACCATCAGTGCTTCCGCGTTGTGGGGGGCGTCGGGATAGCGGAAGCGGAACCAGTCCCCGGTCAACGTGCCGGAGGTCTTGCCGGCGGCCAGGTCGGGCTCGGGCACGCGGTAGACCGCGAAGGTGGACGGCGGGTTGGGCTTGCCGTTCGAGCGGCCGATGTCGCCGGCGAAGATGCAGCTGCCCGTCGGGCAGGGGCCGGTCGCGATGTCCTCCCAGTCCCACTGGTCGGGAATGGCCACGTCGTAGCGGCCGACGACCCGGGCGTCAGCGGTGCTGAGGGCCACCATGCCCTCGACGTCGGACTCGCTGTGCACGTACTGCACTCCCACGTTGACCCGGCTGGCGGCGAGGCCGGACGGCTCGTGCAGCTCGCTGTCGGGCAGGGCCGTGTTCTTGGCTCCCGACGCGGTGTAGCCGTCCCAGAGCTGGCCGACGTCGACCGAGGCGCTGACGTAGCGGTCGGCGGCCTGGACGGTCGCGGCCGGGCGCAGGGTGAGGACCTGGGTGACGTTCGTCTTGTCGTACGGCGAGCTACCTGACCAGCCAGAGCGGGTGGCGGCGGCGCCCAGCTGGGCGTACGCCGTGTCCATCGCGAGCCCGGAGCTGCCGGTCAGGCACGAGTCAAGGGTCTCGGTGAAGCCGGCTGGGGCGGTGACCGACGAGGTCGGGCAGCTGGCCACCGCGTCGAGCTGGGTGCCGAACCACGCCGCCACAGCGTTGCCCGTACCCGTGGTGACCGCACCGCTGGCGAAGCTGGCCGCGTTGCCGTTGACCTTGCCGACGTAGCCGTCGACGGGGTTGTCGGGGTCCACGCCGTCGAACGCGGAGATGCTGGCCACCAGCGGGCTCCGGGCGCTCGCGGTGAAGGTGTAGGACGAGGGTTCCGAGACTCCGGCCACGCGGGTGAGCAGGACCGACTTCAGCATCGCCGAGCTGTGCGTCTCCCCGGCCTGGGTCCAGCCGGAGCCGGCCAACGCCACCGAGACGTTGCCCCAGTTGGCCACCCGGGCCACCAGCACGTCGCCGGCGACCACCCCGGCGGGCTTGGTGACCATGAGCGCGGTGGCGCCGGCGCTGGTGGCGCTGCTGCCGGCACGGAACGCGATCGGGGCGCCGGCGGTGACCGCCGCCTGCGCTCCCGTGGGCGGGACGAGTGCCGCGACCACGCCCAAGGCGATGGCGAGCGCGGCTGGTGCAGGACGGGCAGGACGCATAGGTCTCCGTTCAATGACCTGACGTCGTCGTCGGGCGCGCAGGGCATCGGGGGTTGCCTGCGTTGACTCTCATCCTCCCAAGGCGCGCAACCGAGTCGCACAGCAAACGCACAGGTCTTGTTGGGTTTGCCCTAGCCGGGAGCCCATCACGCGACTAGGTTGCCGCTATGACGGAAGCGGCCGGACGGCGCGAGGCCAGCGGCGCGATGTCGCGCGCGGCGCTCGCCGTGGCGGTCGTCGTCGTGGTCACCGCGCTGACCGGCTGTGGGTCGGCAGCCGCCCCGGCTGCGCCGCCGAGCCCGTCGGAGAGCCGGGACCCTTCCGGGCTGGTCATCTTGCCGCCGGACGATCTGACCGTCATGCCCACACCCGTCGCGGTACCGGACGGCCTGGATCCGGCGTACCTGTTCGCGCGGATGCTCGCCGAGGACAACCCGACCGACTTCGGGTTCAGCCGGATCGAGGGTGACCACGTGCTGCTGCCCGTCACCTCGTCGCTGAGCAAGCCGCTGCTGGCCGCCACGGACGCTGAGACTCGCCAGGCGGCGCTGCTGGCCTACGACCAGGAGGTACGGGCCCGGTTCCCTGCCCACCCGAACCCGCCGGACCTGCTCGAGAAGCGGCTGCAGCTGACCCCGGAGCGGCTGCAGCAGTTCGCCGACCACGTCCGCGTCACCGCCGAGCCGGTCAGCCTCTCCGACGCCGACGAGCTGAGGGAACGCGCCACCGACCTCGTCATCGAGCCGACCTACGCCGACGCCAAAGCCTGGGAAAGCACCTACGACGAACACCTGGGCAAGGTTGTCCTGACGATGGAGAAGCTGACGCCCGAGCTGGCCGCGGCACTGGTCAAGGCATTCGGCACCGACGGCGTGGCCGTCCGCCTCGAACCCGACCCGGGTGCCGGGTTCTGACGAAGCGGACCATGGCTGCTCCCGACCCGGTCTACGCCGCCCTGCTGGCCGACAAGCTCGCCCAGACTCAGGTCCAGCAGGCGGCCCTGACGAGCGCGATCGCGGACATGCGGCTCGCGCGCAGCCTCACCGTCGCCGACGACGAGCATGACCCGGAGGGCTCGATGGTCTCGCTCGACCAGGCCCGCGACGCGGCCCTGCTCGAGCGGACCGAGCTGACCTTGGCCGAGCTGGGCGCCGCCCAGGACCGGCTGGTGGCCGGGCAGTACGGCCGGTGCGAGAGCTGCGGCCGCGCGGTTCCCGACGAACGCCTGCAGGCCCGACCCGAGGCCCGACGCTGCGTGGGCTGCACCTGAGGAGGATCACCCGGCGCGCTGGGTCAGCGGCGGCAGTCCGGCCCGGCGACGTAGCCCGCGCCGGGTGGCCCGCTCGGCGGCACGCTGGCTGGCGGGTCCGGCATCGGGCGATCGCCTGATCTTCGGCGCCCCTCGACGCCGGTCGGACCTCTGAGGTACCGAGACGCCAGATGGGCGCCGTGCCCTCCTCCTGGTGCTCGCGCCGCTGACCGGCCGGGACGACGAGCTGAGCCGAGGAAGCCGCTGACGGATGCTCCCGCTCCGACGTTTCCGGGCCTGTCAACCCGGAAATGGCGATCTGCGGAGCACCGGTCAGCGGTTACGGCACACACACCCGCGTCGGTCACGGGATGTTCTCGCTCGCCCCGTAGAGGCGGACCCGAGTCGCCTTTCCGGCGCACCTGTCAATCTTGGTGTCGCATGCCCCGAAGGGGCTGCGCTCCCCGCTGACACACGGGACACAGGCGGGTGCTCGTCGCAGCGGCTGCTGGAAGAGTCGGGCAAGTTTGAGCGCCCTCGGCGCCCGCTTCCAGCACCTACTTCTCCAGATCGGGCGGCCAGACCGGGGTCCACGCACATAGTGTGAGTGAACGTCTCGTAGTCAGGACACAAGCTCACACTCTGACGGGCTCGGGGGGCTTGCGCTGAAGGGCATGTCGCGTCCAGGGCCGATGGTGAGCGTGCTGGTGGCCGAAGTGGTGGACGGGCTCCGAAGTCTGGTCCGAGTTTTGCCAACCCATGCTGGACGTTATCGGTACCACGACGCTTCGGCGTACACGGCCAGCTTCGTCTCAGCTTGTCGAAGGACGCGTACGGGAGTCAGCGCAGGACGGCGTCCAGGGCCCAGAAGGCCTGCTGGGCGGTCGGGCACGGGTACTGCTCCCGCGGCAGGCGGCCGACGGGACGGCACTCGGCGCAGCTGAGGTGCGGGCCCGCCGGGTCGTAGCGCACCACCGCGCGGTGCTGGCTCAGGACGAGGTAGAGCGCGATGACGAGCCGCTCACCGGCCGCCTCCGCGCGGCGCAGCACCCGGGCGGACGCCTCGGCGAAGGCCTGCTGGTCAGCCAGGGCGGGGTGCGGCTGGCGAACGAGCTGCCGCGGGGCGGGCTCGGTCACCGGGACCTCCCGCAGCTCGGCCGGACGGTCGGTGGCGACGTCGACTGACATGTCGTGCTCCTGTCCACGGTTGGTCTGGCCCCCTCGGCCGTCGGGGTCGCGGGCAGCAACCGGACTGGCGATGGCCGTACTCTGCCCGGCCCACCTCAGCCCGCTCCCAGGTCAGCCGCAGACCCACCTCAAGAACGGCCCAGGAATCGCCGGTACGGCTACAGGTCGTTTCCGGAAATGACCACTACGCTGCGCGCCAACCGAGGAATGAGGACGTGCGATGGACTCGTGGCTGTCCGGCGCGACCGGAGCCGGACTGCTCGGTGCGCTGGAGCTGGTCCTCGTCGCGATCGCCCTGGTCGTCGCGCCGCGGAACCGCCGACCGTCCTCAGCCCTGGCCTGGATCTTGCTGATCGCCCTGCTGCCGCTGGTCGGGATGCTGCTGTTCGCGCTGATCGGCAGCCCCAAGCTGCCGGCGCACCGGCGGGAACAGCAACGGCGGATGGACGAGCAGATCTCCGAGGCCGCCCGGGACGTCCAGGACGTGATCGGGACCCAGGACGCACCCGACTGGCTGCCGGCGGTCGCTCGCCTCAACCAGACGGTCGGCGCTCTGCCCCTGCTGGGTGGCAACGACGTCGACCTGCTCGGCGACTTCGACGACCAGCTGCAGGCGCTCGTCGACGCCGTCGACCACGCCACCCGCTACGTGCACGTCGAGTTCTACATCCTCACCTACGACCAGGCGACGGAGCCTTTCTTCGCCGCCCTCGGGGCGGCGGTGCAGCGGGGCGTCGACGTCCGGGTGCTGCTGGACCACCTCGGGTCCCGGTCGTACCCAGGCTTTCGGCGGGCCACGTCCCAGCTGACCCGGCTGGGCGTCGACTGGCGGCTGATGCTGCCCGTCCAGCCCTTCCGCGGGCGCTACCAGCGGCCCGACCTGCGCAACCACCGCAAGCTGCTCGTCGCGGACGGCGAGACCGGCTTCGTCGGCTCGCTGAACCTGATCCACCCCAGCTACGACAAGCGGGCGAACCGCCGTCGGGGCCTGGCCTGGAAGGACCTGCTGGCCCGGGTCCAGGGACCCGTGGTGCACGAGATCGACGCCGTCTTCGTCACCGACTGGCAGGCCGAGACCGGCGACCTGCTCCCGGGTCCACGCGAGGAGGTCCGCGGCCGTCGGCGTACCGGCCTGCTGGCCCAGGTCGCGCCCAGCGGACCGGCGTTCGAGACCGAAAACAACCTCGCCCTCTTCAACAGCCTGATCTACTATGCGCGACGTCGGATCAGCATCACCAGCCCGTACTTCGTCCCGGACGAGTCACTGCTGAACGCCATCACGACAGCCGCCCGCCGCGGCGTGGCCGTCGAGCTGTTCGTGAGCGCGATCGGTGACCAGTTCTTCGTCTTCCACTCCCAGCACTCCTACTACGCCGAGCTGCTGCGGGCAGGGGTGCGCATCTACCTCTATCCCGCCCCGTCGATCCTGCACGCCAAGCACCTCTCCGTCGACGACGAGGTGGCCGTCGTGGGCAGCTCGAACATGGACATCCGCTCGTTCCAGCTCGACCTGGAGCTGATGCTGATGGTCTGCGGGCGCCCGTTCGTCGACCAGCTGCGCGCGATCGAGGACGGCTACCGCGCGGTCTCCCTCCAGCTGACCCTTCACGAGTGGGCAAGGTCGTCGCGCGGCCACCGGTTCGTCGACAACCTGACCCGGCTGACCTCGGCGGTGCAGTGACGTCCACCTCGTGAGACCTGGATTCCCGAGCATCGCACTGGGTAATCTGAAGAGCCGCCCGAGCCCACCGCACACGTTCCCGTACCCACTTGCTCGCAGAGGAGCATCCATGAGCGACACCTGGTCTTTCGAGACCCGCCAGATCCACGCCGGCCAGACGGTCGATGCCGTCACCCACGCCCGCGCGCTGCCGATCTACCAGACCACCTCGTACACGTTCGACAGCGCCGACCACGCGGCCGATCTCTTCGCCCTCAAGCAGTTCGGCAACATCTACACCCGGATCATGAACCCGACGCAGGACACCGTCGAACAGCGCATCGCCTCGCTCGAGGGCGGCGTCGGAGCCCTGCTCGTCGCCAGCGGCCAGGCGGCCGAGACGATCGCCCTGCTCAACGTGGCGGAGGCCGGCGACCACATCGTCTCCAGCGCCCGCCTCTACGGCGGCACCTACAACCTGTTCCACTACAGCTTTGCCAAGCTGGGCATCGAGGTCAGCTTCGTCGAGAATCCTGACGACCTGGACAACTGGCGCGCGATGGTCCGGCCGAACACCAAGGCCTTCTTCGCCGAGACCATCTCCAACCCGCAGATCGACGTGCTCGACATCGAGGGCGTCGCCGGCGTCGCGCACGAGGTCGGGGTGCCGCTGATGGTCGACAACACCATCGCCACCCCGTACCTGATCCGGCCGATCGAGTGGGGCGCCGACGTGGTCATCCACTCCGCCACCAAGTATCTGGGCGGTCACGGCACGGCGATCGCCGGCGTGATCGTGGACAGCGGCCGCTTCGACTACGCCAAGGACGCCGAGCGCTTCCCCGGCTTCAACACCCCGGACGCCTCCTACAACAACCTGGTCTACGCCCGCGACCTCGGCGTCGGCTCTGCTCTGGGGGCCAACCTGGCCTTCGTGCTCAAGGCGCGGGTCCAGCTGTTGCGCGACCTCGGCTCCGCCGTCTCGCCGTTCAACGCGTTCCTCATCGCCCAGGGCATCGAGACCCTCAGCCTGCGCATCGACCGGCACATCCAGAACGCGACGGCGGTGGCCACCTGGCTCGAGGAGCGCGACGAGGTCGAGAGCGTCAACTACGCCGGCCTGCCGTCGAGCCCGTGGCACGAGCGTGGCCAGAAGTACGCGCCGAAGGGGACGGGTGGGGTGCTGAGCTTTGAGATCAAGGGCGGTATCGAGGCCGGGACGCGGTTCGTGGAGGCGCTCGAGCTGCACAGCCACGTGGCCAACATCGGCGACGTTCGCAGCCTGGTCATCCACCCGGCCTCGACGACGCACTCGCAGCTGTCGCCCGCGGAGCGAGAGAAGGCCGGCGTGACCGAGGGTCTGGTCCGGCTCGCGGTGGGTCTGGAGCACATCGACGACATCCTGGCCGACCTCGACGCCGGGTTCCGCGCCGCGAAGTCGGCCTGAGCTCTGAGGTCGTGACCGCCGTCGCCGTCCGGTACGGCGGGTGGCGCGAAGGCGACCCGGTCGCTGACCGGCGGTTCGTCGACGTCGGCCCGGTCGCTCTGGAGCTGGGTGGCGCCCTGCCGCAGGTCCGGGTCGCGTACGAGACCTTCGGTTCGCCGCGGCTCGTGGACGGCCGGGTCAGCAACGCCGTGTTGGTCGAGCACGCGCTGACCGGGGACGCTCACGTCACCGGACCGGCCGGGCCCGGCCAGGCGACCGCGGGCTGGTGGGCCGCGTTGGTCGGTCCGGGACGCGTCCTCGACACCGACCGCTGGTTCGTGGTGGCGAGCAACGTGCTCGGCGGCTGCCAGGGCACCACCGGTCCGTCGTCCACGGCTCCGGACGGCCGGCCCTGGGGGTCCCGCTTTCCCGCGACGACGATCCGCGACCAGGTCGAGGTGGAGCGTCGGCTGGCTGATGCGCTCGGCGTCGAGCGCTGGGCCGCGGTGGTCGGCGGCTCGATGGGCGGGATGCGGGCGCTCGAGTGGGCCATCGCCTGGCCCGACCGGGTCGGCGCCGCCCTCGTGCTCGCCACCGGAGCCGCGGTGACCGCCGACCAGATCGGCACCCAGAGCGCCCAGGTCCTCGCGGTCACCGCCGATCCGGCGTGGCACGGCGGCGACTACCTGGCGGCCGGCGACTTCCCGGTGACCGGGCTGGGCCTGGCCCGCCGGCTCGCGCACCTGACCTACCGCAGCGACCTCGAGCTCGAGCGGCGCTTCGGCCGGCGGCGGCAGTCCGGCCGCGAGGAGGTCTACGCCGTCCAGTCCTACCTCGACCACCAGGCCGACAAGCTGGTCCGGCGGTTCGACGCCGGCAGCTACGTCGCGCTGACCGCGGCGATGAACACCCACGACGTCGGTCGGGGCCGCGGCGGCGTCGAGTCGGCGTTGCGCGGGGTGTCCGTCCCGCTCGTGGTCGGCGGGATCGACACCGACCGGCTCTATCCGAGACGCCTGCAGGAGCAGATCGCCGCCCTGGTTCCGACCTGTCCGAGCCTGGCGGTGGTGCGGTCGCTGTACGGCCACGACGGCTTCCTGCTCGAGGTCGACGCCGTTGGCGCCCTGGTGGAGCAGACCCTCGCCCTGGCCTGAGACGGCTGGCCGATAACGGCGGACATGGTAGGGCCAGGATGCGAAGTCGTCGCGACGCTCCATTCCCGAATCTGGAGCGGCGTGATCTTTGGTGCGACTCTTGTCGCCTCATTCATGGCCATCTCGGAGGACAACCCGCCTGTGCCTACCCGCGGCGATCCCATAGGGGTCGGGGTCTGTCTGCTGACCTTCGCCCTCACGATCCGATCGCTCCGGCTGGCGATAGTGGTGAGACCGGACGCCCTCGTCGTTCGAGGCTACTTCACGACGAGAACGATCAGGATGGGGAACGTCGTCTCGATCAGCGTCATCGACTACCCCGGCCCGTGGTGGCTGAACACTGAGCGGTTAAGGGGCCTGCGGATCACCCGACACCAAGGGCGAGGCGTCACGGCTTGGGGCGTGACGGGAAGCGACCGCCGCGTCAATGAGGCAAGGCGACGAATAGTTCGCGCTCTACGGTCTCGTGGTTGGCCCTCGGCCCCATATGACTAACTTGCCCTACGGTGAGGCCGCAGGATCGGGTGCCCACCCTCTAGTGTCCTGGCATGGAAGCATTGGTGTCGACCCGGCGCGTTCGGCGGGTGTGGTGCTCGTCGTGGCGGCAACCGCCCAGGCGTGGTCGACCGCGCTGTACTGGGCCCCGTGCGCCGGGACGGCCTGATGTCCGATGGCTGCCTCAGCCGGTAGCCGAGCGGGACCGAACACGTCAGCGGGGCTCGACGTCCAGCGCCCATCCGGCGTGCCGCTGGACCTCGCGGGCGACCTCCAGCGGGGTCCGTCCGGTGGTCTCGACTTCCACGTCGTCGAGTCGGGCCCGGTCGAGGACGGCGGTGAGCGAGGTGGTGCGCTGCAGATGCCACCTCAGCCCGGCGGGGTCGTCGACGTGGCGGCGGTTGAGGCGCTCGCCTGCCGTGTCGGGGTCGACCAGCAGGCGGCAGATGAGCAGCGCCGGCACCCCGAGGGCCGCGACGTAGCGAGGGATCTCCGGCGGGCTCTCGAGCACGCCGGCGACGATCAGGTTGACGGCTCCGGCTGAGCGGTAGTTAGCGGCGAGGTCCCTGAGGTTGGCCAGCTCGACCTCGTGCTGAAAGGGGTCGTCGGTCGCGGCCGGGAACAGCAGCCGAATCTGGTCCAGGTCCACCACCGCGTGCGGCTGCCGCCGCTCGTTCAACAGACCGGACAGCGCCGCCGCGGTCGTCGTCTTGCCTGCTCCGACGGTGCCGTTGAGGAAGACAGCGTCAAACACCTGCGAAGCCTGACACGTCCACCCGTACCGGCCAGCCACTCAGTCCGGCCGGTAGGGCAGCAGCGCTGCTGCTGGTGCGGGGTCGGTGGCGAGCCGGGCGTGGATCTCCACGTCGAACCGCTCCTCGCCGTAGCGCAGCTTGGACCGTTGGACCCCTTCGGCGGCAAAGCCCGCTCTCGTGGCGACGGCACAGGAGCTGGGGTTGTTGACGCGGTGACCCAGCTCAAGGCGAAAGAGGCCGATGTCGTGAAAGGTCCAGTGCGCGAGCGTGGTGAGTCCCTGCGTAGCCAGGCCCCGGCGGGGCCTGGTGCCGATGGTCCAGCGCGTGCCGGTCGCGGTGACCTCACACTACTGCGGTTCACCGCGGACATCGTGGCGCTCTAGGTCTCTGCGCGCTCGGCCGGGCCCGGACTTGGTGGTGC
This sequence comes from uncultured Friedmanniella sp., assembly GCF_964244005.1. Taxonomy (GTDB): domain Bacteria; phylum Actinomycetota; class Actinomycetes; order Propionibacteriales; family Propionibacteriaceae; genus Microlunatus. Next base: position 23,562 of record NZ_CAXTHG010000021.1, on the reverse strand, counting down.
GTGCCAGCGACCGGCGTCTGCTCACCAACACGGCCGGACGCGCGTCCCCGCTCTGGTCTTCGGCGACCCCCTCAACCAGCCCGCGCGAGCTACCGCTGAGCCATAACGTGCGACATGGTGCCGCGTACTCGCGGCACCATGTCACAAGCTGTTTCAGAAGCCGTCGTCAGGGACGACCGCACAGTTCAGGCAGCGCTGAAAGGGGTCTCGGTAGCCCCGACCGGTCAGGACGTGAACACCTGCCAAGCCACGCCGCACGCCGAGCCGGCGACGTCGGCCGAGCCGTTACGCAGCGTCATCTCACCCGAGGTGGCCGCGAGGTTGTCCCGGTTCATGTCGCGGAACCTTCCCAGTCCAACGTGTCCGAGTCGACCGTCGAGCTCGACGACGAGAGCAAACTCCTCGTAGACCACGTCACGCCGGTGCCGGTGGCGGGACCGGTTCTGCCGGTCGCCTCGGGGCAGCCCGTGTGCCCGTTCGACGTCTCGCAGGTAACGAAGCTCAAGCGGCGAGTGCACACCCTCACCGACGTCGCCGAGGATCTCGGCCATGAAGGCCCGACTCGCAAAGCGATGCCGCCCAGCCAGCGCACGAGACAGTCGAACGGCCGACGTTCGTCCCGAGCCCACCGCTTGGGTCACCCAGCCGACCACCGCGCTGGGGTCGGACCCGTCGCACAGGTCGAGGACCGTGTCCTCCACCGTGGTCCGCGGCGGTTCGCCGGGCGATCGAGGACTGCGCAGGCCCGGGTACTCGCGGCTGAAGACCCAGGGCGGCCGGACCCGGTCCCTCGCCGTGACCGGTACGAGGACGTCGAGGGTCGTGGGCGCTTCGGTGACGAGTCCGTACAAATGGGCCGCAGCGGGGCCCGCAAGGCGAGACGACGGACCGCCGAGCAGGGTGCCCGCCCAGGCCGAGCCCAGCCAGTCGAGCTCCAGTGGGCTGACGGAATAGACCGGACCGTCCAACCGGCGCCACTGGCCGAGGTCCACCAACCGCTGCCGAGGGTGACGGCCGAAGCCGACAAAGATTGGCCTGCGCCGCGCTGACCACTCCGGCCTGCGCCGCGGCGACCGCCAGCAGCTCCGCGGGAGGGTCGATCCGTCGATGCACGAGCAGCAGTCTCGACCAACAGGTGCGCCCGCTGTGACTTATCCACAGGCCCTAGACCGGCTGGAAGAACGTCAGACCCGGGCCGCCTCCAGCGCGTCCCAGGTCCGGCGCCGCTCACGCTGAACGACCGGGTCGGCGACCGGGACGGCGGCGAGCAGCCGTCGGGTGTAGTCCTCGTTCGGCGTCCGCAGCACCTCGCCGGTGGGGCCGACCTCGACCAGCCGGCCGTCGTACATCACCGCCACCCGGGAGGTCACCGCGCCCACGACGGCGAGGTCGTGGCTGATGAACAGGCAGGCAAAGCCGAGGTCGCGCTGCAGCTCGGCGAGCAGCTCGAGCACGGTGGCCTGGACGGAGACGTCCAGCGCGCTCGTCGGCTCGTCGGCGATCAGCAGGGCCGGGTGGTCGACCAGCGCCCGGGCCAGCGCGACCCGCTGGCGCTGCCCGCCGGAGAGCTCGTGCGGCAGCCGGTCGGCCAGGTCGCGACCCAGCCGGACCCGCTCGAGCAGCTCCTCGACGCGCGCCCGGCGTGCGGCCGGGTCGCCGGCGCCGTGCAGCAGCAGCGGCTCGGCGATGCTGCGTCCGATGCTGTGCCGCGGGTTGAGACTCGACGCCGGGTCCTGGAAGACGATGCCGAGGTGCGTCCGCGCCTCCTGCAGCACCCGACGGGACGCACCCGCCAGCTCGACGCCCGCCAACCGGGCCTGACCCGAGCTGAGCGGGACCAGTCCGGCCAACGCGCGGCCCACCGTGGACTTGCCCGAGCCGGACTCCCCCACCAGACCGACGAACTCCCCGCGTCCGACCACCAGCGACAGTCCGTCGACCGCCCGTACCTCGTCGCCGCCCCGCCCGAAGACCACCGACGCGTCGACCAGCTCAGCCGCTGGCTCGGTCGGCGTCCCGCCCGGGGCCGCAACATCGCCCACCGAGGTGATCCGCGGTACGGCCTGGAGCAGCGACCGGGTGTACTCCGCCTTCGGGTCCGCAAAAAGCGTCTTTGCCGCCGCGCTCTCCACCACCCGGCCGTCGTGCATCACCGCGACCTCGTCGGCCACGTCGGCGACCACCCCCATGTCGTGGGTGATCAGCAGCACGGCCGTACCGAGGCGGTCGGTCAGGTCGCGCAGCAGGCTGAGGATGCCGGCCTGCACCGTCACGTCGAGGGCGGTGGTGGGCTCGTCGGCGATCAGCACGGCCGGGTCGTTGCTGATCGCCATCGCGATCATCGCCCGTTGCAGCTGGCCCCCGGACACCTCGTGCGGGTACGCCCGGGCGATCCGCCGCGGCTCGCGGACGCCGACCAGCTCGAGCAGCTCGAGCACCCGCTGCCGGACCCCGTCCCGCCCCAGTGAGGGCTGGTGGATCTCCACCGCCTCCCCGATCTGGGCACCGATCCGGAAGACCGGGTTGAGCGCGCTCATCGGCTCCTGGAAGATCGCCGCGACCCGACGGCCGCGGACCGGCGCCAGCTGTTCCGCCGACGCCCCGATCAGCTCGACGTCGGGTCCGCCCGGATCGGTCAGCACCGCTGAGCCCCCGACCCGGGCGTTCCGCGGTAACAGGGACAGCAGCGCCATCGCGGTCACGCTCTTGCCCGACCCCGACTCGCCCACCAGCGCCAGCACCCGGCCGCGGGTCAGGGTGAAGCCCACCGCGTGCACCACCTCGCGTGGCGGCCCGGGACGGCGCGACCCGGTGGCCGCGAACGCGACGGTGATCCCCTCCACCGTCAGCACCGGCGCGGCCAGCACGGGCCGCGCGTCAAGGTCGGTCACGGGGCCAACGTCACCTTGAGATAGTTCGGGTACGCGGGGAACGCCCCGATCTGGAAGTTCTGCACCTTGGACCCGTGCAGGAAGGAGTTCTTCGTGTAGGTCAACGGCACGACCGGCGCGTCGGTCATCACCTGCTTGTCGATGGCCGCCCACTGGGTGCCGGCGTCGGCCGGGTCGACCGTTCCGGTGGCCTTCGCGATCGCCGCATCGACAGCAGGGTTGGAATAGCGGGAGATGTTGTAGGCCCCGCCGCCGATCTGGCTGGAGTCGAAGAGCGGCTGGATGTTGCCGTTCGGGCTCGGGAAGTCGGGCTGCCAGCTGCCGATGTAGAGGTCGTAGTCGCCGGAGCTCCCGGTCACCCGGTCGGTCACGGTGGTCTCGTCCTGCGGGTCGAGGGTCACCTTCACCCCCGCCTTCTCGAACCCCTGCTGCAACGCCTGGGCCTGAGCCAGCGAGACCGAGTCGTTCTTGGTGATCTGGGTCAGGTTCAGGTCGTCGGCGTGCCCGGCCGCGGCCAGCAGCGACTTGGCCTTGTCCACGTCACCCGAGGCGGGCGCCGGGTACAGGTCGTACTCGGCCCGGCCGGGGATGCCGGGCGTGATGAGCGTCGTCGCAGCCGCGCCGGAGATCTCGCCGCCGGACGCGAGCAGGAAGGCCTGCCGGTCGGCGGCGTACTCGAGCGCCTGCCGCACCTTCACGTCCTTCAGCGCACCGCGAGCAGTGTTGAACGCCAGGTACGCGAGCGCACCCGGGTCGGAGGTGACCAGCCGGCTCTTGGCCGTCGGGTTCCCCTGGGCCTGGGCCAGCTGGGCCGGCGGCACGAACTGGGCGCCGAACGAGGTCTGCGCCTCCCCGCTGTCGGCGATCAGCGCCTGTGCGGCAACGGTCTCGTCCTGGCTCATCTTGAACGTGATGGTGTCCGGACCGGCCGTCCGGACGGTATCGGTCGCCGCGCTCCACTTCGGGTTGCGGACCAGCTTGAGCGCGACACCCTGCTGGTAGGACTCGACCGCGTACGGGCCGGACGCGGCCGGCTTCTCCCCGTACGTGGCGGGCTTGGTGTCCTTGGCCTTCGGCACCGGGGAGAAGGCCGGCATCGAGGCGATCCAGGGCCAGTCGCCGTACGGGGTGTTCAGCTCGAAGACGATCGTCTTGTCGTCCGGGGTCTTGATCGAGGCGAGCTCCTTGCCGCCGTACGGGCCGGTGTACTTCTCCGCGCCGGCGAGCAGCGACTTGTGGTAGCCGAGGCCGCCGGACAGCTCCGGCGCGAACGAGCGCTCGATGCCGTACTTGATGTCCTCGCTGGTGATCGGGGTGCCGTCGTCGAAGGTGAGGCCGTCCTTGAGCGTGTAGGTCCAGGTCTTCCCACCGTTGCTGGACTTCCCGGTGTCGGTCGCCAGGTCGGGGACGTACTTGGCCTCCTGACCCGGCGTGATGTCCCAGGTGGTCAGCCGACGCTCCACCAGACCGAGGGACGTGATCGCCAGGCTCTGGCTCTTCGCCGGGTCGAAGCTGAGCTCGGTCTGGGCGGTCAGGATGGTCAGGTCGCCCCCCTTGGTCACCGGGGCGGTCGAGCTGCCGGCCGGGGTGGTCGGGTTGGCGTTGCAGCCAGCCAGCAGCAGGGTGGCGGCGGCCAGCAGGGCGCCGACGGTGGTCGCGCGCTTTGTCATCGGGTGGTTCCTTTCGAGGTGGTGGTGGAGATCGGGCCCTACAACAGGCTCGGGGGCGGGGGTCAGCCGGCGCCGGCCTTGACGCGCGGGTCGAGCAGGCCGTAGGTGAGGTCGACGAGGAAGTTCGCGACGACGATCACGAAGGCGGAGAACAAGGTGACGCCGACCAGCACCTGCAGGTCGAGGTTGCCGACGGCGTCGAGCAGCAAAGCGCCGAGACCCTGCATCGAGAAGACCTTCTCGGTGATCACGGCGCCGCCGAGCAGGCCGCCGAGGTCGAGGCCGAACACGGTGACCACGGGGATCAAGACGTTGCGCAGGGCGTGGTGGCTGACGGTCCGCCGCTCGCTGACGCCCTTGGCCCGGGCGGTGCGGATGTAGTCCTCGCTCAGCACCTCGAGCATCTCCCCGCGAGTCAGCCGGGTGTAGAGCGCGGCGTTGAGGAAGGCCAGCACGAGCCAGGGCAGCACCAGGTGCCAGGCCCAGTCGATGGGGCTCTCGGTCAGCGGGACGTAGCCCGAGACCGGAACCATGTTGAGGGTGAAGCCGAAGAGGCCGATGCCGAGCAGCCCGACCAGGTAGGCAGGCGCGGACACGCCGGCGACGGCCGCAGTCATCAGCACGCGGTCGGTGGCCGAACCGCGCTTCAGGGCCGACAGCACGCCGGCCGCGACGCCGAGGACCAGCCAGAGCACGGCCGCGCCGATCGCGATCGAGAAGGTCACCGGGATCCGGGCCAGGATCAGCTCGGTGACCGAGGCGTTGAGCCGGAACGAGTAGCCGAAGCACGGGGCGCTGCACTGGATGGCGGCGGCTCCGGTGCCGTACGTCCGACCCGTCACCAGGCCGCCGAGAAAGTCGAGGAACTGCCGCCACCAGGGCTGGTCGTAGCCCATGAAGGTCTGGGCCTGGGCCAACCGTTCCGGGGTGCACGGGCGACCGCAGGACAGCTGCGCCGGGTTGGCGGGCAGCAGGTAGAAGATCACGTAGCTGACCAGGGCGATCACCAGCAGCACGGCGAGCATGCCGAGCAGCCGGCCGGCGAGGAAGCGTGCGTAGCCGCCGGACCTCATCGGCGCAGGCTCGCGGACCGGGGATCGAGCGCGTCGCGCAGCCCGTCGCCGAAGAGGTTGAAGGCCAACGTGATCAAGAACAGCGCCGCCCCCGGGAAGATCAGGAACATCGGGTCGGTCTGCACCCAGCTGATCGCCTCGCCGATCGAGCGGCCCCACGCCGGGGTGGGCGGTGGCACCCCGACGCCGAGGAAGGACAGTGCCGCCTCGGCGCCGATCTTGCCCGGGATCGAGATGGTGGCGAAGACGATGATCGTCGCGGTCAAGTTGGGCAGGATCTGCCGCAGCACGATGTGCGCCGCGCCCGCTCCGGCGGCGCGGGAGGCGACCACGTAGTTGCGTTCCTTCAGCAGCAGCGTCTGGCCACGGACGACCCGGGCGATCGGCGGCCAGCCGAAGAACCCGATCACCAGCACGATCAGCGCGGACTTCGGCAGCCAGCGCGGGGCGATCGCGCCGAGAGCGATCATGAAGATCAGTCCGGGAAAGCCGAAGACGACGTCGGTGGTCCGGCTCAGCAGACGGTCGGTCCAGCCGCCGGCGTAGCCGGAGACCAGGCCAACGGCCACCCCGAGCACGACCGAGACGACGGTGGCGAGCAGCCCGACCAGGATCGAGGTGCGGGCGCCGTAGACCACGACCGCAAAGAGGTCCCGACCGGTCAGGGGTTCCACCCCGAACCAGTGGTCGGCGCTGATCCCGCCCAGCACGCCGGCCGGTGCGCCGGTCCCGCTGAGCGCAGCGAGGTCGTAGTCGTACGGGTCGTGCCCCGACAGGCGTACCAGCAGCGGCGCCAGCACCGCAGCGAGGACGAAGACGACGATCAACACGATGCCGACCACCGCACCGCCGTCGGCGCGCAGCCGTTCCGCGACCGAGGCGTTCGGCGCCCGGCCGGGTGCGGAGGAGATGCCGACGTCTGACGTGGTCACGCCGTACCTCCTACCCCTCGGGCCCGACGCCTACCGCCGACCTGCTTTCCCGACCGTAACGCTGGGAAATACCGATCGCTTCCGGTCTCGCTGAGTGGAAACCGTTCCGCCTCGGTCCGCCGATCGTGACGAGGCGCGTACCTGGTCCGGTTGACCCACGACGCCGCCGAGTCGATGGCCGCCGGACACATCCGCGCCGCTGAACGGCAGGACGGCGTCTGCGACGACGGGACGGCCTCCACCTCCGCGCTGCACGAGGCCGGCGTCTGGGGAGAGATCCATCGGACGGGCTGATCGTTGCCGATCCGGCATCACTATTGGCCCTGAATGCGCAGATTGCCTACAGTGACGGTATGAAATTCGGCCGGTCGACGAGGGGCGGCATGCGTTGTGGCGCACGCCCGGCCCGGTCACCGGTGCGCGCGCCGCGATGTCGCTGACCGCGCTCGCCCCCGCGGTTCGCTGAACCGCCCCCGCGTCCGCCGACCTCGCCTCCACCACCCTTCTGCGTGGGGCGGCAGCGGTCCCCGAAGCCGAGTCCGCCCGCCCTCTCCCGCCTTCTCGAGGAGCACCTCCATGCCCGAATTGCGACCCACCCCCTCCAGCACGGCGCCGGAGGTGGAGTTCATCAGTGCCGTCAACGTCCGCGAGTCGAGCGAGCTGCACCCGCGACCCGGCAGCGGGGTCGACCTGGCGTACCTGCGCCGCTACGCCCGCGCCCTGGAGGACGGCGGCTTCGACTACACCCTCGTCGCGTACGGGTCGCAGAGCTTCGACCCGTTCACGGTGGCGGCGGCGCTCAGCCAGCACACCGAGCGGATCAAGCCGATCATCGCGCTGCGGCCGAACACGATGTACCCGACGGTCGCCGCCCAGCAGCTGGCCACCCTCGACCAGCTCTCGCACGGGCGGGCGGTGGTGCACATCATCTCCGGTGGCAGCGACGCCGAGCAGGCCAGCCACGGCGACTACCTGACCAAGGACGAGCGCTACGACCGGTCCGAGGAGTTCGTCGAGATCCTCCGCCGCGCCTGGACCGAGACCGCGCCGTTCAGCCACGACGGCCGCTACTACCGCTTCGACGACTTCGGTCCGGGCTTCCCGACCTGGTCCGGCACCATCCCGGTGTCCATCGGCGGGTCGTCGGCTGCGGCGTACCGGGTCGGCGGCCGGCTCGGTGACATCTTCGGCCTCTGGGGCGAACCGCTGGCCGACACCCGGGAGCAGATCGACCGGGTCGCCGAGGCCGCACGCGCCGCGGGCCGGACCGACGTCCCGCGGATCTGGGTCACCTTCCGTCCGATCGTGGCCGCCACCGACGCGCTGGCCTGGGAGAAGGCGGAGGCCACGCTGAGCGCGGTCGAGGCGGCCCACGCCTCGGGCTTCTTGCCCCGTCGGCTCCGGACCTCGGGCCGGCCGCAGAACGCCGGATCTCAACGCCTGCTGGACATCGCGGCCCGCGGTGACGTGCACGACCGGGCGCTGTGGACCCGACCGGCCCAGGTCACCAACGCCGCTGGGGCGTCGACCGCGCTGGTGGGCAGCTACGAGACGGTCGCCGCAGCGATCCTGGACTACGTCGAGCTGGGCGCCAGCCTGGTGTCGGTCCGCGGCTACGACAACCTGAACGACGCCATCGACTACGGCCGCTACGTGCTGCCGCTGGTCCGCGACGAGCTGGCCCACCGCCGGGCGACCGGCCGCCGCGGCGAGGTGGTGGCGCAACCCCCGCTGGAGGCTCCGAAAGCCGCGAAGGCCGACGCCCTGGTGACCGCATGACCCTCACCGAGACCCGTCTGACCCTTCGACAGGCTCAGGGAACGGTTCGACAGGCTCAGGGAACGGCAGGCGAACGACACCTCTGCCCAAGATCGACCTCTCCGACGCCGCACTGACGCGGATCACCGCGACGCTGGCCCAGACGGCCGAGGAGCACGACCGGACTGCGGCCTTCCCGTGGGCCGGACTGAGCGCGGTGCACGAGGCCGGCCTGCTGCGGCTGGGCATCGGCACCCGGTACGGCGGCGAGGAGCTGACCGCGGTCGACGGCGTCCGGGTGTTCGAGGCCCTCGGCGAGGGCGACCCGTCGGTGGCCCTGATCACCGCGATGACGGTCTTTCAGCACGCGCACCAGGCCCGGGCGCCGTGGTGGCCAGAGGCGCTGTACCGCCGGGTGCTCACCGAGTCGACCGACCGTCCCACCCTGCTCAACGCGATCCGCGCCGAGCCGGAGTGGGGCGCCCCCGCCCGCGGCGGACTGCCGGCGACGACCATCACCCAGACAGCCGACGGCTGGCTGCTGAACGGCCACAAGGGGTTCGCCACCGGCTCGGAGGGGCTCGCCTACCACCTGGTGTGGGCCGCGACGAGCGACGACGACCCGCTACTGGCCCACGCGATCGTCCCCGCCGACAGCCCAGGGATCCGGGTCGAGCGCACCTGGGACCACCTCGGGATGCGCGCGTCGAGCACGCACGACGTGATCTACACCGACGTGCTGATCGCGAGCGAGAACTTCGTCGGGACGCCGCACTCGCAGCTGCCGCGGGAGTTCGCGGCCGGGAACTCCGTCAGCCTGGCGATCTCGGCGCTCTACGTCGGCGTCGCCCGGGCGGCGCAACGCTTCTTCACCACGTTCGCCCACGACCGGGTACCGACCTCCCTGGGTCGTCCGATCGCCACCACAGAACGTATCCAGACGGTGGCGGGAGAGATCGAGGCGCAGCTCGTCGGGGCCGAGGAGATCCTCTTCGGCCTGGCCGCCCGCTTCGACGCGGGCGACCCGTCCGCCCCGCAGCGCGCCGGCGTGGCCAAGCTGCTCACCTCCCGGGCCGCGATCAGCGCCGTCCAGGCCGCGGTGGCTGCCATCGGCAACCCGGCTCTGACCCGGCACCACCCCCTCGAACGGCACCTCCGAGACGTCTACGGCGCCCGGCCGCACCCACCCCAGGACGACGCCGCCCTGCTCAACGCCGGCCGCGCCGCCCTGGCCCGTCGACCTCGACCTTCCGACCCGACCGCCGCCCCTGACACCCCTGACACCCCTGACACCACTGACACCGCAGGAGAATCACGATGACCGACCCGTCCGCCTCCGTCCGACGACGACCGGGAGCCCGGTTCGCAGCCGTGGCCGCCTCCCTCGGCCTGAGCCTGGTGCTGGCCGCGTGCGGTGGCTCGACCACGCCGGCCCCCGCCACCGACGCCGGCGCCCCGCACGCCGGCGGCACCCTCGACCTCGCGTTCTGGCCCGACAACGCCGCCTTCAACTGCGTCGATCCGTTCCAGACCTACTGGATCGAGCACCGGACGGTCATCCGCAACATCGCCGACTCCCTCACCGACCAGGACCCCAAGACGGGCAAGATCGTGCCCTGGCTGGCGACGAAGTGGAAGATCACCAAGGGGGGCCGCGAGTACACCTTCGACCTCAAGCAAGGCGTCACGTTCTCCGACGGCACCCCGTTCGACGCAGCGGCCGTCAAGACCGCCTTCGACGGGAACGCGGCCCTGCTCAAGACGCTGCCGACCGCGTACGGCGGGGTCTACATCGCTGGCTACCAAGGCAGTACCGTCGTCGACTCCGACACGGTCACGATCAGCTTCTCCCGGCCGAACGCGGCGTTCCTGCAGGCGACCTCGACCACCAACCTGGCGATCCTCGCCCCGGCCACCTACGCCAAGACCCCGCAGGAGCGCTGCCTCGGGGCCGTGGTCGGCTCCGGCCCCTTCGTGCTCGACTCCTACAAGCCGAACGAGAGTCTCGACCTGAGCAAGCGGTCGGGCTACGCCTGGCCGTCGTCGCTGAACGCGCACACCGGCGAGGCCTACCTCGACCACGTCAAGGTCAGCTACGTGGCCGAGGACAGCGTCCGGGTCGGCAACCTGACCAGCGGCGCGCTCGACATCGCCTGGCCCCGCAACCCGTTCAGCCCCGAGCAGGTGGCCCAGCTCAAGGCCGCCGGGGACACCGTGGTGAGCCGCTCACTGCCCGGGCCCTCGTCCGCGCTCTACCCCAACACCTCGGCTGGCCGACCGCTGGCCGATCTGCAGGTACGCCAGGCGGTGCAGAAGGCGATCGACCGCACGACCTACGCCAGCACCATCTACGGTGCCGACTACCCGGTCGTCGAGGGTCCCTACGACAGCACGACGCCGTACGCCGACTCGACCGCCGCAGCGCTGGCTTATGACCCCGACGGCGCCAAGGCCCTGCTCGACCAGGCTGGCTGGACGGTCGGCGCCGACGGCTACCGGGTCAAGGACGGCAAGAAGCTGACGCTCGTCGACCCGATCACCGCCGAGTCGCCCGGCGACGTGCTGCTGCAGGACCAGCTCAAGCAGGTAGGGATCGACCTGCAGCTCGCCGTGACCACAGCAGCCGAGCGGCCCGCGGTGATCACCGAGGGTAGCTACGACCTGATCAACAGCTACTACACCCGCGCCGACCCAGGTGTGCTGCAGTGGATCCTCGACGCCGACCTCGCCGGCTCGAAGGCCCTGGCCGCGAACAGCCAGAGCCCGGCGGTGGCGGCGAAGGTCAAGGCCCTCTTCCAGGCCGGGTCGGAACAGACCGATGAGACCAAGCGGGCGGCCACGTACAAGGAGCTGCAGCAGTACCTGATTGAGCAGGGCGTCTCCTTCCCCGTGTTCGAACGGGTGCAGCTGGTGGGCCTGTCGCCCAAGGTGCAGGGCTTCCGCTTCACCTCCGAAGCGTTCGGCTCCTTCTACGACGTGTGGTTGAACGGCTAGTGACGCGCTACGTCGTCGGTCGGGTCGCCCAGGCACTGCTGGTGCTCTGGGCGGCCTACACCGTCACCTTCGTCGTGCTCTACCTGCTGCCGAGCGACCCGGTCGCGCTGCTGCTGTCGGCCAACAACGTGCAGCTCGACTCGCTGAGTCCCGCCCAGATCGCGGCCGTCCGGGCCCAGTACGGCTTCGACCAGCCGGTGCTGGTGCAGTACGTCCACCTGTTGACCCGGGCGTTGCACGGCGACTTCGGTACCTCGATCGCGTCGCACCTGCCGGCCGGCGAGCTGATCCTCTCGCGGTTGCCGCAGACCCTGCTGCTCAGCGGGCTGGCCGTGCTGCTGGCCCTGGTCCTGGGGACCGGCACCGCCTTCCTGGCTGCGTACGTCCAGTGGCCGCCGGCCCGGCTGCTGATCAGCCGGGTGCCGTCGCTCGGGGTGTCGCTGCCCACCTTCTGGGTCGGGTTGCTGCTCATCCAGGTCTTCGCCTTCAACCTGCGATGGGTGCCGGCGACGGGCAGCGAAGGCTGGCGGAGCTACGTCCTGCCGGCGGTGACGATGGCCATCCCGACCTCGGCGAGCCTGGCGCAGGTGCTGATCCGCAGCTTCCGCGACACCTTGTCCGAGCCGTACATCATCACGGCGCGGGCGAAGGGGCTGTCGCGGCTGGAGGTCCAGCTGCGGCACGCGTTGCGCAACGCCGCGCTGCCCGCGCTGACCATCCTCGGACTGCTCGTCGGCGCGACCGTGACCGGCGCCATCACCGTCGAGACGGTGTTCTCCCGCGCCGGCCTGGGTCGGTTGGCCGCCGAGTCGGTGCTGGCGCAGGACGTGCCGGTGGTCCAAGGCATCGTGGTCGTCGCCGCGGCCGCCTTCGTCGCGGTCAACCTCGTCGTCGACCTGCTCTATCCCCTGATCGACCCACGCGTCGTGCATGCGCCGCGGGTCACCACGAGCTGAGACGAGACCCGTCATGACCCTCGACATCTCCCCACCCCGGACCGCGGGCGTGCTGCCCACCACCGTGGGGCCGGACCCGCTCAGCGATCTCGTCGCGGACGCGCCGGGCGGCGACCGGCGTCGCTCCGCGGCTCGGGAGGCGGTCGGTGTCCTGGCCCGCCGGCCGGGCTTCGTGCTGGCCGTGCTGTTCATCGTCTTCGTCGTGGCTGCGGCCGCTGCGCCCTCGCTCTTCACCCACTTCGACCCGTACGCCACCGCACCCGCCGACCGGCTGCTACCGCCCGGGACCGCGCACTGGTTCGGGACCGACGAGCTCGGTCGCGACCTCTACACCCGGGTGGTCTTCGGCTCGATGCTGACGATCAAGGCGACGCTGACCGCGATCGGCATCGCCCTGGTCGCCGGTCTTGGCCTCGGGGTGCTCGCCGGTTTCGTCGGCGGCTGGGTTGACGCCGTGCTGATGCGGGTGGTGGACGTCTCCCTGGCCATCCCGGGCCTGCTGCTGGCGCTGGCGATCGTCACCGCCCTCGGCTTCGGCACCCTGCCGATCGCGGTGGCGGTCGGCGTGGGCATCGTCCCCGGCTTCGCCCGGACCACCCGGGCGGAGGTACTGCGGGTCAAGACCCTGCCCTACGTCGAAGCGGCGGTGACCGGCGGCGCCAGCTGGGGTCGGGTCGTCCTGCGGCACGTGCTGCCCAACGCCTGGGGGCCGGTCGCGGTGCTCTCCGTCCTGGACTTCGGGGTCGCCATCCTGTCGGTGGCCGCGCTCAGCTTTCTCGGCTTCGGCGCGGCTCCCCCCGCTGCGGAGTGGGGCACCCTGATTGCGAACGGCCGCAACTACCTGGTCACCGCACCCTGGGTGTCGCTGCTGCCCGGCATCTTCGTCGGCCTGGTGGTGCTGAGCCTCAACCACATCGCCCGCACCCTCGAGGAGCGGCAGCGATGAGCGAGCGCGACGGGGGAACCGCGCTGGTCGAGGTCACCGGGCTCGAGGTGGGCTACCGCCGGCACCGGGTGGTCCAGCCGGCCGTACGCGGGGTCGACCTGCGGGTCGCGCAGGGCGAGGTGGTCGCCGTCGTCGGCGGCAGCGGTTCGGGGAAGACGACCCTGGCCTCGGCGGTGCTCGGCCTGCTGCCGACCAACGGGGTCGTCACCGGCGGCCGGATCGAGGTCGACGGCAGCGACGTGACGGGCGCACCCGACCGGGTGCTGCGCCGGCTGCGCGGCTCGTTCATCGGTCTGGTGCCGCAGGACCCCACCGTCGGACTCAACCCGACCATCCGCGTCGGAGCACAGGTCGGCGAGGCCGTGCGCCGGCGCGGCGTCCCTGCTCGGTCGGTGGACGCCGAGGTGGCGGAGGTGCTCGCGGCCGCCGGCGTCGACCAGCCGGTGCTGCGGGCCCGGCAGTATCCGCACGAGCTCTCCGGCGGCCTCCGGCAGCGGATCCTGATCGCCATCGCCCTCGCGGGCCAGCCGAAGTTGATCATCGCCGACGAGCCGACCAGCGCGCTGGACGTGACCGTGCAGAAGAAGATCCTTGATCATCTTCAGCACCTGGTGCAGGACCGGGGCATCGCGATGATGATCATCACCCACGACCTCGGCGTGGCCGCCGACCGCGCGGACCGACTGCTGGTGATGAGCGAGGGACGGGTGGTCGAGACCGGCCCGGCCCGTACGGTGCTGGCCCAGCCGACGCACGCCTACACCCGTCAGCTGATCGCCACCGCGCCGGGGCTGAGCGCAACCGGGGAGCTCACCGCCCGCCACCAGCAGGTGGCCGACGCACCGGTCCTGCTCGAGCTGCAGGGTGTCACCAAGGACTTCCCCCTCCCCCGTGGGGCGGCGTCCCGGACGTTGCGGGCGGTGGACGCCGTGAGCGTGAGCGCCTACCGCGGCCAGACCCTCGCCGTGGTCGGGGAGTCCGGCTCGGGCAAGACCACCGCCGTCCGGGTGGCGCTCGGACTGGAGCCGGCCACGGCAGGCCGGGTCGTCTTCGACGGCACCGAGCTCACCGCCCTGTCGGCCCGTCAGCTAAGGCCGTTGCGGCAGCGCTTCCAGCTGGTGCAGCAGAACCCGTTCGCGGCGCTCGACCCCCGTTTCACCGTGCAGCAGAGCATCGTGGAGCCGCTCGTCTCCCAGGGTCTGGACGACCGCCGCGCCCGGCGCGAGCGGGCGCGCGAGCTGCTGGACGCCGTCGGGCTGCCTCGTACGTTCGACGACCGGCTGCCCGCCGAGCTGTCCGGCGGTCAGCGCCAGCGGGTCGCCATCGCCCGTGCGCTGGCGGTCCGGCCCGAGCTGGTGTTCCTGGACGAGCCCGTCTCGGCCCTGGACGTGTCGGTGCAGAGCCAGATCCTGACCCTGCTGCGCGAGCTGCAGGACGAGCTGGGCCTGACCTACGTGCTGGTCTCCCACGACCTCGCCGTCGTCGCCCAGGTCGCCCACCAGATCGCCGTCCTGCGCCGGGGCCGGGTGGTCGAGCAGGGACCGGCTGCCCAGCTGCTCGCCCACCCCGCCGAGGACTACACCCAGGCGCTGCTCGACGCCGTCCCCGGCCGGTCCGCCCAGCTGGCCGATCAGTAGGGTCACGAGAAGGAGGTCTTCCCGCTTCCGGAGGTCGATAAAGCGCGACTACCTCCTTCTCGCGGTGCTGAGCGAGTTCTAGAGCACCTCGGCCAGGAATCGCTGGAGACCCGCAGGATCGTGGACTCATCGACGAGGTGGGGCTGCAGGCCACTCGAGCCCTCCGGGACGGCTGCTACGACATCATTGCCGACGCCGAGAAGTACGGCCCGCCGGAGTCTCTCGCCTTCTGGCGAAGCATGGAGTCGGATCTGCAGGAGATCGCAGGACGACCCCCGCTCCTGTGGGGCGGTGAGAACTGACAGAGCCTGCCAACGAAGAGGCGCGACGCGTGTACGTGGCCTAACCTCGGCTGAGCCTGACGCCACGGCGTGCCGCGCAGGTTTGTATTACGGGCTGGCGCTGCCGTCTGGAATGCTGGGACCGGTGAGCAGTTGGAATGGCGCCGGGGCCCCTCGAGAGGTGCGCTTCCGGGAGTACCGCGATTACGAGACGCGCCGTATCGAGGCCAGCGACGCTCTCATGGCTCTACTTGCAGGCGCCCAGTTGGCCTCACACTTGTTGAAGCTCAACGAGGGTTCAGACCGGCTGCTGCCTGAGGTGTTTCCGAAAGTACCTCACATCAGGCGTTTCAACCTGACCAGCGAAAAGGCCAGAGCCATCCTCGACACCGCGGATGAGCACCTCGGAGCGATGAGCGTGCCCTACGCACTGGCGATCCACGAAGATTTTCTCAAGACCTGCCTTGGCCTGCTCGAGACAGCCGGGCGCCTTGCTGTGGGAAAGGCCGAGGACTCCAAGCTCGCTACCCAGCACGAGTTGATAGAGAAAGCCACACACGGGCAGTTCTGCGCTGACAACATGCAAATGATCACGACTCTTCGGCGCATGCGCAACTGCACCATTCACTCCGGCGGTCGTGCCAACGCCATCCTGGTTAAGGGAATAAGCGGATGGACCGCCGAGGTCGAACGAGAGTGGATCCGGCTTGCCGGACGAAACCCGCGTCACCTTCGGGTCGGGGACGTGGTGCGCTTCTCCCACGGCGAACTGATCCTGGCGCTGGCCGTTACCAAGCGTCTCGGCCGAGAGGCGAACCAGCTGCTCCAACCCGCGCTCTCGCGCGATCTGTGGGCCGACATCGTGGTGGCCGATCTGCTTACCGACGACGGCGGAGCCATCCTCCGCTCCGAATTCCCTCGCAAAGTGCAGGGCTGGTGCCGCTTCAGCTACGGCGCCCTGTCCCTGAGCAGAGACGAGTTGGACGCCGCCGTGGCGCGGGCTCGACTACGCCCATCGTGAGCGTCACTCAGACCAAATGTACGAAGGGCCGCCCCGAGGTCGGGACGGCCCTTCGCGTGACAAAGGGGGGCTCTGCTCCTTGAGCTACGGGCTTGAAACCCGCCAGGAGTTGCACCTGGATCGACCCACTTCTGTGAAGTGCCTGGTCGCGAACCAGATAGGCCCTTGGCCTCACTTCCAGTTCCTACTGTATCCGATGGAGCGGCAAGGCGCGCCCGCCCTGCCGCCTCAACCCTCCCCGCCGAGGGCAGGGTCCCTGCCCTCAGCTCAGAGCACCTCGGCCAGGAATCGCTGGAGACGCGGGGTGGTCGGGGCCTCGAAGACCTGGGCCGGCTGGCCCGACTCGAGGACCTTCCCCTGGTCCATGAACAGCACCTGGCTCGCGACGCTGCGGGCGAACCCCATCTCGTGGGTGACCACGAGCAGGGTCATGCCACCGTGGCCGAGCTCGGCCATGACGGACAGCACGCCCTTGACGAGCTCCGGGTCGAGGGCGGAGGTCGCCTCGTCGAACAGCATCACCTCTGGCTCCATCGACAGCGCCCGCGCGATGGCGACGCGCTGCTGCTGGCCGCCGGAGAGCTGTCCGGGACGGACGTCCGCCTTGTGCCCGAGACCCACCCGGTCGAGCTCTTCGAGGGCGCGAGCGTTGGCCGCGTCCTCGCTGAACCCACGCAGCTTGCGGAGCCCGAGCGTCAGGTTGGCGCGCACCGTCTTGTGCGGGAAGAGGTTGAAGTGCTGGAACACCATCCCGATCCGCTGTCGTAGGTCGTCCGGATTGTCGCTCAGCACGCTCTGGCCGCCGAGCAGGACGTCCCCGGAATCGGGTTCGAGGAGCCGGTTGACCACCCGCAGCAAGGTCGACTTGCCCGAGCCGGACGGACCGATGACGCAGGTGGTGGAGGCGGCCTCGACGTGCGCGTCGACCCCGCGTAAGACGCGGTTGGTGCCGAACGCCAGGTGGACGTCGCGGACGTCGACGTCGACGCCCGGCTGGGTGTCGACGAGCGGCTGACCAGCCATCAGTGTGCCTCCTGGGTGAGCGGCAGCGGCGGTTCCGCGTCCTGACCACCGGTCTCGGCGCCGTCGGCTCGCCGGCCCTCCCGGAGCCGGCGGTCGATGACGTTGACGACGTGGGTGAGCGGAACGGTCAGGAGGAGGTAGCAGAGCCCAGCCAAGAGCAGCGCCGACTCGTTTCCGCTGGTGGCGGCCGCGTCCTGCCCGATCCGGAACAGGTCGCGCTGGCTGGCCAGCAGACCGAGGAAGTACACCAACGACGACTCCTTGATCAAGGCGATGAACTGGTTGACCAGCGCGGGGAGCACCCGGCGCACCCCTTGCGGGATCACCACCAGGCGCATGCTGGCGCGCCAGCTGAAGCCGAGCGCCCGCGACGCCTCGAGCTGGCCGACGTCGACGCTCTGGATGCCGGAGCGGAAGATCTCGCCGATGTACGCGGCGGCGATCAAGGACAAAGCCAAGATCCCCAGCGGGTACGGGTTGGGTCCCCAGATCTGCAGGCCGAGCGGTGACAGGCCGACGCCGATGAGCAGGATCGTCACCGCCGCCGGCAGGCCGCGGAAGATGTCGGTGAACACGCGGGCAGGCCAGCGCAGCCAACGGGTCCGCGACAGGCTGCACACCGCCAGCAGCATGCCGCCGGCCGTACCGATCACCCCCGAGCACAGCGCGAGGATGAGGGTGTTCGGCAGTCCTGTCTTCACCAGCTCAGGCAGCGCCGCCCGCATCGCCTCGAGGTCGAAGAACGTCTCCCACAGGGAGCTCAGAACCTCCATGTCGTACCTCCTCCTCGACGACGGGGCTAGTTCGCTGCTCCGATGGCGACGTTGCCGCTGCCGGGCTTGAAGTCCTTCGGGATCTTCCGGTTGGGGTAGAACTCCTGCTGCAGCCGGGCCCAGGTGCCGTCGGCGATGACCTCGTCGAGGGCGCCGTTGACGGCCTTCAGCAGCTCGGGGTTGTCCGGAGCGATGGCGTAGGCGGTGCCGCCCGGGTCGAGCTGCTTGGCGACGGCCTCGACCTTGCCTCCTGAGTCGGCCGCAGTCTTCTCGCCGATCTCCGCCGGGGTGATCCACGCGTCGGCCGTGCCGGACCGCAGCTGGTTGAGCGCGGCGTTGTAGTCCGGCACCCGCACGGGGTTGAGGCCGGTCCGGGTGGCGTAGTCGTCCTGGACGGTGCCCTGGACGACGGCGACGCGCTTGCCGGCCAGCTGGTCGAACGTCTTGATGTCCGAGCCCGCAGGCACGTTCAGCCCGAGGAAGCCGAAGTCGTACTTGTTCGAGAAGGCGACAGTCTGCTTGCGGGCCTCGGTGATGCTGATCGAGGACGACCCGATGTCGAACTTGCGCGTCTTGACCTGGGCGAGAAGCGAGCTGAACTCGGTCCCCACGAACTCGACCCGCAGACCGAGCTTCGCCGCGACCGCGTTCAGCAGCTCGTTGTCGTACCCGGTGAACTTGCCGTCCTTCAGGTACACGTTCGGAGGCGCATCGGTCAGCGTGCCGGCCCGCAGCACGCCCGCCTGCTGCAGGTTGTACGGGTTGTCGGCGGACGCGGCGCCGGACCCGCCGCCTCCGCAGGCGGCGAGGGTGAAGCTCAGGGCAAGGACGAGGACGCCAGCGAGGCGCCGTAGTGGAGCGGTGGTCATGGTGATTCCTTCAGTCGGAGCAGGGACAAGAGCATGGGCAACCACCCGACGCGTCGTCGGTGGTGCGGGCTAGCGACAGGGACTCGGGCGTCCCGGGCCGCGACCAGGTCGGCTGCACCACGCGGGGCGGGTCGAAAACCCCCGCCGGCGACGGGCACTCCTGGACATGCTCACGGCGGTAACCCTACTAAACAAGCAGGATGACTCGGGAATTCGGAGATCGGTTTCGCTGACTGAGACGAGGTCGGGGCCGCGATGCGACCAGGCTTTCCGGTACCGAGGACGGCGTCGGACAACCATCAGGGCGCCGCCCACAGCTCAGCGTCAGAGGGCTGAGTGGTCCCCGACCGCGTGGTAGCTGCGGTCGTGGTAGACCAGCGGGGCGCGCTCGGCGTCGGCCGCCAACGCGGAGTCGAGCGCCAGCACCGAGACCAGGAAGCTGCGGCCGACGGGCGTCCGCTGCACCACCTGGCCGCGGAACCAGGCCGGCGACCCGTCGAGCACCGGTTCGCCGCTCGGCAGCACCGTCCAGCCGCCGGCAGCGAAGCGGTCGATGCCGCTGGTGGCGAAGCGGGTCGACACCTCGACCTGGTCGGCGGCGAGGAAGTTGACCACCAGCGTGTCGACCTCACGCAGCGCCGCCCACGACGACGAGGCGGAGTCGACCGAGAAGGTGAGCAGCGGCGGGTCGGCGCTGACCGAGATGACCGAGGTCGCGGTGAAGCCGCCGAGCCTCTCCGGCCCGGCGAAGGTGATCACCGCCACTCCGGCCGGGTGCCGCCGGAAGACGGCTTTGAACGTGGCCGGCGCGACCCCGTCCAGTTCGGGGCCCAAGAGGTCCAGGTCGGGGCGGGTCAGCTCGGTCGTCATGGTCGTCCCTCAGTCTCGGGGTCGGCGGGCGGGCCGCCGGATCGGGCGAACGCCGGCCGCAGCAGCGGCGCGGCGGTAACGAACCATCGGTCGACGACGTCGTCGAGCTGGGCGAGCTGGGACTCCGTCACCGCGAGCGCGCGGGTCGGCACGCTCGCACCCAGCTCGACGAGCAGCGGACGCAGGTGGACCTCACCGGCCAGGCTGTGGGCCGGGCTGCCCGAGACCACGACCGGGACGGCGGTGACCCCAGCGAGCCCGTTGGTGCCGTAGAGGTCCAGGAACGACTTGAGGAGTCCGGTGTAGGAAGCCTTGTAGACCGGGGTGGCGACCACGAGCACGGTCGAGGCGGCGACGGTGGTCAGCGTCGCGTCGACCCCGGGCCGCTCGGCGGCGAACAGGTACGGCGCGAGGTCGGCGAGCTCCACGGCGACTATTTCGGCGCTGCCGGCGAGGCCGGCGACCCGCTCGGCCACCGCCCGGGCGACCAGCGAGGTGCGGGAGCCGGCGCGTGGGTTGCCGGAGAGGGCGACGACCGTCGCGGCTCCGGGATCGGTGACCATCAGATCGCCTTTCCGGGGTTGAGCAGCTGCTGCGGGTCGAAGACGGCTTTGACCTGCTGCTGCAGCTCGCGTGCGACCGGCCCGAGCTCGGCGTCGAGCCACGGCCGTTTGAGCAGGCCGACGCCGTGCTCGCCGGTCAGGGTGCCGCCCAGCTCCAACGCCAGCGCGAACACGGCGTCGGCAGCCTGGTCGACGCGAGCCAGGTCGGCCGGTTGCTCGGAGGTGACCAGCAGGATCGGGTGCAGGTTGCCGTCCCCTGCGTGGGCGAAGGTGAAGATCGGGACACCGGTCGCTGCCGCGATGGCGGCGATGCCCGTGACGGCGTCGGCCAGCCGCGAGCGCGGGACGGCGATGTCCTCGATCACCACCCGGCCCTGCCGTTCGATCGCGGGCAGCGCGGCCCGGCGGGTGGCGACCAGCCGCTCTCCCGCCGCCGGGTTCGTGGTCATCTGGACCTCCTGCGCCGTACGCCCGAGGACCGAGGCGACGACAGCCATCTCGGCCTCGGCCCCGAAGCCGTCGGTCTGCACCAGCAGGAAGGCGTCGGCGCGGGTGCTGAGATCGTCGCCCGAGGCCGCGTCCAGCGCCACCAGGGTGGCGTGGTCGAGCAGCTCGCACGTCGAGGGCCGGACCCCGGCCCCGGTGATGGCGAGCGAGGCGGCGACAGCCTCGGTGGTGGAAGCGAACCAGGCAGCGGCGGTGGCGGTGGTCAGCGGGACCGGCGTCAGCCGGACGGTCACGCCGACGATCACGGCCAGCGTGCCCTCGGACCCGACGAGCAGGCTGGTCAGGTCGTAGCCGGTGACCCCCTTGGCCGTCGTCCGGCCGGTCGAGACCAGCCGCCCGTCGGCGAGCACGACGTCCAGGGCCAGGACGGCGTCGCGGGTCACCCCGTACTTGACGCAGCGCAGCCCGCCCGCGTTGGTCGCGACATTGCCGCCGATCGTGGAGATCTCGACGCTGGCCGGGTCGGGGGCGTAGCGCAGGCCGTGCTGCCGGGCCGCGCGGTCGAGGTCGGCGGTCAGGACGCCGGGCTCGACCACCGCCACCCCGTCTTCGACCCGCAGCTCGCGGATCGCGTCCATCCGGCGCAGGTCGAGCACGAGGCTGCCCCGACCCGCCGTCGCGCCACCGCTGAGGCCGGTCCCGGCCCCGCGGGGGACGACCGGCACGTGGTACCGGCTCGCGAAGCGCAGGGCCTCCTGCACGTCCGCGACCGTCGCCGCGTGGACCACCGCCTCGGGCAGCCCGTCCGCCACGTTGCCGGACCAGTCGCTACGGACGGCAGCGCGGTCCGCGACCTCGGTCGACAGCCCGGCCGCCGGGGAGAGCTGCCCGGCCAGCTCAGCCCAGGGCGGTGCGCCCGCGTACGTCTCGAGACTGGCGGTGGCCGTCAGCGTCACGGTCGGCTCGCGGTGGGGCTGACGATCAGCGGCAGGTCAGCCCCCAGCCGCAGCCGCTCGAGGAACAGCACCACGGTCGCCGCCACCGAGCGGTGACTGACGTCGTTGAGGATGTCGTGCCGACCGCCCGCCACCACCACGACCTCCGCGACCCCGGCCCGGCCGTACCAGCGCCTTGCCGCCGGCAGCGGGCTGATCGCATCATCGCCACCGTGCAGCGCGAGCACCGGCAGAGCGACCCTGGCTTGGATGGGCGCCGGAGCGAGCCGGATCAGGCTGGCGGCCGACGCCAGACTGCCCCGAGCGGAACGGCGGAGCACCTGCTGGTGGTTGGGGCAGGCCGTCCGGGCTTCGACCTCGGCGGGCCAGTCGGCGGCAGCAGCGTGGTCCTCGAGGGCCAGCCCGGCCAGCACCAGGCCCGCCACCTCGACATCAGGGTCGCTCGCGAGCGCCAGGGCGGCGCGGGCTCCGGCGTCGGAGCCGACCAGCACGACCGGGGCCACGACCTCCGGATCGTCGAGCAGGGCAGCGATCTCGGCCCGGACGCCGGGTTCGGTGTGGTCGCCGGCGCTGACCACCAGCACGCGGTAGGCGTCGCTCGCCAGCCGGCGGCCGAACCGCGCGTACACCTCGGGCGGCTCGCCACGTCCGGTGAGCAGCACCAGGGTGCCACGCGGGTTGAGGCCGGCAGGTTCGTGCCAGCGCGCGATGTCGGTCTGGTTGGTGCGTTCCGGCAGGTTCAGGATGGTCACGGGTGCTCCTCGGGGTCAGGCGCTCTGGAAGGCGGGTGCGGTGGCCCGGCTCTCGCGGCCGGCGAGCTCGGAACGGACGAGCGGCAGCAGGTAGCGGCCGTAGTCGATGGCGTCGTTGAGGTTGTCGTAGCCGCGGATGGAGATCAGGTCGCAGCCGATGTCGACGTAGTCGAGGATGGCGGCGGCGACGGTCTCGGGGCTGCCGACGAGGGCGGTCGAGGCTCCGCGGGCGCCGGTGGCGCTGGCCACCGGGGTCCACAGGGCTCGGTCGTGCAGCTCACCGCGTGCGGCCAGGTCGAGCAGTCGCTGCGAGCCGACGTTCTGCGGCGCGGGAGCGTCGAGACCGGCGTAGGTCTGCTGCAACGAGCCGAGGGTCCGGTGCGCCTTCTCCCAGGCCAGCGCGTCGGTGGCGGCGATGATCGGCCGGAAGGTCACCCAGATCCGGGGCCGGTCGGTGCGCCCGGCCAGCCGCGCCTGTTCGTGCACCGCCTCGATCTGTTGCCGGGTCTCGGCCAGCGGTTCGCCCCAGAGCCCGAAGATGTCACCCAGCGCGCCGCCGACCTGGTACGCCTCGGCCGACGAGCCGCCGACGGAGACCGGGATGGTGCCGTTGACGGGTCGGAAGTCGGACCGGAAGTCCTCGAAGGAGTAGTAGCGGCCGGCGTGGTCGAAGGGTTCGGTCTCGGTCCAGACGCGGCGCAGGATCTCGATGAACTCCGCCGACCGCGCGTACCGCTCGGCCTTCGGCAGCCGGTCGCCCTCGCGGGCCTGCTCGGCGTCGCTGCCGCCGGAGATGATGTGCACGGTCGCGCGGCCGTCGCTCAGCTGGTCGAGCGTGGCCAGCGCCTTGGCCGCCACCGTCGGATAGAGGGTGTTCGGCCGCAGCGCAATGATCGGCCGGACCCGTTCGGTGTGCTGACTGATTGCCGCGGCGACGCTGAACGGGTCGTAGCCGCTGGATCCGTACGGCAGCAGGGTGTAGTCGAAGCCCGCCGCGTCGAGCTCGCGGGCGTAACGGACCAGGAAGCGCCGGTCGATGGTCGACGAGCCGGCCGGCTGGGTGCCCGGCCGGATCTCGGTCCGGTCGTTGACGAAGGTGGCGCTGATGAACTCGACGGTCATGCGGAGTCTCCTGACACAGAGCGGCGGG
>NZ_CAXTHG010000020.1:0-88731 GCF_964244005.1 uncultured Friedmanniella sp. | reverse complement strand
GCGGCATGCACCCAAACTACACCAATGTGATCTTAACTGAACGGTATTGGGGTTAGCCGCGGGTTAGCCGTGGGTTAGCCGGGCGCTCAGCCCGGCAACGAGGTGGATCCTGACGAGAGTGCTCGTCAGGATTCACTTCGTTGTGGGGACATGTGACCAGCCCCCGCGGGATCGCGCGCCGGTCCGGTAAGGAGGAGGGGGTGAACACGCCTTTCGTTCACCACCGACGACGACCGGAGCGGGTTGGAGCGCGAGACACGTCCGAGCGGACCGAAGACAGAGTTACAGCCGGGACGGGTCGTAGGCGGTGAGCGGGAAGCCGCGGATGCCGCGCCAGGCCAGCCGGCTGACCAGCTGGGTGGCCTCCTCGATCGGGATCGACATCCCGCTGGAGACCCAGTAGCGGGCGCTGACCTGGGCGATGCCGACCAGCGAGATGGCCAGCAGCTTGGACTGCTCGGGCGGCAGCGCGGTGTCCTCCACGATCACCGCAGCGACGAGGTCGGCGATGTCGGAGTTGACCTGCCAGAGCCGCTGCTGCACCGCCGCGTCGCCGGTCAGGTCGGACTCGAAGACGAAGCGGAACTCCCCGCTGGCCGAGGAGACGAACTCGTAGAAGGCGCTCATCGTGGCCGTCACCCGGTCGGCGTTGTGGTCGGTCGCGGCGAGAGCGTCAGAGACGATGTCGACCAGGCTGTCGCAGCTGGCGTCGAGCAGCGCGAGGTAGAGGTCGAGCTTGGACGGGAAGTGCTGGTAGAGCACCGGCTTGGACACCCCGGCCGCCTCGGCGATGTCGTCCATCGCCGCCGCGTGGTAGCCCCGGGTGGTGAAGACGTCGTTCGCCGCGTCCAGCAGCGAGGCCCGACGCTGGTCCCGAGGCATCCGGGTGGCTCGGGTCTGGGAACCGCCGGCGGTAGGGTCGGCGGGTACGCGCCCGTCGACGTCCGTGCCCGCCCCCGAAGTCATTGGAGAAGAATAGTGCCGCCGGGCAGCGGCGGGCGGTCTGGCCCGAGCAGGTCGGCGGCGAGGTCGCCGTGCTCCTCCACCCGGGCGAGCACCGTCTCGGGGGAGAAGCGCAGGTCGTCCGGGCCGGTGACGGCCCCGACCTCGTCCCAGGTCAGCGGGGTGGCGACCGTGGGCCGTTCCCGGCCCCGCATCGAGTACGGGGCGATGGTGTTGCGGGCGGCGAGGTCCTGGTTGTAGTCGAGGTAGATCCTCCCCGCTCGCTGCTCGACCGACATGGTGGACACGAAGAAGTCCGGGTGGGCCCGCGCCATCTCGACGTTGAGCCGCTTGACGTAGGCCCAGGCCTCGCGGCAACGGCAGGGCGCGACGGCCGCGTACAGCTGGATGCCCTTGCTGCCCGAGCTCTGCGGTACGGGGACCAGGCCGTCCTCGGCCAGCCGGGCCGCCACCAGCAGCGCCGCCCGCGCCGTCTCCACGATGCCCATCCCCGCACCCGGGTCGAGGTCGACCACCACCCGGTCGGCCAGCGGCTCGCCGTCCCGCGGCTCGTCACCCGGCAGGTCGAGCACGCCCTCGGCGTCGACGTTGCCGCTGGAGATCCGCCACTGCGGCACGTGCAGCTCGAGCGCGGCGAGGTTGGCGAGCCAGACCAGCGTGGCCGGCTCCTCGACCACCACGTAGTCGATCACGCCGTCGCTGGTGCCGACCCGTTGCCGCGGCACCCAGCCTGGGGTCCCGACGGGCGCGTTCTTCTCGTAGAACGCCCCGACGGGAGGAGGCGTGGTGCCGCCTCGATCCTCCCGGGCCTCGCTGCGGCCGACCCCATCCGGGTAGCGCAGCCGGGTCATCGCCCGGTCGGCGACGTGCGGCAGCATCACGGGGGCGATCTGGGCGTAGTAGGCGATCACCTCGGCCTTGGTGTAGCCCGTCGCGGGGTAGAGGACCTTGTCCAGGTTGGTCAGGTTCAGCACCCGGTCGTCGACCCGGGTCAGCACGTCCGCCACGGCGGCCATCCTGCCACCGCCTACCGTGAGGCCGGTGACGCTGGACCTGCCGGCCGAGTTCCTCGGCCACGCCCGCCGGAGTCCGGAGTGGGCGCGCTGGCTGGACGCTCTGCCCCGGCTGATCCGCGACCTGTGCGCGGAGTGGCGGCTGACCGACGAGGGTCCCCCCGCCACCGGCGAGAACGCGGTGGTACTGCCCGTCCGGAACAGCCTCGGTGAGCCGGCCGCGCTGAAGGTCGGCTGGCCGCACCCCGAGGCCCGGTACGAGCACCTGGCGCTGCGCGCCTGGGACGGTGACGGCGCGGTCCAGCTGCTGCGGGCCGATCCGCACCGGTTCGCCCTGTTGCTGGAACGGGCCGACCCGGGTCATGACCTGCACGCGCTGGGGGTCGTCGAGGCGTGTGAAGTGGTGGCCGGTCTGTACGGCCGGCTGCACCGCCCGCCGCTGCCGCAGCTGGGCCGGCTCTCGGTCCACGCCGCCCGCTGGGCCGACGAGCTCGTCGATCTCCGGGACGGTGCCCTGGCTCCGCGACGCTTCGTCGACCAGGCGATCGGGCTCTGCACCGACCTCGCCGCCGACTCCGGGACCGACGTCGCGCTGCTGCACGGTGACCTGCACTACGCGAACGTCCTGGCCGGGACGCGGGAACCGTGGCTGGCGATCGACCCGCACCCGCTGGCGGGCGATCCCGCCTACGAGGTGGCGCCGCTGCTCTGGAACCGCTGGACGGAGGCCGTGGCGAGCGGGGACCTGCGGGGCGCGCTGCTCGAGCGGCTCTACACCGTCGTCGACGCCGCCGGGCTCGACGAGGACCGGGTGCGGGACTGGGTGACCGTGCGCGAGATGGTGAACGTGCTGTGGGCCTCCCACGACGCGCAGCTCGACCGGGACTGGGTCACCCGGTGCACCACGGTGGTGAAAGCGGTGCAGCGCTGACCTGGGGCGGGGTTCGGGGGCTGACCGTCCGCTCCTCGGAATAGGGCTTTGGGGGGCGGTGTTCTGGACGAGGATCACGCATGCCCGACCGTGTGGGAGCGTGACGTCGACCCGAGGAGAAGACCGTGGCCTTACCGCCGTTGGTGGAGCCCGCCGCAGAGCTGAGCATCGACGAGGTTCGTCGATACAGCCGGCACCTGATCATCCCGGACGTGGGGATGGACGGGCAGAAACGCTTCAAGAACGCGCGTGTCCTGGTGATCGGGGCCGGGGGCCTCGGCAGCCCGGCGCTGCTCTACCTGGCCGCCGCCGGGGTGGGCACCCTCGGGATCGTCGAGTTCGACACGGTCGACGAGTCCAACCTGCAGCGCCAGATCATCCACGGCCAGTCCGACGTCGGGAAGTCCAAGGCGCAGTCGGCGCTCGAGTCGCTGGCCGAGACGAACCCGTTCGTGAACGTGGTCGTGCACGACGTCCGGCTCGACAACGACAACGTGATGGAGATCTTCTCCCAGTACGACCTGATCGTCGACGGCACGGACAACTTCGCCACCCGCTACCTGGTCAACGACGCGGCCGTGCTCCTGCACAAGCCGTACGTGTGGGGCTCGATCTTCCGCTTCGACGGCCAGGTCAGCGTGTTCTGGGCCGACCAGGGCCCCTGCTACCGCTGCCTCTACCCCGAGCCCCCGCCCCCCGGCATGGTGCCGAGCTGCGCCGAGGGCGGCGTGCTGGGCGTGCTCTGCGCGGCGATCGGGGCCACCCAGGTCACCGAGGCGCTCAAGCTGCTCGCCGGTATCGGCGACCCGCTGATCGGCCGGCTGCAGATCTACGACGCGCTCGAGATGAGCTGGCAGCAGGTGAAGATCCGCAAGGACCCGAACTGCGCCGTCTGCGGGGAGAACCCGACGGTCACGGAGCTGATCGACTACGACGCTTTCTGCGGCGCGATCACCGACGAGGCCGCGGACGCCGTCGCCGGGCACACCGTGGGGGTCCTCCAGCTCGAGGACTGGCTGAACGAGCGCGAGACCGGGACCAAGGAGTTTGTGCTGATCGACGTCCGGGAAAAGGTCGAGCGGGACATCAACCAGATCCCCGGCTCGATCCTCATCCCCAAGGGCGACTTCCAGACCGGCGCGGCCCTGGCGCAGCTGCCGCAGGACAAGCAGGTCGTGCTCTACTGCAAGACCGGCGTCCGCTCCGCTGAGGTTCTCGCCATCGTCCGCGGTGCCGGCCTCGACAACGCCGTCCACGTCGGCGGCGGGGTCAGCGCGTGGGTCAACCAGGTCGACCCGAGCCAACCCGCGTATTGATGGTCCTCGCTCCGCTCGGACGTGGTCTGCGCTCTAGCCCGCCTACTTCGTCGTCTCGGATGAACGGAAAGCGTGTTCATCCGCTCCTCCTCAGCACGCCGGCGCGCATACCGGCCGTGGTCGCCGCTAGGACCACAGAAAACCCCCGCACCGGGCTGCCGGTGCGGGGGGATCTGAGTCACAGACGGTGAAGGCGAATCAGATCGCGTGGACCTGGTCGGCCTGCGGGCCCTTGGGGCCCTGGGTGGTCTGGAACTCGACGCGCTGGCCCTCGTCGAGGGTACGGAACCCCGTCGACTCGATTGCGCTGTAGTGGACGAAAACGTCCGGACCGCCGCCGTCTACGGCGATGAAGCCGTAGCCCTTTTCGGCATTGAACCACTTGACGGTTCCCTGCGCCATGAAACTCTCCCTAGGATCTGGCACCCAGGGCCGCACCTCACGACCCCGATCTTGCTGCCGGACGACAGGTGAGGATCTGACGCCCACGCAATAGTTCTGGGGGCGTAGCACGTACCACGACACAGACCACTTGCAACAGCGAGATGAGCCTCGCACATCGCAGCCCCGCTTGTGAACAACTCGCGCAAACTTGCTCAGGAGACGTCGACACGCCGGACGGCCGGTGGGTCGACCGGCCGCCAGCGGGCCTCGGAGAGCACAACGCGCGGCCCTCGTAGCGCGGTTCCCTCGCGCCGCAGCAACGTGATCGCGCGCTGCTCGTGACCGCGGGCCGGCTGACCGTCCGCCCGGACCACCCGCCACCACGAGACGGCGGCGCCGTAGCGGGCCATCACCGTGCCGACCTGCCGGGGACCGCCGCGGCCGACGGCCTCGGCGAGGTCGCCGTACGTCGCCACCCGGCCGGCCGGGATCTGCTCGACCAGCTGCAGCACCGCCTCGACGTAGGCCTCGACGTAGGCCTCGCGGGCGCCGTCGGGTGGCTCTGGCGGGCTCACCAGCCGTTGCTGCCCGGTCCGCCCTTGAAGGGGCCGACCACGGTCGAGGTGATCCACCCGCCGTAGAAGCCGCCGGGCTGGGCCTCGACCCGCTCGCCGTCGACCAGGCAGTAGTCGACCTGGCCCGGGTAGAGCGCGACGTGGTTCCGCAGCGCCCCGAACCGCGGGCTGGGCTGGGGGTAGTACCAGGCCGCTCGGGGCGCGACGACGCGGCCGCCGACGAGGTCGAGGTAGGACGCCTCGCCCTTCCACTCGCAGAACGAGCCCCCGTGCGCCGGCACCAGCGCACCCTCGAGGAAGGCACTCCGCGGCAGGTAGTAGGTCGGCGGGTGCGACGTCTCGAGCACCCGCCAGCTGGTCGAGGTCTCGCAGATCTCCACCCCGCCCAGCACGACGGTCACGAGCTCGTCGCTGGCCACCAGGGCCGGCGGCCGGGGATAGTCCCAGACCGACTCCTGCCCCGGCGCGATCGGATCAGGGACGGGACGGCTGGCCATGAGCCGAGCCTAGTTGTCGTCCCGCCTCAGCCAACGGCCCCGCATCCTCAGGACAGCTGCAGGACGCGGCGGCAGCCGTCGATCTCGACGTAGAGGGTGTGCTGGTCGTCGGTGCCGTGGACCACGGTGAACCGGGTGGCGGCCTTGGCGCAGCGGGCCTGGCCACTCGCGGCCACGGTCTTGGCGCTGGCGAGCAGGTCCGTCAGCTCTGCGGCCGACAGCGCTCCGCCGGCCACGAAGGTGCCACTGTCCGGCGTGTCCCGGTTGATGCGGTAGTCGCAGCGGCGGAAGGCAGCGCCGCCGAGCAGGCCGCGGTCCACGTCCTGGGGCGACTGTCCGGCGTCGAAGAACAGCATGTTCTTCGCCTCCATCGAGCAGCCCGCCTGCTGCGCGGCAGCGGACTCGAGGACCCGCGCCTGGTCGACGCTCACGTCGCGGAACTTGAGCAGGTTATCGGGGGCACCGCCGACCTCGTTGTACTGCAGCGGGAGCCCGCACTCGTCGGTCGGCAGGGCTGGTGCCACGTACCGGCCGTCCCCGTCGACCAGCACCAGCCACGGCCGGATGATCCCTATCGCCGGGCAGGCGAGGCTGGGGTCGGTAGGAGTGACCGACGGCTGAGCCAGGTACGCCAGAAAGGCGGCGGTGGCGGGAGCTCGCTGCTCCAGGTTCACCAGCACCTGGTCACCTTTGTCGGAGCGACGGCTGTCCTGGACGCAGCGCCGCACCTCGACGGCGCGGAAGTCCGTCGGCACCGCGCCGGCCTGCGGGGGCGGCCCGGACACCATCTCCTGGTCGAACGCCCCAGCGGCGGCACAGCCCGGCCAGGACTGCTGCACGAGGTCGGGCGGGGCGGCCGGCACCGCCTGCTCCGGCGTACCGCCCCAGCGCGGAGCGGCGACCAGCACCGCGGCGGCGAGGGTCAGCGTCACCGCGGCGGCCGCGACCCGGCGTTGGGTACGGGCCCGCCGGGCGCCCCGCCCGCGCTCGAGGTCGACGTACGGGTCAGCCGGGGCGGGCTGGTCGTCGAAGCAGGGCTCGAAGTCGGCTCGCCGCAGGTCGGTGTCGGGGTCGGTCATGGTCGGATCAGCTCCTCGCCCTCGGTCAGCAGCAGGTTCAGGGCGGCCAGCCCCCGCGCACAGCTGCTCTTCACCGTGCCGGTCGTGATGCCCAGCGCCGTAGCCGTCTCCTGCACCGACAGCTGCTCGTAGTAGCGCAGCACCACCACCTGTCGCTGCCGCGGCGGCAACCGCAGCAACGCCGCCCGCAGATCGAGCCGATGGCTGGTGTCCGGGTCGTCCCGGCCCGCGTCGGACAGGTCGGCGGTGTTGACCTCGCGGCGCCAGGCTCGCCGGTGCTCGTCGACCGCCGTCCGGGCGATGATCGTCCGGGCGTACGCCTCGGCGCTGGTGTGCACCCGGGCCCACGCCAGGTAGAGCTTGACCAGCGACACCTGGGTGACGTCCTCGGCCCTGGCCCAGTCCCCGCACAACAGGTAGGCCACCCGCAGCAGCGACCCCCGGC
Source organism: uncultured Friedmanniella sp. (assembly GCF_964244005.1). GTDB lineage: Bacteria > Actinomycetota > Actinomycetes > Propionibacteriales > Propionibacteriaceae > Microlunatus. The sequence goes on along the minus strand of NZ_CAXTHG010000020.1, from coordinate 81,528 downwards.
TGGCCGCGACGAAGTCGGTGAACTCGGCATCGCGCGTCGCCGTCATCACCCCTCCGTCCCCGGGCACCACGGCCCGCACACCTGACAGACGGGTCCAGGCCGACTTAGGTTGCTCGACGAAGGCCAGGGTGTCCAGGCGTGAGGTCACTCAGCCGTCCTGCCCGACCCCGCGGTCGGGTGCCCCCATGTCGCCGGTGGCGGGCGTGCCGTCGGCGAGACCGTAGCGCAGGTAGACGGTGCCCTTCGGGCCGGCGACCGGTGGCTCGAGCAGCGTGAGGTTGGTGGGCACGGCGCCCCCATCGAACACCAGCTTGCCGACGCCGAGCACGATCGGGTGCACCCACAGGTCGAGCCGGTCGAAGAGCTTCTCGCGCAGCAGAGACTGGACGAGGTTCAGACTGCCGACGACCGTGACGTGCTCGTGCCGGTCGCGGATCTCCCGGACCGCCTCGGCCAGGTCCGGGCCGAGCAGCGTCGACCCGGCCCAGTCGAGGTCGGGCGTGCCGCGGGAGGCCACGTACTTCGGTATCCGGTTGAAGAGGGTGGCGATTCCGTCGTCCGGCCCGCTCTCCTGGTGGGGCCAGTAGCCGGCGAAGATGTCGTACGTCCGGCGGCCGAGCAGCAGCGCGTCCGTGTCCGCGTACGCGGCCATCACCTGAGCACCGGCGACCTCGTCGATCAGCGGCGCCTGCCAGCCGCCGTGCGGGAACCCCTCCGGGTCCTCCTCCGGCCCACCGGGCGCCTGCCCGACGAGGTCGAGGGTGGCGAACAGCTCGATCTGGATGAGCCCCATGGCGTGCTCCTGTTGCGGTGGTGGTCGCGGTCGAAGAGTAGACCTGCGGCCGCCGGCAGACTCATCGCGCGGTGGCGACGAGGCGTCGCAGGGCGGCTTCGGCGGGTGGGCCCCAGCTGGCCTTGCCGCCGGGACGACCGTGGACGCCGGCGTCGGCGATGAGGAGGGCCGCGAGGGCACGGACGGCCGCGCAGCCGCGGGAGCGGCGCACAGTCGCGGGGTCCAGGGCCGGCCCGTAGGCCTCCAGGCAGCGGTCGGCGGCGCCGTCGGGCAGCAGGACCCACACGGCGGCGAGGTCGTAGGCGGGGTCGCCGGCGAACAGGTCGCCGAAGTCGATCACGCCGCAGAAGGTGCCGCCGGCGGTGAGGACGTTGGCCGGGTGCAGGTCCCCGTGCAGCCACAGGGCTGGGCCGGTCCACCCGGGCGCGGTGACGGCGTCCGCCCAGACCGCGCGGACGGCGTCGGGGTCGGCGACCAGACCCAGCTCGGTGACCTCGGCCAACCCGTGCTCGAACCCGGCGGCGTGCTCGGCCAACGGCCCGCCGCGGTTCCGTCCGGTCGGAGCCCCGGCGGGAGCAGGACGGTGCAGGGCCGTCAGGAAGGCCGCCAAGGCGTCGGCCGCCTCGGCCGCACGCGTCACGGGCGCTCGGTCGGCAGGCTCACCGGGCACCCAGGTCGTGACGATCCAGGGCCGCGGGAACCGGGCTGAGGGCTGACCGAGGCGCTGCGGCACCGGGACCGGCAGCGGCAGGTGCGGGGCGAGGAGAGGCAGCCACCTGTACTCGTGCAGCAGCAGCGCGTCCGCCGCCGCCGTCGCCCACGGCAACCGGACAGCGAGGTCGTCGCCGAGCCGCCACAGCTGGTTGTCCCACCCGCGCGCGCCGAGCCGGATCGGGCGGTCGGCCAGGTCAGGGTGCTGGTCGCGGAGCAGGTCCCGGACCAGCTCCGCGGTGATCTCGGTCCCGTCGACGGTCACGCCGGACCACGCTAGTCCGCCGACGTGCCGCCGTGGGTCATTGCTGAGCGCGTCGCCCCGCGATACTGGCTGGGTGAGCGACCCCGTCCTGCAGCTGCGTCGGGCCGGCGACCGGTTCGTCAGCCGCGGCGAAGGGATCGAGTCGCGGCACACCTTCTCCTTCGGCGAGCACTACGACCCGGACCGGATCGGGCAGGGTCGGCTGATGGTCGCCAACGAGGAGACACTGCTGGCGGGGCGCGGGTTCGACGACCATCCGCACGCCGACGCCGAGATCCTCACCTGGGTGCTCACCGGCTCCTTGGTCCACACCGACAGCCGGGGCCACACCGGCGTCGTCGTCCCCGGCTTGGCGCAACGGATGAGCGCCGGTGCCGGGATCGTGCACGCCGAACGCAACGACGCCTACCACCTCGACCCGACCCGGCCGGCGGAGCCCGTACGGTTCGTCCAGATGTGGCTGCGGCCGGACGTGTCGGGCGGCGAACCGTCGTACGCCCAGCGCGCGGTCGACCTGAGCGGGTTGGCGACGGACTGGGTGCCGGTCGCCTCCGGGGACCGGATCGACGCGGCCGTGGACCTCGGCGCCGCCGGCTGCACGCTCTGGGTGAGCGTCCTGGCTCCGGGCGTCCGCCGGGTGCTGCCGACCGGTCCGCTGGCCCACCTGCAGGTGGCCCGAGGCGAGGTGGACCTCGAGACGGTCGGGCGGCTGCAGGCGGGCGACTCCGTCGCCGTCACCGGCGAGGCGCCGCTCGGCCTGACCGGCGGGGTCGAGGCCGAGGTCCTGCTCTGGACGTTGGCGACGTGACCGACCTCCCCCTGCTGATCCGGGTGGACGGGCGGGACCGGCCGCGGCTGACCGCCGAGCTGTTGCGGCTGCTCGGGGACGCCGGCGCCGAGCTCGAGGACACCGAACAGCTCGTCGTCCGCGAGCGGCTCACCCTCGACGTCCTCGTTCGGCTGCCGTCCCCGGACGACACCGTCCGTACGGCCGTGCTGGCCTGGGCTAACGGCCACGGCCTGCAGGTCGACTTCGAGCAGGTCGAGGCGCGGTCGCGGCGATCCACCCTGGTCCGGCACGCGGTCACCGTCCTCGGCCGTCCGCTGCCGGCCGCCGCGCTGAGCGCCGTGGCCGACGCGATCGCGGCGACGGGCGGCAACATCGACCGGATGGTCCGGCTCGCGACCGAGCCGGTGACCGCGTACGACCTGGTGGTCATCGCCGGCGACGTCGAGCAGATGCGCCGGGAGCTGGGCGAGGTGGCCCGCACGTACGGGGTCGACGTGGCCGTGCAGCTCAACGGGCTCGAGCGCCGGGCCAAGCGGCTGGTGGTGATGGACGTCGACTCGACCCTGATCGTGAACGAGGTGATCGAGCTGCTCGCCGCCGAGGCGGGCCGGCTCGTGGAGGTGGCCGCGGTCACCGGCCGGGCGATGGCCGGCGAGCTCGACTTCGAGCACTCGCTGCGGGAACGGGTCCGGCTGCTGGCCGGGCTGGACGAGGCCGCGGTCGCCCGGGCGCGCGACCAGATCCGGCTGACCCCGGGCGCCCGGACCTTCGTCCGGACGCTGAAGCGGCTCGGCTTCACCGTGGCCATCGTGAGCGGCGGGTTCACCCCGTTCACCGACTGGCTGCGGCACGAGCTCAACCTCGACTACGCCTACGCCAACACCCTCGAGGTGCGCGACGGACGCCTGACCGGCGAGGTGGTCGGCCCGGTCGTCGACCGCGCCGGCAAGGCGCGGCTGCTGGCCGAGATCGCCGCCGCGGAAGGGGTGCCGCTGTCCCAGACCGTCGCCGTCGGCGACGGCGCCAACGACCTCGACATGCTCGCCGCCGCCGGGCTCGGCATCGCCTTCAACGCCAAGCCGGTCGTACGGGCGCAGGCCGACACGACCGTGTCGGTGCCCTACCTCGACGCCATCCTGTTCATGCTCGGCATCCGCGGCCACGACGTGGACCGGGTGGGCTGAGGCGGCTCCGCCGCGGTGGGCTGAGGCTTCGGGAATTGTCAGTGGTCGGTGGTGGACTTGGTCCCATGACGGTCGATGAGCTGCTACCCGCCACCCGACGCGCGCTGGACCACCGGCTCGCGGTCGGCCAGAGCGAGGGGCGCACCCCGTCGATGGCGGCCGGGCTCGTGCGGGAGGGCGCCCTGGTCTGGTCTGCCGGCCGGGGCGCGGTGGACGGGGCTGAGCCGACCGCGGACACCCAGTACCGGATCGGCTCGATCACCAAGACCTTTGTCGCTGTGCTGGTGCTGCGGCTCCGCGACGAGGGGCTGGTTGACCTGGCGGCGCCGCTGCAGACCTATCTGCCCGGCACGAGGGCCGGGGACCGTACGGTCCGCCAGCTGCTGTCCCACACCGCCGGCCTCGCCGCGGAGACGCCGCCGCCGTGGTGGGAGCGGACGCCGGGCACTGAGCGTCCCGAGCTGGTGGACGTCTTGTCCGACGACCCGGCCGGGCTCGCTCCCGGGCAGCGGTTCCACTACTCCAACCCCGGCTTCGCCCTGCTCGGGGCGCTGGTGGCGGCGGTCCGAGGCAGACCGTTCGGTGAGGTCCTGGCGGCGGAGGTGCTGGGGCCGCTCGGCATGAGCCGGACGACCCTGCTGCCGGAGCCGCCGTACGCCCGGGGCTGGGCGGTCCACCCGTGGGCGGACGCGCTGCTGCCCGAGCCGGCGCACGACGCCGGCTGGATGGCACCGGCCGGCCAGCTCTGGTCGACCGTCCACGACCTCAGCCGGTTCGCCGCGCTGCTGATCGACGGCGACGACCGGGTGCTGTCGCGTGAGTCGGTGACGCAGATGGGTGAGCCGGTGGCCCCGCCGGCCGCCGACGGCAGCGGTTACGGGTTGGGGCTGCAGCTGCGGGTCGGCGGCCGGCCCCTGGTCGGCCACGGCGGCTCGATGCCCGGCTTCCTCGCCGGGCTGGACTGCGCGCTCGAGGAGAGGCTCGGCGTGGTCGTCTTCGCCAACGCCACCTCCGGCCCCGCCGTCGGCAGCATCGCCGCGGACCTGCTCGGGATCGTGGCCGACGCTGAACCGCGCCCGCCGGCGGCGTGGTCGCCGCTGCCCGAGGTCGATCCCGACCTGCTGGCGCTGACGGGTCCCTGGTACTGGGGGGCCGCCCCGTACGCATTGCGGCTGCGGGCCGAGCGTCACCTCGAGCTGGTGCGGCTCAGCGTCCGGGGCCGGGAGTCACGCTTCCGCCCCGAGCCGGACGGCAGCTGGACCGGCCTGGACGACTACTACGCCGGTGAGCGGTTGACGGTCGTCCGCGACGCCGTAGGCCAGGTGTCGCACCTCGACCTCGGCTCGTTCGTGCTGACCCGGCAGCCGTACGGGCCGGCGGACGTGGTGCCCGGCGGAGTGGACCCGGGCGGCTGGGGAGGCGCAGGTGGCTGACCGAAGGGTGGCGGGCCGAGGGGGGGCGGGGCGAGGGGTGGCGGGACTCAGGCCCCGGAGCCGACCGGTAAGTAGCGGTCCCACCAGTCCAGGATGGCGGCGAACCGCTGCACCCGGTGCCGTGGTCGGCCGGACCGGCTCAGCTCGTGGTTCTCGCCCGGGAACACCAGCAGCTCGGTCTCGACCCTCGCCCGGACCAGGCCGAGGTGATAGCGCTGGGCCTGCGACAGCGGACAGCGCAGGTCGTCCTCGGAGTGGATCACCAGGGTCGGCGTCCGGACCTGGTCGACGACCGCCTGCGGGCTCTGCCTCCGGCGCTGCTCGGGGTCGGGGCCGGTGTACTCCTGGCTGAACCAGGTGCCGATGTCGGAGGTGCCGATGAACAGCTCGGGGTCGAGAAAGCCGCGTTCCACGATCGCGCCGGCGAAGCGGTGGTCGTGGGCGATCGTCCAGGCGGTCAGGTAGCCACCGTAGGAGCCGCCCATGATGCCGAGCCGGTTCCGGTCCAAGGTGGGTTGGGCCGCCAGCGCGCCCTCGAGCAGGTCCAGCACGTCGGTGAGGTCGACGGTGCCCATCCGGTGCTGGATGCTGCGGCCGAACGCTTCGCCGTAGCCCGCGGCCCCGCGCGGGTTGCCCATCACCACCGCGTAGCCCGCCCCGACGTAGACCTGGGCCTCGTCGAAGAGCGACGCCGTGTACTGCGCGTACGGGCCGCCGTGGATCAGCAGCAACGTCGGGTGCGGGCCGGGGCCGGGCGGGACGAGCACCCAGCCGTGCACCTGCTCGCCGTCACGGGTTGGCACGAGGAGCTCCTCGGGCCGGACCGTGCCGGTGGCGCGGAGCGGAGCGGACTCCTCGGTCAGCCGCCGCAGGGTCGTGCCCTCGAGCACGGCGATCTCACCCGTCGACTCCGGGTCGGCCACCGTGACCGCCACGGTCCGCGCGGCCGCGGCGACGCCGGTCACCTCGACGGGTCCGTCGGTGAGCCGGTCGACCGTGCCGGCGTCGTCCACCCGGAGCAGCTGGACCGAACCGCGACTGACCTCGGTGACCAGGACGGCCGCGTCACCGACCGGGGTGAGCGCCGAGTCCTGCAGGTCCGACGTCGCCGGGTCGGTGAGCCGCCGGAACTCACCGTCAGGGTCGCGGACGTACAGGGCGGCGTTGACGCCGACGAAGTCCGTGCCGTCCGGGTCGATCGTGCGGGCCAGCACGAACGTGGCCCCGGCCAGCACGCGCAGTCCGTCGACGAACAATCCCTGCGCCGGGCCGGCCACCACGGCCAGCGGGCCCGGCCCGCCGTCCTCGGTCAGCGTCAGCCGATAGCCGGAGGACCGCAGTGCTTCCGTCCGGCCGTCGTGGGCGGCGGCGACGTAGGTCACCGCGCCGTCCGGGGTGAAGGCGGGGGAGCGGTGGTCGGCGTCGTCGGCGGTCAGCGGGACGGCCGTCGGCAGGCCGGCACCGGGCTGGCGCGGGGACGGGTCGGCCGCCGACGGAGCCGGCAGCACGTACGGCTCGGCGTCGACGTCCGGCACCTCCAGACCGAACAGCTGGGCGCGGCGGTCGACCACGTAGCCCACGCCGTTGGCCAGGTAGCGGGTGGTGGTCAGTCGCCGGGCCGGCTCGGCGGCGGCGGTGAGGCCCTCGACCGTGCCGTAGCGGCCAGGCTCGGGGACGCGGGCGAGGTAGACGAGCCGCCGGCTGTCGGGCGACCAGGCGAACTCGCACACGCCGAGGTCGGCGGCGGTCAGCGGCATCGGCTCGCCGCCGCCGGCACGGACCAGGTGCAGCTGGGCCGGTCCGTCGGCGGAGGACCGCAGGAACGCCACCAGCCGTCCGTCGGGAGAGATCTGCGGCGCGGTGTCGCAGCGGCCGCGGGTCAGCCGTACGGGCGCGGACGACCCGTCGACGGGCGCCCGCCAGAGCTGGCCGACGTAGGCGTCGGCGGCCACGTGCGGGCGGGTCACGGCGTAGACGACGGTCAGGCCGTCTGGGCTGAGGGTGGGCGCGGAGACGCTCCGCAGCAGGTCGAGGTCGTCAGGCGTCACCGCGACAGCCTAGGGAGGCCGCCTCCGTGCCCAGCACCCGGGAAGAACGGCTGCCCCTGGAAGAACGATGGGGCGGCGGCCGTTCCGACCACATGACTGCGGTGATGTCCTCGATCGTCGTCGGGGCTGGTCAGGCCGGGTTGTCGGCCGCTTACCACCTGCACCGGCTGGGCTTGGTGCCGGGCGAGGACCTGTTGGTGCTGGACGCCAACGACGGCCCCGGCGGCGCGTGGCAGCACCGGTGGTCGACTCTGACCATGGCCGACGTGCACGGGGTGGCGGCGTTACCCGGACTACCGGTCCCGGCGGCCAGCACGGTGGCGCCGGCGAGCACCGTGGTGCCGCGCTACTTCGCCGACTACGAGCAGCGCTTCGGACTGGCGGTGGTCCGGCCGGTCGCAGTGCAGCGGGTCGAGGACGCCGGTGCCGGGCTGCTGCGGGTGGTCACCGCCGACCGCACCTGGCTCACCCGGACGCTGGTCAACGCGACCGGCACCTGGGAGCGGCCGTTCGTGCCCAGCTATCCGGGCGCAGCGACGTTCCGCGGCCGGCAGCGGCACACCCACGACTACGACGGCCCGGACGAGCTCGCCGGCGGCCACGTCGTCGTGGTGGGGGGTGGGGCGTCGGCCGTGCAGCTGCTGGCTGAGGTGAGCGCAGTGGCGACCACCACCTGGGTGACCCGGCGGCCGCCGGTCTGGCGGACCGAGCCGTTCACCGCCGACGCTGGTCGCGAGGCGGTCGCCCGGGTCGAGGAGCGGGTCCGGCGCGGACTGCCGCCGCTCAGCGTGGTCAGCGCGACCGGGCTCGCCCTGCGGGAGCAGGAGCAGGACGCGTTCCGCCGCGGCGTCTACGCCCGGCAGCCGATGTTCGCCCGGCTGACCGCCACCGGCGTCGCGTGGGCCGACGGCCGCCAGCAGCGCGCGGACGCTGTCCTCTGGGCCACCGGGTTCCGGCCCGACGTGGCCCATCTGGCCCCGCTCCGGCTGCGGTCCGCCGAGGGCGGCATCGCGGTGGACGGCACGGCCGCGCTGCGCGACTCGCGCGTCCAGCTCGTCGGCTACGGGCCCTCCGCCAGCACGATCGGGGCCAACCGGGCCGGTCGGGTCGCCGCACGGAACGTCGTCGAGCAGCTGCAGGTCGCGGCCGCCTGACCGGCTCGTCCTGGAGCCGGAAAGGCGCTCGCCGAAACCCGCTGCGGATCCGGACGTCGATCGTCCGGATTGCTGCCTACCGTTGCCGGTATGACCGATCCCGAGACTCCTGAAGCCACCGCCGCGCGCCTGCCGCTGCTCGACCTGATCATTCTCGACTGTCCCGAGCCCGACGTGCTGGCCCGGTTCTACGGCGGGCTGCTGGGCTGGGAGGTCGAGGACACCTCCGACCGCGACTGGGCGGCTCTCGCACCGCCGGGAGGTGGCGTGGCTCCGGACCGGCCGGACGGCCGCGCCACGCTCGGGTTCCAGCGGGTCGACGACTGGGTGGCGCCGACCTGGCCGGGTGGTCAGCACCCGCAGCAGTTCCACCTCGACTTCTCCGTCGACGACATCGACGCCGCCGAACCGCGGGTGCTGGAGCTCGGTGCCGTCCGCGCAGACCACCAGCCGTCGACCGACGGCGGCTTCCGCGTCTTCCTCGACCCGGCCGGACACCCGTTCTGCCTGATCCGCTGACCGAAGCGGTGCTGGAGGACGACTGGGCGGGACGCACACGACCTTCGAGCGGGCGGGGGTCGAGGAATGGTCGCGGACGCGCCGGGACCAGCCGGACCGCGCCGACTGGGCGATCCTCACGGCCGACGACGACACCTTCGTGGGGGAGGCGGTGCTCGATGACCTCGACCCCGACCACGAGTCCGCCGGCTACCGGCTCTGGCTGGCCGGCCCGACGGTCTTCGGCCGGGGGTACGGCAGTGCGTACCGATCCCCGCCCCGGACAAAGACCTCCGGGGTTAGCGGCGAACGCTGCCGAGGCGACGGTTGGGGTGGCCGATCTGGTCGAGCGCGCGGGCCAGCCGGTCGACGCGCTGCTTCGGGTCGACCAGGGCCAGGTATCCGTCCGGTCGGACGAGGTAGAGGGCATGACGCCGCAGCCCGGCCGCCCGGGCTCCCGCGGTCCACGGGTACGCGTGCAGGACGAGGCCGCCGGCCGCGGCGGCCGCCACCAGGCCCGGACCGGGCGTCCCGTAGACGTGCACCTGAGGGGCGAGGCTGGTCAGCGGGTCGAGGTTGCTGAGGCCGTCGCCGAGGTCGACCCAGGGCAGCCGGTCCCCGCCGCGCAGGGTCCCGGCTCGGCCCGCGATCCACGGGCTGCTGCGGTAGCTGAGCCCGACCTGGGACACCCCGCGGGCCAGGGCTCGGCGGGTCGGGGGCAGCCGCAGCACAGCGGGCAGCAGCCGACGAAAGACCCACCCTCGGACCACCCGGGGCCGCCAGCCGGCGCCGGTGATCAGCCGGCTCGCCCGTTCTGTGCCGCGGACCAGCGCCCGGGCGACGCCGAGCCGTTCGGCCTCGTAGCTGTCCAGCAGCGCCGCGGCCGCCCGACCCTCGAGCACGGCGGCCAGCTTCCAGGCCAGGTTGACGGCGTCGGCGATACCGGTGTTCATGCCCTGGCCGCCGAGCGGGCTGTGCAGGTGCGCGGCGTCGCCGAGCAGGAACGTCCGGCCGACCCGCAGCCGCGCGGCGACCCGTGACGCGACGCGGTAGGTGGAGAACCAGCGGACCGCCTCGGCCTCGATCCCGGCGGCCCGCTCGACCAGCGGCCGGACGTCGGCGAACGTCACCGCGCGGCCGCCGGCCAGGGCTGAGGGCAGCAGACCGATCAGTCGGACGGTGCCGGTCCGGCGTGCCGGCACCGCGAGCACGAAGTCCTCAGCGGTGAGGCCGAAGCTGAACGACCCGCCGTCGGCATCTGGGGTCTCCACGTCGGCGACGAAGTACTCCTGCTCGGCGTCGGTCCCGTCGAAGGCGACCCCCAGCTGCTCGCGGACCCGGCTGCGGCCGCCGTCGCAGCCGCCGACGTAGTCCACCCGGACCTCCTCGACGCGGCCGCCCGGACCGGCGAGGGTGACGTCCACCCGGTCGTCGTAGGTGCTCAGGGCCGTGAGCTCGGTCTGCCACTCCACCTCCACCCCTGCGCCGGCCAGCGCCGCGACGAGCACCGCCTCGTGCTCGTCCTGCGGACAGCAGAGCAGGTAGGGGTAGGCGCTGAGCCCACGACCCAGGTCGTGCACGTCGACCTCGCTCACGCGGCGCCCGCGATCGCGGACGACCACCCGTTCGATCCGGGTGCCGCGGCCGACCACCGCGTCGGCGACGCCGAGCTGGGCGTAGAGCTCCAGGGTCCGCGCCTGCACGTCCAGCGCCCGGGACTCCCGGCTGATCCCGGCGCGCCGGTCTACGATCCGGACGGCCACGCCCCGCCGCGCCAGGGACAACGCGAGCACCAGACCGGTCGGGCCGGCGCCGACGACCAGCACCTGGGTCGCCCTCAGCACCGGATCACCGGTTCAGGATGCGTGCGGCCGCCAAGTCCGCTGACCAACGCCCCGCCGTCGGTGGATCTGGGGGTCTCAGGGGCGGTCCCGGCGATCTGCGAAGCGTGGGTCAGCGGGTCGGGCCCATCACGGGTCCTCGGACAACGGCCGCGACGACAAGACTGTCAGTGGCCTCTGGTGGACTCATCCCCACACTGGTTCACCAGCCGCCCGACCTGACGACAAGGACCCCCAGCCGATGTACCGCCTGCTCCGCACGCCCGAGCTGCCCGTCGAGCCGCCCGTGCTCGACGCCTCCCAGCAGGCGGTCGTCGACCATGTGGGCGGCCCGCTGCTCGTCCTCGCCGGACCGGGCACGGGCAAGACGACCACCCTGGTCGAGTCGGTGGTCCACCGGATCCAGACCCGCGGCGCCACCCCGGACAGCATCGTGGTGCTCACCTTCTCCCGGCGCGCGGCCGCCGACCTGCGGACCCGGATCGCGGCCCGCCTCGGTCGGACTGTCGTGACGCCGGTCGCGATGACCTTCCACGCCTTCTGCTACGCCCTGGTCCGCCGCTTCGGCGACCGCCTGGGGCCCGTGGAGACCGGCGCGGGACACCTCACCGGCCCGCCGATCCGGTTGCTCACCGGCCCCGAGCAGGACTTCCGGGTCCGCGAGACGCTGCAGGGCAGCCTGGAGACCCGCCGAACCGCTTGGCCCGAGAGCCTGGACCGGGCGTTCGGCACCCGGGCCTTCGCCAGCGAGGTCCGGGCCGTGCTCGCCAAGGCGCGGCAGCTCGGGATGGACCCCGACGACGTGATCGCCGCTGGCCGGGCCGCCGGCCGCGAGGAGTGGGTGAGCATCGGGGAGTTCTTCGAGGAGTACCTCGACGTGCTCGACGCCGAGGGCGTCCTCGACTACGCCGAGCTGGTCCACCGCTGCCGGATCCTGCTCGCCGACCCCGACATCGTCACCACCCTGCGGCGCGAGATCGGAGCAGTCTTCGTCGACGAGTACCAGGACACCGACCCCGCGCAGGTACGGCTGCTGCAGACCATCGCCGGCGGTGGTGCCGACGTGGTCGTCGTCGGTGACCCCGACCAGTCCATCTACGCCTTCCGCGGCGCCGAGGCCCGCGGCATCCTCGACTTCCCCGACCTGTTCCGGACGGCTGCCGGAGACCGGGCACCGGTGCTCGCGCTGGGCCGGACGCGTCGGTTCGGGACGGCGATGCTCGCGGCCAGCCGGAGCGTCGCCGCTCGGCTCGGCATCCCGCGGTCGCTGCCGCCGGAGGTGTTCGCGACGTTCCGGCACCCGGTGGCCGACCCCGCCCTGCCGCGCGGCAAGGTCGAGGTGCTGACCTGCACCAGTGCGGGCGCCGAGACCGAGCACATCGCTGAGATCCTCCGCTCCGCCCACCTGCGCGACGGCGTGCCCTGGGACCAGATGGCCGTCCTCGTCCGAGCCGGTCGGTCGACCATCCCGCCGCTGTCGCGGGCCCTGGTCGCCGCCGGGGTGCCCGTCGAAGTCGCTGGCGACGAGATCCCGCTGGCCGGCGACCCGGCCGTCCGGCCGCTGCTGCTCGCCCTGCGGGTCGCCACCCGCGGCCGCCAGCTCGACCCCGAGGAGGCGTCGCTGCTGCTCACCTCGCCGCTGGGTGGCCTGGACGCGATGGGGACGCGTCGGCTGGGTCGGGCGCTGCGCGAGTCCGAACGAGACGAGCTGGCCGGGACGGCCTTGCCGCGGCCCTCGGCCGAGCTGCTTGCCCTCGCGCTGCGCCAGCCCGACCTGCTGGAGGAGTGCCCGCCCGGGCCGGACGTCACCGCGGCCCGCTCACTGGCCGAGCTGCTCCGCCGCTGCGAGCGCCGTGTCCGGTCCGGGGCGAGCGCGGAGGAGGCGCTGTGGCTGCTGTGGTCGGAGACCGGCTGGCCGACGAGGCTGCAGCGGGAGGCCGCGTACGGCGGGGACGTCGGCCGCCGGGCCAACCGTGACCTGGACGCCGTCTGCGCCCTGTTCGACATCGCCGCCCGGTCCGAGGACGTCTCCGGTCTGCGCGGGGTGACCGGCTTCCTGGCCGAGGTCGAGGGCCAGCAGATCCCGGCCGACACCCTGCGGGAGTCCGAGCTGCGCGGGGCGGCGGTCCGGGTGCTGACCGCGCACCGGGCCAAGGGCCTGGAGTGGGAGCTGGTGGTGGTGGCGGGGGTGCAGGAGGGCAGCTGGCCCGACGTCCGCCGCCGCGGTTCGCTGCTCGAGGCTGACCGGCTCGGGCGGCGCGGACTGAGCGAGGCCGTGCCGACGGCGCAGCGGATCGCCGAAGAGCGGCGGCTCTTCTACGTCTCCTGCACCCGCGCCCGCCGTCGACTGGTGGTCACCGCCGTCGCGGGCACCGAGGGGGAGGGTGACCAGCCGTCCCGGTTCCTGACCGAGCTCGGCGTCGCCGTCCAGGCGCTGCCCGGCCGGCCGCGCCGACCACTCTCGCTGGCGGCGCTAGTGGCCGAGCTGCGGCGGGTCTCGGTCGACCCCGAGTCGCCGCCGGCCGTACGCGAGCAGGCGGCGCTGCGGCTCGCTCGGTTGGCCGACGCCGCCGACGCCGACGGCCGGTCCCTGGTGCCGGCGGCCGCCCCGAGCGCGTGGTGGGGGATGCGGAGGCTGAGCGACGCGGACCGTCCGGTCGTGGCGCCCGGGGCGGCGGTCCGGCTGTCGGGCAGCCAGCTCGGCAACGTCCTCTCCTGCCCGCGGCAGTGGTTCCTGGCCCGCCAGGCCCACGCTGAACCGGTCCGCACCACGGCCGCGAGCTTCGGGTCGCTGGTGCACGTGCTGGCCGAGCACGGTGCCCACGTGGAGCACCCGGAGGACCTGACCAGCCACCTCGAGTCGGTCTGGGGCCAGCTCACCTTCGACGCCCAGTGGCTGTCCGCCGTCGAACGGGTCGAGGCCGAGGCTGCGCTCGAGCGCTTCGCCGCCTGGCAGCAGGCCCGCCCCGGCCAGCAGCTGCTCGGCACCGAGGTGGCGTTCACCTGCGACGTCGACCTGGGCAGCGCCGACGGCGCCGAGCGGGTGCACCTGACCGGCAGCGCCGACCGGGTGGAACGAGACCCCGACGGCCGGATCCGGATCGTCGACTTCAAGACCTCCCGCGCCGCCCCCAGCGCGGCCGACGTCGCACTGCAGGACCAGCTCGGCGTCTACCAGCTGGCCGTCCAGCAGGGGGCCTTCGCCGAGGTCGCCGGCCCCGACGCCCGGCCCGCCGGCGCCGAGCTCGTCTATCTCCGGCTCTCCGACGGGCCCGCCACCTTCCCGAAGGTGTTCCAGCAGGCCTCGTTGGACGACGTCCCGTTCCCGGTCGGGCTGCCCGAGACCGACGCCAACGCCCAGCCGAGCTGGGTGCACCACCGGCTGGCCGAGGCGGCCGCGGTGATCCGGTCCGAGCGCTTCGACGCGCGGATCGGGCCGGGCTGCCGCTACTGCCCGTTCCGCGGCAGCTGCCCGGCTCAAGGGGCGGGCAAGCAGGTGGTCGCATGAGCGTGCACCTCCTGACCCCGCCGGCACCGACCCGGCGGCTGACCTCGACCGACGACCTGGTCGACGCCCTCGGTATCGCCTTTTCCGACGCCCAGCTGGCAGCGATCACCGCCCCGCTCGAGCCCGGCGTGATCATCGCCGGCGCCGGTTCGGGCAAGACGACCGTGATGGCCGCCCGGGTGGTCTGGCTGGTCGGCACCGGTGCGGTCCGACCCGAGGAGGTGCTCGGGCTGACGTTCACCCGCAAGGCGGCGGCCGAGCTGTCGGCCCGGGTCCGCGCCGCACTGCTGCGCGCCGGCGTGGTCTCCGACCGTGGCGTCGACGAGTCCGGCGAGCAGCTGATCATGACCTACGACGCGTTCGCCGCCCGGCTCGTCTCCGAGCACGGCCTGCGGCTCGGTTACGAAGTCGACCCGACGATGATCAGCGGCGCCACCCGCTACCGGCTGGCCTCCCGGGTCGTGAGAGCGGCGGCGGGACCGTTCGAGTTCCTGTCCCGGCTGCGTCCGGCCACCGTCACCGAGCGGGTGCTCAAGCTCGACGCCGACCTGCAGCAGCACCTGGTGGCCACCCGCGACCTCGACGCGCACGCCCGCGACCTGTTGCTGGGCTGGGCGTCGGCGCCGCTCAACCGCTACGGCAACGTCTACGTCGACGTCAAGAAGGCCGTCGTCGCCGCCCAGGAGCGGCTCGAGCTGGCCAGCCTGGTCGAGGACTACCAGGCGCTGAAGTGGCGGTTGGGCCTGGTCGAGTTCGCCGACCAGATGGCGATCGCCGCCCGGCTGGCGAGTGAGGTGCCGCAGGTCTCGACCAGCCTGCGGACCGCCTTCCGGGTGGTGCTGCTGGATGAGTACCAGGACACCTCGGCGGCGCAGGCGATCATGCTGCGCTCACTCTTCTCGGGCCGCACGCCGAGCGAGGGGCGGGGCCACCCGGTGACAGCAGTGGGCGACCCGTTCCAGGCCATCTACGGCTGGCGCGGGGCCGCCGCCAGCAACATCTTGGGCTTCGCCGAGGACTTCCGCCGCGCCGACGACCAGCCCAGCCGCTCGTTCGCGCTGACCGTCAACCGGCGCAGCGGCCAGCGCATCCTCGACGTCGCGAACGTGCTCAGCGCCCCGCTACGCCGCGCCGACGCCACGGCGACCGCCGCCGAGCCCGCGGCCGGCCTCCTGCACGCCCCCGACGGCACCCCGTCCGGCGCCGTCCGGGCGGCGACCTTCGACACCTGGCCCGAGGAGGTCCGCTGGATCGCCGACCAGATCGTCGAGGCCCGCACCAGCGGCCTGGCGCCGCACTGGGCCGACATCGCCGTGCTGACCCGGCGTAACGCCGACATCGCCCCGCTGTACGCCGAGCTGACCGGCCGCGAGGTGCCGGTCGAGATCGTCGGTCTGGGCGGACTGCTGCACCTGCCCGAGGTGATGGACGTGACCGCCACCCTGCGGCTGGTCAACGACGTGACTGCCAACCCCGACCTGATCCGGCTGCTCGGCGGACCGCGCTGGCGGATCGGCCCCCGCGACCTGGCCCTGCTCGGCCGCCGGGCCCGCGAGCTGTCCCGGACGGCGACCGAGGCGGACCTCGGGCTCGAACCGGGGGAGGGTCCCGACGTGCTCGCGGCGCTCGCGGACGCCGTCGCCGGCGTCGACCCGACCGAGGTCGTGAGTCTGCTCGACGCACTGGAGAGCCCGGGGGAGGAGCCGTACTCCGAGGCGGCGCTGGACCGGTTCGCCCGGTTGGCCAGCGAGCTGGCCTACCTGCGCCGGCACAGCGACGAGCCGTTGCTGGACCTGACTCGCCGGGTCGTGGTCACCCTCGGCCTCGACGTGGAGCTGATGGCGACGCCCGCCTTCGAGCGGACCGCCCGACGCGACCAGCTGGGCGCCTTCCTCGACGCGGTCGCCGACTACGTCGACGTCGACGGCGACGCCTCGCTAGCCGGGCTGCTCGCCTGGTTCCAGGCCGAGATCGACCAGGGCGCCGGGCTGGAGCAGGCCGTCCCCTCCGACCGGGAGGCGGTCAAGCTGCTGACCGTGCACAAGGCCAAGGGTCTGGAGTGGGAGGTCGTCTTCCTGCCCGCGCTGATGAAGGGCGTCTTCCCCAGCGACCGGGTCACCGACAACTGGGTGACCACGCCCGCGGCGCTGCCGGCCGACCTGCGCGGCGACGGGGCGGCCATCCCACAGCTGGCCGAGACGAGCAACGCCGCCCTCGCCGACTACAAGGCCGAGCTCAGCCGCCAGCAGCTGCTGGCCGAGGACCGGCTCGCCTACGTCGCCGCCACCCGCGCCCGGCAGCTGCTGGTCGGTACCGGCCACTTCTGGCGGCCCGACCTGAGCAGACCGCGGACGCCGTCGACCTACCTGAGCGCGCTGCTGGCGGCCGCCGCCGAGCAGGGCGAGGTCGCGCACGAGGCGGTCCCGTCCGGACCGGACAACCCGCTGGTCAGCGCGGCCGCGCCCCAGCCGTGGCCGGCGCCGCTCGACCCGGACGGCTGGGAGCGACGTCACCGCGCCGCCGAGGCGGTCGAGCAGGCCCGGCTCGCGTACCGGCGGACCGGCAGCTACGAGCCGGCCGGCGGGTCCGAACAGCTGCTGCTGGACACCGAGGAGGTGGTGGCCGGCTGGGACGCCGACCTCGACCGGCTGCTCGCCGAGCTCGTCGAGTCCCGGTCGGGCCAGCACACCGTCTTGCTGCCCGGCACGCTGTCAGCGACCGCGGTCCTGCGGCTGAACGCCGACCCGGAGGCCTTCGCCGCCGAGCTCGCCCGGCCGATGCCGCGGCCGCCGTCGCGGGCGGCGCGTTTTGGTACCCGCTTCCACGCCTGGGTCGAGCGCTACTTCGGTCCCCGGCTCGGCAGCGGTGGCCTCGGCCAGCAGCAGCTGGTCGACCCCGACGACCTGCCGGACCGGGTCGACGGCGGCAGCGAGGACGAAGCCGACCTGCGTGAGCTGTGCGCCGCGTTCGCCGCGGGCCGGTTCGGGGCCGACGTCCCGTACGCGGTGGAGGCCCCGTTCAGCCTGTTGCTTGCTGGTCGGCTCGTCCGTGGCCGGATCGATGCGGTGTACGAGCGGTCCGAGGCCGACGGGCAGCCCGGCCGGTGGGAGGTGGTCGACTGGAAGACCGGCCGCGCCGAGTCCGCCGACCCGCTGCAGCTGGCCATCTACCGGCTCGCCTGGGCGGAGGTGCAGCAGGTGCCGATCAGCCAGGTGGACGCGGTCTTCTACGACGTCCGCGCCGACCGGCTGGTCCGTCCCGCCGATCTGCCCGGCCGGGACGAGATCCAGGCGTTGCTCACCGCGGCTCCCGAAGCGTCCGAGCCGGACCGTGTGGCGGGGCGGCGTGCCGGCCGGTCGGTACGCTGACCCGGTGACGACCTGGGTGACCGCGAGCGAGCTGGACCGCGTCGACCACCATCGCCGCTCCGTGGAGTGGGTCGCCGGGTTGTGGCGGGCGGAGGACGCCCGGCTGCTCAAGCTGACCAGCGGGGGCAAGTTCACCACCAACGCCGAGGGCACGCGGCTGCGGATGACCAAGCCGTTCGTGGAGTTCGACAGCCAGCGGCACCGGCTGATCGGCCTGCTGGACGGCGTCCCCATCTTCGCGGTCGAGGCCCTGACGGAGGGCCCGGTGCACGACCTGCGGGAGGTCGGCGGGCAGCTGCCCGAGGCCGAGCTGGACATCGCCGCAGCCGCCACCGCCGTCGCGGCCTGGCATCGGATGGAACCGTTGTGCCCGCGCTGCGGCGGACCGAGCGCAGTGATCAACGGCGGCTTCGCCCGGCACTGCGACGCGTGCGGGGAGGACCACTTCCCGCGGACCGACCCGGCCGTCATCATGGCGGTCGTGGACGCCGACGACCGGCTGCTGCTCGGCGGCCACGCGCACTGGGGGCAGCGCGTCTCCGTGCTCGCTGGGTTCGTCGAGGCGGGGGAGTCGGCCGAGCAGGCCATCCACCGCGAGGTCGCCGAAGAGGTCGACGTCACCTTGTCCGAGCTCCGCTACTTCGGCAGCCAGCCGTGGCCGTTCCCGCGGTCGCTGATGCTCGGCTACTTCGCCCGGGCCACCAGCACCGAGATCAACGTCGACACCGACGAGCTGAGCCACGCTGACTGGTACACGCGCGAGGAGCTCAGCGCCGCGCTCGAGGCCGGCGACCTCGGACTGCCCGGCCCCAGCTCGATCGCGTCCCGGCTGATCTCGACCTGGCGCGAGGGCCGCGACCCGTTCGCCGTCTGAGGCACCTCGTGACCGACCGAAACCTCGCGGCGCTCCCACCGCAACATCGCGTTCCTCGGTCGGAAGGATGTCGAGGGTGCCGTGTCCCACGTCCGGATCGCCGAGGCGAGGAGCTCCCCATGAGTGTTGACACTGCGAGTGCTGACACCGCGACCACACCGCCCACCCGGTTCGACGACATCCCCCCGCTCTCCCGGCTCGTGCCGCTTAGGGCGGTGCAGGGACCGAGCTCCGTGGAGAGGCCGTGAACGTGGGCCTGGTCTCGCTGACCGGGGTCAAGCCGCGCACCATGCCGGTCGCCGACTCCGGAGTTCAGTGTCAGCCGGTAGCCTCCCTCCCCTGACCCACTGACGCCGAGCCCCCCGCCACGTTCTCGCCCCGGCTCTCCCGGCTCCCGCCGCCCCCGGGTCCTACCCGGACCCCCACTTCACAGGGTCACGGGCGACTTTGCTGCTGCGCGCGCACTGGTGAAGTCGTCCGCCAGCCTGTGAAGTGACCGGCCAGGCGGAGCCCGAGCCCAGCCGAGCCAGCCGAGCGCGTCGGGAGGGGACGAGCGGGGTTACGGCTGGGCGAGGCGGTGGCGGAGGCCGGAGGCGCGGAGGGCGGGTCGGAGGACGGCGCGGCGGACGGCTTCCTCGGTGCCGAGAACCAGGACGCGGGAGGTGGCCCGGGTGACGGCGGTGTAGAGCAGCTCGCGGGTCAGCAGCGGGGAGTCCGGCGCCGGCACGACGAAGGTGACCCGGGTGAACTGGCTGCCCTGGGCGCGGTGCACGGTCATCGCGTGCACCGTCTGCACGGCGTCGAGCCGGACCGGAGCCACCAGGGTTGGCTCGGCGCCGCGAGCGAAGGCCGCGCGCGGACCGCCTGGGGTCTGCACGACCACGCCCGTGTCGCCGTTGTAGAGCGACATCTCGTAGTCGTTGGCGGTGATCAGCAGCGGCCGGCCGAGGTACCACTCGCCGTCCTCGCCGTAGCCGGGCACCGCCTCGACCAGCCAGCGTTCGGCCTCGACGCTCCAGCGGGTCACCCCGTACGGTCCGCGCCGGTGGGCGCAGAGCAGCCGGTGGTGGTCCAGCCCCTGCAGGGCCGCTCGGACGTCGCCTGCCTCGGCGGCGTCGCGGGTCAGCCGGCCCGCCTCGACCACCGACGCGGTCAGCTCAGCGAGGTCGTCGATGCCCGGCACCCGACCGGTCGCCGGGTCGAGCTCCACCTCGCAGAACCCGACGTCGGGCGCCTCGGAACGCAGCACCGCGAGGACCGTGTCGGCGTCCTCGCGCCGGATCGCCCGCGCCATCGCGTCGATCGAACCGCCGTAGCGCCAGGGCCGGGTCAGCTGGACCACCCCGTGCACCGGCGGCTCCGGCCGGCCCAGCCGGAGGTCGAGCGCCGGCAGGTCCAGCCGTTCCAGGCCGTCGATCAGCTCGGGGGCGGCGGGTCCCGGGGCGTTGGCGATGTCGGCCAGGACAGCACCCGCCTCGACCGAGGAGAGCTGGTCCGGGTCGCCCACCAGCACGAGCCGGGCGTCCGGCCGGACCGCCTCGAGCAGCCTGGCCATCATGGTCAGCGAGACCATCGACATCTCGTCGACGATCAGCACGTCGTGCGGCAGGTGGTTGGTCGCGTCGTGCCGGAACCGGCTGCGGCTGCCCGGCTGCCAGCCGAGGAGCCGGTGCAGCGTCGACGCGCTCACCGGCCCGATCCGGTCGCGGTCGGCCGGGTCGAGCGTCGCCGCCGCACCGCGGACCGCCTCCTCCAGCCGGGCGGCGGCTTTGCCGGTCGGGGCGGCGAGCGCGATCCGCAGGCGCGGACCGGGCTGGTCGTGCAGCAGCGCGAGCAGCCGAGCGACCGTCGTCGTCTTGCCCGTTCCCGGACCGCCCGCCAGGACCGTCACCCGGCTCAGCGCGCTGACCGCGGCCGCGAGCTGCTGGCGGTCTGGCTCGTCGTCGGCGAGGCCGACGTGCGGGAAGAGCCTGCGTAGCGCCGCGGCCACCCGCGGCACGTCGAGGGTGAAGCAGCCGGCAGCGAACCGGGCCTGCAACGAGGTACGGACCAGCTCCTCCTGCTGCCAGTACCGCTCCAGGTAGAGCAGCTCGCCGGCCAGCCGCAACGGACGGCCACCGGACTCGTCCTGGCCCAGCACGAGCGGGCTCTGCCGGCAGGCGTCGAGCCACCTCTCCGGGTCCGGCCACGGCAGACCGGTGACGTCGACCTGTTCCTCGGACTCGTCGAACACGGTGCTGTTGACGGTCCGCAGGTCGACTGCGACCGAGCCGTTCCGCAGCGCCCGGACGGCGAGGGCGAGCGCGAGCCGGACCCGGTCATCGTCCTCGCCAGCCATCCGCGCGACCGCAGCGGCGGTGTGCACGTCTGCAGGTCGCAGCACGCCGGCGCCGTTGAACTCCCCGAGCAGCCCGCTCGCGCCGAGGACCACCGCGGGGTCGCCCGGTGTGGGGACCGGGTACCGGATGTCGGCTGATGCGCCGAGAGACGCGGTCACGACGACCTCCCCGGCCCGGCGTCCAGCAGGTCCGACAGCCCGGTCACCAGGGCGGCCGGCGGCCGCCAGCTGAACACCCCGGCCGGTACGCCGTCGACGGTCGGCGTCTGGGGCCCGGCCATCCCGCGGACGAAGAGGTAGAGCACGCCGCCCAGGTGCACCGCCGGGTCGTAGCCCGGCTGGCGCCAGCGCAGCAGCCGGTGGACGGCGACGGCGTACAGCAACGCCTGCAACGGATAGTGCGCGCTCATCATGGCCTCCGCGAGCCGGTCGGGGGCGTAGTCGGCCAGCAGCAGCGGCCGGCCGTCGAAGGACCCGAGCCAGTTGGTCTTGTAGTCCACCACCAGGTAGCGCGAGGTGCCGCGCTCGTCGCGGACCCGCAGCACCGCGTCGATGCTGCCGGTCAGGTAGCCCCGCAACGGCTGCTCGGCCAGCGCCGGGTGGGCGACCAGGTCGGCGTAGCGACCGAGCGGGTCGCCCGGCGGCACATGGGCGCGCAGCAGCGGCGCCAGCTGACCGACCGTCACCTCGGCGTGAGTGGTGTCACCGCCAGCCAGCGGCATCTCGAAGCCCAGCTCGGGCAGTCGGTCGCTGACGGGCAGGTCACAGAGCCGGGCACCACTGGCCAACGGCCCGAGCGAGGTCTGGAAGGCCGGCAGCAAGGCGGTGGCCAGCTGGGCGACGCTCATCGTGGTGCTGCCGACCGTGGCCAGCGCAAGGCCGGTGGCGCGGACCAGCTCCGCCGCTAGGTCGTCGGCGCTCGGGTCGACGAGCTCGAACACCGCGTGCACAGCGGTGCCGAAGTCGACGCCGCTCGGCAGCTCCCCCATCGGCGAGGGGATCGCCCACGCCCCGGCCCCGACCGAACCGACCGCAGCTTCCTCGTCGATACCGAATCCCTCCAGCCCCTCGACTCCCACGCCGAGCGGCGGCACCTGCGACTCGTCGTCGACGTACACGGGTTCGGCCTCGCTGCCCACGGCGGGGGCGAGCAGGTCCAGGCCGTGCACGGCGGCGGTGAGCGCGGAGTAGGAGGTGCGCCGCCACCGCAGGTCGAGTGGCCGGTCGAAGACCCGGGCGTTCATCGCGACGGGTACCTCGGCCGGCGGCTGCCAGGCCACGAGCGGCCTCGGTCCAAGGACTTCGAGCGCGACCTGGTCCCCGAGCGGACGAGCGCTGAACGGGTCACCCGACAGCGGGTACGACGGCTCGGGGACGACGGCAGTGCCGGTCGGACGGTACAGGAACCGCTGGAGCGCCGAGCAGGGTGTGTTCCACGACGGCAGCCACCAGGTGACGACCTGGCACTGGGCCCGGGTGAGCGCGACGTAGAGCAGCCGCAGGTTGTCCCCGGCGTCCTCCTCGCCGGCCAGCCGGAAGCGCTCCGCCCGGTCGGGGCCGGTACGGCCGCCGACGTCGAGCACGTTCACCCCGTCGACGTGCAACGACAACGTGCCGCCCTCGTCGCGGCTACGGACGTGCCGGTCCCAGGCGTCGGGCAGGTAGACCACGGGGTACTCCAGCCCCTTGCTGCGGTGCACGGTGACCACGGTGACCGCGGCGTCGTCGGTCTCCAGCCGGCGGCTGCCGTCACCGACGAGCCGGCTGCGGGCCTCGGCGACCCGGTCCTGCAGCCACTCGCGCAGCGCGCCGGTCCCGAGCGGCCCGGCCACCATGGCGGCGTGCAACGCCTCGGCCAGGTGCCGCAGGTCGGTCAGCTGCCGTTCGCCGCCGACCGTCCGCAGCAGCCGCTCGGGTAGCGAGGTGTCTGTGGTCATCGTCTCCAGCAGCGCGGCCACCCCACGTGCGGCCAGCACCCGGCTCCACCACCGCACCCGCTGCGCGAGGTCGGTCAGCCGGGCCTCCGACGCCTCGGCCAGCTCGGCGAAGGTCCAGCCGAGGAACGGGGTGAGCGCGGCGCGACGGGCCAGCTGCTGCCGCGGCTGCTCCAGCGCCGTGAGCAGGGTCAGCCACTCTGCGGCCATCGGCGAGGTGAACACCGAGCGGGCGCCCAGCATCACCGCCGGTACGCCGGCCGCCACCAGGGCGTCCCGGACCGCCTCGCCGCGCTCGTTGGTCCGGACCAGGACCGCCAGGTCCTTCGGCTGCACCGGCCGCCACTTCCCGTCCAGGTGCAGCTCGTGACCGCCCCCGAGCGTGGCGGTCACGTCGGCGACCAAGTCGGTCAGGACCTCCGACCGGAGGGTGTCGACCTTCGGCGGCTCCTCGGCGTCGGGCGGGAACGGCTTGACCCGCAGCCGTAGCGCCGGCGGCTCGCTGCCGCCCGGTCCACGCAGTCGGCGTTGCTGGGCGTCGGCGCGGACGGGACGGACGACGATCCGCGGGTCGCCGAGCGCCGTCCCGCCCATCAGGGCGTCCAGCGCTTCGACCACCGCGGCGTCGCTGCGCCAGTTGGTGGACAGGGTCTGCACCCGGCCGGCCGAGGCGACGGCGTCGAGATAGCTGAAGACGTCGGCGCCGCGGAAGGCGTAGATCGCCTGCTTGGGGTCGCCGATCAGGATCAGGGTGGCGTGGCCGTGGAACGCGCGCTGCAGGATCTCCCACTGCACGGGGTCGGTGTCCTGGAACTCGTCCACCATGACGACGGCGTAGCGCTGCCGTAGCCTCTGCGCTGCGGCTGGCCCCCAGACCGGGTCGGCGAGGGCGTCGCGGAGCCGGGTGAGCATGTCGTCGTAGGTGAACAGCCGGCCCACCAGCTTGCGCCGCTCGACCTCGGCGCGCACCTCGGCGGCAAACCGCACCCGCTCGTACGCCGCACCCGGGCCGGGATGCTCGGCGGCGTCGGTCGGCAGGTCCGGCACCAGCCGGGCGTGGACGGCGCCGACCGCCTGCTGCGCGACGGTCAGGGCCTCGTCGAACCGGAACGGCGGCTGGCCGTCGGCGGCGTAGCGGCGCAGGTAGACGTCCCCCGCCACCTCGCGGGTCAGGTCGCCGAGGTGCTCGACGAACACCGCCGAGGGTTCGCGGTCGCCCAGCACGCCGAGGCCGTCCAGCATCTCCAGACAGAACTCGTGGGTGGTCGCGATCGTCGCGGAGTCGAAGTCGGCCAGCGCCCGGGCGACCCGGGACTGCCGGGCCTGGAGCTCGTCGGTCGCACCGCGGCACAGGCGCCGGACCACCTCATCAGCCCCGGCCGGCTGCGGCCGTCCCGCGAGCACGGCGCGGAGCGCCAGGTCGGTGTCCACCAGCCGTTCCCGCACCCGTAGCCGCAGCTCCAGGCTGGCGTTGCGACCGAACGTGACCAGCATCAGCTGGGACAGCTCTACCTGGCCCTCAGCCAGGTAGCGGGCGGTGAGCGCGGCGATCGTGAAGGTCTTGCCGGTGCCCGCGCTGGCCTCGAGCACGGTGGTGCCAACCGGCAGTTCTCCGCCGACGTCGAACGGCTCCGGATCCAGGCCGGACGTCGCGGCCGTCACGACCGGCCCTCGATGTAGAGCAGGGGGTCGAACACGCGGCGCGCCAAGGTGCCGAAGCGGGTCGGTTCGACGATGGCGCCGAGCTCCTCGCCGGGGCGGTGCGGCTCCGCCAGCAGCAGGTCGAGCCCGGTCCGTCCCCGGCCCTCGGGGTCGGTGCTGAAGAAGCGGCCGTAGCTGTCGTCGGTCTCCTGCGCCCATTCCCTGGCGAGGGAGGTCCACTGCTGCCTGGTCGGCTCGCGGCCGGTCCGCCGGATCTCGCTGTAGAGCGCCGACGTCTTCGCGGCAAAGGGCAGCGGTTCGCGCAGACCGACCTGCGCCAGCTCGACCAGGTCGGAGAGCGCCCGGGCCGCCCACGCCGACTCCACCGGGCCGAGCACCACAAGACCGCGGCGGGCGACGCAGACCGCCCGCCAGGGCCGACCGGGCCGCGCCGCGCTGAGCGCCAGCAGCTCGAGCCAGGCCGCCAGCCGGTGCCGGGCGCTCAACCGGGAGAAGCTGACCGTCACGACGTCCTCGCCGTGCACGCCGGTCACGGTGCCGACCAGCGGCCGGTCGCCGAGCTGGCCGCTGATCTCGACCTTGGCCGCCACCGACCCGAGGTACGGCGCGGCCGTGGCCTCCACCTCCGCCACCTGGTCGGTGACGGCCTTCAATGCCTGCGCCCCGAACGCCCGCGGCGGCAGCTGACCACGGCGCCACTCCGCCGCCCGCAGCACGTCCAGGTCGGCCCCCTGCAGGCGCTGCTCGAGCAGTCGCTCGCCGATCTCCCAGCGGCCGAGGCCGTCGAGGTCGACGGGAATCTGCGGGTCGGGTGTCTCCTCCTCGGTGTACAGCGACACCCCAGCCCGGGTCCGCAGCAGGGCCCGGACCGGATGCCGGTAGAAGCGGACCAGCTCGGCCAGCTCCACCGGCTCGCCCTCGGGCAGGGCCGCGAGCACCGTCCGGCCGAAGACCGGGACTGGCGGCGTCCTTGCCCCGGCCGCGGCCCGTGCGCCCCGCAGCGCCGCGCGGTCGAAGCTGAACGGTCCGCTCGTCCGGCCCCCTCGGTCCCGGACCGGTACGAAGTTGGCCGCGTCGTAGGGCTGCAGCCGGTGCCGGACGGTCACCGCCGACGACACGGGCGTGCCGTCGACCGTCGCCGCGGTCAGGTCGAGGGTGTCCAACAGCTCCTTGACCGGAACGGCGGGCGGGACGTCTCCGCCGGACCGGGCGTCCATCCCGACGTAGACCACCACCAGGTGCTCCTCGGCGGCCATCACCGCGTCGAGCATCAGCTGCCGGTCCTCACTGCGCGGGTCCGCGTCGCCGACGTGCTCGACGACGGCAGCGATGTCGTCCCCGTCGCGCCGGCCGCGGCGGGGGAAGACCCCGTCGTCCAGGCCGAGCAGACAGACGACCCGGTGCGGGATCGACCGCATCGGGTGCATCGTGCACATGGTCAGGGTCCCCGTCCGGAAGTTGCTGCGGCCCGGTCGGCCACGGAAGGCGTCGGCGAGCAGGGCCGTCACCTCGGGCAGCGACAGCTCGGCGTCCGTGACGGTTCCGGCGGCCTCGGTCAGGCGCAGCAGCTCGGCGTTGGCGTGGCCCACCTGCCAGCTCTCGCTGGCCGGCACCGCGGTCAGCAGCTCCAGGGACTCGCGGAACAGCGCCACCCAGTCCGGGAGCGGCCGCGGCCGGCGACAGCGGTCCGTCACCGAGCGCAGCCGGGCCACGAACTCGGCGAGCCGTCCGACCACGTCCACGTCGGCAGAGTCCACGTCGTCCAGCGGCAGGGCGGTGCCGAGGAAGTGCTGGCCGCTCTCGTCCATCGTGACGCCGAGCAGCAGCCGGTCGAGCCCGGCGCTCCAGGTGTTCTGACCGAAGCCGGCCATCCCGAAGGCCGCCCGGTGCTCGGCGTCCAGCCCCCAGCGCACGCCGGAGGAGGCCACCAGGTCGTGCAGCCGCTCCAGGTCGTCGGCCCCGAACCCGAAGCGGCGGGCCACCGGCGGGGCCGCGCACAGGTCCAGCAGAGCGGCCGACTCCATCCGGCCGCTGGCCAGCAGGACGAGCCGGTTCAACACCGACAGCAGCGGGTTGATCTGGCGCAGCGAGCGGTCGGCCAGCCGGACCCGCAGCCGGTGCCCGGGATGCTCCGCGGTGGCGTCGTCGGCGTCGAGGCCGAACGTCGCGGCGACCAGCGGCGCATAGGTCTCGATGTCGGGGCACATCACCACGATGTCGCGCGGCTCCAGGCTCGGGTCGTCCTCGAGCAGCCCCACCAACACCTCACGCAACACTTCCACCTGGCGGTCCGGCCCGTGTGAGGCGTGCAGGCTGATGCTGCGGTCGTCGGCGGCGAGCAGCGGCCGCTCGGTCCCGTCCAGCGGGCGGTCGGCGACGATGTCGGACTGCAGCTGCTGCAGCAGCGTGGTCGCAGGCTGACGGCGAGGGGCCAGGTGCTCGTCGTGGTCGACCGGGGCGCCGGCGGCGATCACCAGCTGCAGCTCACGGACGTCGCGGCCGAGGTAGGCCAGCAGCCGGTGCCCACCGGTGCCGGAGGTCTCGGCGCGGCGGTGCGGGAGCGGGGACCCGTACGGCGGCGGACCGGCGGTGTGCTGGAGCGCGGCCCAGAGGGCGGGGGAGGGGTGGGGCAGCCACAGGTGTACCTCGCGGCCGGCGGCCAACGCGCTCAGCACCCGTACGTGCTGGGGCTCGATCCGGGTCGGTCCGAAGAGCGAGACCCGTTCGGGCAGGTCGCTGGAGGCGGCGTCAGCACGAAGCGCGTCGGCGCCTCGCCCGGTCCGCTCCGCCGGGCTCGGCTCGCCGATCTCCGTCCGCAGCCGTCGCCAGAGCTCGGCCTGCCAGGCTCGGTCGGGCTCCAACGGACGGTCCTCGCCGTCGACGTCGCGACCGCCGGCCCAGGCGAGCACCATCTGCGGCCGCGCGCCCGCGTAGCGGGCGAAGAGCCCAGCGAGCTGCCGGGCTGTCGACCACCGGCGGCCCCCGCGGGCAGCGTCCACGCTGGCCGTCGCGACGCCCGAGGACGGCCCCGCGGACGTCCGGTCGCCCAGGTAACGCCACAGCACCTGCGCCCAGGCCTCGCCGCGGCCAGCGTCCAGGACCCGCAGCAACGGCCAGACGGCGTGCTCGGGCCGCCAGGGGTCCGCCGCCGACCGGCCCTCGCGCTCGCCGAGAGCGCGGGCCACCAGCCGTCCGGGGGAGGGGAAGGTGATACCGGCGCAGACGCCGTCCGCTGCCCCGGCCGAAGCGCCCAGCCGGGTCGCCAGCCGTTGGCTGAGCCAGCGTTCGACTCCCGGCGTGGGCACGCTGACCACCTCGCTGGCGAACGGGTCGACCAGCGGGTTGGTGAGCACCTCACCGAGCGCCGCGACCAGACGGTCGGCGCGTTCGGCTCGGTGCAGGTGGAGGCTCATGACCCGGCCCACCCTAAGTCCGACCTCTGACAGTTCTCGTGGCGGAGGAATACACCCTCGGGATGGACATCGCCGACGTCGGGAGCGAACCTGAGCGGTTGGCTGACCGTGGGCTGAGAGATGACCGATGCCTCGGGATCTGTCGCTGACTCAACCCAGTGGCGACCATTGCTCGCGACGCGAGCGCGCGGCGTGGCCGTGCCACCTCCTCATCGCGTCGGGCGTCGAGATAAAGAGCCAGCAGGTTCATCAGAGAAACCCCTGTCAGCCCTGCGTCGACTGTCCGCGGCCTGCGGAACGCGGCTCGGATCCGGTCGAGCTGCCAGATCCAGGCCGACCCGGAGTCAGCCGAGCAGGCTCAGCAGCTCGTCCGGCTCCCGGATCAGGTGGTCAGGGGACGAGGCCTCGAGCTCGGCCGCCGTGCCGTAGCCCCAGAGCACGCCGACCGACCGGACGCCGCAGGCGTGGGCGGCGGAGATGTCGATGTGCCGGTCGCCGACCATCAACACCCGGGCCGGGTCGGGGCTGCCGAGCAGCTCGAGCGTGCGGGTGAGGGTCTCGGTCTTGGTGTGGTGGGTGTCGTCGGTGCCGTTGACCACGGCGAACCGCCGTCGGAGGTCGTAGCGCTCCAGGAAAGACTGGGCCACGGTCGTCAGCTTGGCGGTCGCCGTTCCGAGGGCGGCGACGGGAGCCAGCCGGTCGAGCAGGTCCACGACCCCGGGGTAGACCGTCGCCTGACCCATCCCGGTCTCGCGGTAGTAGTGGCGGTAGGCCGCCACCGCCACCTCGATCTGGTCCGGCGCCAGACCGAGACCAGCGAACAGCTCACCGACCGGTGGCCCGAGGTCGGCGCGCAGCACCTCCTCGGGCGGCGGCTCGACGCCGACGGTGCGGAGGGCGTGACCGTAGCCAGCGACGATCCCGTCGGCGGAGTCCATCAGCGTGCCGTCGACGTCGAAGACGACGACCGTGCAGCGGCTCAGCGGAGCTCGGCCAGCTTGCGGTCCACCTGGGACGCGGACGGGTTGGTCATCGCGGAGCCGTCGGAGAAGAGCAGCGTCGGCACCGTCTGGTTGCCCCCGTTGAGCGAGGCCACGACGTCCGCCGCGTCCGGGTGCGTCTCGATGTCGACCTCGGTCCACTCGATCCCGGAACGCTGCAGCTGACCCTTGAGCCGGGCGCAGTAGCCGCACCAGCTGGTGGTGAACATCGTCGGACGGCCGGGCTGGGCCTCGTAAGCGCTCATGGTCGGCCAAACCCTCCTGCTTGCGCCGCTATTCCGGAGCACCCCTTCTCACCGGCCCGGCCGCCGGAGGACCGACGAGTGGGCGGCGGTGTCGGATACCCTGACCTTGATGCCGTGGGGGCGGCCAGGTCAGACCGCCAACGTGGCAGGAGCTCCGATGCCGCCCTCCCCCCGCTCGGTCCGCGCTTCGCGCTGGCTGCTGTGGCCGGTGGCTGCCGCCGCCACCCTCGCCCTCGTCAGCCAGGCCTCGTACGCCGCGTTCAGCTCCAAGGTCTCCAACGGGGACAACAGCTTCTCGGTCGGCACCGTCAACCTGAGCGACGACGACTCCGGCACCGCACTGTTCATCCTGACCAACCTCAAGCCCGGCTCCAGCGGGTCCCGCTGCATCGCGGTCACCTCGAGCGGGACGCTGCCGTCCTCGGTCAAGCTCTACGCCACCGACGTCACCACCACCAAGGGCCTCGGAAGCTATGTCTCGCTGACCATCACCCAGGGCACCGGCGCGAGCTTCGGCTCCTGCAGCGGCTTCTCCGCCCTCGCCACCGGGTCGGCCGTCTACTCCGGCACCGTCACCGCGTTCACCGGGGCAGCGACCGGCTACGGCAGCGGGGTAGGCAGCTGGTCCCCGAGCGGGACGGCAACCGAGACCCGCAGCTACCAGTTCGGCTACACCGTCAGCGCCGCCACCCCCGACTCCGCCCAGGGCGGGGTCGCCACGTTCGGTCTCACCTGGGAAGCGCAGAACACCTGACCGTGACCGACTCGCCTCCATGGACCTGGCCCTGGCTGCTCGCGACCTCGCTGAGCCGCGCGGCGCTGGCCGCGCTCGTCTGCCTCGGGCTCTGGGGGGCGGTGCCGCTGGCCATCGGCTGGCATCCCACCACGGTCAGCAGCGGGTCGATGCTGCCGCGGCTGCAGGTCGGCGACGTGGCCGTGTCCCGTCCGCTCGGAGCGGCCCCGCCAGCCGTCGGCAGCGTGCTGCTCTTCGACGACCCGGACCACCCCGGCCGGCTGCGGCTGCACCGCTTCGTCCGGATCGACGACGACGGGATGCTGGTCACCCGCGGCGACGCCAACACCGGCGACGACTCGACCCCGGTGGCGTTGACCGCGGTCCGCGGCATCGCCACGTTGCGCGTGCCCTGGGTCGCCCTGCCGGTGGTCTGGCTCCGTGAGCGGTCCTGGCTGCCGTTGGGCCTGACCGTGCTGGGGTTGTTGGGTCTGCTGGCCGTGGCGGCGCGCAGCCGTAGCTTCGGGTTCCCTGACGACGAGGAGACCGAGGACGACCCGGGCAGCCAGGTCCCACCGCCGGCGGTCGGCGGCGACGCCGGCTTGTCGGGCCCGGACGAGCTGGCCACCCCCCGGCCGCCCAACCCAGCGCGGACGGGCGGCGGGCCGACCACCGGGTCCGCCCCGGTGACCCGCCGTGTCCGTCAGCTCGGCGTCGTGGGCGTCGTCGCCCTGCTCGGCTGCGTGTCGGCTGCGCCCGCCGATGCGGCGTTCACCGACCGGACGACGACCAGCGCCGTCCTGGTCGCGGCGACCTACTTCAAGTGCGCCAACGCGGTCACCGCCGGCGTCCCCTCGCTGTGGTACCGAATGGACGAGACGTCCGCCACGGCCACGGCCGCCACCGACAGCTCCACCTATGCCCGGACCGGTACCTACAGCTCCGCCGGCCGGACCGCTGGGACCAGCCGGGCCTGCGTCCGGGACACCGGCCGGGCCATGACGTTCGACGGCTCGAGCGGCTCTCTCAGCTCACCCGCGCTCAGTGGCGCCGCCCCCAACACCTTCACCATCGGCATCTGGTTCAGGACGACCACGACGCGGGGCGGCAAGATCATTGGCTTCGGCAACGCCTCGTCGGGGCTGTCGGGCGTCTACGACCGGCACCTCTACCTGACCGACACCGGCATCGTGGTCTTCGGCATGTTTCCCGGCACGGTCAAGACGCTCGCCTCACCCACGAGCTACAACGACGGCGGATGGCACCAGACCATGGCCACCTTGTCCAGCGCCGGCATGCGGCTCTACGTCGACGGCAAGCTGCTCGGCTCCGACCCCTCGGTCACCACTGGCGACTCCATCAACCCGGCGTACCTGAGGATCGGCTCCGACAACCTCAACGGCTGGCCGTACCCCATCTCCAGCTACTCCTTCGCCGGCACGCTGGACGACGCGGTGCTCTATCCGACCGCGCTGACCGCCGCGCAGGTGGCCGCCCAGTACGAGGCCGGCACCAACTGAGGCTGGACCTGAGTGGCGTCGGCCGCTTCCCTGAGGAAACCCGGAGGTGCTCGAATCCCTCGTCCGATCCTGAGCGGAGACGTGGGGTGAGACACCGTTGTCACTGAGGTCGGCTGGGCAGAGTTCATCTCACCGGACCACGAGGTCTGGACGAGGCCGGCAGCGAGCGGCCCGGACGAGAAACTTCCCCCAGGAGCCCCCGATGTCCCGCACCCCCAGCAGCCGCACCGCCACCATCGCCAAGATCGCCGTCATCCCGGTCGCTCTGATCGCTTCTGGCCTCGTCGTCTCCCAGGCCTCCTACTCCGCCTACTCCGCCTCGACCTCGAACCCGACCAGCAACTGGTCCTCCGGTACGGTCCAGCTCAGCGACGACGACAGCAACGCGGCCCTGTTCTCGGCCAGCAACCTCAAGCCCGGCGCGACCGGTACCAAGTGCATCGTGGTCACCTCCTCGGGCTCGCTGGCTTCCACGGTCAAGCTGTACGCCGCGAGCGTCGCCACCACGAAGGCGCTCGCCTCCTCGATCACCCTGAACGTCACCCAGGGCAGCGGCGGCTCCTTCGGTTCCTGTACCGGCTTCACCCCGGCCGCCACCAACCCGTCGGTCTTCAGCGGCACCCTCGAGAGCTTCGGGACCACCGCGACCAGCTTCGCCACCGGCCTCGGCTCCTGGGCGCCGACCGGCACCGCGACCGAGTCCCGTACCTACCAGGTCTCCTACACCCTCGCCGCGAACGCCCCCGACTCCACCCAGGGCGGCACCGCCTCGGTCGCCCTCACCTGGGAAGCCCAGAACAGCTGATCGCTCGACGCTGGTCGAGCCACGAACGCGGCGGCACCCTGCTGGGTACCGCGCGCGGCGCGCAGGACCCGGAGCTGATGGTCGACTGGCTCGTCGAGCTGGGGATCGACGTCCTCTTCGTGGTCGGCGGTGACGGCTCGATGCGGGGGCGCCAGCGGCATCGCCCGGGTGCTCCGGGTACGCCGGCCGAGTCCTGCAGGTCGGCCGGGACCGAGCGGATCCGCCTTCAGCGCGGCGGCCAAGATCATCAACGCCGCCATGGCCGAGGGCGCGGGCCAGGCACCTGCTCGCTCTGCTCGAGGCGTGTCCTGCTCGCTCGGTCGTCCAGAGCGGGCCGGGGCCCGACCTACCCGACGCTCGCAGGGGACTGTCAGTTCCCGCGGTTAGGCTTCAAGGCGTGTCGAACACCCGTACGTCTGCCGATCCCGAGGCGCTGCTCGCGGGCCTCGACCCCGAGCAGCGAGCGGTGGCGACGACCCTGAACGGGCCGCTCGCGGTCATCGCCGGCGCCGGGACGGGCAAGACGCGCGCCATCACCCACCGGATCGCGTACGGGGTGGCGACCGGAACGTACAACCCCACCGCGGTGCTGGCCGTCACCTTCACGACCCGCGCGGCCGGTGAGCTGCGGGGTCGGCTGCAGCAGCTGGGTGCCCGCGGCGTCCAAACCCGGACGTTCCACTCCGCGGCGCTCCGCCAAGCGCAGTACTTCTGGCCACAGGCGTACGGCGGCGAGCTGCCGCAGGTGCTCGACAACCGGATGTCACTCGTTGCGGAGTCGGCCAGCCGGCTGCGGATCCGGGTCGACACGCCGCGGCTACGCGACCTGGTGTCGGAGATCGCGTGGGCCAAGGTCAGCAACGTGACCGCCGAGGACTATCCGCGGCTGGCGGCCGCCGCCGGCCGCAGCATCGCCTCGATCGACCCCGAGACCGTCGCCCGGGTGTTCACCGCGTACGAGGGCGCCAAGCGCGACCGGGGCCGGATCGACTTCGAGGACATCTTGCTCTGCGCCGCGGCGCTGATCTCCGAGCACGAGCAGGTGGCCGACACGATCCGTCGCACCTACCGGCACCTCGTGGTCGATGAGTACCAGGACGTCAGCCCGCTGCAGCAGGCGTTGCTGACCCTGTGGCGCGGCGACCGCAGCGAGCTCTGCGTGGTCGGCGACCCGGCCCAGACCATCCACTCCTTCGCCGGCGCGCAAGCGAGCTACCTCACCGACTTCGCCCGCCGGCACCCGGGCGCGACCGTGGTCAAGCTCGTCCGCGACTACCGGTCGACCCCGCAGGTGGTGGGGTGCGCGAACAAGATCATGTCCGGCGTCAAGGCCGGCGGGATCAGCGCCGTCACCCTGCAGGCGCAGCAGCCCGCCGGGCCCGAGGTCGAGTTCGTGGAGGCGCCCGACGAGGCGGCCGAGGCGGCCGGGATCGCCGACTGGCTGTCCCGGCAGGCGAGCGACGGCGTGCAGTGGCGCGAGATGGCGGTGCTGTACCGGATCAACGCCCAGTCCCCGGCCATCGAGCAGGCGCTGGCTGAGCGCCAGATCCCCTACCTGGTCCGCAGCGGTGAACGCTTCTACGAACGGCCCGAGGTACGCCAGGCGCTGCTCACCCTGCGGACCGAGGCGAGGGCAATGGGTGAGGGTGAGGGCGGCAGCGCGGTCGACCAGATGAAGGCCGTCCTCGGCACGCTCGGCTGGAGCCCCAGCCCGCCGGACGGCGCGGGCGCGGTCCGCGAGCGCTGGGAGTCGTTGTCCGCCCTGCTGAGCGTGGCCGAGGACCTGACCGCGCGTGTCGCCGAGGAGGGTCCGACCGCGACGCCGGTGGACCTGCGGGCGGTCTCGGCCGAGCTGGACGCGCGAGCCGAGGCTCAGCACGTCCCGGTGGCCCAGGGCGTCACCGTGTCCACGCTGCACTCGGCCAAGGGGCTGGAGTGGGAAGCGGTGGCGCTGCTCGGCACCCAGGAGGGGTCGCTGCCGTTCGTGCTGGCGACCCGGCCGGAACAGGTCGAGGAGGAACGCCGGCTGCTCTACGTCGGGGTCACCCGCGCCCGCCGCCGGCTGCGGCTCTCCTGGTCGCGTACCCGTAACGGGGGCGGGAACCCGCGCAAGCCGTCCCGCTTCCTCGACCCGGTGCTGCCCGAAAGTGCCCGCGGTGCCGGTCCGACGGCGGCACGCTCGACCCGGCGGCGCGGCTCCGTGCTGTCCCAGCACTGCCGGTCCTGCGGATCCGCGCTGGGCGACGCCGCCGAGCGCAAGCTCGGCCGTCACCTCAGCTGTCCGTCGACGTTCGACGAGCAGACGATGGCCCTGCTGCGGGAGTGGCGGCGTCAGCAGGCGAGCGAGCAGAAGGTGCCGGCGTTCTGCATCTTCACCGACGCCACCCTGATCGCCCTCGCGGAGGCACGGCCGCACAACCGGTCGGACCTGGTGAAGGTCCAGGGCCTCGGCCCGGCGAAGGCCGACAAGTACGGCGACGAGGTGCTGGCCATCCTCGGCAGCGAGTCCGAGCGCGCCCGCGTCTGAAATGGCGCCGTCGCTATCGGTGTGGCTGGTTCGCTGAAAAAAGAACGTGAGAAACCCGGAAAAGCCTTTGCGCGTCGCGCGCGGCCTCCCCTAGGCTGAAGCCCGTTCCCAGGAGGGATCGTGCACGCCCGGGGCGGCCGTACGTGCGGCACCGGATCAGGAGACGGAGAGGAGTGAGTTCCATGTCTGACATCACGCAGTCCAGCATCGCCATGATCGAGAAGCAGGGGACCACTCTGCGCCCGCGCGTGCCCATGGCCTGGCGGGAGGAGTGCGTCCTCGGCGCATTCCCGGTTGCCATGGCCTTCGTCCAGGACGGGACCACCGGCTTTACCGGTGTCGCCGTCATCGATCACCTGTACTCGACCCGAACGGGATCCTCTTCCTGTAGTCCGCCGGTGTAACACCAGCACCGACTGCCTCCAGGCCGTGAATCCCAGATCAACCGGGAATCACGGCCTTCGTGTTTCCCAGACCTTCGAACACCGGATCTCCGGTGTTCACGAGAGACGAGTGGGAACCATGAACGACGGAGGAGGTGGCCTGATGACTGTCTCGTCAGGCTCATCAGGATGGACAGCGGCAGCGGTGCTGTCGGGCAACCCGGGGCCGGATGTCCTGTCGCCCGACCTGCCCTGCCGGCTGGTCGACCCGGAGGTGTTCTTCGCTGAGGCGCCCGCTGACGTGGAGGCGGCCAAGGCGCTCTGCACCGACTGCCCGCTGCGGGCGTCCTGCCTGTCCGGGGCCCTCGAGCGGCGTGAGCCGTGGGGCGTCTGGGGCGGCGAGCTGTTCATCGCCGGTGTTGTCGTGGCGCGGAAGCGGCCTCGGGGTCGGCCGCGCAAGCAGCCGGTCGGCGCGGCAGCCGAGGTCACGCGCCGCGAGGCAGCCGCGTGAGCGGCGATGAGATGGGAACCGGGCTGAGCCGGGGCGAACGGTTGTTCCACGCCGTCCGGCTCTGGCTCAGCCGGGCCCTGTCGTGACTCGAGCAACGAGCCCCGGTTCGTGGGCTGCAGCACCGTTGGGTGAGCCCTCTATGCTCGGCTTGTTCGGTCTGGACCACCACTACGCGGCACAGCCGCGCGGGCACCGGCTCTGTCCAGGAGCCGATGGGTCGAGGTGGACCCGTGGTATCCCCGCCCACGCGCGTCCTGCGACCCGGGCTCGTCACTGTGCCGCGCAGTGGTGGTCCAGACCGTCCTCGGCCCAGCGCTGACGACCGCCCGCCCCCGTGTCGGCTCCGCTCCAGACCCGGGCAGGCTCTGCCGCCGGTACGGTCGCGGCGACCGCTACGCGTGCTCGGCGTAGCCGGGCAGGAACTCCTCGAGCACGTCGACGAAGGCGGCGCGGACGTTGAGCTGGGACAGCACCGCCAGACCGCCGAGCCAGACCCGGTGGATCAGCAGGTAGTCCGGCGGCAGGTTGATCTTGAACGCCATCCCGTTGCTGGCGCCGGGGTCCCGGACCCGGATGAACTGCTCGCGCATCCACTCCCGGTTGAACTGGAAGACCGGGACGGCGGCCGGCTCGACGAACGGCGCCAGGTAGTCGAAGAGGTCCTTCGGGTCGACGTCGGCCGTGACGAACCCTTCGCGGAACAGCTCGTCCTTCACCTGCTGGGCGTCACCCGACCGGGCGATGCCCAAGATCGTGCCCATGGCCCGGGGGAGGCCGTCCGGCAGTCGGGCGACCAGGCCGAAGTCGACCACGCCGAGCCGTCCGTCCGGGGTGATCCGGAAGTTGCCGGGGTGCGGGTCAGCGTGCAGCAGCCCCACCCGGCTCGGTCCGGCGAACAGGAACCGGACGTAGGACAGCCCGATCCGGTTGCGCTCGTCGGCTGACAGCTCCGAGGCGGTCGACAGCGCGCGCCCGTCGATCCACTCGCTCACCATCACCTTCGACGTCCCCGCCAGCACGTGCGGGACCACGAACTCGTCGCTGTCGGCGAACCCCTCGGCCGCCCGCTGCTGGGCGGCGGCTTCGATGGTGTAGTCGAGCTCCTCGCTGATCCGGGAGACGAGCTCGTCCACCAGCGGCCGGACGTCCATCCCCGCGGCGAGCGGGGCGAAAACCTTCGACAGCCGGGCGATCTGGCGCAGGTCCGAACGCAGAGCCTCGTCGGCGCCCGGATACTGCACCTTCACCGCGACCTGTCGGCCGTCGGCCCAGGTGGCCCGGTGAACCTGGCCGATCGAGGCCGCGGCGGCGGGCTCGGGGTCGAAGTCGAGGAACTGGTCCCGCCAGTCCACGCCGAGCTCGCGGCGCAGCACCGCGTGCACCCGGGACGTCGGCATCGGCGGGGCGTCGGCCTGCAGCCGGGTCAGCTGCTCGCGGTACGGGGCCGCGATGTCGTCCGGCAGCACCGACTCGAACAGGCTCATCGCCTGGCCGAACTTCATCGCGCCGCCCTTGAGGT
This sequence comes from uncultured Friedmanniella sp., assembly GCF_964244005.1. Lineage (GTDB taxonomy): Bacteria > Actinomycetota > Actinomycetes > Propionibacteriales > Propionibacteriaceae > Microlunatus. Next base: position 44,470 of record NZ_CAXTHG010000020.1, on the reverse strand, counting down.
CGCCGAGCACCTTGAAGAGCTGTTCGGCCGCACGCTGCTGCAGCTGGGCGCTGACCTGCTCAGCGGACGCGCCCCCGAGTCGTCGACCCAGTCCGAGGGTGGCGCGGCCGGCGGCGCCGAGCGGCAGCGACGCCAGCCGGGCGTTGCGCCGGAAGGACGATCGGGCCATCGGGTCCCCTGGTCGTGCCTTCACGGGGTCGTCGCTCATGGCGCCCATTCTGTCTGGGCCGCCCAAGCGCAGCCGCAGCCGGCGTGCACCGGCCAGGCTCGCCACCGCATCAGGTGGTCGCGGTCGGTCAGCTCGACGGTGGCGCCGGCGGCCTCCGGCAGCTCGCCTTGGAGGTGGGCGAGCAATTGCGCCACTCCGACACCGGCGGCCCAGGCGACCAGCACCGCCGACGCGCGTACCCGCAAGGCGGTCAGCTGGCCGAGCAGCAGCGGCCAGCCCGGATCGGCGTCCCGCCGGGTCAGGTCGGTGCATCGCAGACAGGCTGTCCGACCCGGCAGGACGAGCGGGCCCACCGTGCCGGTCGGTCCCGCCGCCCGCAGGACCAGGTGGGGTTGGTCGGTCCGTAGCAGGGCGTCGGTCAGGACCCGGTCGGGCTCGACGCTGTCGGTGGCGACGACCGTGAGCGCCAGGTCGCCGCGTTCGGGCTTGGACCAGTGGTTGACCACGGTCAGGCGGGCGCCGTGCGGCCGCGGCAGGTCCTGCAGGTCGGCGAGGGGCGGTTCGTTCCGGCGACCGCGGTCGGGCTGGTCGGCGGCGGCGTAGACGCGGAGGCCGGCGGCCAGCAGCAGCCGGGCGACCTGCTGGCCGAGCGGACCGAGGCCAATCAGCCGGACGGCGGCGCCGGTCGCTACGGAGCGGGCTGGCGAGCCGAGCAGTCCGGCGCGGTCAAGAGCGCCCAGCACCCGGTCGACGTCGGTCGACGTCAGGCCGGAGGTCGCGGCCCACCGACGCAGATGGGGGAGGGTGGTGTGGCCGTCGAGCCGCTCGAGGAGCGCAGCGGCGGCTGGGTGGTGCAGCACCACGGCGAACGGTTCGAGGCCGACCTGGAGGCGGTGCGGTCCGCGAACCAGGACCGGCACGGTGGCCGGCAGCAGCGGCCTGGTCGGCATCGACCGCGGCGCGGGCGGCGACCCGCACACGGGTCCCGCCGTAAGCTCGGGCTCAGGCACCGTGGACGCAGCAGAGACCGACATCACCGCAGTCTGGCTGACCGTCCCGACCCCTGGCTGGTTGTCCACAGGCTGGGGCGCGACCGAGGGCCGTGGGACCGGGGCGGTCGGGCGGACCGCCCCTGTCCTCAGGTCACGGGGTCACGAGGTCGCGAGGTCGCGGGGACTGGTGGCGTACCGCCCGGTCTCGCCGGCGTGGGGTCAGGCCTTGCCGAGGATGCGGTTGAGGTTCGTGCCGCAGACCGGGCACTTGGCCTTGGCCATCCGGGTGCCCTTGTCGTTCACGTGGACGTCGCCGGATGCCTCGCGCTTCTCCTTGCACTTCACGCAGTAGAACTCACCGCTGTAGGTCTCCGCCATGGAACTCTCCTTCTCGAGGTGTCGTGGACGGGTCGCGTCCACGAGACGGCGCTGCTCGCCCCGAGGTCGCGCCTTGCCGGCGGCGTCCACGACCGCGGCTGCATCGCTTGGTCGCCGGTAACACTACGGCAGGCTTTTCGCGCTCAGCGGGCAACCACGCCGAAGGCTGACAGCGACGTCGGACCGCTCACCGGCTCCGGACAGGACGAAACCTCCAGGAACATCGGCGCCGCTTGCCTTCCCCTGCGAACGTGCCGACCATCTGGAGGTTTCGTCTCCGGCACGCTAGCCGCCTCCGGGGCGGGGCGTCAAACGTCTCCGACGAGCCACTGTCCACCGGCTGTGGATGGGGCTGTGGACAACGTGTGCACCCACGCCCCGAACCTGTGGAGGCCGAACCGACGCCAGGCGGGTGCCATGTGGAAACCGGCCGTTCACCGCGCCGACATCTCCCCTGGCGCGCGGATGAGACGGACGCCGGGACCACCAGCCCGAGGTGCGGTCGGAGTAGCGTGACCGGTACCGGGCGGTACCCCCCTTCCGCCGGCACGATGAAGGGAGCCTCGATGTCCCAGCACGATCCAGGCCCTCCCTTCGAGGCGGCCCTGCTCGAGGTGCCGGCGGTCGCGAAGCCCCCGGTTGACGTGCCCCAGGTCGAGGTTCGGCGCAGCGGCCGCCGGACCCGGACGGTCACGGCCTACCGTGAACGCGGCACGATCGTGGTGCTCATCCCGTCCCGGATGTCTGCGGCCGACGAGCGGGTCTTCGTGGACTCGATGGTGGCCAAGGTGCTGGCTCGCGAGGCGAAGGGCGCGCCGCCGCGTGGCGACCGCGAGCTGCTCCACCGCGCGACCGTCCTGGTCGACACCTATCTGGCGCCGCTGAGCTCCCCGACCTACCCGACCGAGGTCCGCTGGGTCGCCAACCAGCGCCAGCGTTGGGGATCTTGCACCCCGAGCACCGGCGCGATCCGGTTGTCGGACCGACTGCGGTCGATGCCCGGTTGGGTCCTGGACTACGTGCTGCTGCACGAGCTCGCCCACCTCGTGGAGGCGAGTCACTCGCCGGCCTTCTGGCGGCTCGTCGCCTCCTACCCCGAGGCGGCGCGGGCGCGCGGCTACCTCGAGGGCTACCTCGCAGGCCAGGGTCGTGCGGACTCCGTCGAGGCCGGACTCGATGTCGACTGAACCCGCGCTGGTGGAGCCGGAGCGCCCCGCGGGTCCGCGCCGGGTCGCCCTCGTCTCGGCCCGGTACGGTGCCGGAGCCGCGGCACCGCCCGGGGTGGACGCCGCCGCGCTCGCGCAGGCTGCGCTCGCCGACAGCTATGAGGTGCTCGCCGACCTGGTCGGGGTCCGCAGCGGCATCGTCGGACCCGCGCCGGTTGCCGACCTGCTGTGGCCGGACGGGCTGTACCTGTCTGAAGGCGATGTGCTCAGCCTGGCCGCCCAGCTGAGCGGCCAGGCCGACGAGCTGGTCGTGGTGCCGGCAGACGTCCCCGACCTGCCGGGACTGGTGCTGGCGAAGGTGTTGAAGGTCCTGCACCGCAGCGACGTGGTCGTCGCTCCCGCCCGCGGCGGTGCGGGCTGCGTCGCGCTCGGGCTGCGGCTGCCCGTCGCTGGCTGGCTGGCCGACCAGCCGCTGGACCTGGACCTCGATCCGTACGAGCGGCTGCGCGCGGCCGCCCCCAGCCGGGACCAGGTCGCGCGGGCGCCGGACTGGCACCGGCTGCGGACGCCGGCGGACCTGCGTCGGCTGGATCCGGGCCTCGAAGGCTGGGAGCAGACGCGGCTGTTGCTGTCTGGGTCGACCACGGCCGCCCACGGGCCACGATGATCGTCTGGGACGCCGGGCCGACCCTCGCCGACCGCTTCCGGGCGCACGCCGGCACCAGTGAGCACCTCTACGGCTACGCCATGCGCGGGATGGCCGAGGACTGGGAGGCGGGCGGCCCGGTCCGCGAGATCTGCGCCGGCTACGAGGACGCGCCGAACGGCTCGGTGCTGCAGCTGCGGCTGCTGGCCGGTCTGTTCCGGCTGGTCCTCGCCGGTCGAGCGCCCGAGCTGCAGCCCTACTACGCCTGTCTCGGCGGTGACCGGCCGCCCTCGCACGGCTGGCCGGTGATGCAGCAGGTCATCGCCGCGCACGTGCCCGAGCTGCACGAAGCGCTCGGCACGGCTCCGCAGACGAACGAGGTCGGCCGGTCCGCAGCCCTGCTCGCGGGACTGTTCGACCTGGTGGCGGCGACCGGGGTGCACCAGGTACGGCTGCTCGAGCTGGGCGCGAGCGCCGGGCTGAACCTGTTGGTCGAGAGCATCGGCTACTCCGGGACGGCGTGGCGGTGGGGGCCGATGTCCTCTCCGCTGCAGCTCCGCGGCGCGATCGAGGGTCGGGTGGAGCCGCGGCGGTTCGCCGTGGTCGACCGGGCCGGCTGCGACCTGTCTCCGGTGGACGCCAACACCCTGGAGGGACGCCAGCTGCTCACCTCGTTCGTCTGGCCGTTCGACCTGCACCGGCACGCCCGGCTGGCGGCGGCGCTCCGGCTCGCCTCGGCGCACCCACTACGGGTGGACGCCGCTTCGGCGAGCGACTGGCTGCCGCAACGGCTGGCGGCCGCGTCCGAGGACGACGTCTTGACCGTCGTCTGGCAGTCCATCACCCAGCTCTACTGGTCAGCCGAGGAGGTCACCGCGGTCAAGACGGCGGTGGCTGAGCACGGCGCCGAGCACCGCGTAGCGCGGGTGATCATGGAGTACGAGGCCGACCACGACCTGGCCATGGACGACGCGGGCCCCGCCGCCAAACCGAGCGTCCGGACCGAGCTCTGGACGCCGGGCGCCGGCGAACCCGTCCGCCACCGGCTGGGCACCGCCCACGACCACGGCATCCCCGTACGCATCACCTCCACCTGATCCTCACCGATATGTCAGAGGCTCACGGGGCTCGACCCCGTGAGCGTCGGACACGTCGGAAGTCAGGAAGGGGTGGGCCCGTCGGACTCCTCGTCGAGCAGCTCGGCAAGAGCGGCGTCGAACTCGTCGTCGGTGCTGGTCTGCTGCTCGCCGGCCACGAAGCCGAGCGGGTCGTCGAGCCCGGCGGCGGTCGGCAGCAGGTCCGGGTGGGCCCAGACGGCGTCTCGGCCGTCGACGCCGCGCGCCTCACGGGTGGCCGCCCACAGGTTGGCCGCGTCCCGCATCCGGCGGGGCCGGAGCTCGAGCCCGACCAGGGTGGCGAAGGTCGCCTCGGCCGGCCCGCCGGAGGCCCGCGCCCGGCGTACGGTCTCGGCGAGTGCGGCGGCGGCCGGCATCCACCTGACCGTGGCCTGGGTCACGACCTCGTCGACCCAGCCCTCGACCAGCGCCAGCATGGTCTCCAGCCGCTCGAGCGTGGCGAGCTGCTCCGGCGTCTTCTGCGGCTCGAACAGCCCGCCCTCCAACGAGGCGCTCAGCTCCTCCAGGTTGGACGGGTCGACCTGGCCGACGGCCTGCTCGAGCGCGGAGGTGTCGATGGTGATGCCCGAGGCGTACTGCTCCACCAGCACCAGCATCTGCTCCCGCAGCCAGCCCGCGGAGGCGAACAGCCGCTGCCGGGCGCACTCGCGGAGCGCGAGATAGAGGGTGACGTCGGTCCCGCTCTGCTCAAGCCCTTCGCCGAAGGCGGCAACGTTGGTGGGCAGCAGGGCGACGTGACCGGGTTCGTTCAGCGGCAGCCCGATGTCGGTCACGCCGACCACCTCCGCCGCCAGCTGGCCGAGCCCCTGTCCCAGCTGCAGCCCGAACATCGACGCGCCCGAGGTGCGCAGCATCGGCCGCAGCATCTGCTCCATCCCGGCCATGCCGGGGATGGCGCCGGCCTCCTCGCCGCCGAAGCTCAGGGCGTTCTCCATCGCGTCGGCGATGTGGGTGGCGACGGGCTCGACCAGCCGCCGCCACGTCGGCATGGTGTTCTCGATCCACTCCGCCCGGCTCCACGCCGCCACGGTGGTGCTGACCCGGGGAAAGGTGGTGGCCTCGTCCAACCAGACCTCGGCGATCGAGACGGCCTCGGTCAGCGCCCGTTGCTGTGCTCCCGACGGCGTCGGGTCGGGGCCGAGCGAGGCGACGGTCGTCCGGGCGGTGTTCTTGGTGACCTCCCAGTTGACGCCCGAGCCCTCGGCCGGCGCGCCCTGACCGAACATCGCGCCGGCGCCGCCGAGCATCGAGAAGGCGCTCTGCAGCTGAGACGCGAGCGCGTTCATGTCACCGCCACCGCCCAACGCCCCGAACAGGGCCTCGAACGGGTTGGCCGGGTCGCCTGCGCCGCTGTTGTCGGCCGGCTTGCGCGAGCCGCCGCCCAGCTGCCAGCCGGCGTTCGGAGACGCGGGCTTGCCCGGACCGGCACCCGGCTGGGGCACCGGGGTCTCGGGCACGGGGGTGTCGGGTATGGGGGTCTCACCCTCGCCGAACGGGTCCAGCGGGCCGTCGCCCTCGCCGCGCTGGTCGTCCCCGGGTTGGTTGCCCTGAGGCGGGTTGTCCTTCGACATGGGGGCCACTCCTGACGTCGGGCCCGATCAGATCTCGGACGGATGCGGATCGAACAGATGCAGATCGAGCAGGTGCCCTCCACGGTACGCGTCCCGGGCCCTCCAGCGGGCCGGCGCAACCCCTGATCGCTCAGGGCGCAACCCCGAGCGCTGTCCAGCGGCTCAGTTAGGGTCGAGGCATGACATCGGCCGGGATCGTGCGGGAGGCGAGCATTGGGGAGACCCCGATCAGCGTCGACCGGCTGCTGGGCCTGGTTCGCGACGCTGACGTCGGCGGCGTCGCCCTGTTCGTCGGGGTGGTCCGCGACCACGACGGCGGCCAGGGCGTGGTCTCCCTCGACTACACCGCCCACCCGAGCGCGACGCAGGTGCTGACGAGCTGTGCCGAACGCGTCGCCGGTCGGCACGACCTGGTGGCGCTGGCGGTCGAGCACCGGGTCGGCCACCTCGAGGTCGGCGACCTGGCCGTGGTGGTGTCGGCGGGTGCGGTGCACCGGGCCGAGGCGCTCGCCGCCTGCGCCGAGCTGATCGACGACCTCAAGGCACAGGTGCCGATCTGGAAGGAACAGACCTTCGTCGACGGTGGGGCCGAGTGGGTCGGCCTGCCCGAGCCTGAGGCCCCGACCGACAGTGACACACCAACCGACAGTGGCACACGGACCGACAGTGGCACACGGACCGACAGGGACACACCAACCGACAGTGACACGCCGACCGTGAGGGATGCGTGACCCGGCAGACCTGGACGGCGTTCGCCTCGGCCCTCGTCTTCGTCATCTTCGCGGTCCTGCTCGTCGTGGTACCGGTCCCGTTCATCACCTGGGGGCCGGGCGACGCCCGCGACACCCTCGGGACCGTCGGCAGCGAACCGATCATCAAGGTCCAGGGCATCCAGACCTATCCGACCTCCGGCGAGCTCGACCTGACCGTGGTCTCAGTGACCCCCGCGGGCGCGCGGCTGAGCCTGCCCCAGGCGCTCGTCGCCTACTGGCTGCCGCACCGCGACGCCCTGCCGCGGGAGGCGGTCTACGTCCGCGGCAAGTCGGCCGAGGAGGTCCAGGCCGAGGACGCCGACCTGATGGAGACCGCCCAGGACGACTCGGTGGTCGCCGCCCTGCGCGCCGCCGGCCAGCCGGTGACCGAGATGCCAGCGGTCTACTCCGTGACCGTGGGCGGCCCGGCGCACCGGTTGCTGCTGCCCGGTGACCTGGTCACCTCCGTCGACGGCGTGCCGACATCCGACGCAGAGGCGGTCAGCGCCCAGATCCGCACGCACAAGCCCGGCGACGAGATCTCCTTCCGGGTGATCCGGCAGCGGGTGCCGACCACGGTGAAAGTCAAGGCGGCCCAGGCGAGCACCGCCGACGCCGCACCGGTGGTCGGAGCCACCATCGGAGAGGGCTACCAGTACGGCCCCCAGATCTCCTTCGACCTCGGCCAGGAGATCGGCGGCCCGAGCGCCGGGCTCGTCTTCGCCCTCGCCATCTACGACAAGATCACCGACGGCGCGCTGCTGGCCGGCGGTCACGTCGCTGGTACCGGCTCGATCACCCCCGACGGTGAGGTGGGCCCGATCGGCGGCATCCAGGAAAAGATCGCCGGGGCCGAGGACGCCGGCGCCCAGGTCTTCCTCGTGCCCGCGCCGAACTGCGGCGACCTGGCCGGGGTCCAGACCGACATGACCCTGGTCAAGGTCGCCACCCTCGCCGACGCGATCAGCGCCTTGCAGGCCCTCGACACCCCCGGGGGCGCCGACCGCGTCCCGCACTGCTGATGCCCGCCGTCCCCACATCTGGCCCCGACGGCCCGGCGACCGACCAGCAGGAGGCGCTGCTGGCGGCGCTGATCGAGCTCGAACGGCACGTCGGTTCGGCCGGTTGGGACGCCCCGCCGCGGCTCTTCGCCCTGGTCCAGACCGACGTCTTCGCGGCCGCCGAACCGGCCCTGGCGGCGGAGCTGGGCCTGCGGACCACGGCTGAGGGAGCTGCGCCCGCAGCCTTGACCGCCATCGAGCAGGAAGACTTCGTTCCGACCGGTGACCTGCTGGGCGACCTGGCGGCGCTGGAGTGGCCGGCGACGGTCTTCGGCTGCGCCCTCAGCGCCGAACGGACCTTCCTGCCGGCCGGTCAGGAAGGCGACCTGCCTGAGGACCCGGCCGCGGCCGCGGCGTACGTGGCGGCCCATCCGGCCCGGCAGGACATCCGCGTCGTGGTCGGGGCGGACCGGGCCGGGAACGTGCACGGAGTCGCCCGACTGGTGTCGGCCCCGAACGAGCTCTTGGGCGCGGCGGACCTCGTACCAGGGCTCGGAGCGGCGCTGGCGCATACGCTGGTCTGACGTCGGGGCGGGAACCACTGGTGCCGCTCGGGCGTGGGTGAGGCACAGGCACGTGAGGGACCATGCTCAGCCGGGGCATGGGGCGAGGAGACTTTGTTGAGTACCGTACGGACCGCTGGACGCCGGAGCGCCATTCTGCCGACGCTGGTGATCGTCGCCGTGCTGGTCGTCGTGTTCGCGATCTTCACCAACGTCTGGACCGACCGGCTCTGGTACCGCTCGTTCTCCTTCGGGAACGTCTTCAACACCGTGCTGCTGACCCGGATCGGGCTGTTCGCCTCGTTCGGGCTGCTGATGGCGGTCGTGGTGGCGGCGAGCGCAGCGATCGCGTACCGGCTGCGGCCGCGCTTTCGGACCGGCCCCGCGAGCAGTGCCCTGCTCGAGCGTTACCGCGAGCTGCTGGAGTCGAAGTTCGCGCTGATCGTGGCCGTCCTCGCCATCCTCGTCGGCCTGTTCGCCGGCGGCGCGGCGGCCGGTCAGATCTACACCTACCTCGCCTGGCGCAACTCGACGCCCTTCGGCACCACGGACCCCAAGTTCGGCCTCGACATCTCCTTCTTCGCGTTCAGCTACCCGTGGTGGCGGTTCGCGCTGTCCTTCCTCTTCGCCGCCCTCGCGCTGGCCACCGTGGCCGCGGCGGTGGTGCACTACGTGATGGGCGGGCTGCGCTTCTCCGGCGCCCGGCGCGGCGGCACCACCAGCGCCCAGGCTCAGCTGTCGGTCCTGATCGGGCTCGCCGTCATCGTCAAGGGCGTCGGCTACTGGTTCGACCGTTACGGCCAGGAGATCACGGGCCACCCGCTGTTCACCGGCATCAACTACACCGCCGACAACGCCACGATCACGGCCAACACGATCCTGGCCCTCATCGCCGGGATCAGCGCGCTGCTGTTCTTCGTCAACGCCGTGCTGCACCGCTGGGTCGTGCCGACCATCGCACTGATCCTGATGATCTTGTCCTCCATCCTGCTGGGGGTCGTCTATCCGGGTGCGGTGCAGTACTTCAGCGTCCGTCCGAGCGAGGCGGTCAAGGAGCGGCTCTACATCGAGCGCAACATCGCGGCCACCCGCGCCGCGTACGGGGTGGACAAGTCCGAGGTGACCAGCTACTCGGCCAGGACCAGCGCCAGCGCCGGCCAGCTGCAGTCCGACGCCGAGGCGCTGCCCGGCATCCGGCTGATCGACCCCAGCGTGGTCGGCCCGGCCTTCGAGCAGCTGCAGCAGGTCCGCGGCTACTACGCGTTCCCCGACACCCTGGACGTGGACCGCTACACGATCAAGGGCGCCGAGACCGATGCCGTGGTCGGCGTGCGTGAGATGAACCAGGACGGCGTCCCGGGCAAGAACTGGAACAACCTCAAGACTGTCTACACCCACGGCTACGGCCTGGTCGCGGCCTACGGCAACCAGCGCCAGTCCGGCGGCGAGCCGGAATGGATCGCGCAGGGCATCCCACCCACCGGTGAGCTGGCCGAGGCCGAGCCGCGGATCTACTTCGGTGAGTCCACCAGCCAGGGCTACTCGATCGTCGGGGCGCCGGCGGGCGCCGCTCCGGTCGAGCTGGACACCCCCGGTGGGGGTAAGGACGGAGCCCAGCAGAACTTCACCTACGACGGGTCGGGCGGGGTCAAGATCGGCAGCCTGTGGCACCGCATCCTCTACGCCGCGAAGTTCGCCGACGTCAACATCCTGCTGTCCTCCCGGGTCAACGACGCGTCCAAGATCATCTACGACCGCACCCCGCGCGAGCGGGTGGCCAAGGCGGCGCCCTGGCTGACCGTCGACGGCGACGCCTACCCGGCGGTCGTGGGCGGCCGGATCGTCTGGATCGTCGACGGCTACACCACCTCGGACTCCTACCCCAACAGCCAGCGTTACAGCCTGCGAGACGTCACCTCGGACTCCCAGACGGCCGCGAACAGCACGGTCGTGGCCCAGGCCGACACCCAGGTCAACTACATGCGGAACTCCGTCAAGGCCGTCGTCGACGCCTACGACGGCACGGTGAAGCTCTACCAGTGGGACACCGAAGACCCGGTGCTGCAGACCTGGGAGAAGGCGTTCCCCGGGGTCGTCCAGCCCTACGAGTCGATCTCCGCCGAGCTGAAGGCGCACCTGCGCTATCCGCAGGACCTCTACAAGATGCAGCGCGAGGTCCTGGCCCGCTACCACGTCACCGACCCCGAGCTCTGGTACTCCACCTCAGCTCAGTGGGAGGTGCCGAACGACCCGGTCAAGAACAACAGCAGCACCAAGGAACCGCCGTTCTACCTGTCGGTGAAGTGGCCCCAGGACACCTCGGCGATCTTCTCCCTGACCAGCGCGTACGTGCCGAAAGGCCGCTCCAACCTGGCCTCGTACATGGCCGTGAACGCCGACGCCAGCAGCCCCGACTACGGTCGGATCCGGATCCTCACCATGTCCGACACCACCCAGATCGACGGCCCAGGGCAGTCGTTCAACGCGATGCAGACCAACGAGGCCGTCGCCACCCGGTTGCGCTCCTACAACCAGCAGGGCTCGGCGACGGCCAGCTTCGGCAACCTGCTCACCTTGCCGGTCGGCGGGGGGCTCCTCTACGTGACCCCGGTCTACACCCAGCGGCCCAGCGGTAACGGTGCCTATCCGGCGCTGACCTTCGTGGTCGTCCGCTTCGGGCAGTCGGTCGGCATCGGGGACACCCTGCAGGAGGCCTTGGACTCGGTGTTCAAGGGCAACGCCGGCGTCACCACCCCGGACGGCGGGGAGCCGAGCGAGCCGACGGAACCTGGTACGGGCAAGACCGACAACCCCACCGCCATCCGTGCCCTGGACGAGGCCGAAACCGCCTTCACCGCCGCGCAGAAGGCACTGACCGCCGGCGACCTGGGCACCTACCAGGAGCGGATCAAGGACGCCCAGGACGCGACCGCCCGCGCCCTCAAGGCCATGGGCCAGTAACCCCGAGCCCTTCGACAGGCTCAGGGAACGGAATCATTCCCTGAGCCTGCCGAAGAGCCTCAGGGTGCGGGGCGGACCTCGACGTCGAAGCCGGCGGCGCGGATGGGCTCGGCGATGACCGAGGCGTCCCCGACGACGACGAGGCTCAGGTCGTCGAGGTGCACCAGCGACTCGTACGCGTTGGTGGCCGACTCGGGCGTCACCGCGCCGAGGGCGGCGAGCGAACGGTCCACGTAGTCCTCCGGCAGGCCGGCGAGGAGCTGCGTGCCGGCCTGGTCGGCCACGCCGTCGGCGGTGGCGTAGCGCAGCGGGGAGACCCCGACGAAGTAGGCGACGGCCTCGCGGACCTCGTCGGCGCTGAAGGGTCGAGCCGCCACCGGCAGCAGCTCGCGGGTGATGGCCAGCGCGTCGGCGACCACCTCGGTCCGGAACGAGCCCTGGACCGCGAACGACCCCGCCCCGCGCAGCGGCCCGAAGTTCATCCGGACGCCGTAGGTGTAGCCCTTGTCCTCGCGGAGCACCGCGTTCAGGCGGGAGAGGAACGCCCCGCCCATCGCGTAGCCGGCCACGCTGATGTCGGCCCAGCGCGGGTCGAGCCGGTCGATCCCGTAGGCACCCAGCCGGACGTCGGCCTGGACGGCGCCGGGCCGGTCGAGCACGGTCAGTCGGCGGGGACCCGCGGCCGGGGCCGCGTACGTCGTCGGCTCCTGGTCGTCGTTGCGCCAGCCGCCCAGGTGCCGGTCGGCCAGCACGACGGGGTCCTCACCGAAGTCCCCCGCGAAGACCAGCGTGGCGCCCGCCGGTCCGTAGTGGCGCCGGTGGAAGTCCCGGACGGCGTCGGCGGTCACGGCGGCCACGGTCTCGGGCTCGCCGCCGTTCATCCGGGACGCACGGCTGGCCGCGTCGAACACGCAGCCGCGGAAGGCGTTCGTGGCCGTCTGGGCGGAGTTGGCCTGGGCCTGCTCGATCTCGGCCAGCCGCAGCGTGACGTGCCGGGCGACGTCGCGGTCGGCGAGGTCGGGGGCGGTGACCGCTTCGGCGAAGAGCTCCAGCGCGCGGTCGAGCCGCGAGACGGGGACGTCCAGCACCGCCTGGGTGCCGGCGAGGGTCAAGTCGATGCCGAAGCCGGCCCCCTCGGTCTCCATCAGCTCAGCGAACTCCTCGCCGGGGTGCCGCCGGCTGCCCTCGTCCAGGGTGCGCGCACACATCGTCGCGACCCCCTCGAGCTCGCGGGCTTCGGCGTTCAGCGGCAGGTCCAGCACGAGGTGCACGGCGGCGACGTGCTGCCCCGGCAGCGCGTAGGTGAGGGTGCTGATGCCGTTGCTCAACGTGCCCCGCACCGGGGTCGGGAAGCTCCAGGCGCCGGGCGGACCGACCGGGGGAGGGGTGGAGATGACGGTCATGCCGCGCTCCTGCCGGTCGAGCCCTGACGGTAGACGAGGGTGGCGCGCTGGTCGCTGCGGAAGACCGAGCCGACGACGTCGACCAGGTCGTCGAGCCCGACCGCCTCGATCTCGGCGATCCGGGTGTTGACCAGCGCCGGGTTGCGGTGCAGCGTGGCGAACTCCCCGAACGCGTCGGCCCGTGAGTCGACGCGGGCCAGCTCGTGCAGCCAGTGCCGTTCGTACTGGGCCTTGGCCCGGCGCAGCTCGCGCTCGGTCGGCGGCTCGCTGACCAGCCGGTCGACCTCGGCGGCCAGCGCGGCCTCGACCTGCTCGACCTCGACGCCGTCGCGGGCCCGGCCGTAGGCAAAGCCGTAAGAGCTGCCGCCGATCAGCCCGAGGGTGCTGGCACCGGAGCTTTCGGCGAGCTCGGCGGAGCGGACGAGCTGGCGGTGCAGCCGCGAGGTCTGGCCGTGGCCGAGGATCGAGAAGGCCAGGTCAACGGCGTCGAACTCCGGCGTCCCGCGGGCCGGCAGCCGCCAGGTGAGGTAGACCGCGGCGGCGGGGACGTCGGCGGTGGTCTCCGCCCGTTCGGTCCCGGTCAGCGGCGGCAGCGGCGCGGGTACGACCTTGGCCGGCTTGTGGCCGCCGTGCAGCCCGCCGAAGTAGGTGTCGGCGCGCTCGAACGCCCGGTCGGGCTCGACGTCACCGACGATCGACAGGACCGCGTTGCTGGGCAGGTAGTGGGTGCGGAAGAAGTGCTGGACGTCCTCCAGCGTGGCGGCGTTCAGGTCGTCCATCGAGCCGATGGTGGTGTGGCCGTACGGGTGCTGCTCGGGGAAGGTCAGCCGGATCAGCCGCTCCATCACGTCGCCGTAGGGGACGTTGTCGTAGCGCTGCCGCTTTTCCTCCTTCACCACCTCGCGCTGGTTGTCCAGGCTCTCCTGGGTCATCGTGTCGAGCAGTCCGCCAAGCCGGTCGGCCTCCAGCCACAGCGCCAGGTCGAGGCCGCCGCTCGGCAGCGTCTCGAAGTAGTTGGTGCGGTCGAACCAGGTGGTGGCGTTGACCGAGGCGCCGGCCGCCTGCAGCAGGCCGATGTGCTGGCCGGTGGGCACGTGGGTGGAGCCCTGGAACATCAGGTGCTCGAAGAGGTGCGCGAACCCGGTCCGGCCGGGCTGCTCGTCGCGGGAGCCGACGTCGTACCAGAGGTTGACTGCGACCGTCGGCGTGCCGTGGTCGGGGCTGGCGATCACCGTCAGGCCGTTGGTCAGGGTGCGCTGCACGATGGGGTAGGCGAGCGGTGCGGCGGGGCTCATGTCGCCCATCAGAACACACGCCGCCGACAAGCCCCGCACGCCGAGTTGTCCGACGCTCACGGGGCCCGTGCACCGTCAGCGTCTGACCGGTCGGACTCAGCCGAGCAGGCCGGCGGCCCGGGCCGGCTCGGCGTAGGCCGCACCGAGCGACGCGGTCGTCTCGTGCGCGTTCAGCCCGCTCGGGTTGGGCACCACCCACAGCCGCGCCCCCTCCAGCCTCTCCGGCTGCTCGCCCGCCCGGGCCTTCGGTCGACCGAAGGCCTGCCGGTAGGCGGTGACCCCCGCGACCGCGACCACCGCGGGCCGGTACCTGGCCACGAACGCCGTCAGCCGTCGGCTGCCTGCCCGCAGCTCGTCGGCGTCGAGCTCGTCAGCCCGGATGGTCGCCCGGTTGACCAGGTTGGTGATGCCGACCCCGCGACCGACGACGTACGTCCGGTCGTCCTCGGTCATCCCGGCCGCCCGGTCGATCTCGCGCTCGAGGATCCCGGCGAGCCGTAGCGCGGGATAGAAGCGGTTGCCGGGATGGGAGAAGTGGGTGCCGGTCGCCGCCGTCCACAGGCTCGGGTTGATCCCGACGAACAGCAGCCGCAGCCCCGGCCCCACCAGGTCGGGGACGGACCCGTCCCGGTGGCTCTCCAGCTCGGCCCGCGTGTACCCCACACCGCGAACCTACGTGCCCAGGATTTCTGTCGGACCGCACCGGTAGCGTGCGCGCCATGACCTCCACGCCCATCGACGCAAACCGGACCGACTCTTCCGTCATCGATCTGGGCCGGCCGGTCGCCGGCGACGTGGTCGCACTGATCCTCGCCGACCACGTGCGCTTCGAGACGCTGCTGCGCCAGCTGCGCGACTCCAGCGCCGACCGCGACGCCGTCCGCCGAGCGCTGGCGACGCTGCACGTCGCCCACGCCGAGGCCGAGGAGCGTCTCGTCTACCCGACGCTGCGCCGCGAGCACGCCATCGGCGCCCACGAGGCCGAACACGGCGAGGAGGAGCACGCCGAGGGCAACCAGGCGCTGCTCGACGTGCTCGAGCTGGCCGAGGTGAGCGGGAAGGAGTTCGACGAGGCCGTCGAGGAGCTCTCCAAGGTGCTCAACCACCACCTCACCGAAGAGGAGCTCACCATCCTCAACCCGGCGCGCTCCAATGTCCCCGCCGACGTCCGGGCCGAGCTGGGGCAGGCCTTCGTGACCGAGCGGAACGCGCAGATCGACGACGACTGCGGCCGGGTCGAGAACGTCCGCGCCCTCGTCGCCCGCGCCGAGAAGTCCGGCTTGCTGGACGAGGACGCCGACGAGGCCTGAGGACGGCATCTGATTGGACGGAACCTGATTGGAACGTGGCATCCGGCGTGCTAGGTGGACGCCGGCGCACAGCGAAGCACAAGATGGGACACCGTACGAACGGTGGCCGTACCTCCCCGGTCATCGACAGCGTCAGGCCCCCGCCTGACCAACACGTCAAGGGGTACGCGTGAACGCACCGGTCGAGCTCAAGAAGGGGCTCAAGCAACGCCACCTCACCATGATCGCCATGGGCGGGGTGATCGGCGCCGGCCTGTTCGTCGGCTCGGGCAAGGTGATCGCGAAGGCCGGTCCCGGCGCCTTCCTGACCTACGCCATCACCGGCGTGCTGATCATCCTGGTGATGCGGATGCTCGGCGAGATGGCGACGGCGAACCCCTCTACCGGGTCGTTCGCCGACTACGCCCGGCAAGCGCTCGGCGGCTGGGCGGGCTTCTCCGTCGGCTGGCTCTACTGGTACTTCTGGGTGATCGTGATCGGCTTCGAGGCCGTGGCTGGCGCTGGGGTGCTGCAGTACTGGCTGCCGAACGTCCCGCTGTGGCTGATGTCGCTCATCCTGATGACTCTGATGACGGCGACGAACCTGTTCTCGGTCTCCTCGTTCGGGGAGTTCGAGTTCTGGTTCGCCGGCATCAAGGTGGCCGCCATCGTGATCTTCCTCGTGCTCGGCACGCTCTACGTCATCGGCGCCTGGCCCAACCGGTCGTTCGACGTCAGCAACCTCACCGCTCAGGGCGGCTTCTTCCCCCTCGGCGGGGGAGCCATCGTCTCCGGCATCGTCGTCGTGATCTTCTCCATGGTCGGTGCTGAGGTGGCCACCATCGCCGCCGCCGAGTCGCCCGACCCGGGTCGCTCGATCGCCAAGGCGACGAACTCGGTCATCTTCCGGATCGCGATCTTCTTCGTCGGCTCGATCTTCCTGCTCGCGGTGATCTTGCCCTGGAACTCCGCCGACCTGACCGCGTCGCCCTACGTCTCGGCGTTCAAGGCGATGGGGATCCCGTACGCCGACCACATCATGAACGCGGTCGTCCTCACCGCCGTCCTGTCCTGCCTCAACTCCGGGCTCTACACCTCCTCCCGGATGCTCTTCGTGCTGGCCGCCCGGCGCGAGGCGCCCGTCGCGCTGATGACGGTGAACAAGCGGGGCGTGCCGATGGCGGCGATCCTGGGCTCCAGCGTCGTCGGCTTCCTCTGCGTCATCGCCGCGGCCATCTCCCCGGACCAGGTCTTCCTGTTCCTGCTCAACTCCTCGGGCGCCATCATCTTGTTCGTCTACCTGCTGATCGCGATCTCCCAGATCGTGCTCCGTCGGCGGACCAGCCCGGAAAAGCTGACGGTGAAGATGTGGGGCTTCCCGGTCCTGTCGATCATCGTGGTCGTCGCCATCCTGCTCGTGCTGTTGCAGATGGGCCTGCAGGCCGACGTCCGGATCCAGCTGATCCTCAGCCTGGCCGCCTGGGCCCTGGTGCTCGTGCTGTACTTCGCGACCCGATCGCTGCGCAACCGGGCTCCGGTCGAGGCGGTCGACAAGGGACCGGCGGCCGGCGGACCCGCGACCCGGGTGCTGGTGCTGGCCAACGAGACCGTCGAGGGCGCGGAGCTGATGGACGAGCTCACCTCCATCGACCAGGCTCGTAGCGCCTCGTACTTCGTCTGCGTCCCGGCCAACCCGATCGACACCGGTCAGGCGATGCACCGGGGGGCGGCGTTCGTCTGGCAGGCGACCACCGAGGCGGCGCAGGCCCGGCTGAACCGGACCCTCGACCAGCTGCGCACCGCCAACCTGGACGCCGACGGCGCGCTCGGGGACTACCGTCCGCTGCGGGCGCTCGCCGACGCGGTCGAGCAGTTCCACCCCGACCGGCTGGTGATCTGCACGCTGCCCGAGGACCGGTCCGCCTGGCTGCGCTACGACGTGGTGGACCGAGCCCGCGAGGCCTACGACATCCCCGTCACCCACGTCGTCGTCCAGTCCACCACCGTCAGTGCCTGAGCGGTCTGAGCAGTCCGAGCGATACGAGCGGCTCGCGTCGGCCGCGCTGACCCTGAGGACGAGGTCCACACCATGACCATCCTCGTCGGGCTGGCCGCGGGGGAGCGGGGCGCACCGGCCCTCGACGTCGGAGGGATGCTGGCCCGGTCGGCCGGGGACGACCTGGTCGTCACCACGGTCGTCCCCACCCCGTGGCCGCCGAGCCCGGACCGGATCGACGCGGAGTTCCTCGCACTGTCGGAGCAGATGGCCGAGGGGGTGCTCGCCTCAGCGCGGGCCCGGCTCGCGCCCGACCTCACCGTCGACTACGTCGTCCACCACGACCGGTCGATCCCGGCGGGGCTGCTCGCGGTCGCCGACCAGCACCAGGCGACGCAGGTCGTGCTGGGGTCCTCCGCGGCGGGCGGCTACGGCCGGGTGAGCGTCGGCGGGGTGGCCGCCCGGCTGCTGCACAGCTCAGACGTGCCGGTCACCCTGGCCCCGAGCGGCTTCGTCGCCCGGACCGACACCCGGGTACGCCGGGTCACCGTCGCCTTCGGCCGGGCGGACGGCGGCAGCGACCTGCTTGCCAGCGCGGCCGAGGTGGCCGGCCGGATCGGCGCGTCGATCCGGGTGGTCTGCTTCGCGGTCCGGCCGTCCCCCGCCATGCCCGCCGCGGTGGCCGAGACGGCCGACGACTTGGTGGCCGAGGAATGGGTCCGCGGCCTGGAGCGCGACATCAGCGCCACCCTGGACCAGCCCGTCCCGACGGTCCTCGGTCGGGGTGACTCCTGGCCCGCAGCCCTGACCGACGTGCCCTGGGCCGAGGGGGACGTGCTCGCCATCGGCACCTCCAGCTCGGCGGTCAGCCGGTTCTTCCTCGGCTCGCACGCCACCAAGATCGCCCGCAGCTCACCCGTCCCGGTGGTCCTCGTCCCCCGTTCGCTCACCGCCACCTGACCCCCGGGCTACCCCTGGTGGGGGTAGCGGTGGTCGGTGGCCGGCACGAAGGTCTCCTTGATCGTGCGGGCGGACACCCAGCGCTGCAGGTTGAGCGCGGAGCCGGCCTTGTCGTTGGTGCCGGAGGCGCGCGCGCCACCGAAGGGCTGCTGGCCCACGACGGCGCCGGTCGGCTTGTCGTTGACGTAGAAGTTGCCGGCGGTGAACCGCAGCGCGGTACTGGCCTGCTGCACAGCGGCCCGGTCAGTGGCGATCACCGCGCCGGTCAACGCGTACGCCGACCCGGCGTCGACGGTCGTGAGGATGTCGGCGTAGCCGTCGGGGGTCGCGTCGTCGTAGACATGCACCGAGAGGATGGGCCCGAAGTACTCGGTGCGGAACGCCTCGTCGGTCGGGTCGTCGCCCAGCAGCACGGTGGGGGAGACGAACCAGCCCTCGGAGTCGTCGCAGCTGCCGCCGGCGCCGATGGTCAGGCTGCTGATCGCCTTGGCGCGGTCGAGTGCGGCCGCGTTCCGGTCGAAGGCCCGCTGGTCGATCACGGCGCCGCCGAAGTGAGAGAAGTCGGTGACGTCGCCGTAGGACAGCTCCCGGACCTCGGTGAGGAAGTCCTCGCCCATCCGCGCCCACACCGACCGGGGCACGAACGCCCGCGAGGCCGCGGAGCACTTCTGGCCCTGGTAGTCGAAGGCACCGCGGATCATCGCGGTCCGGAGCACGTCGGGGTCGGCGGAGCTGTGCGCGACGATGAAGTCCTTGCCGCCGGTCTCCCCGACCAGCCGCGGATAGCTGTCGTAGTGCGCGATGTTGGCGCCGACCTGGCTCCACAGGGTCTGGAACGTGGTGGTGGAGCCGGTGAAGTGGATCCCCGCCAGCCGCCGGTCGGCGAGGGCGACCTCGGAGACCATGGGACCGTCGCCCAGCACCAGGTTGACCACGCCGGCGGGCAGCCCGGCCGCCTCGAGCAGCTGCATGGTCAGGTAGGCGGCGACCGCCTGGGTCGGCGACGGCTTCCAGAGCACCGTGTTGCCCATCAGCGCCGGCGCGGTGGGCAGGTTGCCGGCGATGGCGGTGAAGTTGAACGGGGTGATCGCGTAGACGAACCCCTCGAGCGGGCGGTACTCGACCCGGTTCCAGACCCCGGCCGAGGAGACGGGCTGGTCGGCCAGGATTTGCCGGGCGAAGTGGACGTTGAAGCGCAGGAAGTCGATCAGCTCGCACGGGGTGTCGATCTCGGCCTGGTAGGCGGTCTTGGACTGACCGAGCATCGTCGCGGCGGCGATCCGCTCCCGCCAGGGGCCGGCGAGCAGGTCGGCGGCCCGCAGGAAGACCGCGGCCCGCTCGTCGAAGGGCAGCTCCCGCCACGCGGGTGCCGCCGCGGCCGAGGCTTCGACTGCGTCGGCCACGTCGGCCGAGGTCGCGTCGGCGTAGCGGCCGAGGACGGCGTGGTGGCGGTGCGGCTGCACGACGTCGACGACCGGGCCGGCCGCCGTCCGGTGGACGCCGCCGATCACCTGCTGGATGTCGGTCGGGGTGCTGGCGAGCTCGGCGAGCTCCGACTCCAGCCGGGCGCGTTCGGGGCTGCCGGGCGCATAGTCGTGCACGGGCTCGTTGGTCGGTGCGGGCACCAGCGTCACTGCGTCCACGGCAGGGCTCCTTCGGCGTTCGTCAGTAGTTCGGCGTTGTCAGTAGCGTGGTCGACCGGCGAGGGGGTCGTCGGGCGAGGACACCATTCAAGCCCACGCCCGCCGGTCGGTCACCGGCGCGACCGCGGCCAGACCAGCAGCGCGGCCACGCCGATCGCCGCGAGGGAGGGCAGATCAGCGACGGTCAGGCCGTGGTTCTTGGTGAACACGATCAGGACAGGACCCTCGACGGGTCCGTTGACCAGGATCCACACCACCGCCACCAGCACGAGGACGACCGCGGTCGCCACCCGCCGGTCCGTCGACCGCCGCACGCGGGTCTCGGTCGTCGACATGGTGGCACCCTTCCCGGCAGACCCGCTGCTCTTTCGGGCAGCGATTCGGACGAGCCTACCGACCGTGAGCCCGCCGCACCGCTGACCGATGCTCCTTCGATGGTGATTCCCGTCTCCTGGGGGCGGCACGGCGCGACCGCGGAGCGTTTCTCAGCGGCCAGGTGGCTGCTCGGTCGTGCAGCTCCCTCGCGACCCCACCTGCGCGATACAGCCAAGGCGCTTATGGTGTGCGTCTGTGCCTGTCCGGCACGTCTGCTCGGGGCCTGATCAGGACTGGAAGCTGCCCGTGACCCGTAGGTTCGTACTCCTCCTGCTGACCGCTCTCGCGCTGGTCGTGCCGTCCCAGCCGGCGGCCGCCAAGACGCTGCCCGTCGTCGACATGACGGCGCTGGACGCCGCCGCTCACGTGGAGGGGTACCGCGGCAACCAGCCGGCGCTCGGCGACGACCCGTCCACCATCCTGGTCCAGCAGGCGCTGACCAAGAAGGGCTTCACGGTCGAAGCCGACGGCGAGTACGGCCGGGCCACGACGAAGGCCTACACCAAGTTCCAGCGCTCGCTCGGCTACAAGACGATCGACGCGAACGGCGTCCCCGGCCCCGAGTCCCTCGCGGTGCTCGGCGCCGGCCGGTTCACGGTGAGCCACGTGGTGCAGGTCGGCAGCCGCTCCGACACCTACTACGGCAAGAGGGTCAACACCCGGACCCGGCAGATGCTGGTCGCGGCGGACGCGGCGGTGCCGTGGAAGCTCCGGCTGGCTCAGGGTTCCTACTGCGGCCTGGTCAAGGCCCGCTGCGCAGCGGCGTCGGCGGGCACCCACGACGGCGGCGGTGTCGTCGACGTCAGCGTCAAGGGGATGTCCACGACCCGTCGGTGGCAGACCGTGCAGGCTCTACGCCAGGTGGGGTTCGCGGCCTGGCTGCGGACGCCGAGCCAGTGCGGCGGCTGCTGGAGCGCCCACATCCATGCCGTCGCGATCGGGGACACCGACGTGTGGCAGCGCAACGGCAAGTTCACCAACCGTGACCAGGTCGCCGACTACTTCGTCGGCCGTAACGGGCTGTCCGGGCACAAGCGCGACAACACCCCGACGAAGTACCGGGTGCCGTTCACCACCTGGGAGCAGTACGCCGGTCTCTGACCCGCCCGGTCGCCTCCGCCCGCGAGCCCTCACGGGACTGTCCCGTGAGGTGGGACAAGAGCCGAAATGCCCCGGCAGAATCGCAGGTGCAGTAGTTCAGTGCGTGGGTCAACGTCGCGTCGATACCCGGTAACGGCTATTTGCGCCTGTTGAAGGAGCAACGTGAGCTACCAAGAATTGGTTGGACGACTGCACGACGAGCATTTCACGTCGCAGAACTACTATCACCGAGGGTGAGGATGGCGCCTGTTGGCACGACAACACCTAATGGAGCAGTGAACGCCGATACCGTACTCTGGCCTGCTGCGTCAGCTCGCCTAGCTCGGAACGGAGCCGTATGTGCGGTTGGCCTCTGATCTTCCCTCGCAGTCGGTCCCTCCGGGCAGGCTGCGCATCCATGCGGACGGTTGGTACATGAACCTGGTGGACTCCGGACTGGAGGTGCCACTCGTTGAAGCGTCGAAGTGAGGTCGCGGCACTTGAGTACGTTTCACGTCGCCTGGCCACATCTCTTGCTGACCAGCTCCGACTTCGGCCTCGATGAGCTGTGGCGGGCTCACCGCGTCATGGACCGCGCTCACGCGACGACCTTGCCGGGGTTCAGGATGCCCGCCGGGTCGAGCGCGCGCCGCAGCGCCTGGTGCATCGCGACCACCGCCGGATCGAGCTCGGCCAGCAGGCCGTTCCGCTTCAGCAGTCCGACGCCGTGCTCGCCGGTCACCGTGCCGCCCGCGGCCAGGGCGGCCGCGATGATCTCGGCGAAGGCGTCCTGGGCCCGCCGCCGGGCCCCGTCGTCACCGGGCGGGGTGACCAGCAGCGGGTGCAGGTTGCCGTCGCCGGCGTGCGCGATGTTGGCGATCAGCACGTCGTGCCGGGCGGCCACCTCCTCGATCGTCGCCAGCATGGCCGGTACGGCGACGATAGGCACGCAGACGTCCTCGGTGAGCACCGGGCCGAGGCGCTCGAGCGCCGGGTAGGCCAGCCGCCGGGCGGCGAACAGGGCGTCGGCCTCGTCCGGGTCCTCCGAGCGGGCCGCCCAGGTCGCGCCGGCAGCCGTGAAGCAGTCGCGCAGGACGTCGGCCTCGAGGTCGCCGGCGGCGCCAGGGGCGTCGACCCGGGCCAGCAGGATGGCGGCGGCGTTGGCCTCCAGCCCGAGGTGCTTCCAGTCGTCAACCGCCCGCAGGCAGTGCCGGTCGAGCAGCTCGAGAGCCGACGGCGTCACGCCGCTGCGGGTGACCGCGGTGACGGCCTCGCCGGCCGCGACGAGTGAGGAGAAGAACCCGACGACGGTCTGCTCCGGCGGCCGGGCCGGCCGCAGCCGTACGGTGATCTCGGTGACCAGGCCGAGAGTGCCCTCGGACCCGACCAGCAGGGCCGCGAGGTCGTAGCCGGCGACGCCCTTGGCGGTACGCCGACCGACCCGGACCAGCTCACCGGTGCCGGTGACCACCTGCAGGGCCAGCACGTAGTCCCCGGTCACGCCGTACTTGACGCAGCAGACGCCGCCGGCGTTGGTGGCGACGTTGCCGCCGATGGTCGACCAAGGCGAGCTGGCGGGGTCCGGCGGATACCACAGCCCCTGCTCCGCGACGACGGCCCGCAGCCGGTCGTTGACGACGCCGGGCTGGACGACGGCGTACCGCTCCAGGGGGTCGACGGCCAGGATGGCGTCCATCGCCTCGAAGCTCACCACGACCGAGTCGGCCGTCGCGTTCGCACCGCCCGACAGCCCGGTGCCGGCGCCGCGCGGCACCACCGGTACGCCGTGCTCCAGGCAGACCCGGACGACCGCCTGGACCTGCTCGGAGGTGCGGGGCCGGGCCACGGCCAGCGCCGGCTCGTACGGCGCCCACTCCGCCTCGTCGTGGCTGTAGCGCTCCACCGACGCGGCCGCGGTGACCAGGGCACCCTCCGGCAGGACGGCGGCCAGGGCCCGGCGGACCTGGTCGGCCCTGCCGGAGTGGGGAGCTGTCCTAGGGCCGCGGCTGGCTGTGGTCGTCACGCCGTCCGACGCTACTCCCGCCTAGGACTGGCTGGCCTTTTCTGCCGATCGGCGACCACTGGAGAACGCTGGCGAGGGTGACCCGGCGGGACGTCTTGCCGTGGGGGTGCTGCTGGGTGACGGGCTGACCCTGACCAGCAACCGGGCCGCTCGCGACCAGGTTCGCAGGCTTCTCAGGACTCAGTGATCCTGACCATCCAGGCGTTCACCTCGGCGACGGCAGCTTCGAGGGACAGCTCGATGCTGCCCGAGGCTGCGGCACGGGTGAAGTCGCGCACCCAGTGGTTGTGGGCCGTGACGGTTGGCGGCCACGGCCGGTTAGGCCGACCCAACTGGTCGGCCTCGTGAGCACGGGCTTTGAACACCGCGACACTAGCCTCACGGACGTCCGGCAACGCCGGGTTGCCGGTCGCGGCGGCAAGGTCGCGGAGCAGAAGCAGGTCAACGACGTCGCGGGCACGGTCGTTGATCGAGGTGGGCGGTTCGTGCGGATCGGAGACTGCGTCCAGCTTCTGGGCGATCTGGAACCGCATCGCGATCCCCACCAGCCCATCGGGATTGGGCAGGCCGAAGCCGCCAAGCGGTAGCGGCTCGATGACCTCCTGCTCGTTGCCTATGCCGGCTTCGTCAGGTGAGACCTCGAACTGGATGCGCCGCCACGTCACGCCACGCATGTCGAGGATGATGTCGAAGCGGCGCGGCTTGATGATCTTGGTCGGCACGTCAATGACCTCGACCTCCCCGCGCCGCAGTCTCAAGGGTCCCCACGGCTCGTCGAGCACATTTTCGAGGGCTACCAGGAACGCCTCTATGTCGCCTCGGATCAGGCCGTCGACGTCCTTGGTTGTGCGCGCCGTTGCGTTGAGCCTGTGTTGGAGCAGGGTGCCGCCCTTGAGCAGGAACAGTTGTCGGCCATCCGCGTCAAGGGCGCGCTGCACTGCAGCGATGGCGACCGACGAGGCAATGAGCCAGCCAAGCCGTCCACCTTTGGCCTCGTCGCCGAGCTGGCCCTCGGCCTGGGCGATCCACAGGTTCAGGACCCTGGCCGAGGATGGCTGCATCGTCTTAGGCCTCAATGTTGCCAACAGGGCTGCCAGCCGGGAACCGATGTATTCATCGGTCATGCCGTGCCTCCAACGCCTTGGCCAGCGCGTCACGCTCGACCGTCTTGAGATAGCCCTGCGCGTGGCCGCGCTCAAGCGCCTGTCTCATGAGATAGGTGGGCGTTCCGGAGGAGATGCACTGCGCAACCGCGGTCGTGGGTGTGACGGTAGGGATCTCCTGCCACCACCCGACTTGAGAAGGCGCAAGGTCCTCGTGGTGAATGACGTAGTCCTCCCCGCCGGTACGCCGAAGCCGCCGCTGTTTGCCGACGGTGACGTGGATGCGGTCGGGGTTGACGTCGCTGATGCCGTAAGCGTCCAGGGCGGTTTCATGCGACAGCGCTGCCTCAGGCACCCGCATCCAGAGGACGGCGAGCATGAGGTTGTCATGCTCACCCACCGGGTACTGCGGGAACCTGTAGACGCCATGCGCTGCCCGCTCTAGCGTTCCCCGGTGGACGAGCATCTGGACTGCCTGCTTGTCGATGCCAGCGTCGGTCGCCTGCTGAGCGGTGGCGAAGCCGTGCTGCGAGGTCGCGATTTCCCACAGCTTGTCCCGGGCGAGCGGCTGCTTCATGGCAAAAGTATAACGTTAAAGTAATACTACTGCCAACACCGCCAGGCGCTTGAGTCTGCGGCACGTGTGAAGTGTTCTGCCGCCAGGTTGGCAAGATCACTGACGCCGCAGGCATCCAGGGCAGTCGTGCTGTCTCGGGCCTCGGGTCAAGAAAACGGCGAGCATGAGTGCGTCAAACAATAAAAAGCGCCTCTGACGAGACCCTCGTCAAAGGCGCTTTCGATAAGTAGCGGGGACAGGATTTGAACCTGTGACCTCTGGGTTATGAGCCCAGCGAGCTACCGAGCTGCTCCACCCCGCGCTGTTGGGTTAACTGTAGGTGACGTCCCGGGGCGGGGACAAATCGGCCGGGGTCGGGGCGGCGGTCAGTCGACGTCCGGCACCAGGTCACGGGCCTCGTCAGGGTCGAGGCCGGTCAGCTCGAGCAGGTCGACCACGATGGAGCGGGTCTGGGCCAGGATCGCCACGGCCGACAGGGCGTGCGGCAGGGGTAGGTGCGCGCTGATCCGGCCGGCGGCGACGAGCTCGTCGCGGGCCTGGACGGGCAGCCGGCCCTCGTCGAGGTCGACCGCCATCGCCCGGGCGGCGCCGGCGACCCGGTCGATCAGCTCGAGATAGCCGACCGGGACGTGCTGGCCGCGCCAGACCAGGGTCACCGATCGGCGGGCGAGCACGCGCAGGTTGCGGCTGGCGCGGTCCAGCGGCTCGAGCAGGTCGGCGTACTGCTGGACCTCCGACAGCTGGCCGCGGCGGAAGGGGGAGTGGCGGACGACCGCGAGACCCTCGCTGTTGGCCTCCGCCAGCTGGGCGAGCTGACCTTCGGTGGCCCGGGCACGTTCGAGGACGCGGTCGGCCGCCAACTCGTCGTCGAGCCGCAGGGCCTCGACCGCCGCGTCCAGCGTGCTGGCCATCTCCCGCAGCATCTGGGCCGCCAGCGTGGCGGGCTTCCGCAGCGGCGAGCTGGGCGCGATGGTCGCGACCACCAAGGCGATGACGCAGCCGACCACGGCGTCCAGCCAGCGGGCCAGGCCCTGCTGCGCGCCCGGCAGCACGATGGTGACCACGATCGACTGGACCGCCGCCTGGGTGATCATCAGCTGCCCGGCGCCCAGCAGGCTCGCCAGGACCATGGACACCCCGACCACCACGATGACCTGCCAGACGCCCGTGCCGAACTCAGAGACGAACAGGTCGCCCACCCCGATCCCGACGGCGACGCCGACGGCCAGCTCGACGCCGCGACGCATCCGGTGCCCGAACGTGCCGCCCAGGCAGATGATCGCGGCGATCGCGGCGAAGAACGGCTGCTGGTGGGAAAAGACGGCGCTGGCCAGAAACCAGGCCAGGCCGGCCGTGACCGCGGTCTGGACGATCAGGAACGAACGACTGCGCAGCCGGGTCACCCGCTGCTCCAACGACCTCCGGCCGAGCCGGGTGGTCCGCTCGCTGACGTCGAACGCGCGCAGCTTCATCCGCTGCACCGGGGAGCTGATCTCAGACATAGGGACATGATCATGCCCCGACGCTGCGAACCGGTGCTCCGGGAGTGCAGACTAAGCAACCGTGAACTCACCGATCCGCGTCACCGTATGGGGCGAGAACTTCCACGAGAACAGCGACAGCGACCGAGCCGGGATGGCTGAGCGCTATCCCGACGGCATGCACGGCGCGATCGCTGCCGGGCTCCGCGAGCTGCTCGGCGACCAGGTGGAGGTCCGCACCGCCACCCGCGACCAACCCGAGCACGGCCTGACCGACGACGTGCTCGCCAGCACCGACGTCCTCACCTGGTGGGGCCACGTCCGGCACGCCGAGATCGACGACGCGATCGTGACCAAGGTGCAGCAGCGGGTGCTCGGCGGGATGGGCCTGCTGGCCCTGCACTCGGCCCACTTCTCCAAGATCTTCATCCGGCTGATGGGCACCTCGTGCTCGCTGGCCTGGCGCAACTCCGCCGACACCGAGCTCGTCTGGAACGTCTCGCCCGGCCACCCGATCAGCCAGGGTGTGCCGCAACCGATCGTGATCGAGGAGCAGGAGATGTACGGCGAGTTCTTCGACATCCCGGCTCCGGACGAGCAGGTTTTCCTGTCGACCTTCTCCGGCGGTGAGGTCTTCCGGTCCGGCTGTACCTGGCGCCGCGGTCTCGGCAAGGTCTTCTACTTCTCCCCGGGCGACCAGGAGTACCCCGTCTACCACCACCCCGACATCAAGCGCGTCCTCGCCAACGCCGTGCTGTGGGCCCGGCCGGAGGTCACCAGCTTCGTACCGCCGGCGGTGGTCAACGAGCCGGCGCCCCAATTCAGGGGAGCCACCTTTGCCGGCGCTCAGGCCACCGCTGTCGAGGCGGCCCTGTGAGCGGAGCGACGTTGCGGGCAGGCGTGATCGGGCTGGGCTGGGCGGGTCAGCAGCACATGGCCGCGTACGCGTACGCGCCGGGGGTCGAGCTGGTCGGCCTCGCCGGCCTGGAGGCGGACGCCCTGACCAGCCTCGGTGAGACGTACGGGATCGGTGCCGACGGCCTGTTCCCCAGCTGGCAGGACCTGGTCAGCTCGGGTGGGCTGGACGTCGTCAGCATTGCCACCCCCACCACGCTGCACGCGCCGATCGCGGTGTCCGCGCTGGACGCCGGCCTGCACGTGCTGTCGGAGAAGCCGATGGCCGAGAACGCCACGGTAGCCCGGACGATGGTGGAGGCGGCCGAGCGCAACGACCGGGTCCTCGACGTCTCGTTCAACCACCGCCGCCGCGGCGACGTCCAGGCGCTGAAGAAGATCGTCGACGCCGGGCTGCTGGGCCAGATCTACTACGCCAAGGCCGGCTGGCTGCGCCGCGAGGGCATCCCGGGGTTGGGCAGCTGGTTCACCCGGCGCGCCACTGCGGGTGGTGGACCCCTGATGGACATCGGCGTGCACATGCTCGACATGGCGCTGTACCTGCTCGGCGAGCCGGGTGTCCGTTCGGCCACGGCCGCGACGTACGCCGAGTTCGGCCCCCGGGGTCGCGGCGGGTCGACGAGCGGCACCATGGTCAAGACCGGTGTCCAGGAGGGGGCCTTCGACGTGGAGGACCTGTCCACCGCCTTCCTGCGGCTGGACGGCGGCGGCACGCTGCTGCTGGAGTCCAGCTGGGCCTCCTACATCCCGCGCGACCAGGCCTACGTGACGCTGTACGGCTCCGAGGGCGGGGCGAACGTCGAGTTCGGCGGCACCCTGGCCGACCCGTACCGGGCCCTGAGCATCTGGACGGAGAAGGACGGCGTGCCGGCGCTGCTGCAGCCGAACGTGCCCCCGGACGGTGGTCACCAGGCCGCCGTGCTGGACTTCCTCGACATGGTCGCCGCCGGCGACTCCACCTCCTACCGCGGACACGAAGCGCTGGCCCGGGCCGTGGTGGTCGACGCTTGCTACGCCTCCGCGGAGAAGGGCGGGGAGGTCCTGCTCTGATCCTCCGACCCGCTCAGGGCGCCGGATCTGGTTCGGGACTTTAGTCCCAGCCTGCTCACCAGGCGCAGCAATCTCATCCGGTCGCTGGCGTGTCGGCTTGACATAGGGCAGTGTGTCGCTTCCTGGCCGACAACGAACGGACTCTTGATGCCCGCCCGCATGTTTTTCCTCTTTCGCGACCGGAGCCGTGCGGGACGGCTCGTCGGTGGTCTGCTGGCCCTCGGACTGCTCGCGGCGCCGGTGCTGAACGCGCCGGCAGCCTCGGCGGACACGGCGGTGAAGCCGGACGGCGGCAGCTTCACCATCCTCGGTGCCGGATATGGCCACGGCTACGGCATGTCCCAGTACGGCGCGTACGGGGCGGCGAAGAAGGGTCTGACCTGGAAGAAGATCCTGACCTTCTACTACCCGGGCACCAAGCGCCAGACCCTGGCCAAGGCCACCACCATCCACGTCTGGCTGACCGCGGACGACGACGACAGCCTGCGGGTCGCGCCGGCGCCCGGCCTCAAGGTTGCCGACCGGAGCGGCCACCAGCTGACCCTGCCGACGGGTACGGGCTACACCTCCTGGCGGATCTCGCGCTCGGGTGCCGGCTACAAGCTCGCCTACCGCAACGCCTCAGGCAGCTGGAAGACCAAGGCAACCGCGCTCGACACCTCGACCTGGACGTTCTCGACCACGGCCAAGGTGGTCAAGGTCGTGCTGCCGAACAGCAGCAAGTCCTACCGCGGCTCGGTCAAGCTGGTGAAACGCGGCGACGGCGGCCGGACGGTCAACACCGTGCGGCTGGAGGACTACGTCCGCTCGGTGGTGCCCTCGGAGATGCCGACCTCCTGGCTGGCGAACGCCGTCCGGGCCCAGGCGGTCGCCGCCCGCTCGTACGCGGTGCGGCTGCGCGACTACTACGACTACACCGGTTACGACATCTGCGACACCACGGCCTGCCAGGTCTACGGCGGCATCTCGCGCGAGAACACCGGCGGCGACGCGGCGGTCAAGGCCACCGCGGGCGTCATCGTCACCTACCAGGGCAAGGTCGCGCTGACCCAGTTCGCCTCCTCCAACGGTGGCGCCTCGGCGAAGAGCAACCTGCCCTACCTGACCGCTCACCCCGACCCGTACGACGGCGTGATCACCTCCCAGGCGTGGACGCGGACGATCACCGCCACCAGCATCGCCCGCCAGTGGTCCTCAGTCGGCACGGTCAAGAAGCTGCAGGTGACCAAGCGGGACGGCTCTGGCCGGTACGGCGGTCGGGTGACCACGATCAAGATCATCGGCACCAAGTTGACGCTGAGCGTGTCGGGCTCGAGCTTCCAGTCCCGGTTCGGGATGCGCTCCACGCTCTACAAGGTGAGCTGAGGTTGGCCGTCGCGTGATCACGGGCTTCCGCATCGGCCACGTGACGGCCGACGAGCCGGGCTGGCTGACCGGGACCACCGTGGTGGTCGCCGAGGGTGGCGCGGTCGGCGGCGTCGACGTCCGCGGCGGGGGACCGGGGACCCGCGAGACCGACCTGTTGGAGCCGGGCACGCTCGTCGAGCGGGTGCACGCGGTGGTCCTGACCGGCGGCAGCGCATACGGGCTCGCGGCCGCCGACGGGGTGATGGAGGGCCTCGAACGGCGGGGGATCGGCTTCCCGGTCGGCCCGGACGCCGGCCAGGTCGTGCCGATCGTGCCGGCCGCGGTGATCTTCGACCTGGGTCGCGGCGGCGACTTCGGTCACCGGCCGACGGCCGACTTCGGCCTGCGCGCCCTCGAGGCGGCCACCGACGACGACCCGCAGACCGGCTGCGTCGGCGCCGGTACCGGAGCAACGTGCGGCGGGCTGAAGGGCGGCTTCGGCTACGCCGAGCAGCGACTGCCGGACGGGTCGGCCGTAGCCGTCGCGGTGGTCGTGAACGCCGTCGGCTCGGTGGTCGACCCGCGGACGGGACGGCTTTGGTCCGACCCGGACGAGCTGCTCCCCGCCCCGACCGACGCCGAACGGGCCGCGCTCGCGGCCGCGGCGGCCGACCCAGCACCGTCGCTGGCCACGACCATCGGGGTCGTGCTGACCGACGCGACCCTGACTCCGGCGCAGTGCCGCAAGGTGGCGGCGGTCGCACACGACGGGATGGCCCGGGCGATCCGTCCGGTGCACTCGATGCTGGACGGCGACACGATCTTCTGTCTTGCCTCCGGCGAGCGGCCGGCGGAGACCGACCCGTACGCAACCGTCGGCGCCCTCGACCTGCTGCTGGCCGCAGCCGCCGAGGTCTTCAGCGCTGCCTGCCGGGACGCCGTGGTCTCGGCCACCGGGCGCGGCCCCTGGCCGGCGTACGGCGACCTGGTCCGTGGCGTCCGGAGCGGGCCGGGCTGAGATTGACTGGGTCGTCGGGACCGAGGTTCCTAGACTGAGCGGCTTAAGGCGTCACACGCAAGACAGACGAGGAACCCTATGAAGGCACTGCTGCTGGAGAACATCCACCCCGAAGCCGTACGGGTGCTCACCGAGAACGGGATCGAGGTCGAGACGGCCAAGGGCGCGCTGGACGAGGCGGAACTGATGGTGGCCGTGCAGGACGTCGACCTGCTGGGGATCCGCTCGAAGACCACCGTCACCGCGGCCGTGCTCGAGGCGGCTCCGCGGCTGATCGGCGTCGGCGCCTTCTGCATCGGCACCAACCAGATCGACCTCGCCGCGGCCGCCGGGCGCGGTACCGCCGTCTTCAACGCACCCTTTTCCAACACCCGGAGCGTCGTCGAGCTGGTCATCGCCGAGATCATCGCGATGGCCCGCCACCTGACCGACAAGAACTCAGCGATGCACGCCGGCGTCTGGGACAAGTCGGCCAAGGGTGCGCACGAGGTCCGTGGTCGCACCCTCGGCATCGTGGGCTACGGCAACATCGGCAGCCAGCTGTCGGTCGTAGCCGAGGCGCTCGGCATGCGGGTGCTGTTCTACGACGTGGCCGACAAGCTGGCGCTCGGCAACGCACGGCGCTGCAACAGCCTCGAAGAGCTGCTGAGCCAAGCCGAAACCGTCACCCTGCACGTCGACGGTCGGGCGGGCAACGCCGGTCTCTTCGGCGCGGAGCAGTTCGCCATGATGCGGCCGCGCAGCCTCTTCCTCAACCTGTGCCGCGGCATCGTCGTGGACCACGAGGCGCTGCGCGCGCACCTGGTGTCCGGCCATATCGCCGGCGCGGCGCTGGACGTGTTCGCTGAGGAGCCGAAGGCCGCCGGCGACCCGTTCGTGTCCTCGCTGCAGGGTCTGCCGAACGTCATCCTCACCCCCCACGTGGGCGGTTCGACCGAAGAGGCGCAGGAGGACATCGGCCGGTTCGTGGCCGCCAAGCTCGGTGACTTCGCCCGCGCGGGCACGACGACCATGTCGGTCAACCTGCCCGGTGTGCAGGCCGACGAGACCCCCAACCGCAGCCGGATCCTGCACGTCCACCACAACGTGCCGGGCGTCCTCGCCACCGTGAACGGGGTGCTCGCCGACTTCGGCGTCAACATCGAGAGCCAGACGCTGTCCACCCGCGGTCAGCTCGGGTACGTGGTCACCGACATCGGCGGCCGGTTCGACGACGCGCTGCTGGACAAGCTGCGCAGCCTGCCCGAGACGGTCCGGCTGCGCATCATCGGCTGAGGCCGAGAGGCGACTCCGAAACAATCTGCGACATGGTGCCGCGTACTCGCGGCACCATGTCGCACATTGTTGGGAATTACCGCGGGTCGTGGTGGATCCGGCCGCCCAGCTCGCGTAGTGGCCGGCCCTCACCGCCCCAGCGGGTGCGGACGATCTCCGCGGCGATCGAGACGGCCGTCTCCTCCGGCGTCCGGGCGCCCAGGTCGAGCCCGATCGGGCTGGCGAGCCGGGCGAGCTCGGCGTCGGTGAGCCCGGCGGTCCGCAGCCGGTCCTGCCGCTCGTCGTGGGTCCGTCGCGAGCCCATGGCGCCGACGTACCCGAGGGGTAGTCGGAGCGCGACCTCCAGCAGGGGACCGTCGAACTTCGGGTCGTGGGTGAGCACGCAGACCACGGTGCGCTCGTCGGTCCGGCCCGCTGCGGCCTCGGCGGCGAGGTAGGTGTGCGGCCAGGCGACGACGACCTCGTCCGCGTCGGGGAAGCGTGCGTCGGTGGTGAAGAGCGGCCGGGCGTCGCAGACCGTGACGCGGTAGCCGAGGAACCCGCCCATCCGGGCCACCGCGGCGGCGAAGTCGCTGGCCCCGAAGACCAGCATCCGCGGCCGGGGCGCCAGCACGGCCGCGAAGACCCGCAGCCCGGTCCCGCGGCGCTCGCCGTCCGGTCCGTAGGTCAGCGACCGACTGTGGCCGGCGGCGAGCAGCCCGCGGACGTCGTCGGTCACGGCGGCGTCGATCCGCTCGCCGCCCAGCGTGCCCTCCGAGCCGACCTCGGTGACCACCAGCCGGCGGCCGACCCGGGCGGCGTCCGGGTGCTCGAGGACCGTCGCGACGGCCACCGGCCGGCCTGCGGTCACGTCGGCGGCCAACGCCGCCAGGCCGGGGAAGGAGTCGAGCGAGACTGCCTCGATCAAGACGTCCAGGGTGCCGCCGCAGGGGAGTCCGACCGCGGTGGCGTCAGCGTCGCTGACTCCGTAGCGGCGCAGCTGCGGCACGCCGTCGGCGACGACCGTCTCGGCGACCGCGTGCACGTCGGCCTCCACGCAACCGCCGGACACCGAGCCGACGACCGACCCGTCGGGACCGACCAGCATCACCGCTCCGGGCGCTCGGGGCGCCGACTGCCAGGTGTCGACCACCGTGGCCAGCCCGACCGTCTGCCCAGACCGCCACCAGGTCAGCAGCTGGTCCAGCACCTCGCGCACCCGCTCAGCCTGCCAGCCCGGGGGGCAGGTCGTCGTCGCGGCCGGAGGTGAGATCGCCACACTCGACCTCGACCAAGCCGGCCGCACGCAGGTAGTCCGCCGCGCCCCGGTCGCCGGACAGCCCCACGAGCAGTGGCGCGAGGTGCGTCCGACCCAGCAGCACGGGGTGTCCGGGCCGGCCCTGGTACACCGCCCGGGCGAGCACCTGCGGCGTCACCGGAGCCGCGTCGAGCAGCCGGACCACCACCGCGGCCGTGACGTCCGGCAGGTCGACCAGGTGCACCAGCACGGCTGTCCCGGCCCCGGACAGCATCGCCTGCAGCCCCGCCCGCAGCGAGCCCGCCATCCCGTCGGCCCAGTCAGGATTCTCCACGACGCGGACGGCCCCCTCACCCTCGAGCAGGAACCCGTCGAGCAGGACCCGTGCCGGGCCGGCCTGGCAGCCCAGGACCACGACCACGGCGTCGCAGCCGCCCTCTCGCAGCACCCGGACGCCCCGGACCAGCCACGGCGTGCCGTCGGCGTACCGGCGCAGCGCCTTGGGGCCACCCGCCCGGCGACCGGCGCCGGCGGCGAGCAGCACGCCGGTCACGGACCCCGCCACCGAGACTGCCGCCACCGCTCAGTCGGTGTCAGGCCGCAGCTGAGCGAGCACAGCCTCGTGCAGCCGTCCGTTGCTGGCGTACGCCCCGGCGCCGAGCGGTCCCGGCCGGCCGTCGACGTCGGTGAACGCGCCCCCGGCCTCGGTGACGATGATCGAGCACGCCGCCATGTCGTGCAGGGCCAGCTCGGGCTCGCAGGCGATGTCGACCGCACCTTCGGCGAGCAGCATGTAGGACCAGAAGTCCCCGTACGCGCGGGTCCGCCAGCAGGTCCGCAGCAGGTCGACGAACTCCTGGCCCTGGCCGGCGTCGACCCACTCCGACACCTCGGCGTAGCTGAGCGACGCGTCCTCGAGCGCCGCCACGTCCGAGACGTGGCACGCCGCCGGTGACATCAGCGACTTGCCGGCGTACGCGCCACCGCCCAGGCTGGCCCACCAGCGACGGTTGAGCGCGGGAGCACTGACCACCCCGACGACGACCTCGTCGTTGACCATCAGCGAGATCAGCGTCGCCCAGACCGGCACACCGCGGACGAAGTTCTTCGTCCCGTCGATCGGGTCGACGACCCAGCGCCGCGGACCCCAGCCGGTGTCCGCCATTTCCTCACCGTGCACGGCGTCGCGCGGCCGGGCCCGGCCGAGGGTGCGCCGGATCGCCTCCTCGACGGCGGTGTCGGCATCGGAGACCGGGGTCAGGTCCGGCTTCGCGCTCACCCGCAGGTCGAGGGCCTTGAACCGGCTCATGGTGATCGAGTCGGCGTCGTCGGCGAGCAGATGAGCCAGCCGCAGGTCGTCGGTCAGGTTGCGGTGCAGCGCATCGTCAGGGGGCACGACCGCCAACCTACTGGCCTGAGTCGAGCATCCGCCGGAACGACTCCAGCCGGTCCGCGCCGAGGTCGCCTTGAGCCACCGCCACGTCGAGCGCACACTCCGGGGCCCCGGTCTCGTGGCTGCAGCCGCGCGGGCAGGTGGCCGCGATGGCGGCGAGGTCGGCGAACGCGGCGATCAGGCTCTCCCGGGTCACGTGGCTGAGCCCGAACGACCGGACACCGGGGGTGTCGATCACCCAGCCGCCGTCCGCCGCTCCCTCCTCGGTGGCGCCGTCGAGCGGCGGCAGCCGCAGGGCGATGGCCGAGCTGGAGGTGTGCCGGCCGCGGCCGGTGACCTCGTTGACCGCACCGGTGCCGCGGTGGGCGTCGGGGATGAGGGCGTTCACCAGCGTGGACTTGCCGACGCCGGAGTGGCCGACGAACACGCTCCTCCGGCCGCTCAGGACCTGCCGCATCGCGGTCAGGTCGGAGCCGGGGGAGACGGTCTGGACGGGCACCCCGAGCGGCGCGTACTGGGCCACCAGCTCCTCGGGGCCGGCGAGGTCGGCTTTGGTCAGGCAGAGCAGCGGGTCGATCCCGGCGTCGAAGCCAGCGACCAGGATCCGGTCGATCATGCCGGTCCGCGGCGGCGGGTCGGCGAGCGCGGTGACGATCACCAGTTGGTCGGCGTTCGCGACGATGGGCCGCTCGTACGGGTCGTCGTCGTCGGCGGTCCGACGCAGCACGGTGGTCCGCTCCTCGACCGCGACGATCCGGGCCAGCGTGCCCTCCTCGCCGCTGGTGTCGCCCACCAGCCGTACCCGGTCCCCGACGATCACCCCGGTCCGGCCGAGCTGACGCGCCTTGGTGGCGGTGACGTCCCGTTCCTCCTCAGGCCCGGCGACCAGCACCCGGAAGCGGCCCCGGTCGACGGTGATGATCATGCCGATCTCGGCGGTGGAATAGTCGGGACGGTCCTTGGTCCGCGGCTTGGTGTGCCGGCGGGGCCGCTCGAACGCGTCGTTCTCGTCGGTGCGAAAGCTGCGGGACGTCATGCGCGAGGGTCGAGCCAAGGCGCCGGAGCGGTCTCGCTGCGGGTCACCGAGTCCTCGATCATCCTTGTCCAGAGCTCCACGAACTCGGGCATGGTCTTGGCGGTGCAGCTGACGTCGTCCAGCTCGACCTCGGGCACCACCAGGCCGAGCAGGGCGCCGGCCTGGGCCATCCGGTGGTCGGCGTAGGTGCGCCAGGACGCGCCGCCGAGCAGCTTGGGGTGGATGGTCAGCCCGTCCTGCTCCTGGGTGACCCCGACCCCGACGGCGGACAGCTCGGCGTCCAGAGCGGCCAGCCGGTCGGTCTCGTGGCCCCGGATGTGCCCGACGCCGTGCAGGTGGCTCGTGCTGTCGGCGAGCGCGGCCACGGCGGCGACGACCGGCGTGAGCTCGCTGGCCCGTCGCAGGTCCAGCTCGACCCCGTGCAGGTGGTCGGTGCCGCGGACGGTCAGCGCGTCCTGGAACCAGGTCACCTCGGCGCCGAAGGACTGCAGGATGCCGCGGATGTCGTCGCCCGGCTGCACGGTCTGCGCCGGCCACCGCGGCACGGTGACCATCCCGCCGGTGATCGCGGCGGCGGCCAGGAACGGAGCGGCGTTGGACAGGTCCGGCTCGACCACGACGTCCCGGGCCGCCAGGGCGCCCGGCTCCACCCGCCACCGGTCAGGCTCGGTCTCGTCGACGTCGACGCCGCGCTCGCGCAGCATCTGGGTGGTCATGGCGATGTGCGGCAGGGACGGCACCGGGGGACCGGCGTGCCGCAGCTCCAGACCGCCGCTCAGCCGGGCGCCCACGAGCAGCAGGGCCGAGACGTACTGGCTCGAGGTGGAGGCGTCGATGGTCACCGCACCGCCCCGCAGGTCCGGGGCTCCGTGCACGGTGAACGGCAGGTGCGGGCCGCGCTCGACCACGACCTCGACGCCGAGAGCGGTCAACGCGTCGAGCAGCGGAGCCATCGGCCGGACCTCTGCCTGCGGGTCGCCGACGAAGCGGACCGGACCGTCCGCCAGGGCCGCCAGCGCGGGCACGAAGCGCATCACGGTGCCGGCCAGGCCGCAGTCGATGGTGACGCCACCGCGGAACGTCTCCGGTGGGCTGACCTGCCAGTGGTCCTCGGTCTCCACGATCGTGACGCCGAGGGCACGCAGCGCGTCCCGCATCAGCGCGGTGTCCCGGGCCTCGAGGCCGCCCGTGATCACCGAGGGCCGGTCAGCCAGCGCCGCCAGCACCAGGGCGCGGTTGGTCTCGGACTTCGAGCCGGGCACGCTCACCGTGGCGTGGATGGGAACGGGCGCCAGGGGCGCGGTCCACGAGGAGTTCGGCACCCGCCGAGTCTACGGGCGCGTGCCGGTCCGGTACGCGGTCAGTTCTCGCCGAGGGAGATGTTCTTCTTGACCTTGGCGCTGCGCTTCGCGACGACCTTGGCCTGCTGGGCGCCCTTCTTCTTCGCGATCTCGGCCTGCTTCACCGCCTGCTTCTTGGCGATCTCGGCCTGCTTGGCGGCCTCGCGGCGGGCGATCTTGGCCTGCTCGGCCGCCACCTCCTGAGCCGCCTTGAACTGCTTGGTGGCTTCCTTCTTGGCCTTCCGGCCGCTGGCGACCGCCGCCCCGACCAGGGCAGCGCCACCGGCGAGTGCGGTGTCGGTGAGCTGGCTGGTGTTCTTGCTCACCGTGTCGGCCAGGTCGCCGGCGTTCTTGCTGAGCGCGCTCTGGCTGCGGCCGGACTTCTTGGCCAGCTTCTTACGGGCCTTGCGGGTGTCGCTGGCCAGGCTCTGGCCGCCCTTCTGGGCCCGCCAGACCAGGCTCGGCTTGCCCTCGGTGTCGCCGGCGGCCAGCAGCACACCGCCAAGGAGGCTGAGGTTCTTGGAGAAGTGCACCCGGTCAGAGGCTTTCTGCTCAGCGTCGTCGCGGGTCCAGAACGGGTACTTGGCCAGCGTGCTGGGGACGAGCGAAGCGGCGAGGACCAGGGCGCCGAGCCGGCGCCCCTTGCCCGTGGCGAGGGCGAGTCCGCCGAAGATCTGCGCGGCGCCGTTGATCCGGACCAGGGTCTTGGTGTCCTCGGGAACGACGCTGGCGACCTGGGCGGGCGCGTACTGCTTCACCAGCGGCAGCAGTCGGTCGGCTACCGGCTGCGCGGCGGGCACCAACGTGTCCGGGTGCCGGACGGCGTTCACACCGCTCGAGACGAAGTAGGAGGCCAGCAGGGTCCGGGAGGCGGCGCGTAGCAACGTCATGGGACATTCCTACCGCGCCGGTCTGTCCGCGCCAAGCCCGACCCCCACCACGGTCGGACCCGGGTCGATCAGAGCAGGTAGCCTGCGCCACATGTGCGGCCGCTACGCCTCCACCGCCTCGCCGGCCCAGCTCGCGCAGGAGTTCGAGGTGGACGACATCTTCGACGACCTGCCGGGGCCGGACTACAACGTGGCGCCCACGGTGGCGGTCCCCGCGGTCTTCGAGCGGCGGGTGAAGGACACCGGCGAGGTCCGCCGTCGGCTGGCCCCGCTGGTCTGGGGACTGGTGCCCTCCTGGGCCAAGGACGCCAAGGTCGGATCCCGGATGATCAACGCCCGGGTCGAGACCGTCGCCGACAAGTCCGCCTACGCCAAGGCGTTCCGGTCCCGGCGCTGCCTGCTGCCCGCCGCCGGCTTCTACGAGTGGTACAGCCCCGACGTCGCTGAGCCGCTGCCCGGCCGCAAGCCCGCCAAGGTGGCCAAGCAGCCGTTCTTCCTGCACCGCAGGGACGGGGGCCCGCTGGTGATGGCCGGCATCTACGAGATCTGGCGCGACCCCACCAAGGACCGGGACGACGACACGGCCTGGCTGCGTACCTGCTCGGTGATCACCACCACCGCCACCGACGCCGCGGGTCACCTCCACGACCGGATGCCCATGGTCGTACCCCGGGAGGCGATCGACCGCTGGCTCGACCCGGGCCTGACCGATCCCGAGCAGGTGCTGGCGCTGCTGGCCGTCAGTGAGGCGGGCGCCCTGGAGGCGTACGCGGTCTCCACCGCGGTGAACAGCGTGCAGAACAACGACCCGTCCCTCCTGGAGCCGCTGGCCGAGCACGACCCGCCGGCCGAGGTCACCGACGACCAGGAGCGGCTGCTCTGACCACCGAGGTCCTCCAGCGCGACACCGGGCAGGGTCCGGGGCGGTTGCTGATCGACCACGGGGAGCAGCCGCGGGCGGTGCTGCTGCTCGGCCACGGCGCCGGCGGCGGACCGCAGGCGCCCGACCTCGCCCTGCTCGCCCGCCGGCTGCCGCCGTTCGGCGTGACGGTGGTCCGGGTGGAGCAGCCGTGGCGGCTGGCCGGGCGCAAGGTCGCCGTCCGGCCACCGCTGCTGGACGAGGCCTGGCTCGAGCTGGTCGCCGCACCGCCTTGGGGTGACCTGCCCGGGGTCAGTGGTGGCCGCAGCTCCGGTGCCCGGGTGGCGTGCCGGACCGCGGCCGTGACCGGAGTCGTGGGCGTGGTCTGCCTCGCCTTCCCGCTGCACCTGCCCGGCCGACCGGAGCGCTCCCGGGTCGCGGAGCTGCTCGCGCCGACGGTCCCGCGGCTGGTGCTGCAGGGCAGCCGCGACACCTTCGGGGGCACCGAGGAGGTACGGGCGGCCGTGGCGGGCGCGCCGGGCGTCCAGCTGGTCGAGCTACCGGGCGCCGACCACAGCTTTGGGCTGCCCCGGACGTCCGCTTTCACCCCGGCTGACCTGCGGGAACGGCTGGTCGCCGAGGTGTTGGCCTTCCTCGGCCGCGTGGTCCCTGTGATGAGTGGTCGGGAATAGCGGTCCCACGCTCGTGTTGTACGGGCATGGCGCTCTCCTCCACCTTGGCTGGCCGGCCGCTCACGTCAGCGTCGCCGGTACTCTCGTACGTGATGAGCATCCCGACGACGGCCGCCCCGCTGGCCGACCCCCGCGAGACCGAGACCCCCGCCGAGCGCGACCTGCGGTTTGAGACCGACGCGCTGCAGTACCTCGACCAGCTGTACGCCGCGGCGATGCGGATGACCCGCAACCCGGCCGACGCCGAGGACGTGGTGCAGGAGACCTTCGCCAAGGCGTACGCGTCGTTCCACCAGTTCACCCCGGGCACGAACCTCAAGGCCTGGCTGTACCGGATCCTGACCAACACCTACATCAACTCCTATCGCAAGAAGCAGCGCGAGCCCCAGCTCTCCGACGGCGAGAACGTCGAGGACTGGCAGCTCGCCCGGGCGGAGTCGCACACCTCCAGCGGGCTCAAGTCCGCCGAGACGGTGGCGCTGGAGAACTTGCCCGACTCCGACGTCAAGGAGGCCCTGCAGCAGCTGAGCCCGGACTTCCGGCTGGCCGTCTTCCTGGCTGACGTCGAAGGCTTCTCCTACAAGGAGATCGCCGAGATCATGGGCACACCGATCGGTACGGTGATGTCGAGGCTGAACCGGGGCCGCAACCAGCTGCGAAAGTTGTTGAGCGACTACGCGCGCGAGCGCGGGCTCGTGCGTCAGGGGGCAGAGAAGTGAATGACCACATGACCAGCGGGGCTCCGTCGACCGACTGCGAGCACATGCTGGACCGCGTCTACCAGTTCCTCGACCACGAGCTCGACACGGCGAGCAGCGACGAGATCCGTCAGCACCTCGTCGCCTGCGAGCCCTGCCTGGACCGCTACGACGTCGAGCAGGCGGTGAAGGCGCTGGTCAACCGTTGCTGCGGCGGCGACAAGGCGCCCAACGAGCTGCGGTCCAAGGTCATGACGCGGCTCTCGGTCGCCCGGCAGGCCGCGCACGACGCCTCGGACTGAACGGGACCCAAAGCGAGAACCCCCTGCGGATGATCCGCAGGGGGTTCGGTCTTGCTGGTCGAGGCCGACGCCTCAGGCGTTGGGGCGCTTGCCGTGGTTCGCGCCCTTCTTCCTACGGGCGCGACGCTTGCGGCCGGTCTTTCCCATCTGCGTCCCTCCTTCCGGTCGTTCGAGCCCGACCAGTCTGCCACACGTCGGACCGGTGACCGTCAGCGAATCGGCTGGTGGAGGTCCAGCACCGGGACGACGCCCGGGTCGTCGACGTCGGCGAAGTAGTCCGACTGGGCGGTGACGTCGGTCCCGTTGCCGACCTTCAGCGCCCGGAGGATGACGGTGGCCACGACCAGCACGACCAGGTTGATCGCCAGCGCGGTCAGGCCGATGTAGCCGGCCCGGCCGAGCCCGGGGACGATGGCGAGGGAGTTGCCGAAGGCCCGGGTGGTGCAGGCGGTGCAGCCGCCGTACGCGGTCACGGTGCCGTAGATCATGCCGACGGCCCAGCCGCCGAGAAGCGCCCAGCGGTGGAACCAGCGGGTGAACAGCCCGAAGACCAGCGACGGCAGGGTCTGCAGGATCCAGACCCCGCCGAGCAGCTGGAAGTTGAGCGCGTTCTGCTTGTCCAGCAGCAGCACGAAGAGCAGCGCGCCGACCTTGGTGATCAGCGAGACGATCTTGGACACCTTGGCCTGCTGCTTGTCGTCGGCGTCCGGCTTGAGGTAGGCCCGGTAGATGTTGCGGGTGAACAGGTTCGCCGCGGCGATCGACATGATGGCCGCCGGCACGAGCGCCCCGACCGCGATGGCCCCGAACGCGACCCCGGTGAACCAGCTGGGGAAGTGGTCCTCGAAGAGCTGAGGGATGACCAGCTGGGGGTTGGGCTTGCCGTCCAGCCCGATAGGCTTCGTCTCGGCCTTGATGGCGATGTAGCCGAGCAGGGCCAGCAGGCCGAGCAGCAGCGAGTACGCCGGCAGGATCGCGGCGTTCCGGCGACCGGTGTTGCGGTCCTTCGAGCTCAGCGCGGCCGTGACCGAGTGCGGGTACATGAACAGCGCCATCGCCGAGCCCAGCGCCAGCGAGGCGTACGCCCAGTGGGTGGCCTGGCCGGGGATGAAGGTGCCGGTCGGGACGGCCGGGTTGGTCGGTGAGGGGGCCGCCATCTTGGCCTGGGCCGCGTCGAAGATGCTGCCCCAGCCGCCGAACAGGCCGGGCAGGTGGATGATCGCGACGGCGATCACGATGTAGATCAGCAGGTCCTTGACCACCGCGATCATCGCCGGCGCGCGCAGACCGGAGGAGTAGGTGTACGCCGCGAGCACCGCGAAGGCGATCAGCAGCGGTAGGTCGCGGGCCAGCACGCTGGTGCCGCCGAGACCCATCACCTCCAGGATCGCCTGGATGCCCACCAGCTGCAGCGCGATGTAGGGCATCGTGGCCAGGATGCCGGTCACCGCGACGGCCAGGCTGAGGCTGCGGGTGCCGTAGCGGCCCTGGACGATGTCGGCGGTGGTGATGTAGCCGTGCCGGTGCGAGACCGACCACATCCGGCCGAGGAAGAAGAAGATCACTGGATAGAGCACGATCGTGTACGGCACGGCAAAGAAGCCAGACACCGCACCGGTCGCCCACATCGCGGCAGGGACGGCGATGAACGTGTAGGCGGTGTAGAGGTCACCGCCGAGCAGGAACCAGGTGGTCAAGGTGCCGAAGCTCTTGCCGCCCAGACCCCACTCGTGCAGCGACTCGAGGTTGGCGGGTCGGCGCCAGCGCGCGGCCATGAAGCCCATCACGGTGACCGCCACGAAGATGATGATCACCACGACCAGGGCGACGACGTCGACGTTCATCGTTGGCCTCCCGCGTCACGCGAGCCGGCGTCGTGCTGGCCGGACCGGCGGGCGTAGGCGGCGGCTTCTCGCTTGAGCAGCCAGTAGCTGAGCCCGCAGCAGGCGGCGGCGATGAACACCCACAGCAGCTGGTACCAGTAGAAGAAGGGGAAGCCGAACAACCGCGGCTCGATCTGGTCGTAGGAGGAGACCAGCAGCGGCACGACGATCGCCGCCAGCAGGATCACCGCCACCACGGCCTTGGTCGGGGTGACCCGCCACCGTGGATCTGGGCCTCCCGGTGGGGTCGTCCCTGGTCGTGCGGGCGTCGCGTGAGCCATTGCCGTTCTCCTCCCGACCGGCCGCCTCGGTGGGGCCGCACAGCACGTTAGCGTGCGCCTGCGGCCGTGGGTGACCACCACGGGCCTCGGCGTGGCACGGCGGGGCCGGCGCTCACAGATAGGGTGTGGACATGCCGTCGATGTCTGAGATCATCGCCGAGCACACCGAGCTCACCGAGGCCGACCACCGCTGGCTCAAGCTGCTGGTCTCGGAATGGCAGCTGCTGGCCGACCTGTCGTTCTCCGACCTCGTGCTGTGGGTGCCTGACCGGGACGAGAACGTCTTCTGGGCGGTGGCCCAGATCCGCCCCAACACCGGGCCCACCGCCCTGATGGACGACGTGGTCGGCGACCTCATCGCCTACTCACCCGAGCACCTGGTCTCCGAGGCCTTCGGCGGCGGACTGATCACCCAGACCAGCGCGGCCAAGCTGCAGGCGGGGATGCCGGTGGACACCCACGCGATCCCGGTCAAGCTCGCCGAGCGGGTGATCGCGGTCGTCGAGCAGCACACCAGCCAGCTGGGCGTCCGCGCCCCGAGCTCGCTCGAGATCGCCTACTCCGGCACCGGCGCCGTCCTGGCCCAGATGGTCACGGTCGGGGCGTTTCCGCTGCCGGCCGACACCACCAACCTCGCGTTCTCCCCGCGGGTGGGAGACGGCTTCATCCGGGTCGACGTGAACGGTGACGTGGAGTACGCCAGCCCGAACGCGCTCAGTGCCTACCGCCGGCTGGGGCTGATCGGCGACCTGGTCGATGAGCACCTGCCGAGCCTGACCGCGGCGCTGGCCCCGACGGGTCCGGGCCCGGTCGACGAGTCGGTCACCACGATCCTCGGCGGCCGGATCGCCCGGAGGACCGAGGTCGTCTCCGGCGACGCACACCTGACGGTCCGGGTGCTGCCGCTGCTGGATGGCCGGGAACGGGTCGGGGCGATCGTGCTGTGCCGCGACGTCAGCGACCTACGCAGCAAGGAGCGTCAGCTCGTCACCAAGGACGCGACCATCCGCGAGATCCACCACCGGGTCAAGAACAACCTGCAGACGGTGGCGGCGCTGCTGCGGATGCAGGCCCGCCGGATGGAGTCTCCCGAGGCCAAGGTGGCCCTCAACGACGCCATGTCGCGGGTCGCCTC
Organism: uncultured Friedmanniella sp.; assembly: GCF_964244005.1. Lineage (GTDB taxonomy): Bacteria > Actinomycetota > Actinomycetes > Propionibacteriales > Propionibacteriaceae > Microlunatus. The sequence continues at coordinate 559 of NZ_CAXTHG010000020.1, read as the reverse complement.
GATCGCGATCGTGCACGAGACCTTGTCCCAGGCGTTCGACGAGACCGTCGAGTTCGACCGGGTCGCCGACGGCCTGCTGAAGATGGTCGGCGACGTCTCCTCCACCGGTGCCGGCGTCTCGGCCGTCCGGGTCGGTACGTTCGGGGTGGTCTCGGCCGACATGGCGACCGGCTTGTCGATGGTGGTCACCGAGCTCTGCCAGAACGCCGTGGAGCACGGGCTGGCCGGCCGGCCGGGAGAGGTGCGGGTGCTGCCGAGCCGGCGCGACGGCCAGCTGCGGGTCGAGATCAGCGACGACGGCGGCGGCCTGCCTGAGGGCTTCGACTGGCGGGCGTCGCGCAGCCTCGGGCTCTCGATCGTCAACACCTTGATCGAGGAGATGGAGGGGTGCTTCATCATCGGCGCCCGGATCGACGCGCCCGGCACCCGGGCCGTGTTCGAGATCCCGGTTTAGTCTGCTTTAGTCTGCCCTCCGCTCCGCTCGGGAGCGGACCGCGCTTTGGCCCTCCGTCGACGTCGTCGCCGGTGAACGAAAAGCGTGTTCACCGGCTCCTCCTTT
>NZ_CAXTHG010000019.1:0-89293 GCF_964244005.1 uncultured Friedmanniella sp. | reverse complement strand
ACGCCGAGCCAGAGCCGCCACCACCACCCCACCCCGTTCGACACCAGTCACCTAGCTCGTTGGCACATGGCAGTCCTGCGCTGCCCGAGACACCACAATGCCGGCCGTCCCCCTTGCTGGTCAGCTACCTGACGGGTCACGTGATGTGTGGTCGATCCACGCTTCTACGCTCAGGTCGTGGTCGACTTCGTCGCTTTGTGGCGCAGTGGGATATTCCAGGAACGGGCGCTGGCCTGGATCGACGCTGTCGTCGAGGAGCGTGGCCAAGTACGCGTCGGACCGGTCGACGAGTTCAAGATCCGGTTCTGGTCGGCGGTGTTCCGGGTTCCGCTGCAGGGCCAGTCGGTGTGGTTCAAGGTGGCGAACCCGGGTCAGGCTTTCGAGGGTGAGCTGCTCGTCGCGCTGAGCCAGATCGTGCCGGGTCGAGTCATCAAACCGTGGGCGATCGAGCCATCGCAGGGTTGGTCCCTCCTCCCCGACGGTGGTCCCACCTTGAGCTGGACGTCGGAAGACGACTGGATCGGTCTGATCGACGACGTCGCCGAGCTACAGCGACGCTGCCGACCCCACCAGAGCCTTCTTCCGATGCTCCCTTCCTATGAGGCCGCAACCGCAGCGGACTGCGCCGAGGCGCTGGTGAAGCACCTGGCCGGGCTACCTCTTGGGCACCCGCAGCACCTTGACCGCGCCGACGCGGGTCGCTACCTCCAACAACTCCCTCTCCTACGAAACCGGATGGCCGTCCTCGAGGAGGCTGGCCCACGACCGTCCCTGCAGCCGAACGACGCCCACCCTGGTAACGCCGTGCACCCGACCCGACCGGGCCAGCCGCGCCGGCTCTTCGACCTGGGCGACGCGGTGTGGTCACACCCGTGGGCAGTGCTGCACTCCCCCGGCCGTGGCGTCGCGGGGGCCCGACTCTCCGACCCCTGGCCGCAAGCCGCCAGCACCCAACGGTTGGTCGACGCGTACACCGAGCACTGGCCCGAGGTCGACCGCACCGACCGACCTGTCGTCCTGGAGGCGGTCGAACGGCTCGGAGCCCTGCACCGCCTCGAGTCCTGGCGCCGTCTGATAGCCGAAGCAGACCCGGCGACAGAAGACCAGCTCAAGCTCCGGCTCAACCCATGGCTCGAGCAGGCCTTCAGCTGACCAACGCATAGGGAACACGTCGGGCGAGCAGGCCGCTTAGGGTGCTGGCGTGAACGATGAGCTGCCGCCAGCGCACGTGGTGTCGGACGACACGTGGCTGATGCTCCTGGAACACGGCGTGGTCGACGGCGAGCCCCACGCGGTCGACTACTTCTTCTACGCCAGCGCCAAGGCGCAGGCCGTCTCGTTGGCCGTTCAGCTCAAGCGGTACGGGTCTGCACCGCACGTAGAGCTCCGCCGAACCGGTCGGCTGCGCCTCGGTCGCGAGTGGATCGTGAACGGTGCGACAGCCCCGTTCGCGCTAACCCATGCCACCTTGCAAGCGTGGGTCGCGTCGATGTACCACCTCGGCAGAGCAGCAGGGGCCGCATTCGATGGTTGGGGGTTCCCGGTTGACTAGCGAGCGGCCACGCGTGCCCGGATCGCCTGTGTGAGCGCGTTGCTACGGTCAGCTGATCCGACAAGTCGTCAGAAAGTGCTCGCCAATGCCGTGAGCGGCCGTTCCTAGCTCGGCGTCGAGCATGAACAGCGAGCCCAGCGAGACTGCCCACCCCAGAGCGCGGTCCCAGATCGGGTCGTCGAGCGGATGACGCCCCGACGCGGCCGTCCGAAATGCCTCACGCCCGCGCTCGTCAAAGGCGAGCCACGCGATCGCGAGATCGGTCGCCGGGTCGCCACGGCACACGTCGCCCCAGTCGATGACGGCACGAAGCGCCGGCGCTCCCTCGAGGCTGGCCAGCAGGTTCAACGGATGGAGGTCGCCGTGCAGCCACATCGGCGGCCCATCGTACGGCGGAGCGTCGACGCTTCGAGCCCACACCGCCACGAGGGTTGCAGCGTCGGCTGGCGGAAGACGCGTGAGCCGCTCGCCGACGGGGAGCGCTACGTCGGCGAGCGGGATGCCTCGCCAAAGACTCACCGGCGCATCCTCCGGAGCCGGTCGATGCAGTGCCGACACAAAGGCGCCCAGCTGCTTGGCGACCTGGATTCGGTCGTCAACGGCGACCTCGGTCAACGGGCGACCGTCAAACCACGGGCAGACGAGCCACGTCCACGGATAGCCGAGCCCGGGCTCACCGATCGCCACCGGAGTCGAGACGTCGACCGGCAGCAGGGGCGCCAGCCCTGGCATCCAGTCAGCCTCGTGCTGCACGAGAGGGGCCGACAGCGCACGCCGCGGCATCCGGACACAGAGATCACGGCCAACGCGTGCGATGACGTTGTCCCAGCCGCTCGCGACGATGCGCACCTCACCGGTCAGCGCGGGAAACTGATCCTGCAGCAACGCCGCAATCAGCGACGCATCGATGTCGACCTCGGCAGGCGGTGTCTGCATCTCACCCTCCTGGCACGATCTGCGACCGACACCCCGGTCTCGCATGGGAGCTGGGATAGCTCGAGATAGATCAGCATCCCAGCGCGGCGCGGCAGTCGGGGACACCGGCAAGCTGGATGTCCCCGCGGCGGTTCGCCGACCACGCTTGCCGGGTCATGCGCCATCGCTGCAACTGGCCCGCCGACCCGCGTCGACTCGCCCAAGCAAGTCCGTTGACCTCGTAGCCCATCGACGCGGAGATGCGGTTCGAGCCGACGTTGTCCGTGAAGGCTTCGCTCTCGGCCTGTACTGCTGCGAATCCCTCGAAGGCCAGATGAAGGGCAGCGGCTCGCATCTCGCGTCCCAGCCCTCGGCCTCGCGCCGACTGCGCCAGCCAGGAGAAGGTCGTCACTGAGGTGAAGAGGGTTGAGCTGCTGGCCGATGGAGCAATGATCAGAACCTGTGGATGTTCCTTGGCCTGGTGACGTGAAGGGACGCACCTTCCCGAGGATGATCTGAAGTCCAGGTAGTTCTGATCAGGACCGGCGTTGGCGCGCTGGTTCGGCAAGGTACGTCCATGCTCACGGTAGTCCCCGAAGATGCCGCGGCCAACGAGGCCGGCAGGTCGTTGCTTGATGAGATCGTGCGCGATGGTGCCCGGCAGATGTTGGCGGCGGCGTTGCAGGCCGAGCTGGCCGCTTACATCGAGGGCCACGCCGACCAGGTCGACGAGCGGGGTCGCCGGTTGGTGGTCCGCAACGGCCACCATGAGCCGCGGCAGGTGACCACCGCAGCGGGGGCGGTGCGGGTGCGGCAGCCGCGGGTCAACGACCGGCGGGTCGATGAGGTGTCCGGTGAGCGGAAACGGTTCGCGTCGGCGATCTTGCCGGCGTGGTCGCGGAAGTCGCCGCGGGTGGCGGAGGTGTTGCCGCTGCTGTATTTGCACGGGCTGTCTAGCAACGATTTCGGGCCGGCGCTGGAGCAGTTCCTCGGCTCCGACGCCGGCCTGTCGGCGGCCACGATCACCCGGCTCACCACGCAGTGGCAAGACCAGGCCCGCGCGTTCAACGCCCGCTCGTTGGCTGGCACCGACTACGTGTACGTGTGGGTCGACGGCATCCACCTCAAGGTGCGGCTCGAGCAGGACAAGGTGTGCCTGCTGGTCGTGATTGGGGTCCGCGCGGACGGCCGCACGGAGCTGGTCGCCCTCGCTGACGGGTTTCCGGGAGTCCTCGGAGTCGTGGGCTGACCTGCTCCGCGACGCGAAGCGGCGCGGCATGACCGCCCCGGCGCTCGCCGTCGGGGATGGGGCGCTCGGGTTCTGGAAGGCCGTCCGTGAGGTGTTCCCGAAGATTCGTGAGCAGCGTTGCTGGTTCCACCAGATCGCCAACGTGCTCAATGTGTTGCCGAAATCGGCGCAGCCCGGCGCGAAGGCCGCGCTGGCCGAGATCTACAACGCTGAGGACAAGACCCACGCCGCAGCCGCCGCGCGGGCGTTCGCCGCCGAGTACGGGACCAAGGGGTCGAAGGCGGCGGCGAAGATCACCGACGATCTCGACGTGCTGCTCGGCTTCTACGACTACCCGGCCGAGCACTGGATCCACCTACGGACCACCGACCCGATCGAGTCGACCTTCGCGACCGTCCGGCTCCGGACCCGGGTCACCAAAGGGCCCGGCAGCCGCGCCGCCGGCGTCGCGATGGCGTTCACGCTGATCGAAGCGGCCCAAACCCGGTGGCGGATGGTCAACGCCCCCCACCTGGTCGCCCTGGTCCGCGCCGGCGCCACCTTCGTCAACGGCCACCTCGTCGAACGACCCGACGACCGAGATCAACAAGGAGGTGACCAGCAAGCGGCGTAAACACGCGATCCACAGGTCTTGACTATTGCTCTGGCCGATGAGGTCCTGCATGCCGACCGCTCGTCCTTGATGGACCACGACCAAGTAGAGGTGCCACAGGTCTGGACTGACGGTCCCGCGTCCTCTCCAGATGCTCTGCAGCCACTTATGGACGCGGAGGTCAGGGTCGTCTTCGTACAACGACATCGGGTCATCGAACGGGGCTGGCTCAGCCATCGCCTCACCGGCGTGCACCGCCGCCGCAAGCTCGGCGAGCAAAGCGTCCGAGGCGCCTTTCAGGGTGAGCACGGGCGTCGTGACCTCGACGACCAACGGTGGGTACATCTGCACGTTCGGCGATCTAGGCCCCGCCCGTGGTGGCCGGCGCCGGGCTGGAACAGTCTCACCCTGTGCGGCTTCCCCACTCCACCGTCATCGACGTCGTCTGCTGGGACTGGAACGGAACCCTGCTTGACGACACCGAAGTCGCTATGGCGGCAATGAATGCGGTGCTGCATGACCGTGGACTGCCTGTGCTGCCGCACGTCGACGCGTATCGGAAGGTCTTCGGGTTCCCCATTCAGGCCTTGTACGCACGACTTGGCGTCAGCGACGTCGACTTCCAGCTGGCCGCAGGACGCTATCTCGAGCTGTTTCCTGTCCACGTCGAGCGGGCCCAGCTGCACCCCGGGGCTGATGCTGCACTACGCGCGATCGGCCGCCTGGGCGCCGAACAGGTATTGATCTCCGCGACCATCGCGGAAGTACTTCAGGCCCAACTGGCTCCCCACGCGATCGCAGGCCACTTCGACCAGATCCTCGGGATCACCGACGCGTACGCATCGAAGGCCGACGTCGTGGCGAACTGGCTCGAGTCGTCCGGCCACGATCCGCGGCGGGTGTTGATGGTGGGCGACACCAATCACGACGAGGAGATCGCGGAGAAGCTGGCCGTCCATTTCATCCGGTTCGCGCGCGGCCACCAGGAGCCGCCTGACCACGACCGGCATCCTGTCGTCCACCACCTCCGCGACATTATTGAGCACCTCAGCGGCTCACGAGTCGGCCGCGAAGGAGAAACGGCTCTGCGCCAGGGGCTACCAGGCATGGCATCGTCAGTCTCGGGAACCCTCGCGGGCGGTCTGGACACAACGGGGTATGAGATTCCGATCGCCCACTGAGGAGCAGCCGTTGACCGCTTCGGTCCGGGAGGACGACACCGAGCTGTGGTCTCAGTTGTTGGCGAAGGATCCGGAGGCGGTCGGGCTCCTTTTCGATCGTCACTCCCAAGCTGTCTACAACTTCGCATTCCGACGTACGGCTTCGTGGTCAGCCGCTGAGGAGGTCGTCCAGGCGACCTTCACCACGGTGTGGCGAAAGGCGGCCGATCGCAGCTTGCCCGCCCTCGGCCGTCCTTCGGCTCTGCCGTGGCTGCTCGGGGTTGCTAGCCACGAGAGCCGGAACTCGGCCAGAACCCAGAGCAGGGTGCAGCGACGCCAGGCCCGGGCGACGGCGCCGCCCCCCGTCCGCGACCATGCCGACGAGGTAGCGGCCCGTATTGATGACGAACGGCGGATGTCGATAGTCCGACGCGCCTTGTCCCAGCTACCGGCGCACGAGCGGATCACCATCGAGCTTGTCGCGTGGTCGGGGCTGACGCTGGCTGAGGCTGCCGATCTCCTGGGCGTCGCCGAGGGAACGGTCAAGTCCCGGCTCTCCCGCGGACGCGCCCGGCTCTCGGTCCTGCTCGATCCTGCCTCCACCGACGAGGAGCACCGATGAACGCCCAGCCACCACTGCGGGAGCGGGCGCTTCCGCCCCAGATCTCGGCGCAGCTCCGAGCCACGATCATGGCCGGCACCGTCGATGTCCGGCCGGCCCGCCGCGTCAGGACAGCCTGGTTGGCCGCGGCAGTGCTGGCGCTGCTCATCGGGTCCGGCTTCCTGGTCTGGACGAGGACCACGCCTCCGCTGACCGCGGCACCCGCCCCTGTCAGTACTGCCGACGACGTCATCGTCGACACCGACCGCGGACCGTTGACGGAGTCTGAGACCCAGGCCGCTCTGACCTCGTGTCTCCGGCCCGAGGATCCGGCGGTCGACACGGTCATTTCGGCTCGAGGGTTGACCGACGGGCACGAGTGGTTCCCCTGGGTGGCCTACCGCAACGTCGACGACCAGGTAGTGCTGTGCTCGAAGCGGCTGTCCGGGCCCACCTACGGCGGTGAGCGGAAATACCGCCCGTCTGACCGATACCCGGTCGTACGTGTCACTGGTATGGCTGCGGCCAGCTGGCGACCTGACCAGACCTCGGCCAACCCGACGGTCGCCACCGATTACTCGACCGTGCAGTTTTTTGCCGCCAGCACCGACGTCGCAACCGTGCAGCTACGCGCCGTGGCCGACGGCGTCGCCGGTGCCTGGTTCACCGGCGAGGTGCACGACGGTTACGTGTTCGTGCCGCTGTTCGAGGCCGGGCCGGTACCGCTGGACTCTCATGGTGAACCCACCCTGACCTTCGAGCGCCGAGCGTTCGACCGCAACGGGTTGCTCGTCGCGATCAAGTGACGTCCGATCAGAAAGCCGCCCCGATCGGTCGTGTTCACTGGGAGCGTGACTCTTGGACTTGAGGACGGCTCGTTGCCGGACGACACCGGTTCTCTCGGGATGCGACACGGCGCGTGTTGAGGCCATTCCGCTTCCCGCTGCGCGACCGAGCCACCGGCCTACCTAGTGGCTGTCGCAGCTCTGATGGGCCTCCTCGCTGGGTGTTCGGGCGGAGGTCAGCAGCCGGGATCGGAGCCTTCGAGCGGACCAATCAGTGGTGGGGCGGCCGCATCCTCAGCGAGCAGTGCAACGCCTTCCTCGTCGGCCACCGACGCACAGCGGTCACCGAAGAGCCTCGTAGAGGCGTTCCTCCAGCGAGTATCACGCGGGGAAGTCGAGCAGGCCTGCCAGTTGTTCGACCAGCCGCTGCTGGACGCACTCAAGGAGCAGGGCGGATGCGAGGTCACCCTCTCTCAACCGTCCGTCACCAAAGCGGCGAAGCAGCTCGGTCAAGCGCGCGTCGACGAGGAAGAGATCGACGTGACGGGGACACCGCCACCGTCGAGAACGGTGCGATCACCCTGAGCGGGAAGCCCTTTGCGACCCCACTCAGTCGGCTGATCCGCCACGACGACCGTTGGTGGATCACCATCCCGGGCTAAGCCAACACTGCGGCATTAACGCCTCGCTACCGCGGATCGCCGATTTCCTGTGCTTCCGCCTGGCGCGGCGTAGCCTCCAAACGTGGCGAGAAGGGTCGAACGACTGGCGCAGAGTATTGGTCTCGTCGAGCAATACCCAGGAGCCTGGTATGAACCGGCGTCGAAGGTGCGGCGCAAGCGAGCCGGCAGCCTGCTGGTCGCTCTCTCCATCTCTCTCATCGTCTTGGGTGTGGTGCTGCTCGTCCTGCGATCAGCTTCGGCCGGAGTGGCCCCCCTCGTGACCGGCGGAGTCGGCCTTGTCTTCTATGTCCTCATCACGCGGAGGAACAGAGCCCGCGAACAATCCACCAATCAGGAGGGCTTATAGCGCGTCGCTCTACCTTGCGCCCGCGTCTGGAGCGCAGCCAGGTCGCGCACCGCGTAACGGTGATGCTCGACCTCCTCCTGAAGCACGACGCGGAGGCAGCGGCGCACCACGTACTCCTGGTCGGGGTACGGGTCGGCCGGCTTCCGACCACACAGCCGGTCGAGCTCGGCATCGGTGAGCCCGTCCACGACCCGCCTCATGGCGGCCATCCGGGCGAGCCGCGGGACCAGCACCTCGTCGAGCGTCGGGGTGGCGCCCATGGTGAGCCCGAGCGCCGAGGCCTCCTCCGCCGGCATCCCGCCGGCCGGCAGGCCCCAGGGATGGTAGGGCGCGTCCTCCTCGAGCACGGCGTTGCCGAGCCAGGCGTCGCTGGCGAACAGCAGGTGGCGGTGCGTCTCGACGAACGACCACTCCCCGTCGACCTGCTCGTACAGCTCCTCCTCGGGCATCGCCTGGGCACGGTCGATCGTTTCCTGCCACAGCGTCTCGATCGCCGTCCAGGCCGCCCGGTAGTCCTCGGCGGTCGCCGCGTCGCGGACCAGGATGCGTACGGGGTGCTGCCGGTCCAGCTCTGCCTCGACGTAGGCGGTCACGTCGACGTCGTTGACGACGACCCGCGCGAAGTCCCCGCTCAGGGAGACGTCGCTCCCGTAGCAGTCGACGACCCTCAGCCCGCTGACCTCGCAGTCGCGGATCTCCAGGCCGGCGAGGTCGCACAGGTGGATGCGGGCACCACGGAACTGGTCACTCTGGGCGTACTCGACAGCCATGGGGGCAGTCTGGCGGATCCTGGTACGCCCGGCGAGAGCAGCAGGACCCCGAGGTTGCCGCCGATCGTGGACCTACGCTTGGCTAGCGGTCGTCGACGCAGAGTTCGGACATCCGCGGCTGGCGGCCATCTACGACTCCCTCGACCCGGATCGCGGCGACCTGACGTGCTACCTGGGTTTGGTCGCAGAGCTCGGCGGCCGACGGGTGCTCGACGTCGGATGCGGTACCGGCACCTTCGCCTTGCTGCTGGCTGATCAGGGGTTCGACGTCGTCGGCCTCGACCCCGCGGCGGCATCGCTGGCGGTCGCGCGGGCCAAGCCCGGCTCAGACCGGGTGCGATGGCTCGATGGCGACACCCGCGTCCTGGCGTTGTCGGACCGGGACGTCGCCACCATGACGGCCAACGTCGCGCAGGCCATCGCCCATCCGCAGGACTGGTCGGCGACGCTCGACGCGATCCACCGGTCGCTCGTCCCCGGCGGGACGCTCCTGTTCGAGACCCGCCATCCTGCGGCGCGGCCTGGGAGGAGTGGACCCGGGGTGCGACCGAACGCACCGTCGTCCTCCCGATCGTCGGTGCGGTGACCACCTGGACCGACGTGACCGTCGTCGACATCCGCGACGCCCCCGACCGGCCGGGACGTGAGCTCGTCTTCGTCGCTCGACGCGCGTCGCCGCCCCATCTGGTCAGTCCGTGCTGAGAACGTCCCGCCACGAATAGGTGGGGGTCCAGCCGAACAGGGCCCGCATCTTGGCGCAGTCGAACGCCGAGCCGAAGTCGTCATGACCGGCGGCGAAGCGGTCGTAGCCGTCGTAGTACTGCGCCATCAGCTCGCGGAGGCCGCGCCGGGCCCGCGTGTCCGCGGCTGCGATGAGGCACACCTCGTGACCGGTGCTCTGGCCCTCGAGGGCGGCTCGGTACGCGGTGCCGACGTCGCGGGCGTCGATGTAGCTCCAGAAGTTCGAGCTGCTCAGGCCGGGGTCGTCCCACTCTGACCGGAACACGTCGTAGCCGTCGGGGTCGATCACGTTGTTGATCCGCAGCCCGACCCAGGCGGTCTCGGGGTGGGCCAGCACGAGCGAGTCGACGATCACCTCGCTGATGAACTTGCTCAGCGCGTAGGCGTTGGGTGAGGGCCGGCGTTCGCTCTCGTCGAAGGGGATCTGGGCCGGGGCGGCTCCGTCGGTCAGCAGCCCGGTCGCCATCTCGCTGGAAGCGTAGACGACGCGCGCCGTGCCGAGGTCGCCGGCCGCCTGCAGCAGGTTGTGGGCGCTGACCACGTTGTTGTCGAAGACGTCGACCCGGGCATGGCCGCGGGGTGCGGGATTGGCCGCGAGGTGGGCGATCCCGTCGGGCCGGAACTGGGCAAGCACGTCGTACACCTGGCCCGCGTTCGTCAGGTCGACTCGGCAGAACTCTCCCGGCAGCGCCAGGTCCGGCCGAGCGGCCAGGTCGAGGTTGACCACCTCGTGGCCGGCCTCGGCCAGGTCGCGGACGACCCATCGTCCAGCCCGACCGTTACCTCCGGTGACGACCACCTTCATCGCGCAACACCCTCTTTCGTCGATGTGGATCCCCCGAGAGCCTGACACGAGGGCCGGCGAGGGCGAGGTCGGGCTCAGCAGCGGGCCGCTGCGCGATGGTCAAAAGCCGAGCTGCGCCGGTTCGACCGAGCGGGCGTGGCGACCCGGCCACTCCATGCCGAACTGGGCGACCGAGTCGATGAAGCCGACCACGACCGCAGGCTCGGGGAGCCCGTACTCGGTGAGATCGGTTGTTGTGTGGCCGCCCACCACCAGCGAGACGTCGTAGCCACGGATGACGGCACTGTGCATGGTGCAGCGAATGCACTGCTCGCTCGCGGCGCCGACCAGGATGATCTCGGAGACGTCGAGGCCGGCGAGCGTCGGCTCCAGCTCGGTGTCGGCGAAGGCGTCGCCGAACGACTTCTCGACGACGGGTTCGGCTCCGGTCGGGCCGAGGCCGGCGACCCACTGCCAGGCTTCGCTGCCGCGGACCAGCCCCTGGTCGTGGTGCTGGACCCACACCACCGGGACCGAGGCGGCACGCGCCCGTTGGACGAGGTCACCAACGGTGCCGATCACCTCGTCGCGTCGGTACGCACCGTCGACGACGCCCGTCTGCACGTCCACGACGAGCAACGCACGAGCACGACGGCCTTCCAGAGTGGTCACAGATTTGGCTCCTCCACTGACCGGGCCGGTCCCCTCCCCTACGATCGGCCCCTGGCGCCACGGTACGACGCCAGGACCAGCCAGCGACGGTTCCCCTGGCCGCCGTGGTCGGCCGCTACCGTCCCGAACACCCGAGGAGGCAGGTCGTGACTCTCGGCCGGATCCTGCGCGCCGTCGGGATCTCGGTGCTGGTGGCGTTGGCCGGACTGGTCCTCGTCGGCTTGGCGCCCTTCGCCCTGCGGGAGAAGTGGACCAGCGGATCCGTGGCCGATACCGCCGCCCCTCTCCTTGGCCAGGTCCAGGTCGCCACTGACGGCTTGCGCCGTCACGGCTATTCCTGCGCCGACGCGATCACGACGCCACACACGGTCACCAGGTCATGCAGCCACGTGCGGGGGGTCACCACCTCACAGGTGCAGCTGGTGGCGGCCGCCGAGACCGGGTTCATCCAGCTCGTCCGCACCACCATCGACCAGGGCCTGACGCGCGCCGAAACGCACCGCCAGGTGCTGAACGTCGTGGGGCAGGCACTCGGTCTGCCGGCCGTCGACCAAGCCCAGGTCGTCGCTGCGGCCGGCGCGGGTGAGGATGCGGTGCTCAACCTCACGTGGGGCACCGCCACCATCGGCACGGGCGACGCAGCGGACTCGACGCTCCGCGCCGCCGGTAGCCCCGGGCCAGGTCTGAAGCCATCACCAGCAACCCTCGCCCTTCCCGTCGACGCCTTGGCGGCCGCTGCCGAGGCGCACGGCTACACCTGCATGACGCCGCAGGTACAGACCATCCGCAGCTGCGGCCGTTCCGACGGCGGCTACGGCGACGACCTGTGGCTGCAAGGCGCCGACGCCTACACGACCTCGGTGCACCTCAGCGTCACCTCAACCCTGCACATCCGGACCCGCAGCCACTGGGTGCAGACGATGACGGAGACGCTCGGCTGGGTCGACACCCAACAGACCCGCGACCTGCAGGCGTGGCTGTCCGCGAGCGCCGACGCCCCCGGCGCCGACAGCTACGTCGACGGCCTCCGCGTCTCTTTCCTGGTCCGGCACGGCGAGTGGACCAAGGAGACCTTCGGCGGTATCAGCACCGAATGCGCCCCCACCGTCGACGACATCTCCGCCTGCGACCCCTGAGCGAGCCGCCGCCGGCTCCCTGACGCCCACGAGGCACCCTCTGCGCAACGAGGCGACGGAAGTAGTGGGTGCCTCGTCCCCTGAAGGGTGGCTCGTTGGCTCATGATCGTTGCGGGCCCGCAGCCCCGCCCCTGTGGGGTGCTGACGCCGTGGACCCGCAGCAACGTCGCCCGGGACATGGCGATCTGACCGACCGTGCCGCGTCACTAGGGGTTTGGCGTCGCCGCCATGTCGCCAGGTTCGGCGTCATTGGCGGCACCCTGGTGATCGCCCTCCTCGTCGAGCTGCTGATCCTGAACCAGCGCGCGGGCCGCGGCTGGTCGTGGGCACCCGTGATTCTGCTGGTTGTGCTGCCGGCTGTCCTGCTCCTGGTCACCGCCGCCGTCTCATGGAGGATCCAGAGCAAAGGCCGGTCCCGGGAACTGATGGAGACAGCCAGCCCGAGCCAGGTGCGTCAGGTCACCAAAGCGCTACGCCGCCACGAGATGCTGCCGGACGAGAGCCGGGCGGTCGCCCAGACGATCGTGAACCTGAACGCCGACCACAGAGGAGGGCGCGGCCGCTCCATCCTCCTCATCGTCGCCGGCGTGCTGTTCCTGGCCAACTTCTTCATCCAGACCGACCGCAGCCGGTGGTTCTACCTGGTCGGCGCCATCGCCTACGTCGCTCTGGCGCTGCAAGTCCGCCGGGGTAATCCCCGACTCCTCGCCAACGCGGCGGCCCAAGGCATTCATCCGACGAGCTCGAGTGGCGACGCGACGGCGCCGGTTCGTTGATCCTCAGTAGGCGGAGCTCCTTGACGAGCACGAGGCACCCTTTGCGCAACGCGGCGACGGAAGTAGTGGGTGCCTCGTGGCGCCAGGGATGCCTCCTGGCGTAGAGGCGCCTCGCCGGTTCGACCGGCCAGGACGTCGGCCAACCTCTTCCCTGTCGGCCTTTCGGGGCGTTGACTGGGAGTCCCCCTGGAACGAAGAAGACGCACAGCATGACGCAGCCGAACCGCACCCGCCCCGCGAGTGGCGGGAGCTCCTGACCCTACGGTCGAGGCAGCACCCTCGACCGTCGCGCACGATGGGCGACTCTCCTACTGCTCCGGCCGAGGCCCGCGGTCGGTCGTCGTCCGGTTCGCCGTCGCGGACGGGCAGGTACTCATCCGGCTCCCCGAGTACCACGAGGCTCTCGGGTACGCCGACGAGCGGTCGTGAGCCTGACCGCTCACGTGGGCAACGCCCACCTCTGCTCCACGGCGAAAGCCTCCACGGCCTCCAGCGTTCGCTTCAAGGTGGTGACCGACGTACGCCAGTCGCCTCGGTGGTGGAGTGCGTGATCCGCGCCCGACAGCTCCAGCACCTCAAGCGGCGTGGCTTTCGCCGCTGCGGGGTCCCAGAGCCCGTCGTCGGTGCCGCCGATCAAGAGCCCGGGCGCTGAGTAGGTGTTCAGGGCAGCCGCGACCGACTCATCTGTCAGCACCGGAGTCAGCCAAACGGCCGGATACCTGCGAACGGAGGCCCAACCCGCGGCATACGTCCCGAGGGACTTGCCCACGACGAGCGTGACCGGCGCCGGGCCGGCCGCGGCGTCGAGGACGTCCGCGCCCTCCTCGACGAAGGCTCGCGGGTCCGTCTCGGCTCGGTCGTCAGGCTGCCACCGCATGGTGACCACCCGGTACCCTGCCTGAGCCAACACCTGGCAGGACCAGAACAGCACCGGGTGGTCAACGGTGTAACCGCCGCCCGGCAGCACGAGGGCGCGTGCTGAAGCCGAGGAGTCGTTGGCGAACCACGGCGTCACCACGAACCGGTCCTGCGCCATCACGTGATGTGCCTGCCGTTCCTGATTCAGCCCCGGACGGTCAGCGAGTCAGCCGGCGGTGGGTGGCCCGGTGCGGACGAGCGGCTTCGGCGCCGAGCCGGGCGATCTTGTGGGACTCGTAGTCGGCGTAGTTGCCCTCGAACCAGAACCACTGGGCCTGGTCGTCGTCGTCGCCCTCCCAGGCCAGGATGTGGGTGGCGACCCGGTCCAGGAACCACCGGTCGTGGGAGATCACCACGGCGCAGCCCGGGAACTCCAGCAGGGCGTCCTCCATGGACTGCAGGGTTTCGACGTCCAGGTCGTTGGTCGGCTCGTCGAGCAGCAGCAGGTTGCCGCCCATCTTCAGCGTCAGGGCCAGGTTGAGGCGGTTCCGCTCCCCACCCGACAGCACGCCCGAGGGCTTCTGCTGGTCGGGGCCCTTGAAGCCGAACGACGCGACGTACGCCCGCGACGGCACCTCGAAGCTGCCGACCTTGACGTAGTCCAGGCCGTCAGAGACGAGCTCCCACACGTTCTTCTTCTCGTCCAGACCGGACCGGCTCTGGTCGACGTAGGAGTACTTGACCGTCTCGCCCAGCCGGAGGCTGCCGGAGTCGGGCGCCTCCTCCCCGACGATCATCTTGAACAGGGTCGACTTGCCGACACCGTTCGGCCCGACCACGCCGACGATGCCGGCGCGGGGCAGCGAAAAGCTGAGCCCCTCGAACAGCAGCCGGTCGCCGAAGCCCTTGACCAGCTTGTCCGCGTCCAGCACCGTGCTGCCCAGCCGCGGCCCGGCCGGGATGTTGATCTCCTCAAAGTCCAGCTTGCGGTTGCGGTCGGCCTCAGCAGCCATTTCCTCGTACCGCATCAGCCGGGCCTTGTTCTTGGCCTGTCGGGCCTTGGGGTTGGACCGCGCCCAGTCGAGCTCGCGTTCGAGGATCTTGGCCCGCTTGGCGTCCCGCTTGCCCTCGACCTGCAGGCGCGCCCGCTTGGAGTCGAGGTAGGTGGAGTAGTTGCCCTCGTACGGGTGGGTCTTGCCGCGGTCGATCTCGAGGATCCACTCGGCGACGTTGTCCAGGAAGTACCGGTCGTGCGTCACGGCCAGGACGGCGCCGGCGTACGCCTTGAGGTGGCCCTCCAGCCAGTGCACCGACTCGGCGTCGAGGTGGTTGGTGGGCTCGTCGAGCAGCAACAGGTCCGGCTGCTGCAGCAGCAGCTTGCACAGCGCGACCCGGCGCCGCTCTCCCCCAGAGAGCACGTCGACCAGCGCGTCCGGCGGCGGACAGCGCAGCGCGTCCATCGCCTGCTCGAGCTGGGAGTCGATGTCCCAGGCGTTGCGGTTGTCGAGCTCGGTCTGGACGTCGCCCATCTCAGCCATCAACGCGTCGAAGTCGGCGTCCGGCTCGCCCATGGCGACACCGAGCTCGTCCATCCGGCGCTGCAGCGTCTTGATGTCGGCGACGGCCTCCTCGACGTTCTCGAGCACCGTCTTGCCCTCGGTCAGTGGCGGCTCCTGCAGCAGGATGCCCACCGACGCGTCCTTGGCCAGGATGGTGTCGCCGTTGTTGGGGTTCTCCAGACCAGCCATCAGCTTGAGCAGCGTCGACTTGCCGGCGCCGTTCGGGCCGACGACGCCGATCTTGGCGCCCGGGTAGAAGGACAGGGTGATGTTGTCGAGGATGACCTTGTCACCGAGGGCCTTGCGGACGTTGTGCATCGAGTAGACGAACTCAGGCATGTTGAGCAGACCTTTGCTGAAGCGAGCGGGAGCGGGCCGGAAGAGGAGTCGGGTAGGCCCTGCAGCCGCCCAGTATGCCAGCGCCCGAGGCGCCTCTGGTCAGCCGAGGTGGACCGCACCCTCGTCGACGGTGAAGGTGCTGCGGTCGACCTTGATCAGGAACCACGCGACGGGCGCGGCGATGATCAGCCCGACGGCGCCGGCGATGAAGACCGAGGAGTAGCCGTCGACCAGAGCCTTCAGGCTGGGGCCGCTGGTCGCGATCGACGACGCGACCACGGAGGCGTAGATGGCGGTGAACACCGCGGTACCGATGGAGCCACCGATCTGCTGGGTGGCGGTGACGGCCGCGCTGGCCACCCCGGAGTCGCGTGGCTCGATGCCCAGCAGGGCGACATTCTGCAACGGCACGAAGACCAGGGCGAGACCAACCCCCAGCAACAGCTGGCCGGGCAGCACCTCGGCCGCGTACGAGCCGCCGACGCTGATCTGGCTCAGCCACAGCAGGCCCGCGGCGGCCACCAGCGGGCCGGCGGTCATCAGGACCCGCGGACCCACGGTGCCGAGCAGCCGGGAGACGAGCGGCGCGGTGACCACGATCGCGGCCGTCATCGGCAGCGACGCCAACCCGGCCTGCAACGGCGTCATGCCGAGCACGATCTGGAAGTGGAACGTCAGGTAGAGCAGGGCTCCGAGCAGCGCCGCGCCCACGAAGACCGAGACAAGGTACGCGCCGCCGCGGACCCGGTTGGTCAGCACGCGCAGCGGCAGCAGCGGGTGCGACACCTTGGCCTCGACGCGGACGAAGGCCGCGATCAGCAGCACCCCGACCGCCAGGAAGGTGATGGTGTCCCAGCTGCCCCAGCCGGACTCGGCGCGGGAGAAGCCGTAGACCAGCGACGCCAGCCCGACGGTGACCAGGACCGCGCCGGGGATGTCGTAGTGGGTGTCGCCGTCGGCCCTGCTCTCGCGGAGCAGCGGGATCGCGGCCAGGATGGCGACCGCAGCGATCGGCACGTTGACCAGCAGGCACCAGTGCCAGCTCAGGTACTCCGTCAGCACCCCGCCGAGCACCAGCCCAACGGCCGCCCCACCACCGCCGATGGTGCCGTAGACGGCGAAGGCGCGGACCCGGTCGCGGCCGGAGGGGAAGGTCACCGAGAGCACCGCGAGCGCGGCCGGGGCCAGCAGTGCGGCGAACGCGCCCTGGAAGCCGCGGGCCAGCAGCAGCATCGTGCCCGAGGTGGCCACCCCGCCGAGACCAGAGGCGATGGCGAAGCCGGCCATGCCGACGATGAACGAGCGCTTGCGCCCCCAGTAGTCGGCGATCCGGCCACCGAGCAGCAGCAGGGCGCCGAAGGCGAGTGCGTAGACGGTGACGACGGCGCCGCGCTGTCCGTCGGTCATGCCGAGGTCGGTCTGGGCCGCCGGGAGAGCGATGTTGACGATGGTCGCGTCCAGCACCACGGTCAGCTGGGCGAGGGCGACGACCATGAGGATCAGCCAGCGGCTCCGGGGCGCGACCTCCGTCGGAGCGGTGACGTCGGTCGTGACGTCAGGGCGTGGGGGTGCGGACATGATCTCTCATCTCTTCGAGCAGGCGGTGTTCTCACCCTAAGACGACCGAGGCGGGAATTCAAACGAACTAGTTCGGTTCGTCTAGGCTGCGGCTATGACCTCCGCCACGTTCAGCGTCGACGTCCGGAGCCGCATCCTGCAGGCGGCACGCACCGAGTTCGCCACCCACGGCCTGGCCGGCGCACGCATCGACCGCATCGCCCACGAGGCCAACGCCAGCAAGGAACGGCTCTACGCCCACTTCCGTGACAAGGCCACGCTCTTCCAGGCCGTCCTCGACCAGGACGCGGCCGACTTTCACGACGCCGTCCAGCTCGACCCGCGCCATGTCACGGACTTTGTCGGCGCCGCCTTCGACCACTCCGAGGCCCATCCCGAGCAGCTACGGATGCTCACCTGGGCCCGGCTGGAGCAGATCCCCTATCGGCTGCCGGACGGCGTCGCCACCCCGGACGCCAAGGTCGAGGCTCTCCGCGAAGCTCAGCGGCTCGGGACCGTCGACCCCCGCTGGCAGCCCGAGGACCTGCTCGAGCTGCTGTTCTCGATCGCGCACGCCTGGATCCAGACCCCGATCCCGCCGGAGCTGATCCAGACCAGCGTCGCCGACCACCGCCGCGCCGCGGTCGAGGCCGCACGCCGGCTCGTCGCTACCCCGGCGACCGACGTCAGCTAGGCCTCTCCTCGACCCAAGAAACGGGCTTGTGCTTTCGCTACTTAGCGCTACTGTGTACTAGTAACTAGCAACACTGAGTAATGGAAGCGGGTACCCGGGTGGTCAGACAGATGACCGAGCTGCTCAAGGGAACGCTGGAGGGCATCGTCCTTGCGCTGCTCCAAGGCCGGCCGGCCTACGGGTACGAGATCACGACGCTGCTCCGCGCCCGAGGCTTTTCCGAGATCGCGGAGGGCACCGTCTACGCGCTGCTCATCCGGATCGAGCAGAAGGGCCTCGTCGACGTCGAGAAGCGCCCGTCGGAGAAGGGACCGCCGCGAAAGGTGTACTCGCTCAACACCGCCGGCGCAGCAGAGCTAGAGGAGTTCTGGAAAACATGGAGCTTTTTGTCCGAGCAGCTCGACCAGCTGCGAGAGAAGGGGGTCTGACCGTGTGGATCAACCGGATGGTCGACGAAAAAAGGCGTTACCGGCAGTACAAGGCGCGGACCGGCCGGCTGCCCGCGAGCTATCGCACCGCGATCGAGGCGCTGGAGCGCTACCTGATGTACTTCGGGCCGGGAAAGGGCTCCGAGCTGCTGGTCATGCTGACGGACCTGGCCGAGCTCTTCGAGGAGAGCGCGGCGAACGGCACCCCCGTCCGCGCGATCGTCGGGGACGACCCGGTGGAGTTCGCCGAGGCGTTCCGCCGGAACTACCCGGTGGGTCAGTGGATCGTCCGGGAGCGGGACCGGCTCACTGCGGCGATCGACCGCAGCGCACGCGAGGAGCACCGCTCGTGACCAGCGCGACGACCGTGGCCGACCCGGGCCCGGCGATCCGGGTGCACGACCTGGCCAAGTCCTACGCCGAGCTGGCGGTCCTGCGCGGGGTCACCTTCGACGTGGCACCGGGCAGCATCTTCGCGCTGCTCGGCTCGAACGGAGCCGGCAAGACGACGGTGGTGAGGATCCTCTGCACGCTGCTCCTACCAGACGCCGGCACCGCCACCGTCGAGGGTTTCGACGTCACGTCGGAGCCTCGACGGGTGCGTGAGTCGATCAGCCTGACCGGCCAGTTCGCCGCGGTCGACGAGATCCTGTCCGGTCGGGAGAACCTGGTGCTGGTGGCCAAGCTGCGTCATCAGCGCGACCCGGGCCGGGTGGCGGACGACCTGCTCGCCCGCTTCCACCTCCTCGAGGCAGGCTCGCGCCGGGTGGCGACCTACTCCGGCGGGATGCGCCGCCGGCTGGACATCGCGATGAGCCTGATCGGAGCGCCGAGAGTGATCTTCCTCGACGAGCCGACCACCGGGCTCGACCCGGCCGCGCGGCTCGAGGTGTGGCAGATCATCCGGTCGCTCGCCGCCCAGGGCACCACGGTGCTGCTCACCACGCAGTACCTCGACGAGGCCGAACAGCTGGCCGACCGGATCGCCATCCTGCACGAGGGGCGCATCATCGCCAACGGCACGCTGGCCGAGCTGAAACAGCTGCTCCCGCCCGCGACAGTCGAGTACGTGGAGGTCCAGCCGACCCTGGAGGACATCTTTCTCGCCCTCGTCGGCGACGGTCAGCCCACGACGACACGGCAGGAACAGGCGTCATGAGCGTGCTGCTCGGCGACACCCCCGCCCTGCTCGGCCGCTCGCTGCGCCACATCGCGCGCAGCCCGGACACGATCATCACCACCGCGATCACGCCGGTCGCCATCCTGGCCATGTTCGTCTACGTGTTCGGCGGGGCCATCCGGACCCCGACCGACCACTACGTCGACTACCTGCTGCCGGGGGTCCTGCTGATCGCGATCGCGTCCGGCATCGCGTACACCGCGATCCGGTTGTTCACCGACCTGAAGAGCGGCATCTTCGAACGGTTCCACTCGATGCCGATCGCCCGGTCGTCGGTGCTCTGGGCGCACGTGCTGACCTCGCTGGTCGCCAACGCGATCTCGGTGGTGATCATCGTGCTGGTCGGTCTGGCGATGGGCTTCCGCTCCTCAGCCGGTCCGCTGGCCTGGCTCGCGGTGGCCGGGATCCTGGCGCTGTTCACCCTGGCGCTCACCTGGATCGCTGTCCTGGCTGGGCTGTCGGCGAAGTCGGTGGACGGCGCCAGCGGCTTCTCCTACCCGCTGATCTTCCTGCCGTTCATCAGCTCGGCGTTCGTGCCGACCGACACCATGCCGGGGCCGGTGCGGTTCTTCGCCGAGCACCAGCCCGTCACCTCGATCGTGAACACGATCCAGGCCCTGTTCGCCGGCCGACCGGTCGGCGACGACATCGGGGTCGCGCTCGCCTGGTGCTTGGGGATCCTCGTGCTCGGCTACGTCTCGGCGATGGTCGTCTACCGGCGACGGATCACCTGAACGACCAGGCCCAGTCAGGCGCCGCGGGCACGGTCGAGGGCGGCGCGGGCGTCGTCGTAGCGGCCGCGCTCGGTCCGCACCGGCTCGAGCACCAGCCGTTCGGTGACGGCCGCGATCGAACGACGCAGCGCGGTACGGGCCCGGACGGCGCGGCGACGGGCCCCCACCACGACCCCGATCCGCGCGACGGTCGCGACGAGCAACCCGGCCAGCACCCCGCCGAGGGTGAGCACGGTCGGGGCCGGCAGCCGCCACCAGAGCACGTCCGGCAGCGGCGGCAGCCGCAGGTAGGCCAGCACGAACGCCGACCCCAGCCAGACCAATCCGGCCACCACCGCCGCGACCAACACCCACTGCAGCACCTGGACACCCCGCCACCAGCGGCGGTGCCCGGAGAGGTCGAGGTCGGTGCCGGCCACCGCGCGGTCCAGAGCGTCGGGCAGCTCCGACTCCCCTGACCGGACGGCCCGGCGGACCGCGTCCGACCAGCCTCGGCTCATTCCGTCCGACGCCGTGTCGGCCAGGGTCCGCAGGGCACTGTCCACCCGGGCGCGCTGGACGCCGGTGGTGGCCGGCAAGGACGTCCGTCCGACACCGGACGGGTCGATCTCGCGCCGCCGACCCCCTGAGCCGAGCCGGTCCAGGTGCAGCCGGCGGAGCGGGTCGGGCTTGAACTTCGCCAGCCAGGCCAGCACGGGCCAGCCCGTCGCGAGGCCGCCCCGCAGCCGCCAGGCCTTGTCCACGGCGTCCACCACGACCGGGACGGCGGCGGCCTGGGCGAGCGAGGTGGTCATGGCGTCGACCGCCGAGGTCGGCAGCGGCGGCACGCGCTCGTCGCCGGACGCGGCCGCCAGCCCGGTCGCCGCGGCGGTCACGTCGGCGGCCAGCCGGACGGCGGCGGCCTTCTTCTCCGCCACCCGCCGGCCGAGCCGGCTGCGCAGCGCGGACAACCCCTCCCCCGTACGGGCGGAGACGCCGAGCACCTCGGCCGACCCGAGGCCTTCCGCGGCCAGCAGCCGGCGCAGGTCGCGCAGACACGAGTCGCGCTGCTCGGGGGTGAGGGTGTCGACCTGGTTGAGCACGACCATCATCACCTCGGCGTGCGAAGCCAGCGGCTTGAGGTAGCGGTCGTGCAGAGCGGCGTCGGCGTACTTCTGCGGGTCGACCACCCAGATCAGCATGTCCACCAGCTGCACGAGCCGGTCGACCTCCACCCGGTGGGCGGCCTCGGTCGAGTCGTGGTCGGGCAGGTCGAGCAGGACCAGGCCGTCCAGCCCGGTGGCGACGTCGGGCGCGGCCGACAGCGCGTGCCGGCGCGGGATCGCCAGCCAGTCCAGCAGCTCCTCGGCGGAGTCGTCGCCAAAGCTGCAGGCCAGCGCGGTGGAGGTGGTGGGACGCCGGACGCCGACCGTGGCCAGGTCGGTACCGGTCAGCGCGTTGAACGTGCTCGACTTGCCCGAGCCGGTCGCCCCGGCCAGCGCCACCACGGTCGCGGCTCCCGAGACGGCGAGCCGGCGGTCGGTCTGGGTGACCACCCGACGGGCCTCGGCGACGGCAGGCTCCGGCACCCGGCCCGAACAGAGCTCGGCGGCCTCGCTCAGCGCCCGGACCCGGCCGGTCAGGTGCGCGGTCTCGTCGCGGCGGTGCAGCAGCGCCAGACCTTTGCCCGCCATCAGCGCCGGCCCCCGGTCACCGCAGGTCCTGACGCGCGACCGGCTGTTCCACCAGCTCGGCGTCGACGATGTCGTCCGCGCCGGCCGCACCCGTCCCGACCGGCAGCTGCCGGACGACAGGGACCGCGAGAGCCGCGCGTTCGGGGGCTGCGGCCAGGGCCGGCTCCGGCTCGGCCACGGGCAGGCCCTGCTGCCGGGCCGTCACCAAGGCGGTGGCCGCGGCCCGGAGCCTTGCGCCGCCCGCCGGGTCGAGCTGCAGCCCGTCGAGCACGGCGTGGAAGCGCAACAGCTCCGCCGACATCAGGGCCTCGATCCGGGCGTCGAGCTCGGCCTTCGCGGTGTCGGCCAGCCGGCGTACGGCCTGGTCACCGAAGACCGCCTCGAGGACCCGCTGGGCCAGCACCGCCGTCCCGCCGGCGACGCCGACCTCGGCGCCGACCAGGCCGCCGGTGTGGGCGAAGACCACGATCATCAAGGCGACACCGATCCCGTTGACGCCGAAGGCGAGGAAGCGCGCCCGCGACCGCTTGCTCATCCCCTCGTCCGCGACCAGGTCGAGCACGGCCCCCTGCCAGTCACGGATCACTCGGTCGACGGCCCGGTCGAAGTCGGGCGAGGAACGCGACAGGTCGTCTCGGGTCCGACCGAGCAGGGTTCGGCCCGCGGCGTTCGCCTCCCACGAGGACTCGGCCCGTTCGGCGGCGGCGTCCGCCTCCGCCCGGATCAGCGACTCCAGACCCGACTCGACGGCGACCTTGAGGTTGTCGACCTCGGGCGGCTGACCCTTGATGGCCGAGACCAGCCGGTCCCGCAGCCAGCCCACCTTCTGCTCCAGCGCCCGGAAGAACTCACCGGTCCCCACGAACTCGTGCCAGCGGGCCAGCACCTCCCCGCGCAGCAGGGTGCCGTCCGCGGTCTGCACCTGCACGGTCCGGACGGCCTCGGCATAGCTGTGGTCGACCTCGGCCCGCAGCCGGTCGACCGCCTCGAGCTGGTCGTCGAGGGCGGCGGCGAGCCGCGGCGTCCGGCTGGCCAGGGCGGCGATCGCGCCGTCCAGGGTCCGGTGGACGACCGCCGTCCGGCTGGTCTTGTCGGCCGCGAGCGTGGCGAGCCAGCTCCGGATCGGCTGGACGGCGGCGACCGGCAGCAGCCCGTCGGCGTCCACAACGGTCTCCGGGACGGCGAAGAGCGGCGAGCCGCCCAGCCCCCGTTCGCTCATCATCTGGCCGAGGTGCGGCGGCACGTCGGCCATCGCCCGCGGCGGCACCCGGTCGAGCACGACCGCGACGGCGGCGCTGCGTTCGGCCGCCGACAGCAGGAAGTCCCAGGGCACCTGGTCGGCGTAGCGGGCGGCCGAGGTGACGAACAGCCACAGGTCGGCGGCTGCGAGCAGCTGCGCGGCGAGCGCTCGGTTCTCACTCACCACGGAGTCGATGTCGGGCGCGTCCAGCAGGGCCAGGCCGGGCGGGATGGTGTCGTCGGTGACCAGCTGCAACGACTGCGCGTCGTTGCGGGCACCGGTCGAGCGCGCGAGCCCGGGCAGGATGCGGTCGTCGGCAAACCACGGGGCGTCGCTGCTGTGGTGCACCAGGACAGGCGCCCGGGTGGTGGGCCGGATCACGCCGGGCGTGGAGACCCGGCGGCCGACGAGGGAGTTGACGAGGGTGGACTTGCCGGCGCCGGTCGAGCCGCCGACCACCGCGAGCAGGGGCGCATCGATCGTCGCCAGCCGCGGCAGCACGTAGTCGTCGAGCTGGCGGGTGATCTCGGTGACGGCCCTGGTGGAGTCCGCACCCTCGGCCAGCGGGAGCGGGAAGGTGACCGGGGCGACGGCCGCCCGCAGCTCCTGCAGGGCGAGCTCCAGCGGCGAGAGCTCCCTGGCGGGCATCGGTGGTCCTTCCCTGCTTACTCCGCTGATCTCACTGCTCTGCTGTCGTTCACTGCTCTGGGGGTGGCTTCCAGGTCGGGTCGACCTCGGAGTACTGGGTAGCAGTCTGCCCCAACGGTGCCGTGGCGGCGGCCGGGACACCAGGAGGCGGCAACGGAGCCGGATAGTTGCCGCCGATCCCGGCCGGACCGGGATAGCTGGCCGGGGCGTACGCCGGCGTCCGTGCCGCGGTGGCGTTGCGCCGCCGCAGCTCCGGATAGGCCGCCCGGCCGACGGGCTGGGTGATCGCCACGCCGCGCAGGTTGCGGATCCGCGCCAGCAACAGCTTTTCCCGCTGCAGCCCGGTGTCGTCGACGAGTCCACGCACCATCGCGTCGCGCAGGTACGCCAGCTCGGTCACCGCTCGTTGCATTCCCACGGTGGCCAGCAGCGCCTGCGGGCCGAGGAAGAGGGCGTGCCAGACGGCGCGGGTCCGGGTCCGCAGCCGGGACAGGGCTGCCGGGTCGTCGTCGGGCAGCCAGCCGACCCGGACGTAGTCGGTCAGCCGCTCGCGGATCAGCCGGCCCTCGCGGAACAGCTGGCGGACGATGAACAGCACCAGGCCGATGACCACCGGCAGCGCGACGCCGAGGTAGATGTAGAGCAGCTGGCGGCCCTGGACCAGCGAAGCGGTCGTGTTGAACGCCATGTGCAGAAAAGCCGCGGCGCAGTAGCCGGCCAGTGGAGCCACGACCCGGACGATCTTGCTTCGGCTGCGCAACGCGACGGCGAGGCCGATGCCGGTCATCGAGGTGAAGAGCGGGTGGCCGAAGAAGGTGAGCAGGCCGCGCAGCTGGAAGGTCTGCTGCAGCGCCTCCAGCGGAGGCACCTGGCCGAAGGTGCGCGCGGCGTACCGGTAGGCGCGGCCGTAGTAGAGGATGTTCTCGACGAAGGCGAAAGCCGCTCCGGACAGGCCGGCCAGCACGATCCCGCTCAGCCGGCTGACCCACTGGTAGCGCATCAGGATGGCGAGCCAGAAGAGGACCGTGGCCTTGGCGGCCTCCTCCACGAACGGGGCGACGTAGATCGCGGCGCGCGCGCTGGTGGCCGGGTCGCCGTCCCCGATCACGCTCAGGTGCGACGCGGCCCAGGTGTTGACCTGGGCCGAGACGAAGGTTGCGACACAGGCGCCCCAACCGAAGGTCATCAGCCAGACCCAGAAGCGTTGCGGCCGGAACCGGTCGGCCCACAGGAAGAGCAGCGACAGCGGGATAGCGGTCACGGCCGCGTACTTGGCCGCGATCGGTACGGCCTCTGTCCCGAGGCCGGGGACGATGCCGCCGGGCACCTCCTGGTCGGGCACGACTTGGCGGTAGAGCAGCAGCAGACAGGCGACGTAGCCGAGCAGCATGATCAGGGTGAGCCAGCTGAGCCGGCTCTTCAGCAGCCGCTTGGGCAGCGGAACGTCTGAGTCGGGCTCGCGCGGCAGACCGTTGCGCAACTGGGCCCGCTGTCCCGGGTCGGCCTTCCGCCGGGAGGAGGCGACAGGGGCAGCCACGGACATGCGGCCCAGGGTACCTGCGGGCCTAGGAGGGTGGTGTCAAACGGCGGCCGTAGCGAGCAGGTGCCCGGGTGCGTGCCGGGCAAGGCGCCGGAGGAGTCGGATAGCGGTGTTCTCTCCGCGACGACGGCAACGAAGCCCGGTGCGTGCCCGGGTGCCGCGCAGTAGGTCGGCGTTTGACACCACCCTCCTCCGGGCCTACTTGGCGAAGCGGGTGAGGAAGGGCTCGACCACGGTCAGCACCTCACCCGGCCGCTCCTCGTGCATCTCGTGCGGCAGGTCGAGGGACTCGAACCGCCCGTGCGACAGCCGGTTCGCGAGGTCTCGCAGCCGTGACTGCGGCAGATAGCTCTGCTCGCCGCCCAGCACGAGGGTGTCGACCCCGATGGCGTCGGCGTAGTCCCACCAGCCGGGGTGGTCGACGTTGCGCCAGCGGTGCACCGCGATCACCGCCCGCCAGTCATGGTCGGCCGTGGGGTCGGGCTGCCGGGGGATGGGCCGCATCGGCACCGCGGCGTCCGGGGGCGGCATCTCCTCCAGCACCAGCCGGCGGACCAGGTCCGGCTCGGTGGCGGCGAGCAGGTAGGCCGTCAGCGCCCCCATCGAATGCCCGTACGGGATGGCCGCGAGGATCCCGAGCGACTTCATCAGGCCCACGACGTCGTCGCGCAGCGCCTCGAAGGAGTAGTCGGGCATCCAGTCACTCCCACCGTGCCCGCGCGCGTCCGGGGCGATGCAGCGGAAGTGTCGACCGAGCACGGGGGCGAGGTGGCGCCAGCCGGCACTCGAGCTGCCCAGGCCGTGCAGCAGCAGGACGACGGCGCCGTCGGGTCGGCCCCACTCCCGATAGCTCAGCGTGGGCCCACCGGGAAGCGTGACGGTCGCCATGGCTGCACAGTAGCGGCCCCGTCCCCAGCGTCGGCCACACCGTCCAGCGAGGCGTGCAGGACGTGCCGCCCGAGCCCCTGCCGCCGCGTCTGGTCTCCGCTCGTGCTTGCTCGGTGGGTCCACCGTCAAAGGAGACCGAATTGGTTACTGGTTCCGTGGTTTTTTGAACGAAAAGGCTATTCTATGCACACAGGGTGGACCATTCTTCGCTTGGATGAACGCGTTTCACATGGTATTTTTCCACCCGAGAATTACCACCTTTGAGGAGCCCTACCCCGTGAATATCGGCACATCGCACCTGAGCTCAGCTGCTGCAGAGACGCCGATCGAGGGGCAGCGGAGCGAGGCTGCGCGGGTGCAGGCCCGGATGCGGCTGCTGGTGGCCGCCACCCAGGCCGTCGCCGGAGAGTTCGACCTGACCGGGCTGTACCGGCGGATCGCTCGGTCGGCTCGCGAGCTGGTGGACGCCAACCACGTAGCCCTGTGCGTGATGACCGCCAGCGGGGTCGTCACCCAGCTCGTCCAGCTGGAGGCCGGTGACATCAACCCGATCATCATGCCGGTGCGGGCCGGTGAGCTCGACGGACTGTCCGACCTCGTGCCCCGGCTCACCCCCGGCGCGGTGGCGCGTTTCACCGCGGCGGACCTCCGAGCTCCCCTGCCAGGCCTCTGGGCCGAGGGGATGATGGCGGTCCCGGTGCTCTACCGGGGCCGGACGCTGGCGGTCCTGATGCTCAGTCCCGCGCTCTCCCAAGGTCACCAGGCCGCCGACGACGACGCGCTGCTCACCCTGGCGACCACGGCAGGGATCGCACTCGAGAGCGCCCAGCTCTTCGACGAAGCCAAGCGACGCCAGGAGTACGGCCGGCGGGCTTCGGAGATCAGCAACCGGATCCTTTCCGTCGCCGACGACCGCGAGGCTCGACACATCATCACCACGGCGGTCCAGCGGCTGGCCCAGGCCGACCTGGTGGTCTGGTGGCACGCGTCCCCCGAGGATCCCGAAGCGGTCAAGGTCGTCGCCGCCGCCGGACCGGGCAGCGAGACGTTCAGCGGCGAGGAGATCTTTCCGCTCCGTACCTTCGACCGGACCACCACCCGCGGCCTGCTGGGTCTGTCCGCCACCGCCGACCGGTCATCCGCGAGCCCGTTCGCCACGATGCTGAAGAACAACGAGATCGACAGCCTGATGCTGCTGCCCGTCGGCGGGGAGCACGGGGTCCGCGGCTGGCTGATGTGTGGACGCCGAGCGATCGGGATCGCCTTTTCCGAGCTCGACCTCGACCTCGCTGACATCTTCATCCAGCAGATGAGCATCGCGCTCAACCTGACCGCCGTGCAGACCCTGAGCGAGCGGATGCGGATCCTCGAGGATCGCGAACGCATCGCCCGTGACCTGCACGACCACGTGATCCAGAGCCTGTTCGCGGTGGGCCTGAAGATCAGGAACGCCAACGACCCCACCACCTCGGCAGAGAACCAGGTCCGGCTCGGCGAGGCCGTCAGCGAGATCGACGACTCGATCCGTCAGCTGCGCAGCACGATCTTCCAGCTGAACATCGATCCCTCCGCGACCGTCGAAGACTTCTCCGTGGCCGTCGGGCTGCTCATCACGGCCCTCACCCCGGGCCTCGGGTTTGACCCCCACATCACGTTCGAGGGTCCGCTCGACACGGTGATCACGCCTCTGCTCCGGGCCGAGATCGTCGCTGTCCTGCGCGAGGCCGTCACCAACACCGCCCGGTACGCCCACGCCGACCACCTCACCGTCACCCTCGTCACCGACCGCAGAACCCTCACCCTCACCGTCATCGACGACGGGGTGGGGATCGGCACCGCGACCCGGCGCAGCGGCCTCGACAATCTCCGGATGCGGGCCGAGCTGCTCGGCGGCGAGCTCGACCTCGACGTGCCCGAGGGCGGCGGGACCGCGTTGCGCTGGTCCATCCCGCTCGACCCTGGCAGCTCCTCCACCGAACGGCCCACCAGCCGCCGCGAGGACTGACCGGCTGCGTTGGTGGCCAATTGTCCAGACCAGTGGCGCCCCCGGTAGGAATCGAACCTACGACCGACAGATGAGAACGGCTGCTGGGCTACCTGGCCTGACCAGTGGCGCCCCCGGTAGGAATCGAACCTACGACCGACAGATTAGAAGGCTGCTGCTCTATCCTCTGAGCTACGGGGGCTCGTGCGGTCGGATTCTATCCGCTTCGGCTGCGCCGGCCGGGACTCTGAGGTCCTGCTGCAGCCGCTTAGATTTCGTGCGTGACCGGCCCCCCCGCATCTGCTGGGCAGCCCCCGTCCGACCGGGTCTCCTGGCGCTCGCTGATCATCCCGGCGTACGGACCCACGATCCTCGTCTCGATCGGTCAGGGCGCGATCCTGCCGCTGGTGGCCCTCTCCGCTCGCAGTCTGGGGGCCAGCGTGACCGTGGCCGCCCTGGTGGTCGCGCTGACGGGGATCGGTCAGCTGATCGGCGACCTGCCTGCCGGTGCGCTGGCGGCACGGATCGGCGAACAACGCGCCCTGGTGGCCGCCTGCGTGCTGGACGCGACGGCGCTGCTCGGCGCCTTCCTGGCCCAGTCGCTGGTGCTGCTGGCCCTCGCGGTGCTGGTCACCGGGCTGGCGGGAGCCGTCTTCAGCCTGGCTCGGCAGGCCTACCTCACCGAGACCGTCCCGATCCGGATGCGAGCCCGCGCGTTGTCGACGCTCGGCGGCACCTTCCGGATCGGACTGTTCATCGGTCCGTTCGCCGGCGCGGCCATCGTCTCGACGTGGGCGATCGGGGCCGCGTACGGGTTCGCGGCGTTGATGAGCCTCTCGGCGGCGACCCTCACCGCCTTTCTCCCCGACGTCACCCGCCAGACCCGGGCGGCCTCGGCCGCAGCCGGGGAGGGGCCACGTACGGTGCGGGCGGTCCTGAGCGAGCACCGTCGGGTGCTGCTGACGCTGGGGCTGGGGGTGCTGGTGATCTCGGCGGCACGGTCCACCCGACAGTCGATCATCCCGCTGTGGGCCGAGGCGCAGGGGCTGGACGCCGCCACCACCAGCATCATCTACGGGGTGTCCGCGGGGGTCGACATGCTGCTGTTCTATCCCGGTGGCGCGATCATGGACCGCTTCGGCCGGGTCTACGTGGCCGTCCCGTCGATGCTCGTGCTCGGGCTCGGCTTCCTGCTGCTGCCGCTTAGCCACGGCGCCACCAGCATCGCGCTGGTCGCCTGCCTGATGGGACTGGGCAACGGGATCAGCGCCGGCATCGTGATGACCCTGGGTGCGGACGCGTCCCCGGCGGTCGGCCGGACGCAGTTCCTCGGCGGCTGGCGGCTGGCCGCCGACTGCGGCAACGCGGGCGGACCGCTGGTGATCAGCGCCGTCAGCCTGGTGGCCCCGCTCGCCGTCGCCGCTGCGGTGATGGGCCTGCTCACCTGGGCCGGCTGCGCCTGGCTGGCGCGCTGGGTGCCGGTGTACGCCGTCGGCCGGGGCCGCCGGACCGTAAGGTGAGGGGCGTGCGCGACGTGCTGGTGTGGGCCGACTGTGAGATGACCGGTCTTGACCTGGTCAACGACGCCCTGATCGAGGTGGCGGCCCTGGTGACCGACGGGCAGCTGAACGTCCTCGGCGACGGGATCGACCTGATCATCAAGCCGACGGCGCAGGCCCTGGACCAGATGGGCGACTTCGTGCGCACGATGCACTCCTCGTCCGGGCTGCTGACTGAGCTCGACGCCGGACTCACCATGGTCGAGGCCGAGGAGCAGGTGCTCGCCTACGTCCGCACCTTCGTCCCCGAGCCGCGCAAGGCCCCGTTGGCGGGCAACACCATCGGCACCGACCGTGCCTTCCTCGCCCGTGACATGCCGGCCTTCGAGAGCCACGTGCACTACCGCAACGTCGACGTGTCGAGCGTCAAGGAGCTGGCCCGGCGCTGGTTCCCCCGCGCCTACTACTCCGCGCCCGCCAAGTCGGGCAACCACCGCGCGCTCGCCGACGTGCGCGAGTCGATCGAGGAGCTGCGCTACTACCGGGACGCGGTCTTCGTCCCGCTGCCGGGCCCGGACAGCGCGACCGCCAAGGCCATCGCCAGCCGGCACGTCGGCGCACTCACCGGCGCGACCGCCGCGGAGACCGTTCCCGGTAACTGATTTCGGCTCCACCGTGAGTGCCCGTTAGACTCGTCGCTGCCCCTGCGCCCGCCGCAGGAGCGATGGTGGGTGTAGCTCAGTTTGGTAGAGCTCCTGGTTGTGGTCCAGGCGGCCGCGGGTTCGAGTCCCGTCACTCACCCCACTGGCGTGCTGCAGTTCTTGTGTTGAGAAACCCCTCGTAGTCGAGGGGTTTCTCCACACACAAACTCTCGACCCCCTCAGCGACGCCGGGTCAGGCAGTTTTCGAGTCCACCGGTGCTGGGCTTGCCGGCAGTGGCGAGCGGCACCGCCTCCTCGATCCCCACCAGCAGCCCCTCGGCGTAGCCCCGCTCAGCGGCCAGGCTCAACCTGGTGGTGGGGTTGCCGTTGGTCAGGGCGCCCATCTCGTTGTAGACCCACGGCACGGCCGACAGCAGCTGGACGAGCGCAAGGTTGCCCGGCTCGAGCGGTGCGCGCCCGGTGAAAGTGTTCTCGCGGACGTCGACCGGACGCCCCTGCGCCCGGGTACGAGCGCGGGCGATGGTGATCGCCGCCTGCTCGCTGCGGCGGGCGACCGTCGGCCGGTCGAAGACGGTGCGCGTCCGCCCGCTGCCGCGGTACATCGCGTGGTAGCGGCCGTCGTGCTTGACGCCCCGTTGGGAGTAGGTGGCCTCGAAACCGATGGTCTGGCTGTGGTCGTCGTGCACGCTGACCGCG
The DNA here is from genome assembly GCF_964244005.1 of uncultured Friedmanniella sp. Taxonomy (GTDB): domain Bacteria; phylum Actinomycetota; class Actinomycetes; order Propionibacteriales; family Propionibacteriaceae; genus Microlunatus. The sequence continues at coordinate 58,352 of NZ_CAXTHG010000019.1, read as the reverse complement.
AGGTCGGCGTGCACGGTGCTGGCCAGCCGGGCTCGGGCCGCCAGCCCGACCGAGTCCCGGGCGCGCTTCTTGGTGCTGAAGACCCGGTAGCCGTCCCGGCGCAGCGCCTCACCGACGCAGAAGCTGACGTTGAACACCTCGTCGATCTCGGGATGGTTCGGGTAGTCGATGTCCCGCAGTCCGGTGGTGGCGTCCGTGCTGCGGATCGAGCGGCCGCTGTGGCCCGGGTCGAGCAGGATGACCGGCAGCGGTGGGGGCTTGGGCTGAGGGGTGAGGGTTGGTGTGGGCGTGGCGATTGCGGGGGTGGGGCTTGCCGTGACCGACGGCGTGGGGGTCGGGGTGGGGGACGGCGTGGGGGTCGGTGGGGTGGCCGACGGGGCGGTCGAGACGACGGGCAGGGCTGCTCCCCGGTCGGGCGTGCACGCCGCCACCGCCGCGACGGTGAGGGCAAGCACCAGGGCCGTACCGACGCGGCCGCCGATGGTGCTCAGCGGCGGCGACCGACGACCAGGATGGCGGCCAGCGCCGCGATGAACATGACGCCGAGGATGGTCCCCTCCGTGTCGTGCCCGCTGGCGATCAGGAACACGCAGGCGGCCAGGAAGGCGAGCGTCACCACCAGTCCGTACCTCAGGCCTCGGGCGTTCAGGTCGGCATCGCGCTGGAGCTCCCGCTCGATCACCGCCCGGGTCTGCTCGTCGGCCTCGGCAAAGACCTGCAACGGGTCCATCCGGCGGTCGGGTTCTGCGGGACGTTCGCTCATCAGTGGTCTTCCGGTCGGCTGGTCGGTGGCGGGGTGGTCAGCCCGGCCTGGAGGAGAGCCTCGCCAATCCGACGCGACTCAGCGTACGGGTCCACGGCGTCAACACGGCGGATGACCCGTTCCAGCCGCTGCTGCACCCCGGCCCGGTGGGCAGACGAGCGGGGCGACACGTGCAGATAGCTGAACCCGCCGACGAGCGACCAGGACGGACGGTTGGGCACGGTCCCGCCCGCTGCCGCGCTTCCAGCTCCAGCGCTCTGAGTTCTGGGTCCGGCCGAGCCTTGGCGGTTACGGCCGGCCCAGACGAGGGTGACCACGTAGAACACGAGGGCGACCACGACGACTGCCGCCGCCAGTGCGGCCACGACTGTCGACACCCCGTCCACGTCAGCAGCGTAGTGGCCGACACGCCCCACCGCCCCGAGGCGACGCCCCCGGCGCCCGGGCCCGGCGAGAATGGGGCCATGACCCCTCCTTCCCCGTCCTCGACCGCCGACGACCATCGCGGTACGCCGGCTGGCCGGGCCCGGTTGCGGGGGGCGATCTGGGCTGGCCGCCTGGCCGCTGTCGCGTCCCGGGTGGCGGGCCGCGGCTCGGGCGCCTCGATCCGCGGCCAGGTGATGATGCGGCTCGACCCGGATGCGCTGGGAAAGCTGCTGCGGGGTCGCCGGGTCGCGATGGTCTCGGGCACCAACGGCAAGACCACCACCACCCACTTCCTCGCCGGCGCGGTCCGGGCCTGGCTCGAGGCTGACCCGGCGGCCGGCGGCACCCGCCGGCTCGTGCACAACGCCGACGGCGCCAACCTGCACCAGGGCATCGCCTCCGCGCTCAGCGGCCAGCCGGACGCCGACCTCGCCGTGCTCGAGACCGACGAGCGCGTCGTCGCCGACATGGTCCGGCTCGGCCGTCCCGAGGTGCTGGTGCTGCTCAACTTCAGCCGGGACCAGCTCGACCGGCACCACGAGATCAAGGGTCTGGGCCGCAGCTGGCGGACCGCTCTCGCTGCGGCCGGCGACGACGGCCCGGTGGTCGTCGCCAACGCCGACGAGCCGCTGATCGTGTGGGCGGCTGAGACGGCCCGGCAGGTGGTGTGGGTGGACACGGCGAGCACCTGGACCCAGGACGCCTCGCTCTGCCCGAGCTGTGGCTCCAGCCTGGTTCGCGAGCAGCCGCCCGAGACCGGCGCCGCTGGCAGCACGTGGCACTGCTCGGGCTGCGAGCTACGGCAGCCGACCGCGGAGTACCGGGTGCAGGACGGACGAATCATCGACCGGACCGGTCACGCCTGGGAGGCGCAGCTGAACGTGCCCGGCGCGTTCAACGTGAGCAACGCCGCGTGCGCCCTGGCCGCCGCGGAGCTGCTCGGGATCGACATCCCCACCGCCCTGGACGGGATGCGGACGGTCACCGCGCCGGCCGGCCGCTTCGCCACCATGCACCTCGGGGGGACGACGGCCCGGCTGTTGCTGGCCAAGAACCCGGCCGGCTGGGCCGAGGCGCTGCCCCTGGCCAGCACCGACACCGTGGTGCTGGCCATCGACTCGGCCGCCGCGGACGGACGCGACGTCTCCTGGCTGTGGGACGTGGAGTACGAGCAGCTGGCCGGCCGTACGGTCGTCGCCACCGGCCCGCGAGCCCAGGACCTGGCCGTCCGGCTGGCCTACGCCGACGTGACGTTCCGCTGCGTGCCCGACCTCCGCGAGGCGCTGGCCGGCCACGAGGCGCCGGTCGACGTGATCGCGACCTACACACCGTTCCAGCGGCTGCGCAAGCTGGGAGGCGTCTGATGACGAGCACGCCGACGGGTCAGGGACAGGGCCGGCGGGCGGAGGTCGTGCTGGTCTACCAGTCGCTGCTCGGCATCTACGGGGACCGGGGCAACGCGACCGTGCTGGCCAAGCGGCTGGCCTGGCGGGGGTTCGACGCGGTGCTGAGCCTCGTCGAGCCCGGCGACCCGCTGCCCGACACGGGCGACGTCTATCTGCTCGGCGGTGGCGAGGACGCGGCCCAGATCTCCGCGGTGAACGCGTTGCGCGCGGACGGCGGTCTGCACCGCGCCGTCGACCGGGGCGCGGCCGTGCTCGCGGTCTGCGCCGGCTACCAGATCGTCGGCCGCTCCTTCACCGTGGCGGACGGTCCGAGTGCGACAGCCGAGGGGGACACCGAGATCGTCGGACTCGGGCTGCTCGACGTGACCACCACCCGCGGGCCGGTACGGGCAGTCGGGGAGATCCTCAGCCGGTGGACCGGCCGGGACGGCGACGAGCAGTGGCTGACCGGGTTCGAGAACCACGGCGGCTACACCGTGCTGGGTCCCGGGGCCTCGCCGCTGGCGACGGTCGAGGTCGGAGTCGGCAACTGCGGCGACGGCACCGAGGGCGCGGTCGCCGGGACGGTCGTCGGTACCTACCCGCACGGGCCGGTGCTGGCCCGCAACCCCGCGCTGGCCGACCACGTCCTCGAGCTCGCCCTGGGCGAGCCGATGAGCGCGCTCGACCGGCCGGAGGTGACCGAGCTGCGGCGGCAGCGACTGGCTGCGGTCCGGCGCTGATCCGCCGGGGTAGCGTCTGCGGGATGAAGACCAGACAGCTCGGCCCGTACACCGTCTCCGCCATCGGCCTGGGCGCCATGCCGGTGTCCATGAACGACGACAACATCTTTCCCGAGGAGAGCGCCGCGATCGCGACGGTCCACGCGGCGCTCGACGCCGGCGTGACCTTCGTCGACACCGCCGACATCTACTCCCCCAGCTGGGACACGATGGGCCACAACGAGCTCATCGTCGGCAAGGCGGTGAAGTCGTGGGGCGGTGACCGCGACAGCATCGTGATCGGCACCAAGGGCGGGATCACCCGCAGCGAGGGCGAGGTGTGGGGCCGCGACGGGTCGCTGGAATACCTCCGGTCGGCGGTCCAGAAGTCGCTGACCAACCTGGGCGTCGACGTCATCGACCTCTACCAGTGGCACCGCCCCGACCGCTGGAAGGTGTACGGCGACGTGATCGCCAGCTTCAAGACCCTGCAGGACGAAGGGCTGATCAAGACCATCGGCATTTCCAACGCCAACGTGGAAGAGATCGAGGTCGCGATCGAGGTGCTCGGCGAGGGTGGCCTGGTGAGCGTCCAGAACGAGTTCTCGCCGCGGTTCCGCTCGAGCAAGGACGAGCTCGACTTCTGCGGCGAGCACGGCATCGCCTTCCTGCCCTGGAGCCCGCTCGGCGGGACCGGCGGCGGCGCGAAGGCCGTCGCCCAGCGGTATCCGGCGTTCGGCAAGATCGCTGCTGGCCGCGGCGTCAGCCCGCAGCAGGTCGTGCTGGCCTGGGAGCTCGCGCTCGGCGAGCACGTCATCCCGATCCCGGGAGCCAGCCGGCCGCAGTCGATCAGCGACTCCGCACGTGCCGCCGATCTCGAGCTGACCGCCGACGAGGTCGCCAGCTGCAACGCCACGGGCGGCGCCTGAGCATGATCATCGACCACGTCGCAGTTGATCATGGTCGCCGTGACCATGATCAACTCGACGTGGTCGTGGTGGGCGGCGGCCACAACTCCTTGGTGGCGGCCGCTTACCTCGCTCGCGCCGGACGCCGCGTGGTCGTGCTCGAGGCGCGCAACCAGTTCGGTGGGGCCGTGGCCAGCGGCCGGCCCTTCGCCGGCGTCGACGCCAACCTGTCCCGCTTTTCCTACCTGGTCTCGCTCCTGCCGCAGCAGCTGGTCGACGAGCTCGGGCTCGACCTCGAGCTCGCCTCGCGCCGGATCGCCTCCTACACCCCGATCGGCGCCGGCGGGCTGCTGGTCGAACGGCAGCCCGGGCCGGTGACGGCTGCGTCGTTCGCGGCGATGGCGCCGGCGGACGCGTCACCTTGGCGCAGTCTCGAAGAACAACTCCGCGCGTCAGCTTCCGCCGTCGCGCCGACCCTGGTGCAGCCGTTGCCGCGGGCGGAGGACCTACGCGCGGAGCTGGGACCCGACCTCTGGCGGGCGCTGGTCGAGCGTCCACTCGGCGAGCTGATCGAGTCCAGCCTTGCCGACGACGCGCTGCGCGGGGTGGTGCTCACTGACGGCCTGATCGGCACCTTTGCCCGTGCGCACGACCCCACCCTGCGGCAGAACGTCTGCTTTCTCTACCACGTGGTCGGCAACGGAACCGGCGAGTGGCGGGTGCCCGTGGGCGGCATGGGCCGGGTCGCGGCCGAGCTCGAACGCGTGGCCCGCGAGGCCGGTGCCGAGCTGCGGACGGGAGCGCGGGTCGCCTCGCTCGATCCACGAGCCGCGGGTGGCGCGACCCTCACCTTGGCCGACGGCAGCTCGCTGACGGCCGGCACGGTCCTGGTCGGGTGCGCGCCGACGACCCTCGGGCGGCTGCTCGGCGAGGACGCTCCCCCGCCAGAAGGCAGCCAGACCAAGGTCAACCTGGTGCTCCGTCGGCTGCCGCGGCTGAGGTCCGGGCTCGACCCCCTGATCGCGTTCGCCGGCACCCTGCATCTGGCCCAGGGCTATGGCCGGCTCGACCAGGCGTACGCCGAGGCCGCGGCCGGCCGAATTCCCGACCCGCTGCCGGTGGAGGCGTACGGCCACAGCCTGACCGATCCGACGATCCTGGGCCCAGAGCTCCGCGCCACGGGCGCGCACACCCTGACGCTCTTCGCCCTGCACACCCCGGCCCGGCTGTTCGTCGACGACCCGGACGGCCGCCGGGAGGAAGTCCGGCAGGCGGCCTTGGGTTCGCTGCAGGCGGTGCTGGCGGAGCCGCTCGAGGACTGCCTCGCCGTCGACGCCTACGGCCAACCGTGCGTCGAGGTGATGACCCCGCTCGACCTCGAGTCCGAGCTCGGGCTGCCCGGCGGGCACATCTTCCACGGCGACCTGAGCTGGCCGTGGCTGCCGGCGGGAGCGTCGCCCACGACGGCGGCCGAACGCTGGGGCGCCGCCACCGCCTACCCGGGCGTGCTGCTCTGCGGCTCCGGCGCCGTCCGCGGTGGAGCGGTCAGCGGACTGGGCGGGCACAACGCCGCGATGGCCGTCCTCGAAGAGGCGCCGGAGGCCGGTTTCACCGCACCGCCCCCGTTTGCTAGTGTTGTCCCTCGCGCGCCGCTAGCTCAATAGGCAGAGCAGCTGACTCTTAATCAGCGGGTTGGGGGTTCGATTCCCTCGCGGCGCACATATGACCTAGTCAGACACGTGTGCCGGCCGTGACGACCGGAAAATTCAAGGTCAGGGGACGCATGAAGCGGACCTCAGTGACTAAAGCCAAGTTGGAGTCGGGCGCGCTCAGCGCGACCGACTTGGGCAAGTTGGGACGGCCCTGCGGGGCCGCGTCTCGGCGGACGTTCCACCAGACGCCGCTGAACGAATCTGTGCTCCGCCGCCATCTGTTCGGCGATTGGGCGAAGTCCACTACGCGACCACGATGATCCCGCGGTGCCGCGGTGACGACTCCACCGCTACCTCCGCTGGGATTGAGGCACCCTCACTGACGACCTCACCGGGCGGGTCTTACGGGACCCCAGCGCACTGGCCCGAGCCTCCATCAGACCCAGGGGCAGTTCAGGGAGCCGATGTCAAAGGCCAAGAGAACGACCAGAATCACCCGATGTCGGCCCGGATGCATCCCCGGAGTCGGGGCGGCTGCTGAGTTCGGTCTACGCGGGCTCGACGCGGTAGTTGATTCCGCGCTTCGAGTCGGTGGCTACGTAGCGACCACCACCTTGCGGGCGCGGTTCAGCGTCTCCGATCTTGTTGCGAGCAGCGTCGAGGCTGTCGAACCAGCCCGCGAACTCCTCCGGTTGCCCCTGGTCATCGACGAACCGCACGCAACGCACGTTGAAGATCATCTGACTCAGCCCTTCAACGGTGATCATGACGCCTACACCCAGACCCGGGCGGGGGTTGAGCCCCACGGGAGGGCAAGTCAGAAGCGCTCCCGGCAGCCACACCCCAGTCCGTGCAGTAGTCCGGCCGCGGCGCGTCGACAGCGCACCACGCCCGGACCACGGTGCCGCCCCCGCGGCTCCCTCAGTCGTGGGCTCTGGCGGCGGGGGCTTAGCCTCCTGAGCAGTGGTTGTCCGTGTGGAGCCGAAGTAATCCTGACGGTTACCTAATGGCTTACCATGACAACATGTCCAGTGGTTCGAGCAGCGCTCCTCCAGGATCCGAGGCGTCGGCCCGTACCCTGCCGGCCGGTCTGGCGCCGTTGGTCGAGGCGCTCGAGCTCGATCGCGCCGAACTGGTGACCACGGCGGACCTGGAGCAACTTCGGAAAGAGACCGGAATCTCGACCCCCGCGAAGGTGCTAGCCGACCGGCTCCGCAAACGCGGCTGGCTGTTGCCTACCGGGCGCCGTGGAGTCTATGAGTTCGCCCCTGGCGCGAACGCCGGCGCCGTCTCGGCTGGAAGGGTCGGCCAGACGCTGCAGGTTCTCATCCGGGCCCGGCCCGACGTCACCGCTGCCCTCACCTTCCAGTCCGCAGCTTGGGCCCTCGGCGCCGCCGACCGCACTCCGGCTCGGCTGGAAATCGCCGTAGGGGACGCCCTGACCGCCCGCCAGCTCGCCTCGACGCTGGCCACCCAGGCCCGGATCACCTGGTTTGCGCCCGCGCTACCGCCGGTCCGTGCCCGGTCCGTCCCGGTGTTGAGGGCAGAGTCGGTGATCGTGCACCTGGCTGCCAGGCCCGGTGACGTCCGCTCCTGGTCCTCGGTGCCTGAATGGCTGCCAGACCTGGCCGAGACCATAGAGGCCGAGACGCTAGCTGCCGAGCTCGCCCACCGGCCCAGATCCGTCACCGCCCGCACCGCCTACCTCCTGTCGGGCCTGCGCCCCGACATCTCCACCCGGCTGCCGGCCGGCCATGGCGTCGTCTACTTCGGTGGTCGTGGGCCCAGCCGTCGCCGCGACGCCGCCACCGATGTCGTCGACACTGTCCTGCCCTTCGACCCGCGAGATCTCTCGCCCGTCACGCCCACAGACGCGACTCCGCAGACAGCAGCGACGACGACGACCACGACGATGGTGGAACGCCGGTGAGCGTCCCGGGAAGGCCGGGCTCGACCGGTGACCAGGTGCGGCTGACCACGGGATACCTGGCTCGCCATATGCCAAGAGGTGCTGCTGGGCCGGGGCGGGAGGCTGCGCTGGTCGACATCGCCCAGGACTTACTGCTGCGTGAGCTCGCCGCCATCGGGCTTCTGGACGAGATGGCATTCAAGGGCGGAACCTCCCTGCGGAAGCTCTACGCCGGCACCCAAGGGCGGTTCTCCCTCGACCTCGACTTCTCGGTCGCCGAGGTCGGCTCGTCCGCCGAGGACCTACTCGAGCTGCTCGTCGAGTACGTCGACGGGCTACAGCTGGGACCGTTCGACTACGGCATCCGCGTGCACCGTGGCAAGCGCCACCTGCTCATGTCGAGCGCTGAGTTCGGCCAGAGCGAGCAGCTGGACAGCAAGATCGACGTCTCGGCGCCGCCCTGGCTGCCGCCGATCCGTCGGGCTTGGGTGCCGATGATGGTCCACCGGACCTACGGCGACCCGCCGCTGCCGCACCTGCTGACCCGTGCGGCTGGAGGAGAACCTGGCGGAGAAGATCTCCCGGCTGTATCGCGCGACTCCAGCCCGCGACGTGTACGACCTTGCTTGGGTCGCGAACACCCTGCTGCGTACCGTGCTGGATCTGGACCTGCTGCTTCGACGGCTCGCCGTGCTCAAGATCTGGACCGACGCCTGCGGTGTCTCCGCCGACGGTGCGCAGTGGCGACCAGGTTCGCAGCGGTCCCGTTCGAGCCGGATCGATGGCTGGCGCCACGACGGCCGGCCGACTAGGACGAGGAAGACATCGGCGCTCTGGCCGTACCGCCACCCAAACTCCAGGAGTTGTCGGCCGAGGTGTCGGCCGCCCACAGCTTCCTCGCCGACCTCGACGACGAGGAGCGCACCGCCGCCCAGGCGAACGAAGCGGACCGATCATTGGTGCTCACCATGCTGAAAGCCCTTCCCGGCGGACGAATGGCCGGCATCGGCCTCCGCTGAGCCTGCCGCTATCTCTACCCGATCAAGATCAGCAGCGTAGGGACGAATGAGGGGACGAATGAGGGGACGAATCGCACCGCGAGGCAGACGGCTGACGAACCCCAACCACGCCCAACCAGCACGGTGTCCGAGCGTGAGCCGACCGCGCGAGCCTCCTAGAGTCAGATTTCAGCGTATTGGGGGTTCGATTCCGAGCTTGTCGGCCTGCTTGGCATCGGCACGGCCGGAACCGTTCCATAGTGGGTCCGCCAGAACTCGTTCCATGCCGGCCGACAACCCGGCGCCACGACCGAGGAACCGGCCGAGCCGAAAGTGTTCGCTAGCAGACGGTGGTGATCGGCCGCCAAGCTCCACACAGCCACTCCGGACAGCGGTCGACAAGCGCCGTGAAGGCCGTCAGACCAGGGTGTAGCCGCCGTCCATGAGCAGCTCGCTCCCGCAGAAGTAGCCAGCCTCGTCTGAGAGCAGAAACGCCACCGTGGCGGCGACATCCTCGGGCGAGCCCATCCGGCGCTGCGGGGTGTGGGCGAACCACTGGTCGAACTGGTGGGTCTTGCGCGCCAACAGCTCGGTCCCGATGTAGCCGGGTGCGACGGCGTTGACCCGCACACCACGTTCGGCCCACTCGGCGGCGAGCGACCGGACAAGTGCGGAAACCCCCGCCTTCGACGCGTTGTAGGCGCACTGGCGCTGCGGCGTGTTCACGGTGTGCGTGCCGCTCATCGAGCTGATGGCGACGCAGGAACCCGAGCCCTGGTCCAGCATGATCCGACCCGCACTGGTGAGCGTGTGGAAGACGCCGACCAGGTTGACGGAGAGGATGCTGCTGAACTGCTCCGAGCTCATCTCCTCCGCCGCGACGTCGTCCTCGACGATCCCGGCTCCGGCCACGACGGCGTCGACCCGGCCCTCCTGCTGCCGGACGAACCGGAAGGCCTGCTCGACCGAATCAGCGTTGGTGACGTCCACCGCCAGCCCGGTCGGGCCGTCCGGAAGCCGGAGGTCCATCGCCCAGACGGTCGCCCCGTCGCGGCGTAGGCGCTCGCAGACCGCACGCCCGATGCCGCCGGTCGCACCGGTGACCGCGACAACCTTGTCCTGGTGAGGAGTGCTCACTGCCCGCTCCCTCTTCAGTGCCTGGTCTGGCGGCGTACGCGGACGGCATCGACGCCGACGGCGAGAAAGATCATGACACACCGCCGACCATGGCCACGTGGGGCGTGGGCCGGGTCGAGGTCCGGGACTCGGCGAGCGGTGCGCCCGCGACGCGGACCGCCGTGGCCTCGTCACCCTCGGTCGGGCGGGAGATGAGCCTGATGTCGGGGCACGTGGCCAGCACACCCTCGAAACCCTCCGTGCGCGCCCGCCACGGGGACGAGGACAGCGCGCCAGAGTGACGATCGGGGTGTCGAGGCCCCCGGAGTCGATCGGGTCGGCGAGGAGGAAGGCCGGCTTGGCGATCAGCAGCGGGGGGCGATGACGTCAGGTTCATGCCTCCTGGACGTGGGTGTACGTGGTCTGGCGCCGCTGCGCTGCCTCGGCGTCGTTGGTGGAGCTCATCTCGCGGATACTCGGCGGGCTGGCGCCGTCGGTAGGGGGCCGCCACTTGCGCTGCAACCGGCGCAGGTGTTCCTCGGCCGCCTTGCGGGTGGCGTAGGTGTCGCGCCGGCGCAGGTTCTGCAGGATCTCCTCGTGCTCCCGAAGGGTGAGCGAGGGGTTCGAGGGGTAGCCATCCCGGTGCTGGTAGTACGAGCGGAGGAAGCTGTTGATCGGTCGGCAGACGAGGTCGAAGAAAGGGTTGCCGCTGGCTTGCGCGAGCAGCTCGTGGAAGTTCATGTCCGCGTCGAGAAAGGCTTCGGCGTCCACCGAGCCGTCCTCCCCGATGGCGGCCGAGCCCTCGCTGATCGATGCGGCCAGCCGGTCGAGGTCGTCGGTCGTCGCCGAAGCCGCCGCCGCCGTGGTCACCTGCAGCTCGAGCGCGAGGCGCAGCTCGAGCAGGTCGCCGAACGTGCCGTCGCTGGCCAGCATGAGGATCGAGAACTGCTCGGCGATCCTGGCGCCGTCGAAGGCGGCAACGACCATGCCTCGGCCGGGGGCGACGCTCACCAGCCCGCGCTGCTCGAGCAGCTTGGCGGCTTCGCGGACGACGGTGCGGCTGACTGAGTACCGCTCCATCAGCTCCACCTCGGTAGGCAGCCGCAGGTTGGGCACCAGACCGCCACGGAGAATCTCGGTCTGCAGCTCGTCTGCGATGCGCTCAGACAGTCGGCTTCGACCGTCTCGCCATGGAGTCATGGGCCGAACGTACGATGATTGGGCCGCGGCCGCAACCCTAATCGCCCGGCGATCCCGATCTCTAGGCGCAAGCGGGCCGACTGCTTCGTCACACATCCCCGGTTGACCGATCCCAACGTACGACGTTACGTTCGGTAGAAGCGCTCGAGACTTCTCGGCGCACGATCGCTGAAGCATAGGAGGCACCGGTGCCGCACCTGAGGGACGCCGCATGACAACCTTCGTCGTCACAGACCACGCCTTTGCCGACGTCGCCCACGAACGCGCTGCGGCGCAGCGGGTCGGCGCGGAGCTCGCCGTGCACCAGTGCTCCTCGGCTGAGGCGACCACCGCGGCCGTCCGGGGGGCCGACGTGGCGTTCGTCAACTTCGCGCCGATGGGAGCCGAGCAGCTGTCGGCGATGCGAACCGGCGCCACCGTCATCCGCTACGGCGTCGGCTTCGACAACGTGGACGTGGACGCGGCCCAGCGGCTCGGCGTTCGCGTCGCCAATGTCCCCGACTACGGCGTCGACATCGTCGCCGATCACGCGGCAGCCCTGGTGCTGTCGCTGCTGCGCCGGATCCCCTTCTACGATCGCGGCATCCGTACGAGCACGTGGGTCCTCCCTGGGGACGCCGGTCCGATCCTTTCCTTCGCCAACACCACCGTCGGACTCCTGGGGGCGGGGCGGATCGCCTGCTCGCTGGCCGACCGCCTGCGCCCCTTCGGCTTCCGGCTGATCGCCGACGACCCCTACGCCGACGCAGACGTGGTGGCGGGCCACGGGCTCGCGCTCGTCGACCGGGACACCCTGCTGGCCGAGTCGCACGCCATCTCCTTGCACCTGCCCGTCACGCCCTCGACCCGTCACCTCGTCGACCGCGAGCTGCTGAGCCACGTGCGCCGCGGCTGCGTCGTGGTGAACACCTCGAGGGGGGCCCTCGTCGACGAAGGCGCGCTTGCCGAGGCCCTGGTCGAGGGACGGGTCGGCGGTGCCGGGCTCGACGTCTTCGACCCCGAGCCCCTGGACGCCAGCTCTCCCTTGCGGAGCGCCCCCAACACCCTGTTCACCCCGCACGCAGCCTTCTACTCCGAGTCGTCGCTGGACAACCTGCAGCGGCTCGCCGCCGAGGAGGCGGTACGGGCGGCTCAGGGCCAGCCGCTGCGCTGCCCCGTTGTTCCCGTCCCCCAGACCAAGGATCAGACGTGACCGAGATGCCCGAGCCCCGCAACCTCGTCGCCGGCAACTGGGTGGACGGCGGCGACGCCACCATCGCTGTCGTGAACCCCGCCGACGGCCAGGTGCTCACGACCATCCCGGACACCTCCGCGACCGGTGTGGACGAAGCCGTCCGGGCGGCGCGGGCCGCGCTGCCCGCCTGGCGTTCGACCACCCCCTTCCAGCGGGCCGCCGTCCTGCACCGGCTGGCCGCCGTCGTCCGCAGCGACCTCGACGGGCTGGCCCGGCTGATCACGCTGGAGATGGGCAAACCGATCGGCGAGGCGCGCGGGGAGACGGCCAAGCTCGCCGACGCCTTCGACTACTACGCCGAGGAGGGCGTGAGGGTCTACGGCGAGACCGTCCCCAACGAGCAGGCCGGCGTGACGAGCATCGTCCGGTACGAGCCGGTCGGCGTGGTCGGGGCCATCACCCCCTGGAACTACCCGCTGGAGCTCATCGGCTGGAAGCTGGCGGCCTCGCTCGCCGCGGGTTGCACGATCGTCGTCAAGCCCTCGGAGTACACACCCTCGAGCGCCGTGCGGTTGTTCGGGCTGCTCGCGGGCGCCGGCGTGCCGGACGGGGTCGCGAACCTCGTGCTCGGCGCCGGCGTGGCAGGACGCGCGCTGGCGTCCCACCCCGACCTGGACAAGCTCGCCTTCACCGGGTCCGAGGCGACGGGTGCCGCCATCACGCGCTCGCTGGCCAAGGCCATCCCGACCTCGATGGAGCTCGGCGGCTCCTGCCCGCAGATCGTCACCGCGAGCGCCGACATCGACGACGCCGTCGCCGGGTGCGCGCGCCGCGGCTTCCGCAACGCCGGGCAGATCTGCATCGCGATCAACCGGGTCTACGTCCAGCGCGCCGTGCACGCCGAGTTCGTCGACAAGCTGACCGCAGCCGTCGCCGCGCTGAGCATCGGACGCGGCCTCGACGACCCGGACGTCGGTCCGGTCACCAACGCCGAGATCCGCGACCGGTGCGCCGCGCACGTCGAGGACGCCGTGGCCCGGGGCGCTCAGGTCCGCGTCGGCGGCGGCAGCCCGGCCGACCGCGAGGGCACCTGGTTCTCCCCCACGGTCGTCGACCACGTCGCCCCCGACAGCCTGCTCGGCAGCCAGGAGACCTTCGGCCCGGTGGTCGGGGTCGTCCCCTACGACACCTCGGAGGAGGCGGTCGCCCTGGCGAACGGGACGGACGCGGGCCTCGCGGCGTACCTGTACGCGCGCGACCTTGGCGAGGTGTTCTCCATCGGCCACGCCCTCGAGTTTGGCAACGTGGCGGTGAACAACCCGGACGCGGGCATCATGAACGCCCCCTACGGCGGCCGGAAGGGGTCGGGGCACGGCTCTGAGCACGGGCGCGAAGGTCTCCACGCCTACCTTCAGCTCAAGCACCTGCGCATCCGGTACGCGCGGTGAGCGGGCACTGGCTCGGCGTCGATCTCGGCACGTCCGGGGTCAAGGTCGTCGCCGTCGACGACTCCGGTGACGTCGTCGCCACGCACACCTGCTCCTATCCCCTCCAGACGCCGAGGCCGGGATGGACCGAGCAGCGCCCCGACGACTGGTGGGACGCCACGCTCGAGGCGGTCCGGGCCGTGGTCGTCGCGGTCGACGGCGCGGTGACCGGCATCGGTCTGTCCGGGCAGATGCACGGCATGGTCGCCCTCGATCGCCACGGAGAGGTCCTGCGCCCGGCCATCTTGTGGAACGACAACCGCAACGCCGCCGAGTGTGAGCTGCAGGTGGAGCGGGTCGGGGGCCTCGACGCCCTCGTCGGGCTGACGAACAACGCCGCCCTGCCCGGCTACACCCTCGGCAAGATCCTCTGGCTGCGCCGGCACGAGCCGGATGTGTTCGAGCGCACGGAGGTCGTGCTCAACCCCAAGGACTTCCTCCGTCTTCGCCTGACCGGCGAGCGCGCCACCGACGTCTCGGATGCCTCCGGCTTCGGGGCCCTCGACGTGCGGCGGCGCCGCTGGAGCAGCGACCTGATGGCCGCGCTCGAGCTTTCGGAGTCGCTGCTCCCGCCGGTCCTCGAGTCCGACGCCACCGCGGGCCGGGTCACCCCCGAGGCCGCCGCCCTGACCGGCCTGCCGGTCGGCACCCCGGTCGTCGCCGGTGGCGGCGACTCGGTCCTCCAGACCACCTCGATGGGCATCGTGTCCCCCGGCACGCTCGGCATCACGCTCGGCACGGCCGGCATCCTCGGCGCCGCCACCGAGAGCTGCCCCGACAACGCCGGGGGCCGGCTGCAGATCTCCTGCGGGAACGAGGCCGGGCGCTGGCACGTCATGGGTGTCGCCCTCTCCACCGGTGGTGCGCTGCAGTGGTGGACGAACGCCCTGCGCGCGCTGGTGCCGGACGCCGGCAACGCCACCGTGACCGAGCTCGCGAACCGCTCCCCCGTGGGCGCTCGCGGTCTGCGCTTCCTGCCCTACCTCGTGGGCGAGCGCGCCCCGCACGTCGACCCGGACGCGCGCGCCGGCTTCGTCGGCCTCGACCTCTCCCACGACCTGACCGACTTCTCGCGCGCCGTCCTCGAGGGAGCACTGCTGAACCTGCGTGAGATCCGTGACGTGATGGCCGACGCCGGCGTAGCCACCGACGACGTCCGGATCTCCGGCGGCGCCTCCGCCTACCCGGTCTGGCGGCAGACGCTGGCCGACGTGCTCGGCACCCCCGTGCACCTGGTGACCGGCGGCGAGCACGGAGCCGCGTACGGCGCGGCCCTGCTCGCCGGGGTCGGAGGGGGCCGCTGGGCCCACCTGTCGGAGGCGCTGGGCTACGTCGTCGTGGCCGAGCGGGTCAGCCCCGACCCGGCCGCGGCGGCGGTCCACGATGCCAGCTACGCCGAGTTCCGCCGGATCTACCCGGCGCTGTCAACCCTGAGGACCCCGTGACCACCTACCGCACCATCGTCTTCGACCTCGACGGCACCCTGGTCGACTCGACCGTCGACATCGCCGGCGCGCTCAACCTCGCGCTCGAGCCTCTCGGCGGGCGCGCCCTCGGCGCGGTCGAGGTGGCGCCGATGCTCGGCGACGGCGTGGCCGCCCTGGTCGCCCGGGCCGCCGGCCTGTCCGGGGTCGAGGGGGCCGATCTGCCGGCCGTAGCCCGGCACTACCTGGCGGAGTACCGGCGTCGGCCGGTCGTGGACTCGACCCTGTTCCCGGGGGTCGAGCAGACCCTCGCCGCGCTGCACGAGGCCCGGGTCCCGATGGCGGTCTGCACCAACAAGCCCGAAGCCATCGCGCTCCAGGTCCTCACCGGGCTGTCGGTGGCGCACTACTTCCCCGTGGTCGTCGGCGGGGACCGGATCGAGCGCAGCAAGCCCCATCCAGACCACCTCTGGCTGACGGTGGCGGAGCTGGACGCCGACCCCTCGACTTCCGTGCTCGTCGGGGACTCGCCCGTGGACGAGCACTGTGCGAGCGCCGCGGCGATCGACTTCCTCGCCGTGCCCTGGGCTCCCGCCGCGCTCCTCGGGCGCCGCCTGTCCTCCTTCGAGGCCCTCACCGGCCTCGTCGCCGTCTGAACTATCCTCACCACCCGTAGGAGGCGTCCATGACCACCACCCCGATCGCCACGTCCAGCGACCAGGACCGCGCCAAGCTCGCCGCTGGTCGGTCCGCCGCTGCGAAGTACTGCTTCGAGGGCGCACGTCTGGGCCTTGGCTCCGGCACCACGTCCCACTACTTCGTCCGCGCACTCGCCGAGCAGGTCCGCGACGGCCTGCGGGTCGTCGGTGTGCCGACGTCGAACGGCACCCGGGACCTGGCCCTCTCGCTGGGGATCACGCTGGTGGACCTCGACGACGTCGACCAGCTCGACGTCTGCATCGACGGTCCCGACGAGATCGACCCCAACGGCTCGATGATCAAGGGCGGCGGCGCCTGCCTGCTGTGGGAGAAGCTCGTCGCCCGTACGAGCGCCACGATGGTCGTCGTCGCCGACCACACCAAGGCGGTGCCGACGCTGGGGAGATTCCCCCTGCCCGTGGAGATCGTGCAGTTCTCGTGGGGCACCACGACCAAGGCGGTGCGCGCGCTGCTGCGCGAGCACGGCTACCCGGCCGACCTCGGCATCGCCCGCCGCGAGCGCGGCGGCTCGCCGGTGGTCACCGACAACGGCAACTTCATCATCGACGTCCAGCTCGACACCGCCCGTGACGTGAACGAGCTGACGGTCGAGCTGAACGAGATCCCCGGGGTCGTCGAGAACGGCTTCTTCGTGGGCATCGCCGACGAGGTCGTCTTCGGCTGGCCGGACGGCTCGGCCCAGACCTACCCGTTCCCGCTCGAGCTCCCGCTCCGGCAGCCCGCACGCTGAACCCGATCCGCAGCCCAGAAAGGACCCGAACACCATGAGTTTCGTACCGCTCAACGCCGTGCTCGCCGACGCCCTGGCGGGCGGCTACGGCGTCCCCGCCTTCAACATCGTCAACGACGTCAGCACCGAGGCGGTGCTGGAGGCGGCCGCCGAGGAGCGATCGCCAGTCATCCTGCAGACGTCGGTCAAGACCGTTCGGATGTACGGCCACAAGAAGCTGTTCACCATTCTCGCCGGGCTGGCCGGGGACGCCGCCGTACCGGTCGTGCTGCACCTTGACCACTGCCCCGAGCGCGAAGTCATCTCAGACTGCCTGCAGGCCGGGTGGACGTCGGTGCTGTTCGACGCCCACGAGCTCGACGTCGCCGAGAACCTGCGGCAGACCGTTGAGGTCGTGGCCGAAGCGCGGGCCGTCGGGGCGAGCGTCGAGGGCGAGATCGAGGCCATTCAGGGCATCGAGGACGGGATCGGCTCCGACGAGGTGTCAGCGGAGCAGTCCCTCGAGGTGTCGATCGACTTCATCGAGCAGACGGGCGTCGACTGCTTCGCCCCCGCCATCGGCAACGCCCACGGCCAGTACAAGTCCGCCCCGGTGCTCGACCACCAGAAGGTCAGCGACCTGCTCGAGGCCACGGGGGTCCCGATGGCCCTGCACGGCGGCACCGGCCTGGCGCCCGAGCAGTTCCAGGACCTCGTCGCGCGCGGCTGCGCCAAGGTCAACATCTCGACCGCGCTCAAGGAGGTTTTCCTGCGCTCGAGCCTCGCGTCGCTCCGACGGGCCGAGGACAAGGGCTCGTGGGACCCGCTCACGCTGTTCCGGGACCAGAAGGAGGCGGTGTCGGCGATGGCCCGCGACCACATGCGCATCTTCGGCAGCGCTGGGCAGGTCCGATGACCGCGCTGGTCTTCGACTGCGACGGCGTGCTGGCCGACACGGAGCGTTACGGCCATCTGCCTGCCTTCAACCTCACCTTCGAGCACTTCGGCCTTCCGGTCCGCTGGGACGTGGACGAGTATGCCCGTCGGCTGAAGATCGGCGGCGGCAAGGAACGCATGGCGAGCCTCTTTGCCGACCCCGGCTTCGCCGACGCCGCAGGCATCGCCGACGACGAGACGCTGCGCCGCGACCTGCTGGCGCAATGGCACCGCCACAAGTCCGCGTCGTTCCAGGAGCTGGTGCGGGACGGGCAGCTGCCCGCGCGGCCCGGCGTCGCGCGCCTGATCCCGGCGGCCCTGGAGGCGGGCTGGACGGTCGCCGTCGCCTCCACCTCGGCCGAGGCGTCGGTGCGCGCGGTGCTCCAGCACGCGGTGGGACCCGAGGTCGCGGCGCGCATCCCCGTCTTCGCCGGCGACGTCGTGCCGGCCAAGAAGCCCAACCCGGCCGTCTACGATCTCGCGGTCACCGAGCTCGGGCTCGACCGGCACGACACCTTGGTGGTCGAGGACTCCCGCAACGGTCTCCTCGCCGCCACCGGTGCCGGACTCACCTGCCTGGTCACCGTCAACGGCTATACCCGCGACGAAGACTTCAGCGAGGCCGTCCTGGTGGTGTCGGACCTGGGCGACCCGGGGCACGAGCCGGTCGAGGTCATCGTCAACCGTGGACCGGCGACGCCCAGCGCCTACCTGACCCTCGACGATCTCGCCGCGTGCCTGGCCACCAAGACAGGTACGGCGCTGTGAACGACAAGCTCACCGGGGTCCTCGTCCCGGCCACGACCCCGTTCGACGACGCGGGCGACCTGCGCCTCGACTGGCTGGAGCACAACCTCCGCCGCTGGAGCACGACGAACGTGCGCGGGATCATGGTCCTGGGCACGAACGGCGAGTTCCGCTCGGTCGCCGACGACGAGGCCCGCGCCGTGGTGGCCACCGCAGCCGCCAACCGCGGGGACAAGACGCTGATCGTCGGCGCGGGGCGGGAGTCGACCCGGCTGACCGTGCAGTTCATCGCGAGCATCGCCGAGCACGCCGAAGCGGTCGACTACGTCTCCGTCCTGCCCCCGCACTACTTCAAGAGCGCCATGACCGGGGAGGCGCTGCGCGAGCACTACCTCGCCGTAGCCGACCAGAGCCCTATCCCGGTCCTGCTCTACGTGGCCCCGAGCTACGCCAACGGCGTACTCATCCCACCCCCGGTGGTGGCATCGCTGGCTGACCACCCCAACATCGTCGGCATCAAGGACACCTCGACCGACCAGATCACGTCCTACCTGCTGGCCGCGGGCGGTCGTGACGACTTCTCCGTCCTGGCCGGGACGATGAGCACGATCATGACCGGCCTCCTCTTCGGCTCGCCCGGCGGCGTGGTCTCCGCGGCGAACTTCTTCCCCGACGAGTGCGCCGACGTCGTCCGGCTCGCGTCCGAGGGCAGGCAGACCGAGGCGCTCACTGCGTACGCCGACCTCCAGCGGCTGATCACGATCACCGGCGGACGTCGCGGAGTGGCCAGCCTCAAGGCCTGCATGAACCTGCTCGGCTACCGGGCCGGCATCCCCCGCGCCCCGGTCCGTCCGCTCGACGAGGACGAGCGACGCGCGGTGCGCGACGCGCTGGTCGCGCACGGCAAGATCGTGGACGAGGGAGGGAACCGCTAGTGCTCGCCCTGTCCATCGACTTCGGTACGTCCTCGGTTAAGGTGGCGATCGTCGACGAGGGTCAGTCGATCATCGCGACGGCCAGCGCCGCGTACCCCACCATCCTGCTGCCCGGGGAGAAGAACGAGATCGACCCTGACGACCTGTGGGCGGGCTGCTACCGGGCCTGCCAGCAGCTCGACCCCGCACTCCGGAAGCGGGCCGAGGTGGTCTGCTACGACACCTTCTCGCCGTCGCCGGTCTTCGTGCGTCGTGACGGTTCGCTGTCTTACCCGAACATCGTCACCCACCTCGACCGCCGCAGCCGAGCACAGGGCGCCTTCATCGATGAGGTGGTCGGTAACGAGCGCTTCCTCGACATTGCGGGGATCCTGCCCTTCGCCGGCGGTGCCGGGGCGATGACCTTCATCTGGTTCGCGCAGAACGCGCCCGAGCACCTCGCCGACGCGTACCGGATCGGGCACCTCCCGACCTACGTGCACCACCGGCTCACGGGCGAGTGGACGACCGACTTGGTCAACGCCTCGATGACGGGTCTTTACGAGACCACGACGCAGGGCACCTGGTCCGACGAGCTGCTCACCGCCTTCGGCATCGACCGCTCCCTGCTGTGCCGCATCGTCGTGCCGGGCACCCCCGGTGGCAGTCTGCGCCCGGAGGAGGCCGAGCGGCTCGGCGTCAGAGCGGGCATCACGGTCGCCGTCGGCACCAACGACATGGCCGCCGCACAGTGCGGCGCGGGCAACGTCGAGGCGGGTCGCGTCATGAACACGGCCGGCTCGAGCGACATGGTCAGTGTCTTGACCGACCGGCCGGCCACCAGCCCCGGTTACTACCTGCGCAACGCCGCGATCCCGGGGCTGTGGCAGATCTACGCCACCACGGCGGGCGGCTTCGCCCTCGACTGGTTCTGGGCTCAGTTCTGCCAGGACCTGAGCCGCGAGAAGTTCTACGACGACTTCGTGGTCCGATCGCTCAACGCCTGGCCACAGGACGGCGAGGTCACCTTCGCCCCCTACCTGACCGGCGACCGCCAGTCCCTGGAGAGGCGCACGGCCAGTTGGCAAGGGCTCACCCTGGGTACCACCCGCGAGGAGATGCTCGCGGCGCTGCTGAAGAGCATGAACCGCGTACTCGCGGACACGCTGCGTCAGGCGTCCGCTGTCGTCGCGCTCGACCCGGTCGTCAAGCTGACCGGCGGGATGTCGGACGCAAAGTACGTCGCACTGAAGAAGCGAGAGATGCCGGGCTTTGACTTCGAGGTGGTCGACAACTGTCCGATCCTCGGCAACGTCTGGCTCGCGCGCCAGGGGCTCGGGGTGGCCTGATCACTCCTGCCTGGGCCAACCGATCATGAGCTCGGACGCGGCGGGCCACGCCGGAGTCGATTGAGAGGCCGGTGCGGCCATCTGCTCGTCCAGTCCTGACCGAACAGGTGTGACACGCGCCGGGAGGGTCGAGCTCGAAGTTCGCCACGATGCGGAGCTCGTCAAGGTGACTGAGGCCAGCGGGAGCTACCGAATCGGGCCTGCGACGTCTCTGGGTGGGGGTTGATCCAGGCGGCGGAGGGGAGGTCGATGATGTCGGGGTTGTTGCTGAGCTTGATCGCACAGATCGGCGGTGGGCTCAGCGGAGGCCGATGCCGGCCGTTCGTCTGCCGCGAAGCGCCTGCAGCACGTGCGGACCAGGGATCGGTCCGCCTCGTCCGCCTGGGCGGCGGCGCGCGCCCCTCGTCGTCCACGTGGGTGAGGAAGGTTCGCCGGCCGACACCTGGACCGACATCCCCTGGATCTTGGGTGCCGCCCATGTCTTCCTCGTCCTCGTCAGCGGGTCGTCGTGGCGCCAGCCGTCGGGCCGGCTCGAACGGAACCGCTGAGAAGCCTGGTCGTGTGGTAGCTCGGCGTCGGCCCGCGCACCGGTCGGTATGCCCGAGCTGACCCGACACTCTCGCAGGGACCGACTACGGATGCTCGTCATCGGCGGCGGACTGACAACCCCCACCTCTGGTAGGAGGAGCCGCTTATAGGGTGAGGGGGAACGTCCTTGACCTCAACACCAAGGGAACACCATGACCAGCATCGTCATCTTCGGTGGCACCGGCTATGCCGGCTCCGCCATCGCCCGTGAGGCGCTCTCTCGCGGCATCGCCGTCACCGCCGTCGCCCGCGACACCTCGAAGCTCGAGCCGGTCGAGGGGCTGACCCTGGCGCCGGGCGATGCCTTCGACGCCGACGTCGTGGCCGCGGTCACGAAGGGTGCCGACGTCATCGTCGTCGCACTGCACGCGGTCCAGGCCGACGGCACTGAGCTGAAGGACAAGTTCCAGCAGTTCCTCGACGCGGCCGCTGCGGTCGGTGCTCGCCTCGGCATCGTCGGCGGCGCCGGCTCGCTGCTCGTGGCCGATGGCGGTCCGGCGCTGTTCGACACCCCGGCCTTCCCGGACGCGTTCAAGCCCGAGGCGAAGAGCCACGCACAGATCCTCGACTCACTCCGAGCCGGCGGCACCGACGTCGACTGGTTCTATGTGAGCCCCGCGGCGAGCTTTGGCAGCTACAACCCCGGTGAGCGGCGCGGCACCTACCGCAGCACCGACGACGTGCTGCTCACCGACGCCGACGGCAACTCTGACATCTCGGGGGAGGACTACGCCATCGCCTTCGTCGACGAGGTCGAGGACCCGAAGCATCATCAGGCGCGTTTCGGCGTCGCCTACTGACGCGGCTCCACCTCCTCGACCTACCAGTGGCGCGACACTGTGGTGCCGTCGTGCGCGGCGGCACCGTCGGCTCATTGGTGACGCCAGCGACTCGACTGGCCGGAGTCACTCGTGGAGTGCCGACCGACTCAGGTCTGTCGGCTTCTCGGGCGGCGAGCTCAACGCCGCGGACCCGGTCGGAGGAGCGGTTGGTTCAGGCGTCAACAGGCCCTCTCAGCCATCGTTCGAGCGCTGCGAACGTCTGGCGGCGGACGTCTGGCGGCGGAACTCGGAGCTGACCGGGAACGCGACGTCATGGGAGGCCTTGGTGAAGCGCGAGACGACAACCGGCAGCGTCCCACCGAAAGGCCGCTCAGGGGTGGGTTCGTAGTCCCGGGAGCTTGCGATGGTCGGCACTATTCGACATCATAGCCACATGTATCCACAGTTTTCCCCAAGATCGGGCGCTGATGCTCGCAGCTGAGCGCCATGCACGGATCCTCCAGGAGATCCGAGATGCCCGGATCATCAGCACGGACAACCTCTCGCGCGTGTTGGAGGTGTCGGGCGAAACAATCCGCCGTGACCTGACCAACTTGGAACGTCAAGGACTGCTGGCCCGAGTCCATGGCGGCGCGGCGGTGGTTCCGTCTGCCGGTACGGCCCGCCAGGAGGCGTCGTTCGTCGAGCGCGCAACAGCCGCGAAGGAAGCAAAAGAGCGCATCGGTCAGACGGCCGCCAGGTTGGTCAAGCCCGGACAGACCATCGTGATAGATGTCGGGTCAACAGCTCTCCAGGTGGCCCGCGCCCTGCCGTACGACCTGTCGGCCACGGTGGCGACCTGCTCGCTGCTGGCCGCCACCGAGCTCGCCGATCGTCCGAACCTGGAGGTGCTGGTGTGCGGCGGCCGGCTCCGTGCTGGCGACTTGGCGTTGTCGAACACCTTGGCGCAGGCGTTCTTCGCCGACCTTCACCCCGACCTCGTGTTCCTCGGCTCGGGCGGTGTCGCCGCCCGCGTCGGACTGACCGACTATCACCTCGACGAGGCGGTGGTTCGCCGCACCATGATCCGCAACGCCACCGCCTCCTACATCCTGGCCGACTCGAGCAAGCTGGGCCGGGTGGTCAGGCACCGCGTCGCCGGCCTGGACGAGGTAACCGGGCTGATCACCGACGCTGAACCACCTGCCGGCCTCCGATCTGCCTTCGAAGGCTCCGGGGGATACGTGCTCGTCGCTTGAGAGGCCGTCGTCGTGAGGTGCTCGAGGCACCAGCGCCGAGCAGTCCTGGTCGACCCGTCGCTCCGATCAGCCTGAACACACCGAGGAAGGCCCGACCGTGTCCGAACCAGCAGCCGCCAGCCCGGCTCCCGGCGCAGCCGTGCTGTGGGGCAACGTCTCCGCGGCCACGCGCACCCCCTGGCCGCGACGGGCGCTGTGATCGTGGTCGGCGAGGGGGTCCTGGCGG
This sequence comes from uncultured Friedmanniella sp., assembly GCF_964244005.1. Lineage (GTDB taxonomy): Bacteria > Actinomycetota > Actinomycetes > Propionibacteriales > Propionibacteriaceae > Microlunatus. The sequence goes on along the minus strand of NZ_CAXTHG010000019.1, from coordinate 34,979 downwards.
TGCTCGCGTGGCCAACCGACGCACCGTTCAGCCTGTTCGGCGCCGCCACGCTGCTACCCGTCGCGATCTGTGCCGCAGCTGTCCTGCTCGACATCGCGAAGCGGCGCTCGCTACCGTCCAGTCAGGGATTCCCTCTGGGCCGCTTCGAGGTGCCTGTGCTGCTTATCCGGGGTGGTGGACCGTCCGACCGTCCGCTGCCTGATCTGGCTTCGATCGATGCCGAGCTCGACGCAACCGCCGCCGCCGGCAGCCACGCCGACTCCACGGCCACCGAGGTGCCCGGGCCGCGGAACGAGGGCCGCCGGTGACTATCGTCCTGGCGATCGATCAAGGCACCTCAGGCACCAAGGCTGTCGTCGTCGACGCTGATGGTCTGGTCCGGGGCACCGCCGAGCGGCTCGTCCGACCCCGTTACCTACCCGACGGCGGTGTCGAGCAGGATCCCCAGGACCTGCTCGCCTCCGTGGTCGACAGCGGCCGGGAGGCCATGTCGCGGGCTGGTCTGGACGTCGACATCGTCACCATCGCCAACCAGGGTGAAACCGTCCTGGCCTGGGATCCCAGCTCCGGGCAGCCGTTGTCGAACATGGTCGTCTGGCAGGATCGTCGCGCCGAGGACATCTGCGCCGGCCTCGACGGGGAGCGCGACCTGATCCAGCAGCGAACCGGGCTGGTGCTCGACCCGTACTTCTCCGCCCCCAAGCAGGCGTGGCTCCGGCGAAACGTCACCCGGAGCGGTGTCGTCACGACCTCTGACAGCTGGCTCGTGCACCAGCTGACCGGGGCGTTCGTCACCGACGTGTCGACGGCTAGCCGGTCGTTGGTCACCGACCTCGACACCGGCGCCTGGGACCCCGAGCTGCTGGACCTGTTCGGGCTGGCTGAGGAGCGGCTACCCGAGATCGTGCCCTGCGACACCATCGTCGGTACCACCACCGCATTCGGACGGACCGCCCAGGTCGGCGGTCTCGTCGTTGACCAGCAGGCCGCTCTCCTCGGCGAGGGCTGCCTGCAGCCCGCAGAAGCCAAGTGCACGTTCGGTACCGGTGCGTTCCTCCTGGCCAACACCGGTACCACATCGATCCGGTCCAGCTCGGGACTCACCGCCTCGATCGCCTGGCGTGCTCGCGGCGAGACCACCTACTGCCTTGACGGTCAGGTCTACACCGCTGCTTCCGCGGTCCGGTGGATGGAACAGCTCGGCTACATCTCCCACGCTGCCGAGATGGACGTCATCGCCGCAGCTGACAACGGTGGAGTCATCGCGGTCCCCGCTCTCGCAGGCCTGGGCGCCCCTTGGTGGCGACCCGACGCCAAAGCCTCGCTGCACGGGATGACGCTGTCGACGACGACCGGACATATCGTTGTCGCCGTCCTCGAAGGTATCGCCGCTCAGGTCGCCGAGCTCGCCAGCGTCGTCTCCCGCGACCTCGGCACCCCGTTGAGTCAACTCCGGGTCGACGGCGGCCTGACTCGGAGCCGCACCCTGATGCAGGCTGTGGCGAACCTGCTGCAGCTCGAGATCGAGGTCTACCCCAATCCCCACGCCACCGCACTCGGAGCCGCCGCACTGGCCCGCACGGCGGCCGACCCGTCGCTCTCGGTCGCCGACGCGCTGGTCAGGTGGACCCCGACCCTCAGCTACGGGCCCCAGTGGAGTCCGGAGCACGCCCTTGAGTTCCGAGCGCGCTGGACCGCTGCCGCTCTCGACGACCGCTGACCGCTGAAGCCCGACCCCAGACCATCGACCTTGCCAAGGAGAAGCTCATGACCAGCACCCGCACCCGTCCGACCGTTGGCGTCGTCGGCGGCGGCGTCGTCGGCGCCGCCCTGATCTACACACTCGCCCACCGCGGCGTCGACACCGTGCTGCTCGAAGCCGACAGCGGCTTCGCCTACAGTGCCAGCGGTACTAACTCCGGTGTCCTCCACACCGGCTTCGACTCCACTCCGGGCCAGCTGGAGACTGAGCTCATCCTGCGCGCCGCCCGGCTGCGTCCGCCCGTGCTCGAAGCTCTCGACCTCCCCGTCATGCACTGCGGAGCCGTCCTGCGACCCCAGCAAGCCGAGGACCACGACACCATCGCGCGACTCGCCCGCGCCGCCACCGACAACGGGGTAGAGGTCACCGTTCGCGAGCAGGATGGCGCGCTCCTCGTCCCGGGAGAGTCGGTCACCGATCCGGTCGCGTTCACCCAGGCCATGATTGCCGCTGCCGTGGCCGCCGGCGCCCACGTCATGACCAACGCCCGAGTCAACGCCATCACCCCGACCAGCAGCGGGCTCGATCTCCATCTCGAAGACGGTCGCACCGTCGCCTGCGCGGTGGCCGTCAACTGCGCCGGCCTCTACGCGGACGAGGTCGCCCGACTCGTCGGGGACGAGTCCTTCGAGATCTATCCGCGTAAGGGCGAGTTCTTCGTCTTCGAGCTCCCGGACGGGAAACGACTCGACCACATCGTCCTACCGGTACCCACCAAGCGCACGAAGGGGGTTCTGGTCTTCCCTACTCTCGACGGGAAAGTTGTCGCAGGGCCCACCGCGGTCGACCAGAGCGACAAGACCGACTGGAGCGTCCGAGCCGAAGCCGAGGATGAGATCCTCAGCAAGGCCCGTCAGCAGTACCCCGCCCTCGAGGGACTCACCCCCATCGACAGCTATGCGGGTCTGCGCCCGGCGGGTCGAGACGCCAACTACATCATCGGCCCCTCCCACGCCTGCCCCCGGCTGATCAACGTCGCAGCTATCCGCTCTACCGGCCTTACCGCCTCGCTCGGTATCGCCGACTACGTGAGCGACCTGCTCGTGCCCCTCGGTATCACCCTCGGCCCGACCACCCTGCCCAGAGTCAGCTCGCGCGAGCCCAGCAGCGAGCTGTGGTGGCAGCGCACATCGAGCCGCTTTCGCGGCATCGTGGGCTGACGATCCGCTGGCCCGGCGGCCGTGGGACCACGCCCGCTCGTCACAGCCGCCCATCCGGAGCCACGAGTCAGCGCAGCCTTGAGAACCGGCCGCCGACCCGACACACGTTCGGGCACAGCCAGAAGGCCGATGCGCCAGGCGCGCAGCGCCAAGTCCCCAGTTCCCAAAGACGTCGGTCCGGGGACGACCTCGATCGGCGAAGCTGTCCTCGTCGAGTCCTAGTCGTCCTCGGTGGCGGTGACCATCACCGCGACCGGGGCGAGGTAGCCGTTCGGGTCGAGCATCCAGCCGGCGTCGAACGCGGCCTCGACCACCTCGGGCGCCCACTCCAACCGGACCCGGCCATCCCCGGCGTTCACCACCAGCAGCTCACCCGTCCCGTCGACTGCCGCATCCGGGCCGGCTTCCAGCAGCTCGAAGCGCCGCCAGCTACCAGCAGGCACCGACAACATGTCCTGCGGCTCCAGGACGACGGATTCCTCCGCCTCCCCCGTGTTCAGCGTGACCTGCCAGCGCCCAGACTTCACCAGCAACGTCTGCGTCGCGGAATGGCGGTGCCGCAGCAGCCCCTCCCCCGGGATCGCGCGCAGCCACGCCATGTTGAAGCTGTGCGGCTCGTGCAGCCGCGGCACCTGACGGCGGTCCTCACTCATCCCGTAGCCGATGACCAACGCCAGCTCCCCACCCCCACCAGGCAGCGCATGTCCCAGCGACGCGCGAGAGCTGTAACGTCGGTCCCCCGCCTGGGTGACCCGACCCCGCATCTCCTCCACGCTGAACGGGGTCAGCTCATCGATGAAGGCCTGCTTCATCGGCTTGATCAACGGCACATCCGAAGGCAGCTCGTCCCCAGCAACCGTGTCGATCAACCGGTTGTCCGCAGTCAGGTGCAACCCGTAGGACTCGGCCTCCTTGAGCACCGAGGGCCCCCAGATGATACCGCCGGTCACATCCTGACCGAGGACGGTCAACAACAGCCCCTCATCCGGCCCCTCGTTGGTGAAACCCCGAAAGATCCACGCCGGCACCGAAATGATGTCCCCGTCATGGCTGACGTACTCACCCTGGAGCCCGTCCACACCCCAACGGACCCGGAAAGTGCCACCAAAGTTGATGAACACCTCAGCAGTGAAGTGCAGATGCAGGTTGTTGTTGACACCGTTCGGCATCCCCGCCGCGCCGACGTTGTAACCGTGCGGCTCACTGAGGTTGATGAACTGCTTCGCGTTCTGCGAAACACCAGGACCGATGAAGGCATAGTTAGCCTTCCGGTCCGAACCAGGCGTCCGGCAGTCGATAAAGGCAGCATTCTCGGCCACCCAGGCCGAGCGCCGGATCGTGCGACGCTCGAGCTCGGCGGACGGAACGAGTACTTCGGCCATGGGAATCCTTACTCGGGTCTAGCCGGAATGGGTGGTTCCGGGGCGATCAGTAGATGTTGGTGCTGGCGAAGGGAAGGTCGCCACGACGGGCCGCGATCTGCGTACGCAGGGCGATCTCGTCGTAGATGCGGACCTCGCGGACGATCCGACCGGCCTGGACCAGGAACTGCGAGACACCGAGGATCTCGACCGCGGAGTCGGTGAGCGGGCCGAAGTCGGCCGCCCCGTTGTAGCGGCCCTTGAAGACCCAGGTGACAGCGATCCGGAGGCCGGCGTAGCGGGGGTCGTCGTTCGTCGCCACGTCCCGGACCTCGAACTGCCCAGCCGGGAACGGCCGGATCATCCGGAGCAGGGCTCGCCGATAACCCTCCGGACGAATGATCGTCCGGTACCCGACCGTGTGCAGCACCAGGTCGCGGACCATGAAGCTACCGACCTTTTCCAGGCCACGCTGGTTCCAGACCTCTTCAATCAGCTCGAGCACCATCTCGACCTCGGGACGGTGGTCGTCCGGTCGCGGCCCGGAGTCGCCGGCCGCGATGACGTCGGCAGGGGCCGGTTGGGTCATGCTTCCGGTGAATCCCGGAAACAGCTTGTGCCGGGCGAGCTCATCGGGGTCCTGGCCGAGCTGCAGGGCGATGCCGAGCGCGTCGCGGACGACCCACTCCTCCACCATCCGCCCCCGTCGGTAGAGACAGTTGGCAATCGTCCGGCTCACGAAATCGTTGTTCCAGTCCGCGGAGAGGACCAGGTGGGAGCTCAGGAAGGCATCGTCGCCGCGCGCCTCCCAGATGACGTCCTCGGCCTGACTGATGCGGTCCGGGTGGTCCGCGATCCGCATCATGCTGCCCTCGATGACCTCATCCCGCCCGACCGAGGTACCGAACCCGCCGTGCACGATCGAGTCCGGCTCGTAGTTCTCCCGGATGAACCCGATGGCTCGGTCGACCCAGATCAGGTCGGTCACCTCTCGGATGAAGTCATCGGGGTCGGCGTAGGGGTGGTACGCAACAGGGTCGAGCGGCATGCGAGTCAGTGTATGCGTATGTATCGACACGGCGCAAGACGGGGTCGGCTCAGCGCCGGGGCCATTCCGCAGACAGTATTGGAGGATCCTGGGTGCGAGCGACGACCTCTCCAGGCGGGGACCAGAGGTCGTTCCCCAGAGCCGGGAGTCCTCCTAGGAGAGCGGAGGGGCGACGGACAGGGTGGCCCGCTCGATCAGCCGGCTTGGGAAGACCGCGTGCGCGAAAGGGGTCCCCGGCCCGTTCTCGATCCGGTCAACCAGCAGGTTGGCGGCCCGGCGAGCCATGCCGTCGAGGTCGAAAGCCACGGTGGTGAGCTGAATCAGGGACCACTGCGCGGGCGGGAGGTTGTCGAAGCCGACCACCGAGACGTCCTGGGGCACCTTGACGCCAAGGTCCCGCGCCGCGTTGAGGGCACCGAGAGCCACCACGTCGTTGCTGCAGACGATGACGGTAGGTCGGGGATCGCGCGTGAGCAGGTACTTCGTGCCCGCATCTCCGGTGTCGAAGTCGAACGGGCCGCGGTAGGTGTAGGCCGAAGCGATGGTGACCCCACCGGCTTCCAGGCCGCGGCGTAGCGCCACCTCGCGCTGAGCACCGGTGCTGGTGTTGCTCGGTCCGAGAATCGCTCCCACCCGTCGGTGTCCGTGGGTAAGGATCGCGGCGGCCGCGGCGTCGAGGCCGGACACGGGGTCGACGGTGGCTGAGTCAGCGTCGACCGCGTCCGAGATCCGGTTGAAGTAGACGAAAGGGACGCCGCGGTCGCGAAGTCGGACCGGGATCAGCGAGTTCAACGTCACGGTGGCCAACAGCACTCCGTCCACCGTGTTGGCAATCAACCGTTCCGCCACGGTGGCGGTGTCCGTGGTCTCCGTCTGCAGCATCAGCTGGTAGCCCCGCGTCTCGAGCTCGTCATGCATGTCGGCGATCACGTGGGTGTAGAACTGGTTGGTCAGGTCGGTCAGCAGCAGCCCGATGCGTCGGGTCCGGCCGCTCGAGAGGGCCCGGCCGGTCTCGCTGGGCACGTAGCCGAGGGCGCGCGCGGCCTGCAAGACCCGGTACCTGGTGTCCTCGGACACCTTGGTGCTGTTACGGAGGGCTCGGGACACCGTCGGCTGCGACACTCCGGCCAGTCGAGCGACGTCGTGGCTGGTCACCATGAGTCGATCTTCTCCCGTCCGGTCCGGATTGGCAGCATGCCGGCCATCTTGACGTCGGCTCGCGTCCCGGCGTACTTTACACATACGTATGTAAACGGTGTCTCGTGACGCTACCCCGATGGCTCGCTCGAGACGCCCCACAGGAGGAGACCACGTGCCCAGCTGGCTCAAGACGGCCCAGTCCAAGACCTTCGCCGACACCACGCAGGCCGACGTCAGCGACCGGGTGCGCAGCATCATCGGCGACATCCGCCACGAGGGCGAGCCCGCGGTCCGCCGCTACGCCCAGACCTTCGACCGCTGGGACCCGGAGAGCTTCCGGCTCAGCGCCGCCGAGATCGCCGAGATCATGGCCGGCCTGCCCCAGCAGGTCATCGACGACATCGTCTTCGTCCAGGCGCAGGTCCGGCGGTTCGCCCAGGCCCAGCGCGACTCGATGACCGACATCGAGATCGAGACACTGCCCGGTGTGAAGCTGGGCCACCGCCACATCCCGGTCCAGGCGGCCGGCTCCTACATCCCCGGCGGGAGGTACCCGCTCACCGCCTCCGCGCACATGACGATCGTGACCGCCAAGGTGGCCGGCGTGCCTCGGGTGGTGGCGTGCACCCCGCCCATCAACGGCGAGATCCCCGCCGCCACGGTCGCGGCCATGAGCCTGGCCGGCGCGGACGAGATCTACATCCTGGGCGGCGTCCAGGCCGTGGCCTCGATGGCTCTGGGCACCGAGTTCATGGACAAGGTCGACCTGATCGCCGGCCCGGGGAACGCCTACGTGGCCGAGGCCAAGCGACAGCTCTACGGCGAGGTCGGGATCGACCTGTTCGCTGGGCCCACCGAGATCCTGGTCATCGCCGACGATGCGGCGAACCCCTTCGTGGTCGCGGTGGACCTGCTGTCCCAGGCCGAGCACGGCCCCGAGTCGCCTGCGGTCCTGGTCACCACCAGCGAGGTGCTGGCTCGACAGGTGATGGAGCACATCGAGCGCATCCTGCCCGACATGTCGACCCGGGACTGCGCCGAGCCCGCCTGGCGCAACTTCGGGCAGGTGATCGTCGTGGACGACCTCGACGAGGCCTTCCGGGTGGCTGACGGCTTTGCCTCCGAGCACGTCGAGGTGCTGACCCGCGACCCCCGGGCCGCTCTGGAGAAGATGCACGACTTCGGCGCTCTGTTCCTCGGCGAGAACACCTGCGTCTCCTACGGTGACAAGGTGATCGGTACCAACCACGTGCTCCCCACCCTCGGAGCGTCGCGCTACACCGGCGGTCTGTGGGTCGGCAAGTACCTGAAGACGGTGACCTACCAGGAGATCACCGACGACGCCTCCAGCGCAGAGCTCGGCCGGGTCTGCGGTCGGGCCGCCCGGGTGGAGCTCTTCGAGGGACACGCCCGCAGCGGCGACGTCCGCGTCTGGCGCCACCTCGGGGAGCCGTACGCCTGGATCGACACGGCCCTAGGTGCGGACCTGGAATCGGCGGGTCGGACCCCGTGACGGACCGGAGCGCGGCGTGACGCTGGCTGGTCGCACCGCTCTGGTGACCGGCGGCGGCACCGGCCTCGGCGGGGCCATCGCCCGGGCCCTGCACGCCGAGGGCGCCGCGGTGGTCGTCGCCGGTCGACGGTCCGAGCCGCTGCGTGAGATCTGCGCCGAGCTGGGTGAGCGCGCCTCCTGGCGGGTCTGCGACGTGGCCGACCCGCAGTCGGTGCAGCAGCTGTCCGACTCGCTGGCCGAGGTCGAGGTGTCGGTCGTGGTGAACAACGCCGGGATCGCCGGCCCGGTCGCGCCGCTGGTCGATGTCGACGTGTCGGACTGGGACGAGGTCTTCGACGTCAACGTGCGCGGGGTCTTCCTCGTCTGCCGTGCCTTCCTGCCGGCCATGGTGGCTCGTGGCCACGGCGACGTGATCAACCTCGCCTCGGTGTCGGGGAAGCGCCCGTTGATCCGCCGGACGCCCTACTGCGCGTCGAAGATGGCCGTGCTCGGTCTGACCTCCACCCTGGCCTTCGAGGTCGGTCCGGCCGGCGTGAGCGTGAACAGCCTGTCCCCCGGTCCGGTGGAGGGTCCGCGGATGGACCGGAACTTCCGGCTCGAGGCCGAACGGTCGGGGACCTCCTACGCGGCCGCCATGGAGACCTTCGTGTCCCGGGCCGCCCTCGGGCGGATGGTGACCGAGCAGGAGGTCGGTGCGGCCGTGGTCGCGATGCTGGCGATGCCCGGTCTCTGCGGGGCCGACATCGACCTGTCGGCCGGGATGGTGGCCTGATGGCCGCCGCCTTGAAGGCACGGCTGGCGGCGGGCGAACAGCTGGTCGGTGTCCTGCTCCGGATGCCGGCCGAGGAGCTGACGGAGATGGTCGCCGTCAGCGGGTTCGACTTCATCGTGATCGACTGCGAGCACGGACCGGCCGACGTCGCCGACCTGCGCAGCCACCTGGCCTTGGCGGCGTGCCACGGGGTCGAGGTTCTCGTCCGGGTGGGCTCCGCCGAGCCAGCCCTGGTGCTGCGTGCCCTGGACCAGGGAGCCGCCGGGATCATCGCGCCGCACATCGACAGTGCCGCCGACGCGCAGGCGTTGGTGGACTCGGTCCACTACCCGCCGCTGGGCCACCGCGGGTTCGCGACGTACTCGCGCGCCGGGCGCTTCGGACTCACCGACCCCGGCGAGCACCGGCAGCGACTGGTCGAGGAGACTCTGCTGATCGGCATGATCGAGTCGCCGGCGGGCGTGGCGCGGGCGGCAGAGATCCTGGCCGTCCCCGGCATCGACGGCACCATGATCGGCACGGCGGACCTCGGGGCGTCCCGGACCGCGTCCGATCCGGCCCTCGCCGACCTGGTGGCTGAGGTGCACCGGGTGCTGGCCGGCTCGTCGGCACGGCGGATGGACATCGTCCCCGGCGTCGACGCGGCCGCGCAGGCGCTCGCCGGCGGCGCCGACCTCGTCGTCTACAACCTCGCGCACACCCTGATGGGCCACCTGGCCGACCTGAGGTCGGCCCAGCGCTGACTCGCCGGTCGGTCCAGACCTGCGGGCCGACCGCCAGCCGCGGCGGACGGCCCTCATCTGGTCCAGCCGTTCCCGCGGGGAGAGGTGCGCGCCGTGCACCTCTCCCACCGCCAGGGTCAGCTCGACTGGGTCCGGTCAGCCCTTGACAGCCCCGGCTGCCAGCCCCGCCACCAGGTACTTCTGCGCGATGAACGCGATGGCGACGACCGGCAGGGTGAGCAGCATCGCGGCCGCCCCGGCCTGCTGCAGCATGGGCAGGGTCTGCCCCAGCTGAGTGGCGATGAAGACTGGCACCGTCTTGGAGTTCACGTCGGTCAGGATCAGCGCGGTGAGGTACTCCTGGAAGGCGAAGAGGAAGACGAAGATCCCCGCGGTCAGGATGCCTGGTCCCATCAGCGGGACCATCACCCGGCGCAGCACCTGGAAGCGGGTGCAGCCGTCGATCATGGCCGCCTCGTCGAGGGTGACCGGGATCTCGGCGAAGAAGTTGCGCAGCAACCAGATGCTGAACGGCTGGTTGATCGCGATCAGGGCCAGGGCCAGGGCGTAGGTCGTGTCGTAGATCCCGATCGACTTGGTGATCTCGTACATCGGGAGCACCACGGCGAACCGCGGCAGCGCCCGGAAGATCAGCGCCAGCACGAGCAGGAGTCCAGACACCCAGCCCGGGAAGCGGGACAGTGCGTAGGCCGCCGGCAGTCCGATCAGCAGCGCCACCACCGTGCAGATCACCGCGATGATCACCGTGTTGATCAGGTAGCGGTAGAAGTCCGTCGTCTGCCACAGGTCGACGAACGCGGCCAGCGTCGGCTTGTAGGCGAAGACCGGCGGGTTGACGAAGGCCACGTCCGTCGGCTTGGTCACTGACAGGATCGTCCAGATGAACGGGCTCAGCATGACCAGGCAGGTCGCCCCGAGGAACAGACCGGCCAGGACGAGGAAGGTCTTGCGGCTCGACCGGGCACTGGGGCCTGGGCTGCCGGAAGCGACCCCGGTCCCGGCGCCCGTGGTGGAGAGCTTGCCTACATCGAGGGTGGTCATTTGGCTTTCGCCTCCCGGAAGACGTCGCGGATGAAGGGGGACAGCATGATCAGGATCAACACGATCGTCAGCACGCTGACCGCGCTGCCCAGCCCCAGGTTCTGGTTTCCCTCACGGAAGGCCTGGTTGAAGATGTAGAGCATGATCGACTCGTTGCCGATCGGGACCGCCTGCGGAGCGAGCGGGATCAGGTTGTCGAAGATCCGCAGGATGTCCATGATCGAGATCAGGGCCGCGAAGCCCACGACGCCACGGATGCTGGGAATGATCACGTTCAGGTGCTTCTGCAGGGTGTTCACCCCGTCGATCTGAGCGGCCTCGATCACCTCCTCCGGGACGCCCTGCAGGCCGGCCAGGATGATCAGCATCGCGAACGGCAGCTGGGACCAGACGACGTTCATCGCGATCATGACCCGGTTCGGCCAGGGGTCGGTGAACCACAGGATCTCCTGGCCGGTCAGCGAGCTGAGGGCGTAGTTGACCACACCGCCGAAGTTGCTGTCGAAGAGCCACGAGAAGGCGGCCGCCCCGACCACGTGGGGCAGCACGTAGGAGATCAGCAAGATGCCGAGCACGATCGGCCGGAACTTGCCGATCTGGTTCATCAGCGTCGCGATGATGTAGCCGAAGAAGAGCAGGACGACCGTGGTCACGATGGTGAGACCCACCGTGAACAACACCGCGCGACCGAAGCGGGAGTCGGTCAGCGCGCTGGCGTAGTTGGCCAGCCCGATGAACGTGCCCGGACTCCCGTAGGCCACGGACTCGAAGCTCCAACGAATCGTCCGGTAGAGCGGGACGACCAGGAACCCGAACATGATGATCACGCTGGGGGCGATCAGTACTGCGTACTCACGTCTGCGCATGCTCGAGCTCCTTGGTCGTGCCGACTCGTCGCGGTTACTGCTTGGCCAGGATGTCTTCGACCGCCTGCTGCATCTGCTCAGTGCCGTCCGGGATGGACTGCCCGCCCGTCACGACCTTGGCCACGATGGGAGTGATGGCGCCACCGACCGCCGGGATGTAGGGGTAGGGCTGCAGGGGCGGTGCGTTCTTGATCGAGTCCTCGGCCGCAGCGGCGTACGGGGTGTTGGCGGTGGTCGCCATCCCGATGCGGGCCGGGTAGGCAGCCGGGACGGAGGACTTCGAGGCGTCCTCGCTCACCGAGGCCGCGATCAGCTGGAACAGCAGGTCCGGGGAGACGCTGGTGTTCGTCGGTAGCGACCAGCCGTCGATGGACAGGGCACCGTACTGCTTGGGGCTGTCGGCGAAGACCTTCGGCGGCGCGGCGAAGGCGAAGTTCGCCGAGAACTTGGAGTTCTTCTCCAGGGTCAGGTCGAGCATCCGGCCGGAGAACATGATGCCCATCGCGGCCGACCCGTTGAACAGCTGCTGCTGCACCTTGGGCTGGTCAAAGGTGGTGACCTGGGGGTCCATGTAGGGCAGCAGGGACTTCATCTGCTCCAGCGACTTCACCGCGGCGTCGGAGGTCAGGTTGGCCTTCTTGGTGGCGTCGTCAACATAGTCGGTCCCCTGGGAGCCCATGGCGGCACCGAAACCGGTCACGATGTCGGCGTTGGACAGCCAGGGCAGCGCAAGCGGGTACTTGATCTCGCCGGCGTCCTGGATCTTCTTGGCGACGGTCCGCATCTCCTCGAAGGTCTTCGGCGGGGTGAGGCCCAGCTTGTCGAAGATGTCCTTGCGGTAGGCCAGCACCTGGGTCTGCGCCTGCATGGGGAGGCCGTAGAGCTTCCCGTCATAGCTCATCCCCTTGAGCATCTCCGGGCTGAGGTCGTTGAGCTTGTACTTGTCGGCGTACTTGGCGAAGAGGTCGTCCAGCGGCTGGATCTTGCCTTGCGCGGCGTACGTCGCGACCACGAAGCTGTAGGTCTCGACCACGTCGTAGGACCCCTTGTCGCCGGACAGGGTGGCCACGGTCTTCTGCACTTGACCGCCGAAGTCGATCGGGTCGTGCTTGACCGTCACGTTGTCGTGCGAACAGCTCTTCACCATCGTGTTGGTGAAGGGGTCCACGGCCGAGGAGTTGTAGGCCAGGACGTTGACCGTGGTCGCCTGGGGCGGGTTCTCGAAGTCGCAGGCGACCGCGACGGCGGTCTCCGCGCCGGTGCGCGAGCCGGCACCGCAGGCGGTCAGAACCACCAGCGACGCAGAGAGCAAACCGACAACGATCCGTCGGGACGGGCGGGACATGTGCATGAGGGCCTCTTCTGATCGATGGTGTCGGACGCGGCGCATAGACTTGTTATACGTATTCAGACTGTAACATTTGGCGCTGATCTGCTCGGGGCAGCTGAGTGCTGTCGCGGAGGCCGGACCTGCCCCCGAAGTCGGCGATCGCAACGACGGGCGGCCTGAGCCGGGGTCCAGTCTCGGGTGGCCCGCGGGTCGGTCAGCTGCTTCAGATAGCCGGCGACAAGAGGGCGCCGGTGTAACGGGACCCACGCCCGGCCGGCAGCACGTGCTTCGTGCCGGACCTGCCCTGGTCGGCGTACGCGACGGTGGACCACCGGCCCAGGAGCAGGGAGCCGTAACGGTGCAGGTTGTCGAGGTAGAAATCCGCATCCCCCGTCAGGATCTCCAGCGGAAGCCGTCTCGTCCGAGATGACCGAGGGTCCAACCAGCGCGACCTCGTCCTCGAAGACATGCAGATGGCTCCGCTGCATCCGAGCGAACCGGTGAGGCCGTTCGACTCCAACATCCAGGGCCGGCCGTAGGTCCTCGGGAAGCGTCTCTGCCGAGGTCCCGAAGGTGCCCTCGTCAAGCCCGACGTCGTCACCCCCGGTCCAGCCGTCAAGCGGGTCGGCAGAGAGGCGTAGGGCTGGGCCGCTGTACTGCTTGAGATTGCTGAGGATCTCGGACACAGGCTGAACCACCTCAGGCTTGGACGGCGCGGCCGGGTCGGCCCGGGCAGTCTCGCGCACCACCGTGAAGCAGCCCACCACATGGCCCCTGTCGCGTGCCCCGAGATGCATACGTATAACATATGGCTCCCGTGATTGTTTGGCAAGACTTCTCCTCCCCCGGCAGCCACACGCTTCGTCTTTTCGGTCCCGGGTAGCGACGGCCCTCGCCTACAGGGCCCCGGACCGCACTTGCGCCTCGACCTTCCTCAACGGTCTTGCTTCGCCCGGGAGGAGTCTCCCGGGCCGAACCGCAAACCATGGCGGCGGAGCGTGATCTTCCGAAGCAAGCGCAAGGGCATGGAGCCCGCCCGGAAAGCGGACTCGACGAACGCCCGTCGATGGGTTCGCTGGGAGGGTCGTGTCGAACGGCGGCCGTAGCGAGCAGGCGTCCGGGTGCGGGCAAGGCGCCGGAGGAGTCGGACCGCGGGATTCTCTCCGCGACGACGGCAACGAAGACCGGTGCGTGCCCGGGTGACGCGCAGGAGGTCGGCGTTTGACACCACCCTCCAAAGGCCCAAGGTGACTGGTCACTCGTCGCCGCGTCCCTTCTTCACACTGCTGCGGCTTGGGAGTGTGCTGCACGAGTAGTGCCTCCTGCTGGTCGTAGGGCTGGCCTGGGCGCCAGCCGGCGCAACCTCTTCGAGGCCCTCGACCAGCTGGGACGCGTCGCTACCGGTTGGTCGTGGCCGGGGGCTCAAGCCGTCGACCAACTCGGGACAGCTCAAGCGCGGTCAGGCCAGCCCGGCGACGACGAGGTCGGCCGCCGGGCCGAGGTGCTCCCCGAGGTAGCGCCCCGGCACGCCGTCGCGGTCCTCCGCGGTGGCGAACGCGCCACCGGCGTAGTAGACGTCAATCCCCTGGGCGTCCACCAGACCGATACTGAGGAGAGCTCCGGGCCGGCTCCTGGGCGAGTGCGACACCACGACGACCGCCGCGGGTCGCAGCCGGCGCATCGCGATCTGCACCGCCTCGGTCGGGGTCGAACCGCCGAGGCTACGACAGTCGGCGCCCCGTTCGATCAACAGCGCGGCCAGGCATTCCAAGCCCAGCGTGTGCACGTCGCTCGGACCGCAGGCCAGCAAGACCGTCCCGATCCGGGTGGGTGCGGTCGCGGCCGCGCTCACCTGCCCGAGCCACAGCTGGGTGGTCACCGTGGCGAGGTGCTCCTCGCTCACGTCGCTCTCGCCGCTCGCCCACAACCGGCCGACCAGACGCATGCTGGGCATCAGCACGTCGTCCACGGTCGCGGCCAGACCGAAGGCCGACCAGGACCGGTTCAGCAACGCGAGCAGGCGCCGGGAGTCGTAGGTCTGGGTGGCGTCCAGGATGTCTGGGACGATCGCCATGGGTGTGAGCTGCTGAGTCTTGGACATCGTGTCAGGCTCCGAACGGGGGAGGGAGAAGAGTGCCGTCAGCCGGCGCACTCATGGTAGTGCCCGGAATACCGCCGATGATTTCGAGGTTGTACACTTCGATATCAAATAGTTGACCCGAAAAGCACAGCAAGGAACCATCATGGCCCGCCTCACCCAGACTCTCCGCAACCGCCTCGACCACCGCCGCTCGCGCCACGAGATCGAACGCGCCATCGCCAACGCCGGCAGCGCAACCATGCGCGACGAGCTGTTAGTCGCCGCGCAGCGCTACACCAGTCCGTTCTCGCGCTGACCCGGCACGCTGACCGCCCCGCCGAGGGTTGAGGCCGTCGACAGGATCACTCCTGTCGGCGGCCTCTGTGGTTCTCAGGCTCAGGGCTTGGCCGGTGCCTCTTCGGGTGTGCCGATGGCGTGCGCGACGGCCGGCGTCGGATCCTGGGCCACCGACCGGCCGCGGTACCACTGCCACAGCTTGCGCAGCTCCTGGACCAGGACGCCCATCGAGACCGCGAACGCGATCGCGATCACCATGCCCCAGATGGGGTGGTTGGCGATCCGCCCACCGATCGAGCCGATGGTGGAGTAGATACCGGCCCACAGCGCGCACGCGACGGTGTCGATCAGCATGAAGCGTCGGATCGAGAAGCGGGACAGACCGAGCGCGACGATGACCGGCGTCCGCCCGCCCGGGATCAGTCGGCCGGTGATCACGGCGTTGACCGCGTTGCCGGTGAGCGCCTGCTGAGCGGCGGTGACCCGAGCCCCGAACGTGGCCCGGTTGAGCCAGCGCTGCAGCCGTCGGCGACCCAGCCGGGCTTCAATCAGCATCACCGTGTCGCCCAGCACCGAGCAGATCCAGGTGATCAGGAAGATGAGGAAGACGTTCAGCTTCGAGTGCGCCGCGACGGCCGCCGCGCCGCTGACCATCTCGCCGGTCGGTACAAAGGGGATGGCCGAGCCGATCAGGACGGACGCGGCCAAGAGCAGGTGGCCGTACAGCTGGTTCACGGATCAACGGTACGTCTGAGCCGTGAGCGCGGAACCGAGCCGGCTGGGTCCACCGTCGTGAGACGCACCACACACGCAGAACTGGCGCAGTCGCGGGTGCGACTGCGCCAGTTCTAGCCCCTCGACGAGCTCAGGGCACGACCTGTCCTACTTGACGCCACCTGCGGTGAGGCCGGCGACGATACGGCGCTGAAAGAGCAGCACAGCAATAAGTAGTGGCACGGTCACGATCACACCGGCAGCCATGATGCTGCCGTAGGGGGTGTCGAAGTTTGTCGCCCCAGTGAATTTGCTGATCGCGACGGTGGCGGTCTGCCGGTCCGCGTTGGTCAGGAAGGTCAGGGCGACGAGGAACTCGTTCCATGACCCGATGAACACGATGATCGCCGTGGTGAAGACACCCGGCGCCGCGAGCGGCAGGATCACCTTGCGGAAGGCAACGGCCGGGGTACAACCGTCCACCATGGCCGCCTGCTCCAGCTCGACCGGCATCTGCTTGAAGAAGGCGGTCAAGTTCCACACCGCGAGCGGCAGACCGAAACTGAGCCCCGGGACGATGACCGCCTGGTAGGTGTTGATCCAGTTCGGGAACCACTGGAACGGTGCCGTCGAGGAGAACATCTTCAGCAGCGGCGGAATCAGGATGATCAACGGGAACATCGAGCAGGCCATGATTACCCACAGCACCGCCGCCTTGCCCTTGAACTGCAGCCGTGCCAGCGCGTACGCCGCCACGATGCCGAACAGCAGCGTCAAGACAGTGGTGGTTCCGGACACGATGACCGAGTTGATCAAGGAACGGCCGAAGGCGTTACCGCCCGAGAACACGCCCTTGTAGTTCTCCAACGACACCGGGTTGGGGATGAAGTCGGTGCTCCGGCCCTGGGTGGGCAGCCGCAGCGAGGAGACGATCATCCAGTAGAACGGGATGATGCAGTAGAGGACGATCAGGGCCATGCCGACGTACGAGGCGATCATCCCGAAGAGCGCCTTGCCGTTCCGCTTCGGGTGCGCGAGCTGCGCAACCTCGTCGGAGCTCAGGTGGCTCTCGGTCGGTGTGGTGACTGCAGTGGCCATCAGTGAGCCCCTCCCATCATCTCGAGGCCGGGCGCAGCCTGGGCCTTGACCGTGTCTTCGCCACCAACGCCGCCACCACGACCGCGGCGCTTCTTCTTCTTCGGCAGCCCACTGTCACCGATCACGTCCGCGCCCAGCACCTTCACGAACAGGAAGGCGACGAGCAGCACGTAGATGAACAGCACGATGGCGTAGGCCGCGGCCGGCCCGTAGCGCTGGGCCGTGGCTTCCTGGTAGGCGAAGATCGACACCGTCTCCACCCGGTACTTGCCCTGACCGATCATGCCCCAGGGCAGGTCGAACATGCGCAGCGTGTCGAGCGTGCGAAAGAGGACAGCGACCACGAGCGTCGGCTTGACCATCGGCAGCGTGATCCGGACGAACTGCTGCCAGGCGGTGGCGCCGTCGACCTTGGCGGCCTCATAGACCTCGGCCGGGATGGTCTGCAGACCAGCGAGGGTCAGCAGCCCGATGAAGGGTGCGGTCTTCCAGACGTCGGCGATCACGACGGCCCAGAACGAGGCCGGTGAGTCGGCGAGCCAGAGGATCTGGGTCCCGATGATGCGGTTCATCACCCCGGACTCGTTGAAGATCAGCTTCCACATCAGCGCGGAGACGATGGTGGGGATGGCCCACGGCACGAGGATGCCCGCGCGGACGATGCCGCGACCCTTGAACGCCTTCGCCATGATCAGCGCCATCGCGACACCTAGGACGGTCTCGAGGATCACGCAGACGATGGTGATGGCGGTGGTGTTCAAGAACGCGTTGGAGAACCGGCCGATGGTGCCGAAGTTCCCCACCACGGTGTCGGGATTGGTGAAGATGCTGGTGAAGTTCTGGAGCCCCGTGAACCGCTCACCGGGGGTGATGATCCCCGTGGTCGGGTCGGGTGCGGAGTTGGACTGGAAGAACGACTCGCGGATCGACAGCAGCACCGGGATACCGGCGACCACGATGATGACGAGCAGCGTCGGGGCCAGCAGGATCCAGGCCAGCCGGCCCTGTCCGTCACTGAGCGCGCTCTTCTTGTGCTTGTGACCGTCCTGCTGGACGGCCGGGAGACTCTGCGACTCCGCTGTGGCAGTTGCCATGCGGCCAACCTCCTTGAGAAGAGATGCCCCGAGCCCCGGCGCGACCACTGCCACGCCGGGGTCCGGAGAACTGGAAGCTACTTGATCAGCGACTGGAGCTTGGTCTGCAGGCTCGCCATGGCGGCGTCCGGCTGAGTCTGGCCCTGCAGGGCGCCGTAAGCAGCGTCCTGGATGGCCAGGGTCACGTCTCCGTACTCGACAGCCTTGGGCCGCGGCTTGGCGGTCTCGATGCTCTTGAGCTGGATGGGCATGTACGGGAACTTCTTCACCACGGCCGGGTCGGAATAGACGGTCGTACGCGTGGCCGACGACGAGGTCGCAATGACGTTGTCCTTCATCACCTGCTCGCTCGTGAAGTACTTGATGAAGTCCGCCGCGGTGCCCTTGTTCTCGGCGTTCGTGGCGATGGCCTGGTTGTGACCACCGAGGCTGGAGACGCCGGTACCGGTGATGCCCGGCAGCGGAGCCACGTCGAACTTGCCGGCGACCTTGGACGAGCCGTCTGTCTTCTGCGCGAGGTTGTAGACGTAACCCCAGTTGCGGTGGAAGATCAGCGTGCCGTTCTGGAACGCCTGGCGGCCGTCTTCTTCCTGCCAGGTGATGGCGCCCTTGGGGATGGTGCCGTCCTTGAAGTCGTCGGTCAACGTGGCCAGGCCCTTGATGGCCTCCGGGGTGTTGACGTTGGCCTTGCCCTGGTCGTCCACGATGACGCCGCCGGCGCTGTTGACAGCCTCGGCGAAGTTCACGGTCAGGCCCTCGTACTTGTTGTACTGACCGGCGAAGCACTCGAGCTTGGGGTTGTTCTCGCCCGCCTTGATGGTCTTGCAGTCGGCCTTCATCTCGTCGAAGGTCGTCGGGGGCTGCAGGTTGTACTTGGTGAGCAGGTCCTTGCGGTAGTAGAGCAGACCACCGTCGGAGGACTGCGGCATGCCGTAGAGCTTGCCGAAGTAGGTCGCGCTGTCGACGGTCGCCTTCAGGAAGCCGTCGGTCGGGAACTGCTCAGCCGGCAGCGGCACCACGATGCCCTTGGCCGCGAACTCCGACGTCCAGACGACGTCCATGCTCAAGATGCCCATCTTGGGGTTCTTGATCTGGGTGTTCTGGATCATCTGGGCCCGCTGCTGGTCAGCGTTGTCGGGCAGCTCGTGGATGATCACCTTGCCCGCGGGGTGCTGGGCGTTGAAGTCAGCCACCACGTTCTTCAGGTTTCCCGAGGTGTCCTTACCGGTCCAGAGCTCGGTGTCACCCTGCTTGGTCAAGTCGACGGCCGGGGCCGAGGACGCTGTGGTGCCGGGGCTGCTGCTACCACCACAGGCGGCGGCCGCGAGCAGCGCGGTCAGGGACGCGGCGGCGATGAGCACGCGGCGCGCCGGACGTACGAAAGTCATTCAGGCCTCACTTCGTTGTGTAGAGGCACCCATCCGTTGGTGCCACTGAGCCACAGTAGATGATCCCTGTCACTCGTGAGCACTACGTGCTGAACGAGTTTCGGAATTCGTCAGTGAGCCTTCCACACCCCCCCCCGGGGGGAAGGCGGGTCGACCCTGGTCTGAGCGCTCAGGAACGACTCCGGCGGACCACGGCCCGGAGCACCACCAGCAGGCTCACGACCCCGGCCGCCGCGCCGCCGACCACGGCCAGCCGGTCGGTACGCAGATCACCGCGCGCGTTGTAGACCAGCGCCTTGGCGTTCTCGAGCTCGATGTTCAGCAAGCGCTTGGCGCCGGCGATCTCGCGCTGCTTGATCCGCTGCGGGTGCACCTGGTCGATCAAGGACTCGACGGCGGTGACCAAGCGGTCGCGGGTGGCAGCCAGGTCGGCTTCGATCTGGTCCTTGTCGCGATCCGGTCGACCTGCCACCATCGTCACCCCTTGCCCATCGGGCGTACACGGAGCCGGCAGCTGCCGGCGTCTGGGTGGCCAGCGTATTGCAGTCGGTCGGCGCTCGCTGAGGTGGCCGCGTCCGTGGCGTCCGGCACGTCAGTGGGCCCCAGTAAGGTCATGCCCATGACGACGCGACTCACCGCTGGCGACTCAGCTCCGGCCTTCACCCTGCCCGACGCCGACGGCCACCCGGTGTCCCTGGCCGACTACGCCGGTCAGCGGGTGATCGTCTACTTCTACCCGGCCGCGATGACGCCCGGCTGCACCACCCAGGCCGTCGACTTCACCGCCGCCATGGAGGACCTGAGCGCCGTCGGGGTGCACGTGCTGGGCATCTCGCCGGACGCTCAGCCCAAGCTCGCGACCTTCCGCGAGAAGTCCTCGGTGGCCTTCCCGCTGCTGTCCGACCCCGACCGGTCGGCGCTGGGGGCCTACGGCGCGTACGGGGAGAAGCTGCTCTACGGCAAGCTCGTCGAGGGCGTCATCCGCTCAACCTTCGTGGTCGACGTGAACGCCAAGGGCGCCGGTACGGTCGCGGTCGCCCAGTACAACGTGCGGGCCGCCGGTCACGTCGACAAGCTGCGGCGCGAGCTCGGCCTCTGAGGCCGGCGCTCGTGGCGGTGTCGTCGTGCCGAAGGAGGGACTCGAACCCTCACGCCCGAAGGCACAGGAACCTAAATCCTGCGTGTCTACCGTTCCACCACTCCGGCTGAGCCGCGAGGAGCCTAGCCGTCAGGCGCGTTCCTGGCACGCGAATAGCTCACGTACGCGTGGCCGTCGTGCTTCTCGCGGACGGTCTCGGTCCACTCGCGGGAGCTGGTCGGCGGGAAGGTCACGTCCCCGTCCGGCACGAGATCGACCTCGGTGATCTCGAGCCGGGTGAGCCGGGACCACGCGGCGCGGTAGACCTGTCCCCCACCGGCCACGAAGACCACGTCGTCGAGCGCGAGCGCGCGATCCAGAGCGGCGTCGACGTCGGTGAACACCTCGACCCCAGCCGCCACGAAACCGGGATCCCGGCTGACCACCAGCGTCGTGCGTCCCGGCAGTGGTCGGCCGATCGAGGCGTAGGTCAGCCGACCCATCACCAGCGGATGGCCCATCGTCAGGCGCTTGAACCGGGCCTGCTCACCGGGGATGCGCCAGGGGATGTCGGGCCCGCGGCCGATCACCCCGTTCCGGGCGACGGCGGCGATCGCGATCACCTCGCCCCGGCTACGGGTCGTCACCTCAGACCGCGATCGGGGCCTTGATGCCCGGGTGCGGGTCGTAGCCCTCGATCACGATGTCGTCGGGAGTGACGTCGTCGAGGCTGCGGACGCGCGGGCTGAGCACGAGCCGCGGCAGCGGACGGGGCTCTCGCTCGAGCTGGCGCCGGGCCTGCTCGAGGTGGTTGACGTAGAGGTGCGCGTCGCCGAGGGTGTGCACGAAGTCCCCCACCTCGAGGTCGCAGACCTGCGCCACCAGATGGGTGAGCAGCGCGTACGAGGCGATGTTGAAGGGCACACCGAGGAAGACGTCGGCCGAACGCTGGTAGAGCTGGCACGACAGCCGCCCGCGTGCACCGGTACCGCCTTCGGCGGGGGCGACGTAGAACTGGAACATCGTGTGGCAGGGCGGCAGGGCCATCGCGTCGAGGTCGGCCACGTTCCACGCGCTGACCACGTGCCGGCGGGAGTCGGGGTTGGTCTTGATCGCCTCGACCACCGCGGCCAGCTGGTCGACGTGCCGTCCGTCCGGGGTGGGCCAGGAGCGCCACTGGTAGCCGTAGACCGGACCGAGCTCACCGTCCGCGTCGGCCCACTCGTCCCAGATGGTGACGCCCTGCTCGTGCAGCCACTTCACGTTCGTCGACCCCGTCAGGAACCACAGCAGCTCGGTCACGATCGAGCGGGTGTGCAGCTTTTTCGTGGTCAGCAGCGGGAAGCCGTCTCGCAGGTCGAAGCGCATCTGGTAGCCGAAGGTGCTGAGGGTGCCGGTGCCGGTGCGGTCCCCCTTGGGCGTCCCGGTGTCCAGCACGTGCGCGAGCAGGTCCAGGTAGGTCTTCACGGGTGGTTCTCGGCTTTCTCACGGTCGTCGGAGTGCAGGTCGTCGGGGTTGAGGCGGCGGAGCTCGGCGACCAGGACGGGCACGATGGCGGCGATGGCCTGACCGCGGTGGCTGATCGCGTCCTTGTCGGCCGCGTCGAGCTCGGCGGTGGTCCGCTCGTACCCGTCCGGCACGAAGAGCGGGTCGTAACCGAACCCATTCTGACCCCTCGGTGCGTGCACCAGCCGCCCCGACATGGTGCCGAGACAGACGTGCTCGGCGCCGTCCGGCAGCACCAGGGCCATCGCGGCATGGAAGTGCGCGCGCCGGTCGCCGTCGTCCAGGTCGAACAGCTGTCGTAGCAGCAGCTCGTTGTTGCTCGCGTCGGTCGCGTCGGCGCCGGCCCACCGGGCCGATCGGACGCCCGGCATCCCGTTCAGCCGGTCGACCGACAGCCCCGAGTCGTCCGCGAGGGCCGGCAGCCCGGTCGCGGCGACGCAGGCCCGCGCCTTGAGCAGCGCGTTGCCCTCGAAGGTCGTCTCGGTCTCGGCCGGCTCGGGATACGCCGCCACGTCGGCCAGGGCGAGCACCTCGACGTCGGGAGCCGCCACCGCCACGATCCGGCGTAGCTCGGTGAGCTTCTTGGCGTTGTTGGTGGCGAGCACCACCCGGGCGCCGTCAGGCATCCAGGGCGGCCTGCTGCAGCCGGGTCAGCTCGGCGCAACCGGCGACGCCGAGGTCGAGCAGCTGGTCGAGCACCGCCCGGTCGAACGGCGCGCCCTCGGCGGTGCCCTGAACCTCGACGAAGGTGCCGGCCCCGCTCATCACGATGTTCATGTCGGTGTCGGCGGCAGAGTCCTCGGTGTAGCAGAGGTCCAGCATCGGCACCCCGCCGACGACGCCGACGGACACGGCGGCGACGCTGTCCAGCAGCGGTTCACCGGCAAGCGCGTTCCGGCTGCGCAGCCAGCCGACCGCGTCCGCCAGGGCCACGTACGCCCCGGTGATGGAGGCCGTCCGGGTGCCGCCGTCGGCCTGCAGCACGTCGCAGTCGAGCACGATGGTGTTCTCCCCGAGCGCCTTGTAGTCGATCACCGCACGCAGGCTGCGGCCGATCAGCCGGCTGATCTCGTGCGTCCGGCCCCCGATCCGGCCCTTGACCGACTCGCGGTCGTTGCGGGTGTTGGTGGCGCGCGGCAACATCGCGTACTCACTCGTCACCCAGCCCAGCCCGGATCCCTTGCGCCAACGCGGGACGCCGACGGTCACACTGGCCGCTACCAGGACCCGCGTCTGGCCGTACTCCACGAGCACCGACCCCTCCGCCTGGCTGAGCCAGTTCCGGGTGAAGCGCACCTCGCGCAGCTGGTCGAGTTCGCGTCCGTCGGCTCGGGTCATGAGCTCCACCCTATTTCCCGAGTTGTCAGCGTCGGTGGTCGCCATGGCGACCACCAGTGCTGACAGGTCGGGACTCTAGCGGGGGCCGATGGTCCAGGTCGCGCCCGGGGACGCCAGCTCGACGCGGCCGTCCAGGTGCGGCACGGCCTCGGCGAGCACCTGGTCGCGGTCGTGCCAGGGCGGGATGTGGGTGAGGACGAGGTGGTCGACCCCGGCCGCCGCGGCCGCCTCGGCGGCGTCACGTCCGGACAGGTGCAGACCGGTCGGGTTGCCCGGCCGGTCGAGGAACGCGGCCTCGGCCAGCAGCAGGTCGGTCCCGCGGGCCAGCTCGACGAGCGCGGAACAGGGACCGGTGTCGCCGGAGAAGACCAGGCTGCCGCCGTCGGGGACGTCCTCGGTGACCCGCAGCGCGTAGGCCTCCACCGGATGGTCCACCCGTGCAGCCCGCACCAGGAACGGGCCGATCCGCTGCTGCGGCTGCCAGTCGCGGTAGTCGAAGTGGGTCTCGATGCCGGGCCCCGGTTCGCGGGAGGTCGAGCCGGGCACCTCGTACGCCCGGCCGATCCGCTCCCGGGTGCCAGGCGGTCCGTAGACGCTGATCCCCGGCCAGGGGGCGGTGGTGGAGTAGCGCGCCGCGACGTAGAAGCCGCAGAGGTCGTGGCAGTGGTCGGGGTGCAGGTGGCTGAGCCCGATCGCGTCGACCTCGCGCGGGTCGAGGTAGCGGAACAGGGCGCCGGTGGCGCCGGGTCCGAGGTCGAGGACGAGGGCGAAAGTCCGGCCCTCGTACGGCGCTCGGACCAGATAGCTCGAGGCCGGCGACTCCGGTCCGGAGACCGAGCCGCTGCAGCCCACGACAGTCAGCTCCACGGGTCCACTCTGGCAGGTACCGGCTCAGGCGAACTGTTCGACGCGGGAGACGAGGCCGCCCATCAGCCGCCGGCCGACACCCTCGAACGCCTCGGGGCTACCGGTGGTGAGGAAGCGGTGGCTGGGCGTCCGCGGCCGGTCGTGGGTGAGGCCGCGCCGGGTCAAGGTGGCGTAGACGTCGAGGGCGCACTCGTCCGCGCTGGAGACGAGCGTCACCTCCTCGCCGAGGACGTAGGAGATGACGCCGGTGAGCAGCGGGTAGTGGGTGCAGCCCAGCACGAGGGTGTCGATACCGGCCTGGCGCAGCGGCTGCAGGTACTGCTCGGCGCAGGCCAGCAGCTCGGGCCCGCCGGTGACCCCGGACTCGACGAAGGGCACGAAGCGCGGGCAGGCCACCGTCTGCAGGGACACCTGGGGCGCGGCGGCGAAGGCGTCGTCGTAGGCCTGGGAGGTGGCGGTCGCATCGGTGCAGATCACCCCGACCCGGCCCGTACGGGTGGCCGCCACCGCCCGCCGGGCGGCCGGCAGGATGACCTCGACGACCGGGACGGCGTACCGTTCGCGAGCGTCCCGCAGCACGGCCGCGCTGGCCGAGTTGCACGCGATGACCAGGGCTTTCACCCCTTGGGCGACCAGGTGGTCCAGGCACTCGAGGGCGTACTCGCGGACGCTGGCGATGGGCTGCTCCCCGTACGGCGACCGGGCCGTGTCGCCGAGGTAGACCACGTCCTCGTACGGCAGCTGGTCGATCACCGCCCGCGCGACGGTCAGCCCGCCGAACCCGGAGTCGAAGATCCCGATCGGGGCCTTGCTGTCGGGGATCATGACGAGGAAGTCTACGGACACCGCGCCGCTCCGCGAGCGCGGCTAGCGCGAGCGCAGCCCCAAAAAGAGGGTCAAGCCCAGACCTGGGTGTCCAGGAAGTCCTCGGTGGCGTCCAGGTCGGTGGTGTAGGCGCCGGTGGAGAGGTACTTCCAGCCACCGTCGCAGATGATTAGGACGATGTCGGCCGCGAGCCCGGCCTTCTCGGCGCGGGCGGCCTGGGCGAGGGCGGCGTGCACGATGGCGCCCGAGGAGAGCCCGGCGAAGATGCCTTCGCGCTCCAGCAGCTCGCGCACCCGGCGGACGGCGTCACGCGAGCCCACCGAGAACCGCGAGCTGACGTACTGAGGGTCGTAGAGCTCGGGGACGAACCCCTCGTCGAGGTTGCGGAGGCCGTAGACCAGCTCGCCGTAGCGGGGCTCGGCGGCGATGATCTTGACGTCGGGCTTCTTGTCGGAGAAGAAGCGGCCGATCCCCATCAGGGTGCCGGTGGTGCCCAGGCCAGCCACGACGTGGGTCACCTCGGGGAGGTCCTCGAGGATCTCCGGACCGGTGGTGAGGTAGTGCGCCTCGGCGTTGGCCGGGTTGCCGTACTGATAGAGCATCACCCAGTCGGGGTGCTCGACGGCGAGCTCCTTGGCTACCCGGACCGCCTCGTTCGAGCCGCCGCCTGCGGCGGAGGAGACGATCTCGGCGCCCCACATCGCCAGGATCTGGCGCCGTTCGACCGAGGTGTTCTCGGGCATCACGCAGATCAGCCGGTACCCGGCGAGCTTGGCCGCCATGGCGAGCGAGATGCCGGTGTTACCGCTGGTCGCCTCGAGGATCGTCGAGCCGGGACGCAGCTGGCCGGCCGCTTCCGCGACCCTGATCATGTTGAGGGCCGCACGATCCTTGATCGAGCCGGTGGGGTTCCGGTCCTCGAGCTTGGCCCAGAGCCGCACCGTGGAGCTCGGCGACAGCGAGGGCAGACCGATCAGCGGGGTGTGGCCGACCGAGTCGGCCAAGGAGCTGTAGCGAACCACGCTCAGCCGCCGGCGACGGCGGGCAACACCACGATGACGTCGCCGTCAGCGGTCGGCGCCTCGAGGCCGCCCACGAAGCGGACGTCCTCGTCGTTGACGTAGACGTTCACGAACCGGCGCAGCGAGTCGGACTCGACCAGGCGGGACTTCAGCCCGGGGTGGCGGGAGTCGACGTCGTCGATCACCTGGGCCAACGTGGCCCCAGCCCCGTCGATCTTCTTCTCCCCGCCCGTGAACGTGCGCAGGATCGTCGGGATCCGTACCTCTACCGCCATGTCGAACCTCTCATCGCCAGTCGTCCACATGTTGCTGTCGCTCCACGTCCCGAAACGCCTGCCCGTCAGGGGCTATTCCGTGATCGCGAGCTCTTCCTCGGTCACGACGCCGTCGACGATCCGGTACGAGCGGACCGAGACCGCGTCGGGATCGGCGGTCGAGACGAGGACGTAGTGGGCCTGCGGTTCGGCCGCGTAGGAGAGGTCGGTACGGGACGGGTACGCCTCGGTGGCGGTGTGGGAGTGGTAGACCACCACGATCTCCTCGTCCGCGTCCTCCATGTCCTGGTAGAGCCGCAGCTGCTCGGTGGGGTCGAAGCGAAAAAACGTGGGCGACCGGTCCGCGTTGGTCATCGCCAGGAAGCGGGTGGGAGTGTCCGACCCCTCCGGCCCGACGATCACCCCGCACGCCTCGTCCGGGTGGTCGGCGCGGGCGTGGGCAACCATGGCGTCCACGTGGGCGCGGGCGATGCTGAGCACGGCGGCGAGCCTAACGTGTCCGGCCCGCTCCGGAGCCTGGTCGTCGAGCCCTGGAACGGTCAACGGCCGACCTGCGCAGCGATCGTGCGACATGGTGCCGGGAGTAAGCGGCACCATGTCGCACGGTCTTCGGGCAGGGTGGCTCAGAGCGAGGAGATCAGGGTCTCCTGGGCGAAGCCGAGCCAGTCGTAGACGCTGACCAGGAAGCTGCGTGGGTCCTCGTCGGGAAGCTCGTTCAGCTCGTCGGCGCTGTCGGCGTCGGTGATGCCGAGCCGGATGGCCACGGCGAGCCGGACGCTGGTCAGCGTCCGCAGCCAGGCGTCGGCCTCGGCCGGGTCGATCCGCAGGTCGGCGGTGCCGTCGCCGGTCTCGCCGAGGGCGTGCAGCACCACCAGGGCGTCCTCGACCTTCTTGGCCCGCAGGTCGCGCTCGGTGAACCGGCGAAAGTCCGAGGACGCCGCCGCGTCGTGCGGGTAGGCGTTCGGGAATAACCGACGCACCACCGGGTCCTCGGAGACCTCCGGCTCGTCCGGGTCGGCCTGCAGGTCGCGGACCAGCCGCTCAAAAGGGTCCGCGCCCTCCGCCGGCGGCGCGTACTGCTCGGGGTCGCCGTCGGAGACCAGCTCGACGAGCTGGTTGACCAACGAGGTCAACAGCTCGACCTCGTACCCGCTGAGAGAGGTGGTGATCACCCCGCGCCGACGGGTGAACTTCTTCACGACGATCGCTCCCCTGCTCGCCCAGCCGGATCACTCATCGGCTTTGTCGATGGTGGCCCACAGACCGTACTCGTGCATGGCGCCGACGTCGCGCTCCATCTCCTCCCGCGAACCGCTGGAGACCACAGCCTTGCCGTCGGTGTGCACCTGCATCATCAGCTTGGTGGCCTTCGGCTTGCCGTAGTTGAAGTAGGTCACGAAGACGTGGGTCACGTACGACATCAGGTTGACCGGGTCGTCCCAGACGATGGTCACCCACGGGGTCTGCGGCGTGGTCTGTTCCAGCGGGCGCTCGGCGATCGCCGTCCCGCCGGCAGGGACGACACTGCCCTCCTCGGATTCGGCCATGGCGCCCATTCTGGCAAACCCGCGCCGTCGCGGCACATCAGCGGGCTGGTTAGGCTGACCGCCGTGACCGTCACCCAGCAGAGCGGTACCGACGTGCTGCCGACGGGGGCGAACCCCTGGGGGCCCCGCGAGGTCCCCACCACCGCGCTGCTCACCGACCACTACGAGCTCACGATGCTGCAGGCCGCGCTACAGGCAGGGACCGCCGAGCGGCCCTGCGTCTTCGAGCTCTTCGCCCGGCGGCTGCCCCCCGGCCGGCGCTACGGCGTGGTCGCCGGGGTGGGCCGGGCGCTCCGGGCACTGACCCACTTCCGCTTCGACGAGGAGTCACTGCGGTTCCTGCGCGAGGCCCGGGTGGTCGACGGTGCGACCGCCGACTGGCTGGCCGACTTCCGCTTCAACGGCGACATCTGGGGCTATCCCGAGGGCGAGATCTACTTCCCCGGCTCGCCGATCGTGATCGTCGAGTCGAGCTTCGCCGCCGGGGTGGTGCTGGAGACGGTGCTGCTCAGCATCTACAACCACGACGCCGCGATCGCCTCAGCCGCGTCCCGGATGACCCTGATGGCCGGCGACCGACCGTGCATCGAGATGGGGTCGCGCCGCACCCAGGAGCTCGCCGCGGTCGCCGCCGCTCGAGCGGCCTACATCGCCGGCTTCGAGGCGACCTCCAACCTTGAGGCGGGCCGGCGCTACGGCGTCCCGACCCGAGGCACCTCTGCGCACTCGTTCACCCTGTTGCACCGAGAAGAGCGGGAGGCCTTTGCCGCCCAGATCGCCGCGCTCGGTGAGGACACGACCCTGCTGGTGGACACCTACGACGTCGACACGGCCGTCCGGACCGGCGTGGAGCTGACCGGCGGCCGGCTGGGCGCGGTCCGGCTGGACTCCGGCGACCTGGCGCAGATGGCCACCCGGGTCCGCGGACTGCTGGACTCCCTCGGCGCCACGTCCACCCGGATCATCGTGACCAGCGACCTGGACGAGTACACCATCGCGGCCCTCTCGGCCGCGCCGGTCGACGGCTACGGCGTCGGCACCTCGCTGGTCACGGGCAGCGGGCACCCGACCTGCGGCTTCGTCTACAAGCTGGTCGCCCGCGCCGGCTCCGAGGACCCAGGCGCGCCGATGGTGCCGGTGGCCAAGAAGAGCACCGACAAGATCTCCGTCGGCGGTCGCAAGTACGCCGTCCGGCAGCTGTCGGCCGACGGGGTCGCCGAGGCCGAGCTGATCGGCGTCGGCGCGGTCTCGCGGCACGACTCCGACGACCGCGAGCTGCTAGTGCCGCTGGTCCGCGCCGGTGAAGTGGTCGGCGACGAACCGCTGGCCGCCGCCCGGGAACGGCACCGGCGGAGCCGGGCCGAGCTGCCGCTGGAGGCGTCCAAGATGTCGCGGGGCGAACCGGTGATCGAGACCGTCTACGCCGGTGCCGGGGTGAGCGTCGGCAACCCGTACGCCGTCCGGACGGCCGAGGCGTGACCGGCGACCCCACCACCAGGGCGCTGATCGTGGTGGACGTCCAGCGTGACTTCTGCGAAGGCGGGTCGCTCGCCGTCGCCGGCGGGGCGGCCGTAGCGGCGGGGATCAGCGACCTGCTCACCACCGAGCACCCGTACGCCGTCGTGGTGGCCACCCGCGACCACCACGTCGACCCCGGTGCCCACTTCTCCGCCGAGCCCGACTTCGTCGACAGCTGGCCGCGGCACTGCGAGGTGGGCACCCCGGGCGTGGAGCTGCACGACGCGCTGACCTTCCGGGACTTCGCCGCGGTCTTCGACAAGGGCGAGTACGCGGCGGCCTACTCCGGCTTTGAGGGTCTCAGCCCCGACGGCGCCGGGCTGGCCGCCTTCCTGCGGGAGCGCGGGGTGGACGCCGTCGACGTCTGCGGCATCGCCACCGACCACTGCGTCCGGGCGACCGCCCTGGACGCGGCCGCCGCCGGCTTTGCCACCACCGTGCTGCTCGACCTGACCGCCGCCGTCGCCCCGGACCGGGTCGCGACCACCCTGACCGAGCTGAGCGCCGCCGGCGTCGCCGTCCGCTGACGCAGGCAGCAACGCGCCGCGAGCACGAAGATGACCGGGAGGGGCGGAAAGAGCCCTCTCACGCTGCTGGGGAAAGATTGCGGAGACTTGAGCCGCATAGTCGCGGCTCAGCTCTACGCAATGATCCGTGCTCGGCTCGACCAGCCGCGCCGCAGGAGGCGTGGCCTTCGTCACCAGGCTCAGGACGCGTCTTGGAGGGCCTTCGAGCAGGTTCGGGGCGCGTTGCTGGAGTCGCTGCCCCTACCTAGGCTGGCCGTCATGAGCGCCTGGACCACCGACCAGATCCCCTCCCAGACCGGGCGGACCTTCGTGGTCACCGGCGCGAACAGCGGGCTCGGCCGGGTGAGCGCCGCCGCTCTGGCGAAAGCGGGCGGACGGGTGGTGCTGGCGGTCCGCGACCGGGCTCGGGGGGACGAGGCGGCCGCCACCATGACCGGCGACGTCGAGGTCCGCGAGCTGGACCTAGCCGACCTCGCCTCGGTGCGGGCGTTCGCCGAGGGCTGGTCCGGTCCGCTGGACGTGCTGATCAACAACGCCGGCATCATGGCGGTCCCCAAGGGCACGACGGTCGACGGCTTCGAGCGCCAGTTCGGCACCAACCACCTCGGCCACTTCGCCCTCACCGTGGCGCTGCTGCCCTCGATCACCGACCGGGTGGTCACGGTCTCCTCCGACCTGCACCGCCGCGGCAAGATCGTGCTCGACGACCTGAACTTCGAACGACGTCGCTACACCGCGTACGCGGCGTACGGGCAGTCCAAGCTCGCCAACCTCCTCTTCACCCTCGAGCTGGAACGGCGGGCGCAGGAACAGGGCTCGCCCGTCCGGGCCCTGGCCGCGCACCCCGGCTACGCCGCCACCAATCTGCAGACCCGCTCGGCCAATCCGATCGGCCGGGCGGCGATGGGTCTGGCCAACCGGCTGTTCGCCCAGAGCGACGCCGCTGGCGCGCTACCGACCCTCTACGCTGCGGTCACGGACCTGCCGGGCGGCAGCTACGTCGGGCCTGACGGCTTTGCGGGGATGCGCGGCTTCCCGGCCCTGGTCGGCCGCAGCGCTGCCGCCACCGACGCCGACCTGGCCCGGCAGCTCTGGACCGCCTCGGAGCAGCTGACCGGGGTCTGCTACCCGTGAGGGGCCCGGCCGGCTTGC
The DNA here is from genome assembly GCF_964244005.1 of uncultured Friedmanniella sp. GTDB lineage: Bacteria > Actinomycetota > Actinomycetes > Propionibacteriales > Propionibacteriaceae > Microlunatus. The sequence continues at coordinate 3,917 of NZ_CAXTHG010000019.1, read as the reverse complement.
TGGACGGGCTGTTCGACGACCAGCCGGCGGTCGGCGGCGGTCTTGAGAGCGTCGTCGCCGGTCACCGGGACACCGGGTACGGCTCGCTGGTCCGGTCCCTGCTGCTGCCCGAGCGCGCGCTTTCCGCGACCGCCCGACTGGCGGCGCCCACCGAGGCCGAGCTCGACGTCACCGTGCTCGTCGAGGGTGGAGCCGGCAGCCTGGTGGCGCTGGGCCGCCGCCGACTGCCGGGACTGCGCCTGGTCGGGGCCGTGATCCCGCTACGCGACCTCGACGACCTGGCTGGCAACGCCGCCCGGGTCGCCATCGCCGCCGAGGAGCTGGACGAGGTGATCGTCCAGGTCGGGCTGCCGCTGGCGCCCGGCTGGGTCCGTGCCGTCGAGGTGGTCGAGGCTGCGGGGCTCTTCGCTGCGCTCACCGCCGCCGGTCCGCCCGCCGACGACGCGCGCACGGCCGCCGCACTGGCCGAGCAGCTGTCGGTCCTGATCGAGGCCGACCTGCCGTTCAGCGTGCGCTGGCCCGGGGCCGGTACGGCGCCCGGACTTGATGCTGCCGCCCTGCTGGTGGCGGTGCAGGCGCTGGTCGACGGGGCGGGGACCGCCGACGCGGCCCACCTGCTGGCGCGGCGCGACCCCGATCACCTGCGGGCCGCCGTCACCGCGTGGGACGAGGTCACGTCCGCCCGGGTGCGGCGACGGTTGCTCGCGCTCGCCGCGACGGACCTGACCGCGACCGTGTCCGGCCTGGTGCAGCTGGGTGTGGTCCGCTACTGAGGCGGCGCCTCAGCGGCGGCTACGTCGCCGTCGGGCGACCCAGACCAGAGCGGCTCCGGCCAGCAGCAGGATCGCGCCGCCCACGGGAACGGCGGCAGGTAGACCGCCGGTGCCGCTGAGCGTGGGCTGACCGGCCACGGAGGCGGACGCGTTCGGTGCCGTGGTGGGCGCCGTGCTGGCCGCCACCGCCGCGGAGGCGGTGAGGCCGGCGGAGACCGCAGTCTCCTCCGGGTGGTCCTCGTCGACGGTGATGGGCGCCGTCAGCCCGTCCAGGTACACGTCGGAATCGGCCAGAGGGTCACCCCCCGCACCGGTGGCGGTGAAGTGCAAGCCCGCCGGACGCTTGAACTTCAGCTGGTACTGACCGGCCGGTAGCAAGCTGAACTCGTACCACCCGTCTCGGTCGGTCGTGGTCGTGGCCACCACCGCGCCGGCCACGTTCAGCACCTGGACCCTGACCCCACCGATGCCGGACTCGCCGGGTGAGAACAGGCCGTCACCGTTGACGTCTCGCCAGACCCGGTTCTTGATGGTGTAGCTGCCGACGACGCCGGCGTTCAGCGTGGCGTCCACGAAGTCCGCGTCGACCGGGCCGAAGTCGCGCGCCGGCACCAGCTCGGTCGAGGACTGCCCGAGGCTGAAGACCGCCGTCATCCCAGACCGCGGGTCCGGGTCGGAGTCGACCGCCGGATTGCTGCCGACGTGCGCGGACGTGAGCTGCCGGTGGGCCCCGAGGTCGCTGAAGCGCAGCCGGTACCTCCCGTTCGGGAGGTCGTCGAACAGGAACTGTCCCGCGGGGTCGGTCGTGGTCGTGGCGAGCTCGGTGTTGGTGCCGGCCGCGAGCAGCGCCACCCGAGCCTGGCTGGCGGGTTCCCCGGCCTGCTGGATGCCGTCCCCGCTGGTGTCCTGCCAGACCTGGGCGCCGACGGCGTACCGCAGCGGGGAAAGGCCGGCGTCGATGGTGGAGTTGAGGTAGTCGGCGTTAGTGCCCGAGACCAGGTGCACGTTGGGCGCGCCGACGTCGAGGGTGAACGGCGGCGTGACCCCGGTGTTGTCGGGGTCGGAGTCGCGGCCGGCGCTGCCCACGCCGGTCGGGGCAAACCGGAAGCCCTCCTTGATGCCGCTGAACCGGACCGAGTAGACCCCTGGAGGGAGGCCGTCGAAGCGGTAGCGCCCGTAGCGGGTGACCGTGGAGGCCGCCACGTGCCCGTCGGCGTCGAGCAGCTGAACGCTCGTCGGCTCCGCGGGCAGATCGCTGTCGTCCTGGGTCCCCTGCCGGTCGAGGTCCTGCCACACGAAGCCGCTGACGGCGAACGACGGCTCTGAGGGGTCGACCGCCGGTGGGGGTGCCGCCGCCGCGGTCTCCAACGCGGTCGGACCGGTGTCCGGCTCGGGGTCGGTCGTGGGGTCGGAGGCCTCAGACTCTGTCGGCGTGGGCGTCGCGGGGGTCGTGGCGACTCCGAAGCGGATGGTCTGGTCTCCCGCCGTCACGTCGACGGTGGTGTTCAGCGGGGAGTACCCCTCGCCCGCCGGCACCGGCACCAGGCCGAGCGAGTCCGGGATGTTGGCCACGACGAAGTAGCGCCCACCGGTCAGCTCGTCGGACGCCTTGAGCTCGAACTTGCCGTCCTCGTCCGTGACGCCATCCCGAGAGTGGCCGCTGACGTCGGTGACCGTGATCGTGATCCCGCTCTGCGGGGCGTCGACGCCGTCGGTGAAGGCACCATCACCGTTCGCGTCCAGGTCGGCCAGCACGGTGATCGTACCGTCGGTGGTGTCGGCGTACGCCGGCGCCATCGTCCAAGGAGCGGTCGCCAACGTCAGGACTCCGGCCGCGCAGGCCGGAATCAGCAGACGTGGAGTTCGAAGCACGGGCACCTTTGGGTTGCAGGGTCACAAACCGGGGACACTCCACTCGGTGCGGACAGGAGCGCCCCGAACGCCCCGATCTGGGTTCAATATAGTCAGACGACCGCACCGGCTGCACATCGTCGGAGAAGCGCGAGGCAAACGTTATCCACGCTTGTCGTCATCGACGGCGGATCACCTGCGTCTGCGCGGCCAGGTCGTGCAGCGCCTGGCGGCGGGGCTGCCAGAGCGGGAACAGCACGTCGAGCAGCTGGACAAGGACGAGCGCGCCGTAGAGCCCGGGCGCTGCCCAGACGCCCGCCCGGACCACGACCGCCCGCCAGGGCAGCGAGGTCCGGTTCTGGCCCTGGTCCTGCAGGACGACCCGCAGACCGCAGAGCAGCTTGCCGGGGGTCGCGCCGCGCCAGCGCAGGAACAGCAGCTGATAGGCGAAGGTCAACGCCACCGTGATCAGAGCCAGCCGGAACTGGTCGCCGGCCGAGATCAGCGACAAGTAGTCCGGCGGTGGGGCCACCTGTCCCTGCTCGGCCGCGCGCACCGCCTCGGTGAAGAGGGCCGAGAAGCGTCGAAGGATGGGCAGCAGCAGGGGCAGGCTGGCCAGGGTGGAGACGAGCGAGACGATCACACTGTCGACGAAGGCCGCCAGCACGCGCCACCACCAGCCCGCTAACGGAACCCCGTCGGCCGTCGCCCAGGCCTGACCGGCCCGCGCCCCCGGCGGCGGCCCCGGACGGCTGTAGCCGCCGTAGCCCTGCCCTTGCTGGCCGTAGCCCGGCTGACCTTGGCCCTGGGGTGCGTACCCCTGCTGCCCCTGGGGCAGGTAACCCTGCTGGCCGTACCCCTGCTGGCCGTACCCCTGCGGCGGCTGGCTGGTCGGTCCCGGAGCAGCGCCGTTCGGCGGAGCGGGCGGGTACGCGGCCGCCGGGGCGGCCCCCTCGCGGGCCCGGGTGTTGCGTGACCACTGCCAGCCGTCCCAGTAGCGGTCCTGGGCGGTGTCGGTCGGGTCCTCGTACCAACCCGACGGCGCCGCGTGGCGGCCGGGCGGGACGGGCGGACTACCTACGGGGATATCAGACACCGCAGCATTCTAGGTCTTGGCCCCCGTGCCGGCGTCGCTCCGCGCCGCCGACCCGGCCGGTTCGACCACTGACGAAACACCTTCGGCTCCAACACCACAGGTCTGGGCATGAGGCTCGGCTTGCGCTATACCTTGTAGCCTCTGTGGCCGCTACGCCGCACGAGCCACCCACTGATCAGCGTGAGATCGGGAGCACC
>NZ_CAXTHG010000018.1:0-93502 GCF_964244005.1 uncultured Friedmanniella sp. | reverse complement strand
TCAGCGAACTGGCTGATGCGGGCCCGTGCCGTCACCCTGACCGGGGTGGCGGCGTGGCGCCAGCCTGCCCGAAACCGCCCAGGACGGTCCGAACCGGGACTTGAAGGGGCGGGCACCAGCCCCCCACTCCCGGCTTCCATGCTTGTCCACAGCCGCCCAGGCCTGCTGCAGCCACGTCCCATCCCGAATGGCGCAATGATCAGCGCTTGCCTAACCGGGTGCCGGAGTCAAGTTGGAACGACTGCGCAGCGGTCACCGAAGATTGTGTGGTTGCAGCAACGCAACGACCCTCCCTACCGGTATACAACTCCTCTGTCGTGCCCGTCGTCTGCGGCCGGTCGTCCTGTCGCAGACCAAACCGGTCCCTTGGCAGTTTCGCCACGACTACGACGGCTGGCGCTTGGACGAGTCCGTCATATTCGTCGACGCGCTCTGCGGCGAATGACTCTCCCCGACCCGCCCCGGAGCTCAACCACTCCCGGCTTGTTCCGCCCGTTACTGGTGAACCCGATGCTTGGCGCCGGGCGCACAATCATCGCGCTCGCGCAGTTAAGTGTTCTGCTGTTCACTACCCCGCGTGCACTGTTCGTCCAGGTGGGCGACGACACGTTGGGCAGCAAGTGCGACGCCTACCCAGGCTTCATCTCCGCGTTCTGCTTAGGCCTGCCCTTGCCCTGGGCCACCGCTCTGGTCGGCCTAGGGCTTCTGATCGTCGCAAGCGGTTTCGCACCCCGCTACACCGCGATCCTGCACGCATGGCTGTCACTGTCCTTCACCAGCGTTGCTACCCTCCCGGACGGAGGAGACGTGATCGCCCAGGGCTACACCTTCTTGTTGATCCCGGTCCTGCTCGGCGACCGGCGCACCTGGCATTGGCAGAAGCCGTCGACGAGCCCTCGCCTCGCCGGAGTGACCTGGGCTGGCCTGTGGACCCTTCGCCTTCAGATGGCTTTCATCTACTTCGACAGCTCGGTGTCGAAGTTCAGCGTCGACGCGTGGCATCAGGGGACTGCAATCTACTATGTCACGCGGATGGAGTACTTCGGCTCCGCCGGCACCTTCAACGCCCTGTTCCACGCCGTAACTGCTATCCCCGCACTGGCCCTTGCCCTCTCCTGGGGCACCATGATCGCCGAGCTCACCCTCGCCGCCTCCTGCTCATACCCCGACCACGCGCTGCGCTGCTGGCCTGGGTTCTGACCCTCCTACTGCACATAGGAATCGTTGTGATGATCGGGCTCTTCAGCTTCGGATTTATCATGATCGGCGCCGTCACCTGCGCAACCTCTTCTTTGCTGTGGGACCAATTACGCCTCCACCCCCGCCTCGTACGCCGCTCAGCGAGCCGCCCAGAACGTCACTCCTCGCTACGCTCCACAGCTACCCAGGCAGCCGCCGCGTCCAGTACTGCTCCCGCGCCACCTGCCCAGCAATCAGCGAGAGCGAACATCTCAGAGAAGGTATAAACAGATGCTTGTCCCCACCCTGACAGTCGTCGCCGTGCTCGTCCTCGTGTGCGTGCTCTACCTGGCCCTAAGCCATCAGATCACCAAGGGCACCCTCGAGCGCCCGCCCAGCATGCTCACCGGGTTCGGAGTCCGTATCCCCTCGACGCTGAAGTCAGAGGCGGCCTGGCAGGAGTCTCACCGTGCCATCCGATCCCTCGCTGTGGCCGTGGCAGTCGAGTCGGCCATCGGAGCCGCACTCACCCTCGTTCTTCTCGCCCTCGGCCGGACCCCGACGGCCTTCATCGTTGCTCTAGTCGCAGCCGGCGTGATGATCGTCGCGTCGCTGGGAATGACGATGCGCGCGCGCACCGTAGCCCTGCAGCACTAGTTCCGCCCCGGCCTGACCCGCGCCGCTAACCGCCTCGCCGCCGCCTCGTTCTGGCCGCCGCTTCCCGCCGCCCTCACCCCTGCAGACCGCGCTCACCGCCCAGCCCAGCGCCCGCTACTACCTCACTGTCGAACGCGACGCCGTCCTCGCCGTCGCCTCCCGCCGCGACGCGTGGCACATCTGTTGCCATGTCGCCCAACAGCGCGGCACCGGTCAAGGCCGAGCCCTCCGCGCCCTCGTCGCACCGGCCCTCTGCGCAGCCGCCGACGCCAGCGGCACCCCCATCGAGGCCACCGCGTTCACACCAGGTCTCGCACTCCTCTACCAGGTCGAGATCTCTGGCGTGGTAGACGTTGGGCCCACCTTCCCACAGCCGCGCCAGGCGCTGCTCGACCGACACAGCTCAGCTAGGTCAGCGCCGCCCGTCGCGACCCGGGCCGGCACCCGGACCCGCGTCCGGGCCGAAGCGGGACTCGTCCCCGAAAGGTCCCTGCTGGGCTTCGGAACCGTAGACCAGCGAGGCGGGCGCCGGGTCGAAGGGGGTTGGCGGCAGGTCCTTGAGGTAGGCCTCCATCGCCGGCTTCCAGATCTCCTGACCGGAGTCTCCGCTGCCGGAGCCTTCGAGGGTCAGCCCGGTCGAGGGCACGGTGTAGTTCTTGACGCCGCTCGTGCGGTAATCCGCCTTGCCCTTGATGAACGGCGTGCGCTCGTTGTCGACCGAGATCATCGCCGCGCCGGACGCCTCAGGGGTGTAGCCGACGAACCAGACGGCCGCGTTGCTGTCGATGGTGCCGGTCTTACCCGCCTGGGGCCTCCCGTCGGCGGTGGCCGCGCGGATGCCGGTGCCGTCGGTCATCACGCTGGACAGCAACGTGTTCATCGTGTTCGCGACGTCGGTGGACAGCACCTGGGTGCAACCGGCGTCGGGCACGGTCAGCGACGTGCCGGTGCTGTCGGTCACCTTGTCCAGGATCACCGGGTTGCAGTGGATGCCGCCGGAGGCGAAGGTCGCGTACGCGGTGGCCATCGACAGTGGGCTGACCTCGACTGTGCCGAGGGTGAAGGACGGCTTGTCGTCATAGCTGCTGACCGGTGAGCCCTTGGTGCTGCTCTGGACGCCGACCTTCTCGGCCATCTTCGTCACGTCGCACATGCCGACCTGCAGGGCGAGCTGCACGAAGTAGGTGTTGACCGATCGTTCGGCGGCCCGCACCATGTCCATCACGCCGCTGGTGTCGGTGGAGTTGCTGACCTTCCAGTCACCGCCGACCTGGCGGGTGCCGTCGCAGCTCTCGAACGACTGGCCGGAGAAGTTCATCGTCTCGCGTGCGTCGAGGCGCTGCGAGAGCGGAATGCCCTGCTCGAGCGCCGCCGCGGCGGTGAACGCCTTGAACGTCGAGCCGGCCTGGAAGCCCTGGTTGCCGCCCATCTCCGGCGGCACCGAGTAGTTCCAGTAGGTCTCCCCCGCCTTCGCGTCGGCACCCATCACCGGCCGGCTCTGCGCCATCGCCAGGATCCGTCCGGTGCCGGGCTCGACCAGGTCCATCGCCGAGATCAGCGGGTCGGTCGCCCCGACCACCCGGCTCACGGTCTTCTGCGTGGCGTCCTGGGTCTTCGGGTCGATGGCGGTGTCGATCGTCAGCCCGCCCTGCCGGACGGCCTTCCGCCGGGCCTCCTCGGTGGCGCCGAGGCTGGGCATCCCCAGCAGCGTCCGCTCGACGTAGTCGCACAGGAACGGGTAGTCGCTGGGCTGGCACCCGTTGGGGACCGACTGCACCTGGTCGTCGTCGAAGCCACCCTTCTTCGCGCTCCTGGCCGCGGCTTGGGAGACGACGCCGAGCTCGGCCATCCGGGTGAGGACGACGTCACGTCGAGCCTGCGCGCCCTTCGGGTTGGTGACCGGGTCGAGCCCGCCCGGGTTCTGTACCAGGCCGGCCAGCATGGCGGCCTCGGGCAGCGTCAGCTTGGCGGCCGTGGTGTCGAAGTAGTGTTCCGCCGCCGCCTCGACGCCGTAGGCGCCGTCGCCGTAGTAGGCGATATTGAGATAACGCTCGAGAATCTCGTTCTTGGTCAGGGAGCGCTCGACCGAGATGGCGTAGCGAAGCTCTTTGATCTTGCGGGTGTACGTCCCGGCCTGTGCGTCCGCCACGGCCTGTTCGTTTCCGGCATTCTTCGCCGCCTCGACCTGGACCATCTTCACGTACTGCTGGGTGATGCTCGACCCGCCCTGGGTCACCCCGTCGGCCGCGGAGTTCCGCAGAAAGGCGCGGAGCGTTCCGACCAGGTCGATAGGGCCGTGCTCGTAGTAGCGGTGGTCCTCGATGGAGACGATCGCCTGCTGCATCACGGGCGCGATCTTGTCCAGCCCCACGTAGACCCGGTTCTCGCTGTAGAAGTAGGCGAGCACGTCCCCGTTGGCGTCGAGCACCTGCGAGCGTTGGGACTGAGCCTGCGCGTCGAGGTCGAGCGGCACGTTGGTCAGCTCGTCCGCCGCCGCCTTGGACGCCCAGGTCGCCGCGCCCACGCCGGGCAGGGTCAGCCCGGTGATCAGCAGACCCGCCAGCACGCTCACCGCAACGAAGGTCAGGGCGGACGCGGCACGGCCAAGAGGTCGTCGACGAGATGAGGGCATCTGAAAAGCGTAGAAGGGTCAGGCGCAGAACCCAACGAAAGAAAGAACGCACGGCCGAGCGGAACAATCTCGGGTCGCCATTCGTTGAGCGGTCCTTGTTCGCGGGTTTAGTCGCAGCGGCAGCTGAAAGAAAAGAGGATGGCCGCGGCGGCCTTTCTCACAGCATACTCACAACGGCCCCGTGTTTGCTGAGACGATGAGCTCGTAGATGATCTCCCGTCCGTCCTCGGGATCGATCTGTTCACCGACCGCCGCAAATCCGTACTGCTCGACCAGCGCGCTCGACGCCAGGTTGTCCGGCCTGATGGTGGCCCGCACGACCCGGACGGCCGGTTCGGCCGCTGCCCGAGCGAGCAACAGCTCCAGGGCCGCGCGGGCGTACCCGCGGCGGCGGAGCTCGGGCAGGACGGCGTAGCCGACCTCGACCATCCCGGCCGGATCGGGCGGCCCGTGGTAGCCGGCGCGGCCGACGACCGCACCGGTGGTCTGGTCCCGGACGGCACCGGTGATCCAACCCGCGCTGTCGGGGTCGTCGCGAACCTGGGCGCTGCGGCGGCGCCAGGGGCCGATCCAGCCCTCAGCCACGAAGACGTCGGGTAAGGGCAGCCCGGCCGCGCGCCGGGCGCCCGGCAGGTCGCCCCGAGCGAGTGCGTCCAGGGCGTCCGGGGTCAGCGCGAGGATCTCGACGACCGGACCGGGTGTTGGCGGAGGCACCGCGGTGGTCTCAGGGAGCGTGGGAGTCGGTGACACTCTGGGCGAGGGTGTGCAGCGCGGATACGTAGCGCTCGGTCATCAGCAGCTGAGCGGCCCGCGCGACCGGGCCGCCGAGGCGGGTGAACCACCGGCCGGCGCGGGAGAAGGCGACGATGGTGAAGCGGACCGTGCCGTCGGTCTCCAGCTCGACCAGGAACGACTCCTCGCCGCGCTCCGGGTGGCCCGGCAGCGTGCCGTAGACGAAGCCTTTGCGGGTCGGCTCGTCGATGACGGCGCCGACCCGGACCGGCACCCGGAACCGCACCGGACCGAGCTGCAGCCTGAGGACCGCGACCGTTCCGGTCCGCACCTGGAGGTCGGAGACCTGCGGGTGCAGGCCGGCCCGGTCGTGCATCTGCCAACCGAGCAGGGCAGCCGACGCCGCCTCGAACTGGCCGAGGCCGTAACCGATAGGCGTCGCAAGCCGCAGGTGGTGGTACCCGGCCGGGAGCCTGGCGCCCGAGGTCGCCCCCCGTTCGGCGTAGGTGAGCTCCTGCAGCTTGAGCTCGCGGGCGGCGTCGGTCTCGAGCAACACGGTCACGCCGCACTCCCCTGCTTGGCGGCGGCCTTGGCGGCGCGCTTCGTCGCCCGCACCTTGGCGAGCGACTCCTCGTCCACCACGTCGGCGACCGAACGGAAGCAGTCGGGCTCCCCGTACGCGCCGGCGGCCTCAGCCCAGCCGGGCGGCCGGACCCCGCGGCGCTTGGCCAGCACGGCGGTGAAGATCGACGCCTTCTGGTCACCGAAGCCGGGCAGCGCGGCGATGGCCCGCTTGACGTCGTCCCCGGTGGCGGCGTGCTGCCAGACCCGACGGGCGTCGGCGTCGAAGTCGTCCACCAGCACCTGGCAGACCTGGTGGACGCGCTTCCCCATCGAGCCGGGGAACCGGTGGATCGCGGGCCGCTCCGCGCAGAGCGAGACGAAGGCGTCCTCGTCCATGGCGGCGATCGCGGCCACGTCGAGCCGGCCGCCCATGCGCTCGGCGATGACGGCCGGGCCGGCGAACGCCTTTTCCATCGGGACCTGCTGGTCGAGCACCATCCCCAGGAGCAACGCGTTGTCGTCGCTGCCGAGCAGCTCGTCGGCGGCGGGATCCCCGGTCAACCAGAACGTCCCCACGGTCACCGTTCTCCTTCGGCGTCGCCGTCCTCGGTCGACGGCCTCCAACCCAGCTGCGGACCGAGCCGGGTGGCGATGTCGGTCAGGATCTGGACGTAGTCCTCGTGCTCGAAGGTGAAGGGCAGCGCGAACGCGACCTCCTCCACTTCGCGGAAGGCCGCATGACCGTGCAAGGCCTCGGCGATCTCGGCCGAGGTGCCCACGAGGTCGGGCGCGAACAACATCCGGCCCGGACCCAGCGGTTGCCTGGTCCGCGGCAGCCGAGCCTCGGCGTACGCGGCGTAGCGCCTGGCCTGCTCGGGCGTCGCGGTATCGGTCGGGATGACGACGAGGCCTTGGGAGACCCGGGCGTCGGCCCCGAGCGGGTGCCGCGCGCGGAAGCGGCGGATGTGCTCGGCCTGGATCCGGGCGAAGTCCCACCCCTCCCCATCAGCACCGCCCTCCTCAGCCCGGATCACGCTGCTGGTCAACAGGTTGAGACCGTGGTCGCCGGCCCACTCGACCGACGCCAAGCCGGCGCCGCCGTACCAGACCCGGTCGGCGAGGCCCGGCGCGTGCGGCTGGACGTGGTCGGAGAAGGCCTCGAAGCCCTCCTGGCTGGGGCCGCTGGTGACCGGTTCGCCCCGCAGGTGGGCCAGCAGCCGGAGGAGGCGGGTCGCGCTCAGGTCCTCGTTCTCCCAGGTGTCGGGATAGAGAGCCTCGCGGTAGCGCTCGTAGCCCATCGGCGTGCCGACGCTGAACCCCGGGTTGAGCCGGCCGCCAGACAACACGTCGACCGTCGCCAGGTCCTCGGCCAGCCGGAACGGGTTCTCCGCGCCGAGGGGGGTGACGGCGGTGCCGAAGGTGATCCGCGTCGTCCGCTGCGAGGCCGCCGCCAGCACCGCGACCGGTGAGGAGATGCCGAACTGCAGATGGCGGTGCCGCAGCCAGACGCTGTCAAAGCCGAGCTGCTCGCCGAGCTCGATGACCTGCAGGGTGTTCTCGTGGCCCGCGCCGGGGGCGTGCTCGTCGAAGACGCCGATCGTCAGGAAACCGAGCTTGCGCAGCGGGCGCTCGGGCGCGCTCATGGTCCTCCTCGACGTCGTGCCGGCCAGCCGTACGGCTGGCCCGATTCTAGGGCTGCGGGCGGACGGGTCCGGGCGGTCCCCCGGTAGCCTGACCGCCAGGTCGCCGACCCAGCCGACCCTGCAGATAGTGGCCGCGGCCGCCGGGGTCAGCCCCCACGCCGCGACGTTGATCATGCTCAGTTGATCATGGTCAGAAGTTGATCATGGTCAGAAGTTGATCATGCTCAGTTGATCATGATCAGAAGTTGATCATGTGGCCGGAGATACCGTGCGAGACCTCGAGCATGGCCTCGGACAGGGTCGGGTGGGCGTGGATGTTGCGCGCCACCTCCTCGGCCGTCAGGTCCCAGAGCTGAGCCAGGGTGAGCTCGGGCAGCAGCTCGGTGACGTCCGGTCCGATCATGTGGACGCCGAGGATCTCGCCGTACTTGGCGTCGGCGACCATCTTGACGAAGCCGACGGCCTCGCCGAGGCCGTGCGCCTTGCCGTTGGCGGTGAAGGGGAACTTGGCGACCTTGACGTCGTAGCCCTTGTCCTTGGCCTGAGCCTCGGTGTACCCGAACGAGGCCACCTGCGGCTGGCAGTAGGTGGCCCGCGGGATCATGTCGTAGTTGATCGGCATCGTCTCGACGCCCGCGATGGTCTCGGCGGCGACGATGCCCTGCGCCTCGGCGGTGTGGGCCAGCAGCAGCTTGGCGGTGACGTCGCCGATGGCGTAGATGTGGGGGACGTTCGTACGCATGTGGTCGTCGATGACGATCGCACCGCGCTCGCTGACCTCGACCCCGGTCTTGTCCAGACCGTAGCCCTGCGTGCGGGGCGCGAACCCGATCGCCTGCATCACCTTGTCGGCCTCGAGCACCTGCGAGTCGCCGCCCCCGCCGGCGGAGCCGGACTCCGTCCGGACGGCCGGTGACACCGTCACCTTGACCTTGTCGCCTGAGTCGTCGATGTTCTCGACCTTGGTGCTCAGCAGGAGCTTCACGCCGAGCTTCTTGTAGTGCTTCTGCAGCTCGGCGGAGATCTCCGGGTCCTCCAGCGGCAGCATCCGGTCGAGGAACTCCACGATGGTGACCTTGACGCCGTAGTTGGCCAGCACGTACGCGAACTCGGTGCCGATCGCCCCCGAACCGGCGATGATGATCGACTCGGGCAGCTCGGCGGTGAGGATCTGCTCCTCGTAGGTGACCACCCGGTCGGTGACCTTCGTGCCGGGCAGCAGCCGGGTGGTGGCGCCGGCGGCGACGATCAGGTTGTCGAAGCTCACGTCAGTGGTGCCCTTCGGCCCCTCGACGCTGACGTGGTGGTCGTCGGTGAAGGTGGCCCAGCCGTCGATCTCGGTGATCTTGTTCTTCTTCATCAGGAAGTGGACGCCCTTGGCCATCCGGTCCGCGACCGTGCGGCTGCGGGTGAACGCGGCACCGAAGTCGAAGGTGACGTCGCCGCTGATGCCGAACGTCTTCGCCTCGTGGTTGAAGATGTGGGCGATCTCGGCGTTGCGCAGCAGCGACTTCGTGGGGATGCAGCCCACGTTGTTGCAGACGCCACCCCAGTACTTGAGCTCGATGATGGCGGTCTTCAGACCCAGCTGGGCGCAGCGGACGGCGGCGACGTAGCCACCGGGTCCAGCACCCAGCACGACAACGTCATAGTGATCGGTCATGCCCCAACTGTAGGGGGGACAAACGTGGCCCGACCACTCACCCGACGGCAGGGCCGACACGCCGACGAGTTCGAAAATAATCTCACATGTGAGTTATCGTCGCTCGGTGACTGAGACCTACGCGGACCGCATCGGCGGCCTGATCCGTGACGCCCGCAAGCACCGCGGTCTGACCCAGACCCAGCTGGCCGACGTCCTCGGGACCAGCCAGAGTGCGGTGCACCGGATCGAGGCGGGCAACCAGAACCTCAGCCTGGACATGGTGAACCGGATCGCCGAGGCCCTCGACTCGCCGCTGATCTCGGTCGGCTCGAACGGGCCGCTGCACCTGCGGGTCCAGGGCGGGGCCAAGCTCAACGGCACCATCGAGGTCCGCTCGTCCAAGAACGCGGCCGTCGCCCTGCTCTGCGCCAGCCTGCTCAACCGCGGCCGGACCGTCATCCGCGGGATCGCCCGGATCGAGGAGGTCAACCGCATCCTCGAGGTGCTGACCAGCATCGGCGTCCGGGCGACCTGGCTGAACGCCGGCAGCGACCTCGAGCTGATCCGTCCCGACGAGCTGGACCTGGGCGCCATGGACGTCGAGGCCGCGCGGCGTACCCGCAGCGTGATCATGTTCCTCGGTCCGCTGCTGCACTCCTACCCGTCGTTCAACCTGCCGTACGCGGGTGGTTGCGACCTCGGCGTGCGCACCATCGAGCCGCACCTGCAGGTGCTGCGCCGCTTCGGTCTCGACGTGGTCTCGACCGACGGCTACTACCAGTGCACCGTCGACGAGACGGTCGAGCCCGTCCGCCCGATCACCTTGACCCAGCGCGGCGACACGGTCACCGAGAACGCCCTGCTGGCGGCGGCGCTGTCGCGCGGGGTCACCGTGCTACGCAACGCGAGCTCGAACTACATGGTCCAGGACCTCTGCGTCTTCCTCACCCACCTCGGCGTGGAGATCGACGGCATCGGCACCACCACGCTGCGGGTGCACGGGGTGGAGAGCATCAACACCGACGTCGAGTTCGCGCCGTCGGAGGACCCGATCGAGGCGATGAGCCTGCTGACGGCGGCGATCGTCACCCAGTCGGAGATGACGATCCAGCGGGCGCCGATCGAGTTCCTCGAGATCGAGCTGGCGATCCTGGAGGAGATGGGCCTGGACTTCACCCTCAGCGACGAGTACGTGGCCGCGAACGGGCACACCCGGCTGGTCGACCTCAGCATCCGCCCCTCGAAGCTGCGCTCCCCCATCGACAAGATCCACCCGATGCCGTTCCCCGGTCTGAACATCGACAACCTGCCCTTCTTCGCCGTCATCGCCGCGACCGCCGAGGGCAAGACCGTCATCCACGACTGGGTGTACGAGAACCGCGCCATCTACCTGACCGAGCTGAACCGGCTCGGGGCTCGGGTTCAGCTGCTCGACCCGCACCGGGTGATCGTCGAAGGTCCGACCCGCTGGCGTGGCACGCAGGTGGTCTGCCCGCCCGCGCTGCGGCCGGCCGTCTGCATCCTGCTCGGCATGCTCGCTGCTCGCGGGGAGTCGGTGCTGCGTGACGTCTACGTGATCAACCGCGGCTACGAGGACCTGGCGAACCGGCTGAACGCCTTGGGGGCCAACATCGAGGTCTTCAGAGACTGAGTCTTCTGCCCTCGCTCCGCTCGGGCGCGGAAGGTCGGGTAGGGCCTACCGGAGTTTTCGCGCTTCGAAGGTGCGCGTGGGTTGAGCGATCTCGTCTTGGGCGGCCACGAGCTGCAGCTCGGACTCGCCGGTGGCGACGGTGACGGCCAGGACGCCGTAGACGACGGCCGCGGTCCGGGCGACGGCGTCGGCCACGTCACCGGAGCGTAGGTAGCTGGCGAGGAAGGTCGCGGCGGTCAGGTCGCCGGCCCCGGTGAACGTCCGGCCGAGCAGCGGCGTCCGGACCGCCCAGGCGCCGTCGCCGGACACCGCGACCATGTCGATGGTGTCCGGGTCGGCGTCGGTGTGCACGACGCTGGTGACCAGCACGATCTCGGGCCCCCGCGTGCGGGCGGCGTCGGCGGCGGCGAGCACCTCCGGCATCGTCGTGGTCGAGCGGCCGGTCAGGAACTCGAGCTCGAACTGGTTCGGCGTGATGATCTGGGCCTCACGGATCACCCGGTCGCGCATCAGCTCGGGGATACCGGGCCGGACGTACATCCCTCGGCCCACGTCGCCGAGCACCGGGTCGCAGCAGTAGATCGCCTGCGGGTTGCGGGACCGGACCAGCGCGACCGCGTCCAGGATCACGGCGCCGACGTCGTCACCGCCCTGGTAGCCCGACAGCACCGCGTCGCAGCGGCCCAGCACCCCACGTTCGTCGATGCCCCGGATCACCTCGGCCACGTCGTCGGCGCTGAGCAGCGGTCCCCGCCAGTGCGGATAGCCCGTGTGGTTGGAGAAGTGCACCGTGAGCACCGGCCACACCTCGACCCCCATCCGCATCAGCGGAAAGGTCGCGGCGCTGTTGCCGACGTGGCCGTAGGCGACCGAGGACTGGATGGACAGGATGGTCGTCACCACCGACATTGTGCCCTCGTGACGCCGACCGCGAGCTAATCCTGCCGGTCCAGGGCCAGCGCGCCGCTGGCCTGCTCCACCATCTGGTGCAGCGCGGCCAGGTGGCCCTGGAAGGCGTGCCGGCCGGCGGCGGTCATCCGGACCCATGTCTTCGCTCGGCCCTGCTGGCCGAGAGGCTTGGTCAGCTGGACGTACCCAGCGTCGGTGAGCACCTTCAGGTGCTTGGAGGCGACCGAGTCCGCGACGCCCAGATGGTCGCGGATCACGCCGAACTCCAGGGTGTCGACCGAGGACAGCAGGGCGCAGACCTTGATCCGCTGGGGGGCGTGGATGACCTCGTCGAACTGCGGCTCGACCGTCACCGGCCCCGCCCGGTCTGCTTCGGGACCTCGACCCGACCGGCCCGGAGGTCGCGGAAGAGCTGGCGGTCGTACGCCCGCCCCAGCACCGGGTAGAGCACCGGGACCAGCAGCGCGCCAGCCCAGACCATCCAGGCGTGTCCGGCTTCGCGCCCTCCGAGGACGAGAGCGACGCAGACCAACAACGCGACCGCCAGCGCCGCGAGCCTCGCTGCTCCCCGGCGGGTGGTCTGCTGGAGACCGAAGAGCATCCCGCTCCGGCGGCGGTAGGCCCGGACCGCGACACCCAGCAGGGCCGTGAAGCCCGCGAGGGTGACCGCCTGCACCAGCCGCGGCGTGTCGAGCCCGACGACCAGCAGGAGGAGGCCGAGCCCACTCCCGACCACCGGGTGGTACCAGGGCGGGGTGGCGCCCCGGGTGATGATCGCGTCCCGGGCCAGGTCGACGTCGCGCAGGGCGTCGCCGGCGTCGTACGGCGGGTGGCTGGACTGGCTCATCGGTGTCTCCTCGGGACGGACCGGAGGGCTCGCTCGCTGCACTCCCTATCCGTTATGGAAAGCCTACTGATAACTTTCCGTTGCCGCAAGGGAAAGACAAGACAACCGTCGCTCTGGTCGGCGCGACTTGGCCGGCGACCTTAGAGTGGTGGCATGTCGCCCGACGTTGAGCAGCCGCGGTCGGGCGACCGTACGGACTCCCCGGTCCTCGAGGCACCTGTCGCCGAGGGCGACCCCGTTGGCACCCATCCCGACCGCCACGTGCTGCGCGAGGCGGGCGAGGACCGCTGGAAGTGGCGGGCCCGAATTCGGCGTAACGCCCACCAGCTGCGGGTCTACCGGGTCGCGGTGGCCATCCTCGGTGCCCTGCTGATCGGCCTCGGACTGGCCACCGGCTGGCTGCCCGGACCGGGCGGGATCCCGCTCGTGCTGCTCGGTCTCGCCGTCTGGGCGAGTGAGTTCGTCTGGGCGCAGCGGCTGATGGAGCTGTTCAAACGTCAGCTGCGCCGCTTCCGGTCCTGGACGCGCCCGCAGCAGGCGGCGGCGTGGATCGTGTTCTTCGCCTGCTGCGGCCTCATCGGCTACGGCTACCTGGTCGCCGTGGGCGCGCCAACCTGGCTGCCGGGCGACGTCACCTCCGTCCTGGCCAGGCTGCCCGGCGTCTGACCCGGCTACCGCCCTCGACGACGGCGGTCGCTGGTTGATACTGGGCCCATGCAGGCCGCCGCGTACGACTACTTCAGTCCGGACTTCCTGGCCTTCGCCCACCGCGGCGGCGCTCTCTACGCCCCCAACCTCAACCGGGAGAACAGCCGGCACGCCTTCGACGAGGCGGCGGCGCTCGGCTACCGCTACTTCGAGACCGACGTGCACGCCACCGCCGACGGGGTGCTGCTGGCCTTCCACGACGACCGTCTCGACCGGGTCACCGACCGCCAGGGCAAGATCTCCGACCTGTCGGCGGCCGAGATCGCCGAGGCCCGCATCCACGGCCTCGACCCGATCCCCCGGCTGGCCGAGCTGCTGACCGCCTTCCCCGACGCACGGTTCAACATCGACGCCAAGTCCCCGGCCGCAGTCCGGCTGCTGGCCGACACGATCGCCGAGCACGGCGCTCAGCGTCGGGTCTGCCTCAGCTCGTTCGGGGTCCGCCGGCTGCACGAGCTGCGGCGGCGGGCCGGGCGGTCGGTCGCCTCGTGCGCCAGCGCGGCCGGCGTCGCCGCCCACCGCTTCCTGCCCTGGCTGTCGCGGGTGCTGCAGAGCCCGGCGCCGGTGCTGCAGATCCCCGTCCGGCACGTGCTGGGCGGCCACGAGGTGACGCTGGTGACGCCGCGACTGGTCGCCGACGTGCACCGGGCCGGCAAGCAGGTGCACGTGTGGACCGTCGACGACCGAGCCGAGATGGAACGGCTGCTCGACCTCGGCGTGGACGGCATCTTCACCGACCGGATCGACACCCTGAAGACCGTGCTCACCGAACGCGGGCGGTGGGCGTGACCGGCGTGGAGGAGGTCACTCCGGGCGCGGTCCGGGCCCCAGGCCCCGTTCGCCGCCGGGTCGTGCTGGCGTGGGGGCTGTGGGACTGGGGTTCTTCGGCCTTCAACGCCGTCATCACCTCGTTCGTGTTCGGCCCGTACGTGGTCCGGGGCGTGGTCGGTGACGCCCGACCGGGCGGGCTGACGGCCAACACCTGGCTGGGCATCTCCGGCTTCGCCGCCGGCGTGCTCGTCGCCCTGATCGCGCCGATCACCGGGCAGCGTTCCGACGCGTCCGGCCACCGGCGGCGCAACCTGGCGATCTGGACCGGCCTGGTCGTGGCCACGATGCTCGGACTGTTCTCGGTCCGGAACGAACCGTCGTACCTGTTCATCGCGCTGGTGCTGCTCGCGGCCGGCGCGGTGTTCCAGGAGTTCGCCGGGGTCTCCTACAACGCGATGCTGCCGCAGATCTCCACCCGCGAGACCCTCGGCCGGATCTCGGGTTTCGGCTGGTCGATGGGCTACTTCGGCGGGATCTTCCTGCTGCTGATCTGCTACGTGGGCTTCATCGCTCCCGACGTCGGCTGGTTCGGCGTCACCTCCGCTGGCGGCCTGAACATCCGGACCGTCGCGGTCTTCTCGGCGGTCTGGTTCGCCGTCTTCGCGCTGCCTGTCCTCTTCGCGGTCCCCGAGCTGCCGGCCGGCCCGCAGACCCGGCGGGTGTCCTTCCTCGGCTCCTACCGGCTGCTGGTGGCCGACGTCCGCCGGCTGTACGCCGAGGACCGGAACTCGGTCTTCTTCCTGCTGGCCTCCGCGCTCTACCGCGACGGGCTGGCCGCGGTGTTCACCTTCGGGGCGATCCTCGCGGTCAGCGTGTACGGGATGGCGCAGTCGACGGTGCTGATCTTCGGCGTGGTCGCGAACGTGGTGGCCGCGCTCGGGGCGCTGGCCATGGGTGCGGTCGAGGACCGGGTCGGGCCCAAGCGGGTGATCCTGATCTCTCTGGTCGGCCTGCTCTTCAGCTGTACCGTGCTGCTCTTCGCCTCCGGCACCACGATGTTCTGGATCTTCGGGCTGCTGCTGTGCCTGTGGGTGGGTCCGGCTCAGGCCAGCTCGCGGTCGTTCCTCGCCCGGGTCGCCAGACCCGGCCGGGAGGGCGAGATGTTCGGCCTCTACGCCACCACTGGTCGCGCGGCCTCGTTCCTCGCGCCGGGACTCTTCGCGTTGTTCTCCGCGATCTTCTCGGACCGGATCGGTATCGTGGGGATCGCACTGGTGCTGCTGGCGGGGGCGCTGGCCCTCTCGAAGGTCGTTCCGCCGACGTCGTCGCTGCGGCCGACGAGGAGCTCGGCGGGCGCCTGAAAGCCCGGAGACGCGGCCGATGAGACCGTGGAACATTGGCCCACTCCGGGACGTTGTCCGCTTGGGGAAAAGACGTCTAGACGGAGGTTGTCATGGCTGATCGTTCACTGAGAGGGACCGGACTCGGAGCCAAGAGCTTCGAGGACGAGGCCGGAGTCGAGTTCGCCGCCCGGCAGGAAGTCGGGTACGACTGCTCCCGGAAGCACCACTTCACGCTGGTGTTCTCCGCGGAGGCCGACATCCCGGCGCTGTGGGAGTGCCCGCGGTGCGGAGCCGAGTCGCTCCGCTCCGACGGCGAGCGTCCCGTGCTGAAGGAAGAGAAGCCCGTTCGCACCCACTGGGACATGCTGCGGGAACGACGCTCCATCGCTGAGCTCGAGGACCTGCTGGCCGAGCGGCTCACCCTGTTGCGTGCCGGCGAGCTCGGCTCGACCGCGTTCTCGCGGACCGCGCCGAGCAAGCGCACCGCCTGAGCCTCAGCAAAGGCCAACCACAACCGTGGTCGCCTCCGGCGGCCACGGTTGTTGCGCATCGGGTGCTGCCGAGTGTTCCGTGGGAGACCTCAGGGCTCAGCGGTCGAGGATCTCCCCGGAGATGACCGTCGGGTCGTGACCGGCCGGCGGGCTGTCGACCGTCTCGCCCTTGATGACGTCGCCGCGAGCGGCCAGCGGCGTCCCGGGTACGCCGAGCCGGCTGAGCCGGCGGGCCAGCACCAGCGTCAGCAGCCGACGCGCCAGCGGTCGGGTGAAGGGCAGCAGAAAGACCAGCCCGAGGACGTCGGTGGCAAAGCCGGGCAGCATCAGCAGCAGACCGCCGCAGAGCACCAGCGCCGCGTCTGCCAACTCCCCGGACGGGACGGCGCCGCGGCCGAGAGCCTCCGACAGGGCCCGCCAGGTGCGGCGGCCCTCGTGCCGCATGAGTGCGGCGCCCAGCAGCGCCTCGACGACCAGGACGGCGACGGTCGGCCACACCCCGATCCAGTGACCGACCTGGATCAACAGCCAGACCTCGAGGATCGGTACGGCGATCAGCAACACCACGAGCAGGACGAACGGCCAGCCGCTGCGGGACTTCACCGGGCGACCGCGGGAGCGCGGCTGGCGAGCCGGCGCAGCTGGCCGGCGCGGTGGCGGATGCCCCAGAGCGTGGTCAGCAGCAGCGCTTCGACCACGATCCGCTGGCTCATCTTGGACACGCCGTGCTCGCGCTCGACGAAGGTGATCGGCACCTCGACGACCCGGAAGCCAGCCTTGATCGCCCGCCACGCCAGGTCGACCTGGAAGCAGTAGCCCGCCGACGCGACGTCGGCCAGACCGAGGCCGAGCAGGGTCTGGCGGCGGAAGACGCGGTAGCCGCCGGTCGCGTCGTGCAGCGGGATGCCGAGGGAGATCCGGGTCCACAGGTTGCCGCCGCGGGACAAGATCTTGCGCGAGGTCGGCCAGTTGACCACCGAGCCACCCGGCACCCACCGCGACCCCAGCACGAGGTCGGCGTCGGCGAGAGCGGCCAGCAGCGACGGCAGCTGCTCGGGTGAGTGGGAGCCGTCGGCGTCCATCTCCACCAGCACGTCGTAGCCGCGCTCCAGACCCCAGGCAAAGCCGGCCAGGTACGCGGCGCCGAGACCCTCCTTGCCGGCTCGGTGCAGCACGTACAGCTGGGGGTCCTCGGCCGCGAGGGCGTCGGCGAGGTCGCCCGTACCGTCCGGGGAGCTGTCGTCGGCGACCAGCACGTCGACCTGCGGCACGGCGGCCCGGATCCGGCCCAGGATCAGCGGCAGGTTCTCGAGCTCGTCGTAGGTCGGGATGATCACCAGCACCCGCTCGGGGTTGGTGGGCTCTGCTGGGGTGGGCTCACTCACGCAAGGCCTCCTCTCGTCGGTGGAGCTCGTCGTCGGTCTTCAGGGGTTCGCCGCCGGCGCCCGCAGCGCCAGCCGGTGTGACCTCGCTCCCGCCGGTCCGCACGGCTCGGCGTCGCTCCACGACGGCCAGGGCGCAGCAGAGCAGCGCCAACAGTGACAGGCCCCGGTCGAGCCAGGGCGCGAGCCGGACCGCCGGCGTCAGCGCGGTCCGCAGCGGCATGGTCACCACCCGGTCGTCGGCGGTGAACTGGGTGGTCCGGGTGACCACGTGACCAAGGCGGTCGATGTAGCCCGAGACGCTGTTCGTGGTGGCGACCGCGATCTCTCGGCGCGACTCCATCGCCCGGGCCCGGGTGATCGCGAACTGCTGCTCGATCTGACCGGTACCGCCGTACGTGGCGTTGTTGCTCTGCACCATCGAGACCTGCGCCCCCGCGGTCAGGGCCTCGTAGACGGTCTGGTCGTAGGCGAGCTCGAAGCAGATGACGTCGCCGACCTTGATCTGCCGGCCGGCCACGGGCACGTCGAGCACGCCGGGCTTGGTGCCGGCGATCGACTGGGCGCCGACCTGGGCCAGGATCGGCACCAGCGGTAGCAGCTGGGCGCGGAAGGGGATCCACTCCCCGAACGGCACCAGGTTGCGCTTGTCGTAGCGGCTGAGGACTCCGGCGCGGGGGTCCCACCACAGTGCGGTGGTCTGCCGTTCGTCGGGGCCCGGGCCCTCCATCACCGCGCCCACCAGGATCGGGACGCCCGCCACCTCGGCGGCGGCCTGCACGGTTGCCCGGGTGAGGCCGTCGAGGGTGGGGTCGATGTCGGTGGAGTTCTCCGGCCAGAGCAGGAAGTCCGGCTGCGGCACCTGGCCCAACCTCGCCTTGGTGGCCAGGTCGATGGTCTCGGCCAGGTGGTTGTTGGTGACCGACCGGGCCCGGCCCATGGCCTCGATCCCGCGGCCCGGGACGTTCCCCTGGACGATGCCCACGGTGACGCTGCCCTCGCGACCGGCCAACGGCTCGACCTGGAACCGGGTCGCCGCTGTGCCCGCCAGGCCCAGGGCCAGCAGACCGAGGAGCGCACCCAGGACCGGTCGTCGGGAAGTGCGCGGCCAGGACAGGGGCCGGATCGCCAGCGGTCCTCGGCGCTGCCACAGGGTCAGGACGGCCAGAGCCACCAGCTGGCCCGCGAGCGCCACCACGAACGAGACCCCGGCCACGCCGACCAGCGGGAAGAACCCGGCGAGCGGGGTGTCCACCGCCGCGTACGCGATCCGGGTCCAGCCGAAGCCGCCGAACGGGATCCGGGAGTAGGTGAGCTCGATCCCGACCCAGCAGCAGGCCGCGGCCAGCGGCCAGACCCGCAGCCGCCCGACCAGGCTCAGCGCCAGTCCCAGCAGGCCGAAGAACACCGCCTCGAAGAGGATCAGCAGCGCCGCCACCCACACCCCGAGCACGTGCACCCAGCTGATGCTCACGGTCAGCAGGGCCAGCCCGAAGAGGTAGCCCAGCGCGAACGAGCGGCGGGGGCGGACGCCGCGGACCAGCAGCGTGAACGCCGGGATCCCGACGAACAGCAGGGGCCACCAGCCGTACGGTTGCCAGCTCAGCCCGAGCGCCGCTCCCGCGACCACCGCCCCCAGGCCCCGGTACAGCGGACGGGAACGCAGCCGGGCTGGCCCGATTATCTGGGCGGGCATCGGGGCGTCGGACACAGGTCGAGCCTACCCAGGAGGCCACCGTCGACGTGCAGGACGCGTCCGGCGCCGACCGTCGCCAGGCAGGCCGGAGCGGGTTCGTCGGCGTCGAAGTCGGGCAGGCCGGCGGTGTCCCAGACCGCCAGGTCGGCGCGGGTGCCGGCGACGAGCAGGCCGGACTCCTCATCGCGAGCCGCGGCGTGCGCGCCGCGGGTGGCGGCGTCCAGCGCGGTCAGCAGGGTCAGCCGCTGGTCGGGGCGGTGGTGCCGGACAGCAGCGCGGACGCTCGCCCAGCCGGCCAGCGGGGTGACCGGGGCGTCGGTCCCCAGCGCCAGTCGCACCCCGGCCCGGTGCAGGTCGCCGAACGGGTTCATCCCCGTCGCACGGGCGCCGAGGCGGGCGCCGTACAGGTCGCCGGGCCCGCCCCAGGCGGCGTCGAACGCCGGCTGGACGCTCGCCACCACGCCCAGCTCCGCGAGCGTGGCGAGGTCGGCCGGGTCGACCATCTCGACGTGCTCCAGCCGGTGCCGGACGGCCCGGACGGCGTCGACCCCGAGCCGGGCCGCGGCACGCCGCAGCCCGGACACCGTGGCCGCGACCGCGTCATCGCCGATGCAGTGGAAGCCACCCTGGACACCCGACCGGGTGCAGGCCAGGAGGTGGTCGGTGATGGCGTCGTCGTCGAGGTAGCGGACGCCGGCGCCGTGATGGTCCGCGTACGGCTCGCGCAGGGCGGCGGTGTGCGAGCCGATCGAGCCGTCAACGCAGAGGTCACCGGCCAGACCCACCGCGCCCGCAGCTCGGGCGCGGGCCAGCACCTCGCCCTCGGCGTCGGCCAGCTCGCCCCAGTAGGCCACCACCCGGACGCCCAGCTCGACCCCCGCGTCCCGGACCCGGCCCAGGTCGGCCAGCGGCCCGAGGTGCGGCCCGCCCAGCTCGTGCACGGCCGCCACCCCGAGGGCCGCCGCGGCAGCGAGTGCCGTCCGGGCGGCGGACCGTCGCTCGGCGTCGGTGAACAGCGCGTCCATCTGGCCGCGGCAGGCGTGGTGCGCGTCCTGGGTGAGCCAGCCGGCCGCAGTGAACCCCGGCAGACCGCTGACGTCGGCCAACCGGTCGAGCAGGGCGCTGGAGACGACGGCGGAGTGCACGTCCACCCGGGCCAGGTAGACCGCGACGCCCGGAGCGGCTCGGTCGAGCTCGGCGCGGGTCGGCGGGGTGGGGTCCGGCCAGTGGCGCTCGTCCCAGCCCTGACCCACCACGACCCGCCGGCCCGGTGAGTCCTGGACGTACGCCGCGACGGCGTCGAGCACCGCCGTCCGGTCGGGCGCGCCGTGCAGGTCGAGCCCGTCGGTGACCTGGCCGACCTGGATGGTGTGCAGGTGGGCGTCGACGAACGCCGGGGTGACCAGCCGACCCTCGAGGTCGATCTCGACGGCGCCGGTCGGAGCCAGCGCCCGGGCGTGCGCGTCGTCCCCGACGTAGGCGATCCGGCCGGACCGGACGACGACGGCCGTGGCGTCGAGACCGCCGTCCGGGGTCAGCACGGCACCCCCGAGGAGAGCTATCGGGTCGGGGCCGTTGAGGTCTGCCGTGCTCAGCGCTGGCGTACTCAGGTCGGGGGCGTCCAGATCTCCGGGCGGTCCTCGTACGGCACGGACAGCACGGTGGTGGTGTGGGTGGAGACCTTGCCGGCGGCACGGATCCGGGCGAGCAGCGACTCCAGCTCCGTCATGGTCGGCACCTGCACCTTGAGCAGATAGCTGGGCTCGCCGGCCACGGAGTAGCAGGAGATGATCTCGGGGATGTGCTTGAGCCGCTCGGGCGCGTCGTCGGGCTGGCCGGGGTCGAAAGGCTTGATGGCCACGAACGCGGTGACCTGCAGACCGAGCTCGGCGGCGTTCAGGACGGCCCGGTAGCCGCGGATCACCCCGCGCTGCTCCAGCCGGCGCACCCGCTGCTGGGCGGCCGAGGTGGACAGGCCCGTCTCCTTGCCGATGTCGGTGTAGGACATCCGCCCCTCGTGGGCCAGCAGCGCGATGATGCGCCGGTCGAGGTCCTCCATGGCCGTATCGTGCCAGGATTGCCCGATGGGCTCACAGCGACTGCTGCTTTTGGACACGGCCTCGCTCTACTTCCGGGCGTTCTACGGCGTCCCGGACACCTTGCGAGCGCCGGACGGGCGGCCCGTCAACGCGGTCCGGGGGCTGCTGGACTTCATCTCCTACCTCGTCACGACCTACTCCCCCAGCCACCTGGTCTGCTGCTGGGACAACGACTGGCGGCCCGCCTGGCGGGTCGAGCTGATCCCGTCGTACAAGGCCCACCGGGTCGCGACCGGCGGGGACACGGTGGTCGCGGAGATGTCGTCCTCCGGCGGCGGAGAGTCCGCGCCCGACGCGCTGGCCCCGCAGGTGCCGATGATCACCGACGTGCTGGCCGCGCTCGGGATCACCGTGGTCGGCCAGGACCACTACGAGGCCGACGACGTGATCGGCACGCTCGCGACCACCAGCACGATGCCGACCGACGTCGTGACCGGTGACCGGGACCTGTTCCAGCTCGTCGACGACGCCCGTGAGGTCCGGGTGCTCTACATCGCCCGCGGGGTGGGCAAGCACGAGGTGGTCGACGACGCGTGGATGCGGGCCAGGTACGGCATCCCCGCCGCCGCGTACGTCGACTACGCCACGCTGCGCGGCGACGCCTCCGACGGGCTGCCGGGCGTGTCTGGCATCGGGGAGAAGACGGCGGCCTCGCTGCTCACCTCCTACGGCGACCTGGACGGCATCCTGACCGCAGCCAGCCGGGCCGACAGCCCGGTCTCGGGCAGCGTCCGGTCCAAGCTGGGCGCGGCGATCGACTACCTCGCTGTCGCGCCGACCGTCGTCCGGGTGGCCCGGGACCTGCAGCTGGGCGTGTCCGAGGACGACCTGCTGCTGCCCACCGCTCCGGCCGACCCGGACCGCTTCGCCGCCCTGACCGACGAGCTCGGGCTGAGCGGCAGCGCCACCCGGGTCCTGGCGGCGCTCGCCCGGGCGTGAGCATCGGGCCAAGCCGCTGACCCATGCTCCGCAGATGCGTCCGTCGGGCCGCTACGTGGCCTCACCGCTCGACTGCGGAGCATTGGTCAGCGCTCTGGCCCGGAGAACCTTCACTCGCGGCCGCCGGCCGGCCGACGATCCGGAACTTCTCCACCGGGATCTGGACGCCGTGGGTGGCGTAGCGACGGATAGCGGACGGTCCTGCGGCGAACACCTCGTCGTACATCGCGTGCGTCGGGTTGTACGACGGCGGATGTCGGAGTCACCATGACGCAGGTAGACGTGGGTCAGGTGCTGGAACCGGGGAAGGGCGCCGTTGCCGGAGGAGGCGTCGACGTAGGAGGCGGCCCGGAGCGAGGGGACCACCAGGCTCGCCGCCGCCAGCAGCACCGGTCCCGCCGCGGCACCTCTCAGCGACAGCCAGGCGCCGACCAGAGCCAGGCTGGCGAAGACTGTGTCGATGATGATGTCGACCAGCCGACGCGCCACGGGGGAACGGTTGGCGCCAGTCCGCCTGACCAGCTGCTGTCCTCTCGGGGGTGCTCCGCCACCGACGGAGCGGCTACGAAGGAACTGCTACGACGGAGCGGGGGGCCCGGCCACCGAGCTCGACTCTGCGCAGCGACTATGTCGGCCGGTCACCGTCGTTCCCGTCAGCGCGCGGCGGTCCCGGGTCGGCGCCTCCGGCTGCACTAGCATCGCCGTCGTCCTGCTCGACGGAGACCACCAGGAGCGGCCTCGATGCCTACGTCCGACGTCGTCCAGCGCGGCGCCCGCGTCGTCCGTCGCCTCAGCCGGGGCGTCCGCCGCCGGCTGAGTCCAGCGGTCCCAGCCACTCCCGACCCGCAGCAGGTGGCCGAGCTGAAACGGGTCCGCAAGCGGCTCCGGACGGCCAGAGCCCAGGTTGAGCGGCTGACCGAGGAGCTGAACGCGGTCCGGCACGAGCTGTCCGCCACCCGGCACTCGGTCCGCGACCCTGACCCGACCATCGCGCTGCCGGCCGAGGTGTCGGCCACCGTGGAACGGGTGCGCGAGCAGCGGCTCAGCTATCTGAAGGCCGCCGACCTGGAGATGCTCGCCCGGCTCGTGGTGCAGCTGGAGCAGAGCGGCCGGCCCGGACTGGTGATCGAGGCGGGGACGGCCCGCGGCGGCTCGGCGATCGTGATGGCGGCGGCCAAGTCGCCCGAGCGGCCGATGAAGGTCTACGACGTGTTCGGGATGATCCCGCCGCCGACCGACAAGGACGGCGACGACGTGCACCGGCGCTATGAGCTGATCCGCAGCGGCGGGTCCGCCGGCGTGGGCGGGGACACCTACTACGGCTACCGCGACGACCTCTACGGCGAGGTGACCGAGTCGTTCGCTCGCTGCGGCGTCGAGGTTGGCGCCCACTCGGTCGAGCTCGTCCGGGGCCTGTTCTCCGACACCATCGACCTCGACGAGCCGGTCGGCCTGGCGCACCTGGACGGCGACTGGTACGAGTCGACGATGACGTGCCTGCAGCGGATCGCGCCGCTGATCATCCCCGGCGGCCGGATCGTGCTGGACGACTACTACGCCTGGTCGGGCTGCAAGACCGCGGTGGACGAGTACTTCGCCGACCGTCCCGAGTTCCGGCTCGAGCAGCGCGCCAAGCTGCACGTCGTCCGGCTCTGAGCACCCGAGCTGCTTCAGCGGTTTGACCGCCAGCACCACGTGGTTCTTCGGCATCCCGTGCGCGGTGTAGCGCCAGCGGACGTCAGCGCGCGTGAACGCCGCCGTGAGCGGACACTCAGCAGCCGGGTGACCGACAGCAGCGGTTGCAGGTAGCTGGTGGTCGGGGAAGAAGAGCGGGCATTAGCACAGGATCACCCCGCCCGGCTTCAGCACTCGATCATGGCGACGATGCCCGTGAGGTCCGGGTGCTCGACATCGCCCGCAGCTGGGGGTGTCCGAGGACGACCTGCTGCTGGCCACCGCTCCGGCCGACCCGGACCGCTTCGCTGCCCTGACCGACGAGCTCGGCCTCAGCAGCAGCGCCACCCGGGTCATCGCCGCGCTCGCCCGGGGGTGAGCACCGGGCCAAGCCGCTGACCGATGCTCCGCAGATGCGTCAGTCAGGCCGCTACCTGGCCTTGGCGCTCGACTGCGGAGCATTGGTCAGCGCTTTGGCCCGGAGAACCTTCACTCGCGGCCGATCCGGACGTGTGCCCGCAGCGCATCGGACAGCCGAGCTGGGTCTGGTCTCGATGCCACTCGTTCCAGCAGGCGGGCTCGAATTGCGTTGCTGGATCGCTCTGCCAGTTCTGCGTCTAGATAGGAGTCCCACAGCCCGTTGTCCATGACCTCCTCCAACGCTGAACGCACGACCTCGTCAGCTATGACCGCGAGAGCCTCGTCTGGTGTCACCGTGTCTCCTGGTGCTGGAAGGTGCTGGAAGGTGCTGGTCGCCAACACCCACCCTGGTGGAATTCCTGGCTCGGTGCATCAGCCCGCAGTCTGACTGACGAGGCACCACCGGCAGGTGATCGGAGAACCGTGGCACGATGCTGCCCATGACGGCGGCCCTGGTCCTGAACGGACCGAACCTCAACCTGCTCGGCAGCCGGGAGCCGGGCGTCTACGGCGCCGCCACGCTCGCCGACGTGGAGCGGCTGTGCGTGACGACCGGCGCCGAGCTCGGCATCGACGTGGAGTGCCGCCAGTCCAACCTCGAGGGCGAGCTGGTCGGCTGGCTGCAGGAGGCCGGCGCTCGCCAGGCCGCAGGTGAGCTGCTCGGGGTGGTGCTGAACGCCGGTGCGTACACCCACACCTCCATCGCGCTCCGCGACGCGGTCGTGGGCGCGGGGGTCCGCGTGATCGAGCTGCACATCTCGAACGTGCACGCCCGCGAGGAGTTCCGGCAGCACTCCTACCTGTCTGCCGTCGCCGCCGGGGTGATCGTCGGTCTCGGTGTGAACGGCTACCCGCTCGCCCTCCGAGCCTTAACGCTCTCCTGAGTGCGAGTTGTCAGCGTCAGTGGTCGCCCCAGCCGCCACCGACGCTGACAAGTCGGGCAGGAGTTGCTGGGGCGGGGAGCCGATCACCCGGCGGGCCTCGTCGAGAAAGCCCTCGGCGTAGCGGTCGTGGTCGAACTCGCCCAGGTAGTAGACGCGGGTGGCGTCCCGGGTCGCGACGAGCGGGTCGGTGACCAGCAGGTCGTCGAGGACCTCCGACAGGTTGGACAGGTCCTCGTCCAGCACGTACGCGGCGCGCGCGGCCGGCGCCTGCACGACCAGCTCCTCCCTGGTCCGGCCGACCGACACCATGGCGAACGGCTTGCCGGAGTGCAGGTAGTCCGAGACCACCGCCGACACGTCGGAGACCATCGCGTCGGAGAGGTTGAAGCAGTCCTCGACCGTCAGCTCGCGCTCGGCCGCGTCGCCCCACAGGTGCTCGCGGCCGGTACGCCACCGGTCGCCGTCCAACATGGCCCCGATGCGCGCGATCAGCTCCCGAGAATCGGGGTAGCGGTAGTTGAAGGGGTGGGCGCGGAACACCACCCGGACGCCCCGGTCCAGCAGCGCCTGGACGATCTGCTGTCCGAGCGGCAGCGAGTAGACCCGGGTGTCGGCGTAGGGGCCCTGCCAGGTCGGCGCGTAGAGCACGGTCGGCGGCTGCTGCTCGGCGACGGGACCGCGGGCGGGCTCGATCTGCTCCACCTGCGGCCGGCCCACGACCCGGAACTTCGGCCTCGGGATGTCGACGCCGTGCCGGGCGTAGCGGTCGATCCCGGCCTGGCCGGCGGCGAAGATCAGGTCATAGATCGCGTGCACCGGGTTGTAGCAGGCCGGCTTCTCGGAGTCGCCGTGGTTGAGCCAGACGTGCGTCAGCTCGCGGCGTTCGATGAAGTGGGTGTTGCGGACGGCGTTGTTGACGTAGAACGCCGTCGTCATCGACGGCACGATGACCTGCTCGAGGCTGCGGAGCGTCGGCCGGTACACGATCGGGACCACCACGCCCTGCTCCTCGCACAAGCGGGCGATCTGGCGCAGCATCGGCACCGTGCGGGTGATGATCACGAACGGCCGACCGATCCGGACGAAGTAGGGCAGCCACATCCCGATCTGGTAGCCGGCGCCGACGGTGGAGGCGAAGTAGACGGCGAACTCCGGTGCGTGCTCGTGCAGGGCTACGGGCAGCCGCTGCTCACCCGTCGTCGCCCGGGCCGCCCGGCGTAGCGAGCGCTCGAGCACTTCGAGGAAGAGGACGACCAAGACGGCAGCGACCGCGGAAAAAGCGGTCGCGATGGCGGCCGGCCGCCAGCCGCCCGTGGCCCCGACCCAGACGGCCACGAGGGCGAACGCCAGGACCAGGAAGCTCGCCAGGGTCAGCCAGCCTCGGCT
Source organism: uncultured Friedmanniella sp. (assembly GCF_964244005.1). Taxonomy (GTDB): domain Bacteria; phylum Actinomycetota; class Actinomycetes; order Propionibacteriales; family Propionibacteriaceae; genus Microlunatus. Next base: position 67,250 of record NZ_CAXTHG010000018.1, on the reverse strand, counting down.
GAATGGCTGCCGCACCGACCGGACGGCACTCGGCAGGTTCACCGCGATCAGACCGAAGCTTCCCCAAGCGCTCCGGACGCGGCGTTCGGCAGCCAGCGCCACCCCGACTCCGAGCACGGCCAGCAGCGCCCGCTGCGACTCGGCACCCGTACGGACCAGCAGCACAGTGAGCGCCACCAACAGCACCGCCCGGGTCCCATCGCCCTCGGCCAGCAGCCGGCTGCGCCGACTCGCCCGTCGGAGGGAGGGTCCGGCCGAGGTCAGTGCGGAGGCGATCGCGAGCAGGCCCAAGAGCGCGGCCAGCCAGACCGGTGCAGGCAGCAGCGCGGCAGCCAGGGTCACGAACGCGATCGCCGTCCCGGCCAGGTGCAGCCCGATCCTGCGGACCACCGACCAGTACCGCCCGAGCCCCGGCCGGGTCCGGCCTGCTACCTCCCCGCCACCGTCGGTCTCCGGGCCCACGCCGCTCTCGTGGTCCTGGCCGGGCGGGACCGGCTCCTCAGCTTCGGCTTGTTCTTCGCCGGTCAGATCCGAGCGGTCCTGGCGGGCGACGCGGCGGACCGCGTCCACGAAGCCGTCGGCGTAAGCGTCCGCGGGGAAGTCGCCCAGATAGTCACTGCGCAGAGCCAACCGCTCGGCGGCCCTCGGGTCGGCGCCCAGCATCTGGGTCAGCTGCTCGCCGAGGTTGGACAGGTCGCCCCGCACCACGTAGGACGCCGCGGCGATCGGGAACTCGGCGGTGAAGGCTACCGGCTCGGCCGGCACAGCGACCATGGCGAAAGGCTTGCCCGAGAAGAGGTAGTCCGAGACCACGGCGGAGACGTCGGAGACCATCGCGTCTGAGTCGTTGACGCAGTCGAAGACGTCGCGCTCGGTCTCGGCGGCCGGCCCCCAGACGTGGGCGCGGCCGCTTCGGCGCGCGTCGGCCTCGAGCAGGCCCTGGATGCGGCGGATGACAGCGGTGTCGTCGGCGAAGTCGTAGTTGAACGGGTGCGGCCGGAACATCACCGTCGCTCCACGCTCCAACAGCCCCGCGACGATCTGCTCCCCCCGCGGCAGTGAGTAGAACATCGTCTCCTCGACGTGTCCGCGCCAGGTGGGTGCGTACAGCACGACCGGGTCGGTGACGTCGGCGACCGCCCGCTGCGCCGGACGCACCCCCTCGACCTGCGGCCGGCCGACGATGCGGAACTTGTCGAGCGGGATGGTGACGCCGTGGGCGGCGTAGCGGCGGATCGCCGCCGGCCCGGCCGCGAAGACCTGGTCGTACATCGCGTGGGTCGGGTTGTAGGACGGCGGTTTGTCAGAGTCACCATGACCCAGGTAGACGTGGGTCAGGTGCTGGAACCGGACGAACGCGCCGTTGCCCGAGGACGCGTTGACGTAGAACGCTGCTCGCAACGACGGCACCACCAGGCTCTCCAGGTCGCTCATCCGTCGGGCCTCAACCACGGGCAGATCGGTGACCTCGGCGAGCGCGGCTGCGGGCACCTGGTTGCGAGCCACGATCAGGATGCGCAGACCGCTGCGCTCCAAGTAGGGCAGCCACATCCGCACCTGGTAGGACGCGTCGTCGGGGCGGGAGGTGTAGAGGACGATCTCCGGCGCGTACGCGGCGACAGCCTGCGGCAGGTCGCGCCGCAGCCGGCGGGCGTACACGATCTTGGCCCGACCGTTCCAGCCCATCGCCACGATGGGCAGCACCGCGACGACCGCGAGCGCGACCCACCACCAGGGCGAGGCCCGAGCCCACGCCAGGGCCACCCCGGCGAGGGTGGCAGCGACGCTGGCGAGCACGGCAAGTGGACCAAGGTCGCGGTTCGGCGGCGGTGGCGACTCAGTGCCCGGGAGGCCGGACACCACCGGCACCCTGAACCGCGCGGACCGGCCGATGTACTCCTCGGCGACCAGACTGCCACCCACGATGGCCGCCGCCAGGATGCCCACCACGATGCCGCCGCTGCCGGCGGAGTCCTGCCGGACGACCAGAGCGACGGCGGCGCCGGCGATGGTCAGCCCCCGGAGCACCGGCGCAACGCCCAGGGGCTGCCACCGGGAGGCGGTGGGACGCCGCTCCCGCAGGTGGAGCGCCACCCCGGCGGCGGCAGCGGCCAGCAGTGCGAGACCGCTGCCGCGCCCCGTCAGCACGAGCCAGGTGCCAGTCAGAGCCAAGATGGCGACGACGGTGTCGACGGCGGTCTCGACCACCCGTTGGGCAGTACTGGTGGTCTCAGGAGAAGAAGGCATCGACCAGCCGTTCGCTCGCGTGGCCGTCGTGCAGGCGGTTGAACCGGAGGTTGGCCGCGGCCCGCTCCTCGGCGTACCCACGGGTCAGCCCGTCGAGGTCTTGGAGGACGGCCACCAGGTCCGGCAGAGTCCGGACCAGGGGTCCCGGCGCTGTCGCGGCGTAGTCGAAGAGCACCCGCCGCGACGAGACGTAGTCGTCCAGATCAGGGACGTAGAAGGCGACAGGCTTGCCGGTGATCAGCCAGTCGAACCGAAGCGAGGAGTAGTCCAGGACGGCGACGTCGGCGGCCAGGATCAGGTCGTTCACCTCGGGGTAGCCCGACACGTCGAGGACGGCGCTGGAGGCGGCGCGGCTGCCACCGCGCAGGTTGTAGTTGTGGCCGCGGATCAAGACGGTGTAGCCAGGCCCGAGCTGAGCGACGAGACCGTCGAGGTCCAGGCCGTCGAAGAGGTCTGCGCGGTAGGCGCTGATGCTGGCGGTGTCGCGCCAGGTCGGGGCGTACAGGACCACGGTCGTGTCGACCGGCACCCCGAGCCGGGCCAACACCTGCGACCGGGTGGCCGCAGAGGCGTCCCGGACGAGGGCGTCGTTGCGCGGATAGCCGGTGACCAGCGCCTCGCCCGTGAAGCCGTACTCGCGTCGGTACAGCTCGACGCAGAAGTCCTCGGGTACCACGATCGCGTCCCAGGCCTCCGACCGGCGTCGGCTTTCCTGCTGGATCAGCCGCTCGCCCTTGCCCTGGGCCCGCCACAGCGACGCTCCCATGGACTTGAACGGGTAGCCGTGGAAGGTCTGCAGATACCGCTGGTACGGACGCTTGCGGAACCAGCGCTCCATGTCGATGTTGTGGCAGAGGTAGCGGCTGCTGGCCAGGGCGGTGAACCACGCCCGGCTGCCGATCAGCAGCGGCTCGGCACCCTCGGGTAGCACGACCGAGTAGTCGCTGACCCCCCACAGCAACCGCAGCCCGGTCCCCCGCCGCCACAGCTCCTGGTGCAGGGCGAGCTGGCTGTCGGTGGCGAACTCGCCGCGGTAGCACGACATCAGGACGGCCTCTACGGGCGCGACATCGGCCGTGGCGTACCAGTCGGCCAGCCGGCGGGTGGAGTGCCGGCCGCGTTCGTCGGGCAGGAGCGGCGCGCGCAGCGTCACCTCGAGCTGGTCGGTGCCGACCGCCCGGCCGATGGTGTAGCGGTGCGCGGCACTCCCGCCCTCGTCCGGGCAACGCTCGAGCAGGGCGTCGGTGACGGTGACCTGCGCGCGCTGGGGGTCAGGCTGCCCCCCTGGGAGCTGGCCGGGGTCGAGCTGGCCGGGGTCGACGTGAATGGGGTCGACGTGAATGGGGTCGAGCTGAACGGTGTAGGAGCCCGCCGGCAGGGGCATCGTCGGTCCTCCCCACAGCGAACCCTGCAGGGGGAAGACCAGCCGGACGGCGCCGTCCTCGCCGAGCTCAAGGTTCTCTACCCCGACGCTCATCCGGTGGCTCGTCAGCCGCGCGGCCGCCAACGCCTGTCGGTCCAGCCCGAAGGCCCAGCCGCGGACTGCCACCGTGGTTGCGCCGACGTCAACGGCCTCGGCGACCAGCCGGCTCGGCGCGCTCTCCAGGCCCGCCAGCCCGCGGGGCGAGCGCAGCCAGACCACGGACGCGTCGGCGGCGGCGACCTGGGCTCCGGCCTCGCTCTCGGCGGGCCAGGAGACCCGGTGCCGCTGGCCGGCCTCATCGACGACCTGCACGGTCCACCGTTCACCGGCGGGTCCGTCCGGCAGCCGGAGCGTGAACACCTGCTCCGGCCCAGGGCCGTCCTCGAGCTCGGCGGTGACCACCGTCGAGCCGGCCGTCGCGTGCAGCCGAACCAGCCGGGGCGCGTCGTTCTCGAGCACCCGCAGCCGCCCGCGCACCACGCCGCCCTGATCGGCGACGAGCTCAAGGGCCCGCACATGGTCGACCCGGGCCTGCAGCGCGAAGCCCAGCACCGGGTCGAGGACGGGCATCAGGCGAACAGGCTCCAGCGGGTCGCGGAGCGCCCGGGCCCGCATCCGCTGGCCACTGCCGGTGCGGACCGCCGAGGAGACGACGCCGCTGCGGACCAGCCGTCCGACGGCAACCTCCATCCGGAGCTGCCAGTACCGGCGGCCGGTTGCGGGATCAGGGGCGGGCAGCGCGTCGGGGTCGATCCGCAGCCGGAAACCGCCGTTCGCGACGTCGTGGTGGATCGCCTGCGCCCACCGGTTCGCCAGCGGGTCGGGGCGGCTCTCGAGCGGCACCGGCACCTCGTCCCCGGTCTCGGTGTCGACGAGGACGGCGCGCTGCTCCGGCGGTCCGTCGGTCAGGTCGACCGCCCGTACGAACGCCCAGCCGTCCACGACCAGCGTGCCGTCGGCGGCGAACCACGCACTGCGGACGCATGCGGCCATTCCGGTCTGGCTCTCCGCGAGCTCGAAGCAGAGGTCGGGGATCCCCGGGCCAAGGTCGGGAGCCGAGGACAGGTCGACGAGCACCCGACCGTCCACCAGCCGAGTCGGCGGGGTCGCGCCGGCGACCTGGAGATGGTCCACCAGCAGCTCCAGCGCATCCCACCGTCCCTCCTTCGCCAGCCCGATCCGCAGCCGGCTGCTGACCTGCACGTGCGGCCAGGTCTCGGGGGTCCCGGCGTCGAAGAAGTCGTGGCAGGCACGCTGCAGCTCACGTCGGTAGTCCTCGTCCGCGGTGGCCGCGTGGGCCGCCCAGCGAGCGAGGTCGGTCTCCATCAGGCTGCCCAGCCAAGATCCGGCCACGGCCGGCGATGCCTCGGCGGCGACCAGCTTCCAGAGCCGCTCGAGGGCGTTGACCCGGTCCGCCAGCTGGACGGCGCTGTCGGTCTTCTTCAGCAGCGACGAGGTGTCGCGACGCAGCTGCCTGTGGTGTGTGACCTTCTTGACCAGGTCGAAAGAGCGCGCCCGGAGGTAGCCGGTGACGGTGGCCTCGAGGTCGCTGAGGCCGGTGGTCTCGTCGAAGCCGCCGATGTGGTCGTCCCAGAAGGAGCGCCGGAATACGCGGTTTCCCAACGCAACGTCTCGCATGGCCATGGGGAAGGCGTCGACCGTCACCCCGATGCGGTCGAGCTCGTGGACGACGGGCGGCAGGTCCGTCCGACGGCTCCGGCCGCGATGCACCAGCCGGCTGTCGCCCACGGCGAAGTCCGAGCCGCTCCGCCGCAGCACACGGACCAGAGCAGCGAAACCGTCCTTGGGGACGGTGTCTCCGCCGTCGAGGAAGGCGAGGTAGGTCCCGTGTGCCGCCGCTACGCCCCGGTTCCGGGCCCCGGGCAGCCCGCCGCTCGCGGGCCGGTCGACCAGTCGCACTCCAGGCCGCTCCGCGACCCAGGGCGCCAGCGCGGCCTGAGCACCGACTACCACCACCTCGAACGAGGACAGGGTCTGCGCCGCCAGGCTGGCCAGGCACTCCTCGAGGTGGTCGTCGTCCTCGGCGGCCACGACCACGCTGAGCAGCGGCGGCTTGGTCCGGGCCGGGGTCTTTGCTGTGGCTACCGGGGGGCGCGGCTGGGCAGAGGCCTTCGCCTGATCAGCAACGCGCCGCCGCCGTCGAGCTGCGGCGACGAGGGGGCCGGCCAGGTTTCGGGCGGCCCGCTCGAGGCGCCCGATGTCATCGCGCGTCATCGCTAACCTGCCCGTTCCTCTCGCTGTCCACCGCCTGACGACGCCTTCAGTGCGGTGACGGCGACTATATCCGGCGGGGCCCGTCAGACCCGTTAGCCTGCCGGGACAGAGTGTCGGTGAGAGGAGCGGTTCGTGGGTCCCAAGGTGAGCGTGGTCGTCCCCGTCTGGAACCCAGGCTCCTTTCTCGACCCCTGCATCGAGTCGCTGCTGGGTCAGTCCATGCTGCCTGAGGAGCTCGAGCTGATCTTCGTCGACGACGGCTCGACCGATGAGACGCCCGCCCGGCTCGCCGAGCTCGCCGAGCGGCACGACCACGTCCGGGTGGTCACCATCCCGAACTCCGGCTGGCCCGGAAAACCGCGGAACGTCGGCACCGACCTCGCCGCCGGCGAGTACGTGATGTACGTCGACCAGGACGACGCGCTGCAGCCGGATTCGCTGGCCCGGATGTATGGGCTGGGCGCGGCGAACGAGGCCGACGTGGTCCTCGGCAAGGTGATCAGCGACTTCCGCGGCGTGCACCACGAGCTGTACCGGCGGCAGCGGCCGCGCTGCGACGTCTTCTCCGCGGAGCTGATGAACAGCCTGACGCCGCACAAGATGCTGCGCGTCGCCTTTCTCCGTGAGCATGACATCCGCTATCCCGAAGGCCGGCGACGGCTCGAGGACCAGCTGTTCATGGCGAAGATCTACTTCGCCGCCCGGGCGGCGACGATCGTGTCGGACTACGTCTGCTACCGGTACCAGCGCCGCGCCGACGGTGGCAACGCGGGCTCCCGACAGATCGACCCGGCCGGCTACTACGGCAACCTTCGTGAGGTCCTCGACGTCGTGGACGCCTACACCGAGCCCGGCCCGCAGCGCGACCACTTCTACCTACGGTTCCTCCGGACCGAGATGCTCGGCCGGCTCTCCGGCGCCGACCTGGCCAGCGCACCCGAGGACTACCTGAGCGACCTGCACCACGAGGTGCGCCGGCTGATGGAGGAGCGTTTTCCCTCCAGCGTGGACGACGGCCTTGGCGCCGTGCTCCGGCCGCGAGCCTCGCTGGTCCGCCGGGGCACCATCGCCGAGATCGCTGACCAAGCAGCCGCGGTTGCCCGGATCCGCGGGGTGGCCCGGCTGACGAAGGTCCGGTACCGCCGTGGCCACCAGTTCTCGCTCACGGTGGAGGGCAGGCTGGTCGTCGAGGGTCGGCCGCTGCTGCTCGAGCGCGCCCCCTCCGGCTGGCTGCTGCCGCGCGAGCTCGCCGGCGCTGCCGCGACCGACGATGAGCGCGCGGTCGAACCGGTTGAGGAGATGCGCGGCGATCTCGTCGTCATCCACCGCAGCGACCGCGACGAGTGGTTCGTGCCCAGCCCGCTCCAGGTCCGGTTGGAGGTCGAGGGCGACCACGCCGAGGTGGTCGTCTCCGGGGTCGTCACCCTGGACCTGGCCAGCGCTGCCGGCGGCCGGCCGCTGCGTCGGGGGGTCCACGACCTGGTCGTCCGGGTGCACGCGCTCGGCCTGACCCGCAACGGACGACTGCCTGCCGACCCCGCCCTGCGGCTGCCGATGGTGGTCGACCGCAAGCGGCGGGTTCACCGGCTCTACCAGAACGCTCGCGGGCAGCTGAGCGCGGAGGTCGCCGCGCCGCCGCGCCGGGTGCTGAACAACCTGGCCGCGGCGCGGTTCATCGACCTCGCCGAGGGCCGGCTGGGCGTCGACCTGGGCGTGGTGTGGACATCGCAGCCGACCGGACTGTCCGTGGTGCTGACCTCGGAGGCCGGCCGCGTCCTGACCTGGCCGCTGGGGCCGCCCGGTCGTCGGCAGACCGTCTGGGTGGTGGCAGCCGGACCAGGCCGGCTGCTGCTGCCCACCGGCCGCTACCGGGCCCGGTTGGAGCTGCCCGGCTGGTCCGGACAGGTCGAGCTGAAGGAGCCGTTCGTGCTCGACGCTGTACGTCGCCGCCGCTGGCTCCGGTCCGACATCACCCGTTCGGCCCGGAGCGCAGCGCGCTGGGCGCGCCACGTCGTCCGCCGTCGACCCTCCCCTACCGATCCCGACCATCACCACGAGAGCGGCACAGCCAGCCGGTGAGCCCAGCCGTCGGTTTCCCGGTCGACGTCGGGTGATCCCTGCCTCTCGCCTTCGTGTGCCGAGCTTGTGCCGTCAGTCCGGCCGGTAGGGTCAGCCCATCCATCGGCGAGGGGGAGTGAGATCGTGACGCAGGCATCTGCTGTCCTCTGCGGGGCGTGTGGGCGCCTGAGCGTCCTGGTCCCCGGCCCCGGCGGCCGCCGGCCGCACGCACGGTGCCGGCGCTGCGGCAGCCTGGAACGTCACCGCGCACTCATCGCTCTGCTGCCTGGTCTGCGCGACCACGCCGCCAAGGGTGTTCTCGTGGACGTGGCCCCGTCGCGGCAGGTGACCGATCGTCTCCGGGGGCTGGCCTCGGAGGTCGGGATGGCCTACGTCGGCATCGATTTCGATCCGGGCGCGGACAAGCGCGCGGTCGACGTGCAGGCCAGCATGACGAGCCTGCCACTTCCCGACGCGAGCGTCGGCCTGATGGTCTGCTTCCACGTGCTCGAGCACATCCCTGACGACGCTGCGGCCATGTCGGAGATGGCGCGCGTGCTCGCACCGGGCGGGGTGGCGGTGGTGCAGGTGCCACGTCGCCTGGGCATCCCGACCGAGGAGGACCCCGAGGCCTCGACAGCCGAGCGGCTGAGGCGCTTCGGCCAGCGTGACCACGTGCGCTACTACGGCGACGACTTCGAGGACCGGCTCCGCACCGCGGGGCTCAGCGTCAGCGAGGTGAGGATGAAGGACCTCTTCGGTCCGATCGAGACCGACCTGCTCGGGATCGAGCCTGACGAGCCGCTCTGGCTCTGCACGTCCGACTCCGCCGTGGACGTCGAGCAGCTGGCTCAACGCTCGGCCGCCTCGGCCAGGGCTGCAGTCGGGCTGGCCCTCGGCCGTCTGGTGACCGAGCGGAGCCTGGCTCGACCCGCCGCTGCGGCCGCTGCCGCCGCGAAACAGGACCAGAAGGTGGCGAAGCTCAGCGAGCAGGTCAAGCAGCTGCGCAGACGGGTCCGCAAGGCCGAGAAGGCGCGCGACGAGGCGGTCAACCGCGAGCGCCGACTGCGCCAGCGCCCCGACGTGCGGGTGACCACGGCGTTGGCCCGCCGGGTCAGACGCCTGATCGCGCGGCCAGCCCAGCGATCGACCAAGCCGGAACGCCAGGAGCCCGACCCCGGCGTGATGGCGTCGCCGTCGCAGCCTGCCCCACCAGCGCCCGACGTCGAAGAGCGTGAGCGGCTGGAGGGCGCTGCCGCCTTCGACCAGGCTTGGTACGAGCGGGAGTCGGGTCGTTCGTTCTCCAACCGCGAAGAGGCGGTGGCTCACTACTGCACCGAGGGTGCGGCCCTGCAGCTGTCGCCGCACCCCCTGTTCGACCCGACGACGATCGCGAAGCCGGCCGAGGGGAAGACCCCCCTCAGCGCCTACCTGGCACAGCCGGGCCCTGCGCGACGGTCCCCGCACCCGGGGTGGGACCTGGACGCGTATCTTCGCCGCGAACCGGCTGCCGCCGAGCACCCCCACGGTCCTCTCGGGCACCTGGCCGAGCGGCTCACCAGCACGACGGAGCTGGACGTCCGCGGGCTGGGCGGTTCGGTACCCGTGCGCTGGGACGACGCCCAGAGCTGGCGCGATGTGGCCCTGACCTGGTCGGCACAGCAGCGGCTCCGGGTGGAGCGGTACTTCACCGAGCTCCCGCACGACCCCGAGCCGTCGGTGGTCGACCCCGTCGCCCAGACACCGGAGACGCTCGTCTCGGTCGTCATCCCCACCTGGAACCGGTCCGTCAAGCTCCAACGGGCGCTGGCGTCGTTGCGTGCCCAGCGGTGGGAACACTGGGAGGCGCTGGTCGTCGACGACGGCTCCGAGGACGACACCCGTGCGGTGGTCACCGAGCTGGCCAAGGAGGACCCGCGGATCCGGCTGGTCGTCCGCGAACACGTCGGTGTCTGCGCGGCCCGCAACGAGGGGATCGCGAGGGCCCGGGGTGGCTTCATCGCCTTCCTCGACTCTGACAACGAGTGGATGCCCGGATACCTCGAGACGATGGTCAGCGCCATGACCACGCGCGGCCTGGACGCGGCGTACGCGACGTTGATGGTGAGGACCGCGTCTGGCCCTCGCTACCGCGCCAACCAGGTGACCCCGGCCCTTCTCCGGGTGGCCAACCACGTCGACGTGAACGTTCTGGTCGTGCGCTCGACGGTGCTGCAGGAGGTCGGTGGCTTCGACGTCACGTTGCGCAGGATGGTCGACTACGACCTCGTGGTGCGCCTCGCCGACCACGTCGACCTGGTCCACGTGCCGGTGCTCGGGGCGTCGTACGACAGCAGTGGTGCGGACCGCATCAGTGCCCGCGAGCCGTGGGCCTGGTACGACCACGTCAAGCTGCGCTACTGGGTGGACTGGGAGCAGCTCGAGCGGCTGCCGCGGGACGAGGACCTGGTCAGCGTGGTCGTGCCGTGCAGCGAGCGACCGGAGCTGGTGCTCGACCAGCTGCGAGCCGTGGCCGATGCCTTGGGCGACCGGCCCTGGGAGGCGGTCGTCGTCGACCAGATGTCCGACCGCCGGCTCGCCGCTCTGCTCGCCGGGGTCGTCACGACGGCGCCCGTGCGCTACGAGCGGATCCCGATGCGGGTCGCGTTCGCGTTCGCCGTCGACGTCGGATTCCGGCGCGCCCGAGGCGCGACGCTGCTGGTGCTGGGCAACGCGGAGGTGCCGCAGGCCGATGCCGTCCGACAGCTGGTGGCCTACGCCGAGGAGCGGCGGGACACGGCTTACCTCGCCCAGCCGATCACGCTGGACGGGTCGGGCGCGGTGGTCACGGCCGGTGCGGCGATCGGGCCAGGGCAGCGGCTGCCCGGAGCGCTCCTCACCGGTCACCGTCTGGAGGACCGCGACGAGGCGCCCGCTGGCCTGAGCGCCCCCGACGGCCGGACCTTCGTCATCGGGAGCGAGACCTTCGCCCGACTACGCGGCCTCGACGTGTTCCTCGACAACGAGCTCGAGCTGACGGACCTCGGACTTCGGCTCCGAGCGCTCGAGCCTGGCGCACCACTGGACCTGTTGCCCGCGGCGCTCGTTCAGCGACTGGTGCACACCTGGAACGGCAAGCGGTCTCCAGCGAGCCGCCGGACCTTCACGGAACGGCACGCGTCCCTGCCGTCCACCCCGACCGAGCTCTGGAGCCGCTTTGGCGTTGCGGTGCCCAACGCCTGGCTGGAGATCGAGGGGCAACCGTATGCCGTCCGTGCCCTGTCCGAACCGACGACCCCTGCGCTGCCGGCGCCGCCGAGGACGGAGGAGCCGGGGCGGACGACCTCCGCGCCCCAGGAGGGAAGCGCCGTCATCGCGAAGGTGTTGCGGGGCAGCGTCAACCAGACTCGGCTGCGCGTCTTCGACACCATGCTGGCGTGGTTCGCGCCCGGCCGACTGGTTGACCTCGGCGCCGGCCACGGCGCGTTCTCCATCCGCGCGGCCGAGGCCGGCTGGGACGTCACCGCCGTCGACGCCCGTACCACCCGGTTCCCCACAGACGCCCGCGTCACCTGGGTCCATCAAGACGTCCGCGAGGTGTCGTTCGAGGCCTATGACCTCATCGTCAACCTCGGACTCTTCTACCACCTGACCTTGGACGACCAGCTCAACCTGCTGGACCGGGCCGCCGGTACGCCGATGATCCTGGACACCCACGTGGCCACCGGTGAGCCGAGCTCGTTCGTCCTGTCTGAGGTGGTGCGACAGCGCGGCTACGACGGCCAGCTCTACGCGGAACCGGACACGGTGAACTCCGCCGGGGCACGAAGGTCGGCCTGGGGCAACAGCAGCTCGTTCTGGGCAACGCCGGACTCCCTCCGTCAGATGCTGGAGGAGCGCGGGTGGGATGTCTACACCCTCACGCCGTACTACCTGCCCACCCGGACGTTCTTCCTGTGCCAGCCACGAGGCATCGCTGGTCGGTCGGACCAGCGCTCCGACTAGGAGGGTGGTGTCGAACGCCGACCTCCTGCGCGGCACCACCCTCCTAGGCCCGAGCCTGGTCCGGCGCCTCTTCACTGACGAACGCGGTCGCGCGGTCGAGGCGGCGCACCTGCCGGAGCCGACGGCCGGAGTGGACCTCCTCTTTCCAGGCCTGGACGATGGCGGCCTCGGCGGGCCGCCCCGTGTCGTCGAGCACGACCGTCGCACCCGGCGCGAGACGGTCGGCCAGCAGAGGAAAGGCCGGGTACCGAACCTGGTGAGCGACTCCGCCCACTGGTCCGTCGACGAACAACAGGTCGACCGGCGGCAGGTCGGGGAGCACCGAGACGTCGAACCAGGGCTGGTTGTCCCGACCGGGGACGGCCGTGTCGACCAGCGGTGCGTGCAGCACCACGGCCCGATCCTCGAGCCCCAGCTTGGCGAGCTCGGCCCGCGTGCTCTCGGCGTAGGCGGCGCTGGTCTCCATGGCGATGACCCTGCCCTCGCCACCTCGGGTGGCCAACGCCGTGGCGAACCAGACCGTCGAGCTGCCCGAGCCGCACTCCACGATGGTCCGCACCGACGGGTTCTCCAGGCGGTCGAGCATCCAGATCAAGGTCGACGCTGACATCGCCCAGTCGCCGAGCTCGGGCATCGGACGGTTGTGGTCGACCAACCGGTCGTACGCCCGGCGCAGCTCCTGGGTGACGCTCGGCGTTCGCTGGACCCAGACGAGCACCTGGTAGAGCTCCTTGCGGATGAGCTTCAGCTGCTGCGCGGTCTGCTGCTTCGACCGGCCATCGACGGGCGCGCGACGGGCCAGCAGCTCTTTGGACGTGGCCTTGAGCTCCTTGGACGTGGTCTGCAGCTCCCCCAGCGTGCGGCGGCTCGCTCGCTGCTGCTTCAGCAGCTGGTTGAGCTTGACCGACTCCGCTCGAGACCTGAGGACCATCCAGCCAAGACCGCAGAGCCAGGACACGGCGAACGCGGCCGCCGCCGCCTCGATCGAGAAGAAGAGCGCCAGGCCGGCAGCAGCGACGCCAGCCACTGCAGCCAGAAGTATCAAAGCGCGCCTCATGAACCACTCCTCATCAGTCAAATGGTGAACTGTGACCTTAGCCGTTGCCGATTGCTGCCCGACCATCCTCGCCACGCGGGCCACGACGTGTCCCCTCGCGCTCTCCTGGGCCCTCCTCAGCTCGAGGTCGCGGCCCCACGGTGCAGCGGCAGCTCAGCCGTCGGCGGCGTGGGCAAGCACGAGGTGGTCGACAACGCGTGGCCGCAGGCCAAGTACGGCATCCCCGCCGCCGACGTCGACCACGCCACACTGCGGGCGTGACCGTCGCCCGGAAGATCCCGCTCGGGGTCAGCGAGGACGACCTGCGCCGCCCGACCGCCCCGGCCGCGACCGTTCCGCGGTGCGGCGGTTCGGGCAGGGGACGGGCGAGACGATGGGCGGCCTTCGGCATGGAACTCCTCGACGGAGGCGAACCGCGCAAAGAATACCGGCGCGGCGCCGCACACTGCGGAAGCGCTCACGTCAACGGGTCGAACCACAGCTGCTCGGCGGGGGCGAGGATCTCCGACCAGGGCTTGGCTCGGTCCGCCCAGTGGACCAGGCAGGCGCCCTCGACCTCGCTGCGGGACGGCACGACGTGCCAGGCCGGGGGCACGGTCGCCCGGTGGGGCCCGGTCTCCAGGTGCAGCAGCTCGCGCGCGGTGAGCCCGAACTCCTCGATCAGGGGCACCCCCGACGCCAGCACGCCGCGGCGACGGAACTCGGCCGCGTCGAGCACGAGCACGTCGACATCGTAGGCGTCGAAGTCGAACCGGTGCCGGGCGTAGGCCCGTCGGCGCAGCTCCGCCGACGACTGAGTCTTGGCTTTGAGCCGGCTGCTGGCGGTGTGGATCAGGACGAACCCGCTCGAGGCGCGCTCGCCCACCACCGTAGGCGCGGCCAGCAGTTGACCGCCGAGATCGAGGTCGGCCATCTCCGTGACGTCGCCCAGGACGAGCGAGTCGACGGGCAGGACGAGAAGCCGGTCGAGGGTGGCGAGGACCTCAGGCAGGGCCAGCAGGTCGACGTCGCGGTCGGTCGCCGGCCGTCCGTCCCCTCGGCGAAGGTCGTTTCCGAGGCCGTCGGTGCGAACCAGGCGGACCGACACCGGGCCTCCCGGCTCGGCCAGGTCCCCCAGCGTGTCGAGGTCGCGGGACACCACCACCACGTCCACCGGGCGCGAGGCGTGCGCCGCCAGGGAGCGGAGCAGCCGGGCCAGCGGCTGGTGGTCGGCGCGCCCGGCGAACACGGCGACGTGCACTGGATCGGCCTCCTCGGGACTCGCCTCGGCGCGATCGGTCACCGCCGCCGACGCGACCAGACCGCGGACCCGTTCGACGTCGGCCACCAGGTTGCTCCGCGCCTCCCGCGGCGGGTGCACCTCTGCCCGGCGCGCCTGCGCGACGGCGACGTCGTCGGCGTTCAGCTCTCGCCACCGGGCGTACACCGCTCGTGTCTCGGCGCCGGACAGGATCAGCCTCATCACCTCTGCCAGCTTCGCGTTGATGGTGGAGCGCATCCGGTCGAACTCGGCGTCGGTGATGTCGATCAGTCCTGCGAACCTCGGGTCGGAGCGGTTCTTGGGCTGGAAGTCGACCGGGACACCGATCGAGCGGGACGGCAGATAGCAGTGCAGTCGGCTGGTGACCAGCTCCCGGTGGGTCCGGCGGTAGGTCTGCAGCAGCTCGATCCCGTCGTAGACGTTGCCTACGAAGCTGGTGAACCGGACGGAGTCGTACTGGTGGGCGTAGGTCTTCCCGCCCGCCGGCACGCCGGCGGACGGTACATCCACGTAGCCGGCGGGGGCGTCGGCGGCGGCGCGCTCACCGTCGGGGAAGACCGTGTTGACCGTGGTGGTCAGGCAGCCCGAGAAGAAGGCCGGCACGTCCAGCGAGAGCAGGATGTCGACCGTCGTCCAGTCCCGGCAGCCGATCGGGGCGTACCGCCGCAGGTAGTCGACCGCCTCGTCGGTGAGCATGGCGCGCTTGCTGCAGTGGAACGAGACGAAGACCGGCGACAGGTTCGGGTGAAACGGGAAACCGTAGGCCATGTCGAAGATCCCGTGCATGTACCAGCCGAAGGCGAGGGTCCACGTGTCCGGTGGGATGTCGGAGTACGCCGAGGCGTCGCGGTCGATCTGGATCAGCTCGACCTCGGCCTGGACGTCGTCGAGCGCCAGCTCCGGACGGACCCGACCGCGGAGCTGGCCAACCAGACCGGTGAGGTCGGACGGGCCGTGATAGGTCAGGCCCTGGTGCCGAACCAGGTGTCCCAGCGACGCCAGGCTCTGGATGTGGTCGCCGATGTTGTTCGAGGCCTTGGTCCGGCTGGGGTGGCCGTAGTCCATGATCGCGAACGACCTGCGGCCTGCGGGAACCGGTGGTGCCGACCGGCCCTCCGGGGACCGGGTGATCCAGCTCAGCCACCAGTCGCGCTGCACGACCAGGGCCGCGGGGACCCCTGCGCCGTCCCCGACCCGCTCGTCGAACCGGGCGAACAGGTCCCGAGCGGTGCTGAGCGCGCCGAATCCGTAGACAGGCCCGACCATCTGCAGCCAGCTCTTCGCAGGCAGGTCCGCCGTGTTCGCGGCGGCGACAGCGTCGAGCCGGGCCAGGACCGCCGCCGGGTCCTCCGAGAGGCCTGCGCGGACGAACTCCTCAGGGGCCCACCGCAGCGCCAGGACGTCCGGCAGCCCCGACAAGGTGGTCCAGGCGAGCGCGTGGTATCCGCGAAGACCGGCGACCAGCCCGACGACGAGCCGACCGAGCTCGGCCGTGCCCGCGTCGGCCTGCAAGGCCAGGCCGAGGGCGCGGGCGCGGTCGACCTCGTCCGCCGAGACCATCGCGCGCACCTGAGCGACCATGCCCGGGGTGAGGCCCTCGCCCCGCGACAGCGCCTCGACCAACGGTTGGCGCACCGGCGCCGGCGCCGGGCGGTTCGCGCCCGGCTTCGGGCCGGGCTTGCGGGCGGCCTTCTGTGCGGCCGGGCGCTTCGCCGCCCCGGTCGCCGCCTTCGTGCTGGCTCGGGTGGCCGGCCCGACGGGGCGACCGGCCAGGGTCAGCGCAGCAGCGCGGACGCGGTGTGGCAGGTAGCGTCGGGCCAGCCGCCGGGCCAGGGGTGTCATCCAGAACTCCTTCGTCGTGCGTGCGCGGCGCCATATCCGGCGTCGGTCGAACGCGGTTAGGGTAGCGGCGTGTTCGACGCCGACCTGCCAACAGGCCAGTACCTGTCGTGCAACCTGACGATCCAGCCGGGGTCGGGAGGTCAGACGCGAGCGCTCCTGACCCGCAGCCGGATCATGCACGAACAAGCCGGAGTGACTCCGCGAACGCTGACGTTCCAACCGGTCCCCGACAATCCCGACCGCATCGCCCAGCTCGTCGCGGACAACGTGATCACCGAGTCGATGCCGGTGCTCAACCTCTACGACACGGTGCGCGACGAGGACCTCCGCGATCCCCAAGCGAATGGTCAGGAGCTGAAGCCGATCACCGCCGAGTCCGTGCGCGAGCTCCGCACCAACGGCGAGCCGTACCGCACGGTCTACTCGGATCCCCTGACCGGGCAACCGCTGGCGTACGACTATCAGCGTCCGGACGAGTCCGTGTTCGCCCGGGTCGCCGAGCAGCTTGGGAGGGCGCCTGTCGACGGTGGTGCCCACGTCAAGCTGGTCGACCAGGACGGCCAGGTCGTCCGCTCCTTCACCAGCAGGGGTGCCTGGTACCGAAACTGGATGGTGCGGCTCTGCCCCGGCGAGGACCGGGTCTTTGTCTTCATGGACAGCCGCTTCCTGGTACCGATCATCACGCCGCTGAAGAACAAGCGATTCCACCTCATCTACCTGATGCACAACCAGCACACCTTCAAGGAACGACGCTGGAACTCTCCGTCCTTCGAGAACTACAAGGCCGTCCTGCGACAGATCCCGAACCTCGATGCGATGGTGAACCTCACGTCACGGCAGAGCGAGGACATCGCCAAGAAGTGGGGGCGTACCAACCACCGCTTCGTGGTGCCCAACCCGATCCGACCGCCCGTTCGCCCTGACCCGCTGCCGCCCCGCGATCCACATCGGCTGGCAATCGTCTCCCGATTGGAACCGCAGAAGGGCCTGGCCGATGCCATCAAGGCTTTTGCCCTCGTCCGCGAGCAGGTGCCCGACGCCTGCCTCGACCTCTACGGTGAAGGCACCCAGCGCAAGCTGATCGAAGGACTGATTCGCGAGCTCGGCCTGGTCGACGCGGTGACGATGCATGGACACGACACCCTGGCCCAGGAGACGCTGTGGACCGCGACCGGATTCTTGATGTCGAGCGTCTTCGAGGGCTACCCGCTTGCCTCGCTGGAGAGTCTGGCGCACGGCTGCCCCGTGGTCGCCTATGACATCAAGTATGGTCCGCGCGAGCAGATCGATGACGGGGTCGACGGCTACCTCGTAGCCAAGGGTGACGTCGCCGCGATGGCGGAACGGGCGGTGCGGCTGCTCTGCGACCCCGTCCTGGCCCGGCGGATGAGCGAGGCCGCCTTCGCCAAGGCCGACCTGCACGGGCACGAGCGCTTCCTCCGCGACTGGAAGACCGTGCTCGAGGGTGCGATCGCCCTCAAGTCCGGACGCACTCAGATCCTGTCGGGCTCGCTGGACGTACGTCGCCTTGCTCTGTCCCGACCGGTCTCCCCGACCCTCCTCAACCGGGTTCGACAGTCGACAAGACTGAAGCGGCTGGTTGGCTCGAGCCAGGCCTCCGACCTGCTGATCCAACCAGCGGTCACGTTTGCTCCCCTGGGTGGCCCCGACGACCTCGAAGTTGATTTCGCCGCCACCCTTCACCTCGAAGTCGGCCGCAACCGCAAACGCATCGACGAGGCGGTCGTGACCTTGACGGCCATCTGCGAAGCCGACGGCTCGCTGGCCGACGTGCCGATGTCGGTGGTGAGGTCGGGAACGACGTTCAAGGTTGCGGCGCGATTCGGGCTCAACCAGGTCTTCGACTCGCTGGGGAGCCGGGGTACCGCTGAGGACGTTCACCTACGGCTGCGGGTTGACTGGCGCAACAGTTGCTGGGAAACCTTCCTCGGGCGACCGGCGGTTCCGCGCTTCGAGGGTGTTTTTGGCCCGGACGGGGAGCTCACGTTGAGCCGACGACAGCGGACCTGACCAGAGGGTCTTTCGCCGCGGCGACACGTCCGATTGAACTACCCCTCATTCTTGGGCTTGCGTTGCCCAGGCAGCCACCTCGCGGCGTTCTCCTCGTCGTGCTACTACCCGGTAGCCTTCCTCGTCGGCCTTGCGATGCATGCAGCTGGACGCCGCCAAACCACCAGGCTTAGGGGCGACAAACTCCTAGGTTGCTTTGACCGTTACGGTTCCGTGGTGAACTCGTTGCGCAACGTCGCCGTCGTCCTGGCGGGCGGTACCGGCACCCGGGTGGGGCTGAGCATCCCCAAGCAGCTGATCAAGATCGCCGGCAAGCCGATCATCGAGCACACCATCGCCGCGATGCAGCAGTCCCCACTGATCGACGAGATCCTGGTCCTGATGACCCCGGGCTACCTCGACGACGTCCGGGCGATCGTCCGCAGTGGCGGCTACGACAAGGTGAGCCAGATCCTGGAGGGTGCCGGTACGCGCAACGACACCACGGCGACCGCGCTCGCCGCGCTGGGTGCGGACGAGTGCAACGTGCTGCTGCACGACGCCGTCCGGCCGCTGGTGTCGCAGACGATCATCGCGGCGAACGTGGCGGCTCTGAAGACCCACCTGGCCGTCGACACCGCCATCCCGTCAGCGGACACGGTGATCCAGGTCGCCGGCGAGCGCTCTCTGGGTTCGGGTGAGTACGACCAGATCGCGGACGTGCTGCCGCGGCACCTGCTGCGCCGCGGTCAGACGCCGCAGTCGTTCCGGCTCTCGACCATCCGGGCGGCGTACGCGAACGCCGCCCTCGACCCGAACTTCACCGCGACCGACGACTGCACCGTCGTGCTGCGCTACCTGCCCGAGGTCGCGATCGCGGTCGTCCCGGGCCACGAGCGCAACATGAAGGTGACCGAGCCGATCGACGTCTACATCGCCGACAAGCTCTTCCAGCTCACCTCGGCCGACACCCCGGCTGCTCTGTCGGAGGAGGAGTACCGGGCGCGGCTGGCCGGCAAGACCCTGGTGGTGTTCGGCGGCTCCTACGGGATCGGTGGCGACATCGCCAGCCTCGCCGCCTCCTACGGGGCCGACGTCCGGACCTACTCCCGTTCGAGCACCGGCACCCACGTGGAGAACCGGGCCGAGATCGCCGGCGTCGCCTCCCGGCTGCTGGCCGAGACCGGGCAGATCGACTACGTGGTCAACACCGCCGGCGTGCTGCCCCGGGGTGAGCTGGCCGCGACCAGTGAGGAGACCGTCTACTCCTCCACCGACATCAACTACCTGGCGCCGATCTTCATCGCCCAGGAGTTCTACGCGGGCCTGGCCCAGTCCCGCGGGTCGCTACTGATGTTCACCTCCTCCTCCTACACCCGCGGCCGTTCGGGGTACTCCCTCTACTCCTCGGCCAAGGCCGCGGTGGTCAACCTCACCCAGGCGCTGGCCGATGAGTGGGCCGGCAGCGGGGTGCGGGTGAACTGCGTCAACCCCGAGCGCACCGGGACGCCGATGCGGACCAAGGCGTTCGGCGAGGAGCCGGCCGGCACGCTGCTCAGCTCGGAGGAGGTGGCCCGCAAGTCCCTGGACGTGCTGCTCTCGGGTCAGACCGGGCACGTGATCGACATCCGTCGCGAGGACGGCCCGGCCGCCCTGGCCAACGGCTGAGGTGAAGCAGAACGGGGCGCACCGGTGAGGTGCACCCCGCTCCGGGGTGGTCGGGCCGGTCGCTGGTGGACCGGGCCGACCCTCTGCCGACCGGCGCGGGCGGGAGGGCAGAGTGGCTCGTTGTGTCGGGCCTAGAGCACGACGTCGCTGATGATCATGTTGTGGTCCGACGGGCGCTTGGCGTCGACGACCTTCATCACGTTCTCGAACCGCTGCGCGCTCTTGAGGCCGCGGACCATGATGACGTCGATCCGGACGCCGTAGCCCTGCGAGGCCGGGTGGAGAACCCGGTCGAAGTGGTTGATGGTCGTGTACTGGGTCCTGACCCGGGTCCGGGCCGCGGCGGTGTCGTAGAAGCCCTGACCGACCAGGTAGTCGTGCGGGGCGTTGCCGACCCGGTTGTTCTGCCAGGAGTTGACGTCCCCGGCCACGACGACCTGACGCTTCTTGGTGTTGACCTGGGCGAGCCGGGTGTAGACGGCCTTCATCTGACGGCCGCGGAGCGCGTTGTACTGCTTCTCCTTGGCCTTGCTCTTGCTGTGCCGGTCGTCGAGGTGGACCGAGGCGAACCAGAAGCGCTTGCCGGTGCGCTTGTTCTCCAGCAGCGCGTAGGCGGCACTGCGACGCTTGCTCTCCCCGTCGCTCGACAGCAGCGGGAGGTTCAGGCTGCAGCTGGTGCTGTAGTTCTTCTTCCCAGTCTTCTCCGGGCAGGCCCAGGCGAGCCGGTAGCGGGTGCTGTCGTAGAGGATCCGGGCGCCCTGGGTGTTGTGGGTGGTACCGGGCTTCACGTACGGCGTGGTCCGGACCAGACGGTACTTGCCGGCGCCGACCTTCTTGAGGTTGTTCAGCAGGCTGACGGTCTGGCGGGTGTGGCCGTTCGTCTTGCCCTTCTTACCGTCGGCCCGACCCGGCCCGAGCTCCTGCAGGGCGACGACGCCCGGGTTCTTGTCCCGGATCTGCCTGGCCACGTCGGGCGCCCGCTTCAGCCAGTTGCGCTTGTCGGAGGTGGCGCGGGCCGTCCGCACGTTGAAGCTGGCGAGCCGGACGCTCGTCCCGCTGGCCGTGGTGGCCGCCGCCTTGGGCATCACGGCCTTCAGGTACGGGTAGGCGCGGGTGGTGCTGCCGTTGACGGCGTAGATCCGGAAGTAGAGGTGGTTGCCGGTGCCCAGACCGGCGCCGGCCGCGCGGACCTGGGCCGCTGAGAGGGTGACCGAGCGGCGGGTGCCGGCGACGGTGAAGATCTTCGCGCTCCGGCCGACCCGCGGCATGCTCTTGCTGATCTTGCTGAAGGAGTTGAGACCCGTCTCGATCTTGAAGGCGGAGGTGTGCTTGCCGTCGGTTTTCCAGGCGATGGTCACCTGACCCGCGTGCGGGCCGGCGACGGCTTTCACCAGGGTGATCTTGGACGGCCGTGCCGCTGCGTCGGCCGGTGCGCTGACGGCGGACATGCCGACGATCATGGCCAAGGAGCAGAGGGCGACCGAGATTTTCGCGAACACGATATCTCCTTGATGATGGATACGATGTGCGACCGATTCACCAAAGTCGTGAATTGGTTGACCCACCCTCACGATCCCCGGTTGGGGACTGGGTTGACACGAACACTAGAGAACGCACCGGTCCCCCACAAATGCCCTTCGACCCCTCGGTCAAGGACCTTCGGCGTTCGCGGCCAGGACCAAGGTCCCGTTCCAGGCGTGAACGATGTGATCCAACCGTGACCATCGAGCGCTCAAATGTGACCGAGGTCACACGTCGCTACCTCCGTTCTTGGGCCTGGACCGCCCGCGAGCGCGTTACGACGGCGTGTCGTGACCTGCCCGTGACGATCGAGCCGGCCGCAGTTCCGGCCGGCGCGGTCGCAGTACGGCCCCTCACACCCGGGTCAGCGAGCTATTTCTGGGTCGTGGTCGGTACTCTGCCGAGCGCGTCAGCATCGATAGCGCGGATTTAGATCGGCACCTTGAATGATGGCTTAATTCCGCGACGATATTGACGGCAGAGGTGGTTGTCGGCTCAGCGGGTGCTGGAGGAGTAGTTCGCGTCGCCGGTAGGATTCCACACCGCGCGGGCCCCGACGTCACCGACCCGGTACACCCAGAACGACGCGACAAACGCCGACGCCACGAGCAGGGCGACCAGGACGACGTCCCGCCCTCGGCTCCCCCGGCGCTCGGGCGTGCCGCCCACGCGGCCCACGACCACGGCGTTGACCAAGGCCAGCACCGCCACCCCGACCATGATCAGCATCAGCTGGCCGGCGAGGTGCGCGTGCGCCTGGATCAGCACGGCCGTGGGGGTGCCGGGCTCCAGCTGCTGCGAGGCGGCCAGCGTCCGCTGCAGAGCCTCGCCGCTCTCCTTGGCCACGAAGGTTGCGACCAGGGCGCCGACCGCGACGACCGGCAGGGCAAGCCGGGCCCAGGACCGGGTCCGCGGCAGGGCGAAGAACAGCGAGGCGAGCAGCGCGAGCGGGATGCCGATCACGACCGCGTGCAGGACCAGCGGGTGCAGGGGCAGGTTGCCGACCGATTCGAACACGGGGCTCTCCTGGGGTGTCGGGGACTAGAGCTCTTCCCTGAGGAGAACGACGCGGGTGGCCCTGAGGTTCGCTTGACGCGTCAAGTTTTTTCGACGGCTGCGGCTGCTGTGCGCAGGTCGGTCACCAGACCGGCGAAGGCCTCGTCGCGCTCCGGTCCCTGGGTGCGCAGCACGGCTGAGGGGTGCAGGGTGGCGAGGACGCGGCGTACCCCGACGGGGGTGTCCCGTTCGCGCACCTCACCCCGCTCGGCGGTGAGCCGGAACGTCGGGCCGAGCAGCGACTTCGCCGCCGAGGCGCCGAGGCAGACGACCAGCTGCGGGTCGACGACGCGTAGCTCGGCCTCCAGCCAGGGCCGGCAGGCCAACAGGTGAGTGGTCTGGGGCGTGGCGTGGATCCGCCGGGAGCCCTGGGGGGTGAAGCGGAAGTGCTTGACGGCGTTCGTGACGTAGACGTCGGCCACGCCGATCCCGGCCTCGGCGAGGGCCCGCTGCAGGAGCTGGCCCGCCGGTCCGACGAACGGCAGCCCGCGCCGGTCCTCGGAGTCCCCCGGCTGCTCGCCGACCAGCATGATCGGCGCCGCCGGGTTGCCGGCCGAGAAGACCACCTGGGTGGCCGGCTCCCACAGCTCGCAGCCCCGACATTCCGTGGCCGCCCGCCGCAGCGTGTCGACATTGCCACCTTCGGGCACCCATTCCGCCGCGCTCATGCCGCCCACCCTAGGAGGGTCGCCCCTGATTCTTGGGCTTGGCGGCAAGGCTTAGGGGCGACAAAATACTCTGAGAGCACCGAAGCGCTACTCCGGCTGCCCGGTGGAGCCGGCCCAGCTGGTGGAGCTGGGACCGTGCTGGGCGTCCTCGAGGCGGATCACGTGCATCACCGCGTTGATCAGCGCGAGGTGGGTGAACGCCTGCGGAAAGTTGCCGAGGTGCTGGCCCGTGTGCGGGTCGATCTCCTCGCCGTACAGCTCGAGCGGGCCGGCGAACGACAGCAGCTTGGCGCAGAGCTTGCGCGCCCGCTGGTACTCCCCGATCTCACACAGAGCCGACACCAGCCAGAACGAGCAGATGGTGAAGCTGCCCTCCTCCCCGGTGAAGCCGTCGTCGGTGTCCTCGACCTTGTAGCGCAGCACGAGCCCGTGCACGGTGAGCTCGTTCGCGATCGCCAGCACGGTGGCCCGGATCCGCGGGTCGTCCGGCGGCAGGAAACGCAGCAGCGGAGCCAGCAGCAGCGACGCGTCGAGCGCCTTCGTGCCGTAGTGCTGGGTCAGGACGCCGCGCTCGTCCACCCCGTTGGCGAGGATGTCGTCCTTGATCTCCTGGGCGGCGAGCTCCCACTCGGCCGCCTTGCCCTTCTCCCCCGTCGCCAGCGCCAGCTTGGCGCCGCGGTCCACCGCGACCCAGCACATGATCTTGGACGAGGTGAAGTGCTGCAGCTCGCCGCGGACCTCCCAGATGCCGGCGTCAGGCTCGCGCCAGTGCTTGAGCGCCTGGGTCACCTGCTTGTCGAGGATCGGCCAGATCCGGCCGTCCAGGTGGTCGGCGGCCTTGGAGTGCAGATAGACCGAGTCCAGCAGCGCGCCCCAGACGTCGTGCTGCTGCTGGGCGTACGCGGCGTTGCCGATCCGGACCGGACGCGACTCGGCGTAGCCGGGCAGGTGGTCGAGCTCGGACTCGGCGAGGTCGCGCTCGCCGCCGATCCCGTACATGATCTGCAGCTCGTCGTCACGGGTGGCGATGTCGGCGATGAAGGAGAAGAAGTCGACCGCCTCCCAGTCGTAGCCGAGGGAGTACATGCCCCACAGGGCGAAGGTGGCGTCCCGGATCCAGGTGAAGCGGTAGTCGTAGTTGCGGCTGCCGCCTGGGGTCTCCGGCAGCGAGGTGGTGCCGGCGGCCGCGATCGCACCGGTCGGGGCGTAGGTCAGGCCCTTCAGGGTCAGCGCGCTGCGCTGCAGGTAGCTGCGCCACGGGTGGTCGGGGAACTCACCGCGAGCGAGCCAGTGCTGCCAGTGGTGGGCGGTCCAGACCTGCCGCTTGTACGCCTCGTCGTAGGTCATCGGCGGCGGCGTGCCGCCCCAGCTGAGCGCGACATAGCGGGTGTCGCCTTCCTTGAGCAGCGTCCGGGCCGCCGCCCGACCGCCCTCGAAGCCGATCCGCAGGTCCGAGGTCAGAGTCAGTTTCACGTCGGAACCCGGCGCGGTGGCGACCCCCTGGTGGTAACCGTGCTCGGTGTAGTCCCAGCTGACGTGGGAGCGGCCGTAGTCGAGGACGGGTTCGCAGTCCATCACCGTCTGCACCTCACCGGAGACGCAGCGGATCGTCCGCAGCAGCGTGTGCTCAGCCTCGTAGTCGTTCGGTGTGCGCTCATGGGTGTGCGAGCGGTCGTCCTCGTGCCGCCACGGCCCGATCAGCAGCGCGTCGCGGACGATGATCCAGCCCGTCGGGGTACCCCAGCTGGTCTCCAGGATCATCGTCCCGGGCAGGTAGCGCCGGTCGCCAGGCACCGTCACGTCATCAGGCGCCAGCCGGAACGAGCCGGCCAGCTTGCCCAGCATGCTGCCGAAGGTGCTCGGGGAGTCGAAGCGGGGGATGCACATCCACTCGACCGCGCCGCTGGGCCCCACCAGGGCCGACACCTCACCGTCGCTGAGGAAGCCGTAGTCGCCGATCGGAGTGTCCCGGGTCCGCGTTCCCGAGTCGCCGATTTTCGTCTGCTGCTTGCTCCGCTTCTTCGCCATGGGCTGAGCATGGCTGGCTCGGTGCGGCCTGGCAAGCACCTGCCCGCGGTGGCGTCAGGAGCCGAGCGCCTCCACCTGCCGCATGGCGGCATCCTGCGTGGAGACGAGGTCGCGCGCCAGGACCAACGGTCCGAGCGCCGGGCCGCTGGCGGACCGTGGCGTTCGGGCTTTACACGCCGGGCTACAGTTGAGCCGTCAACTAAACGAAAGGTCATCATGCCCAGCACCAAGCTCAGCATCATCTACTACTCCCAGACCGGCACGGTGGAGACGATGGCTCGCCGTCTTGCCGCCACCGCCGAGTCCCTCGGCGCCGAGGTCCGCCTGCGGGCCGTTGGTCGCGACGGCGAGGACGCCAGCGCCACTGGCGAGCACCCCGCCCCGCCGACCGCGGACGACGTGGTCTGGGCCGACGTCGTCCTCTTCGGTACTCCGACCCGCTTCGGCAACGTCGCCGGCCGGCTGAAGGTCTTCATCGACTCCCTCGGTGCCCAGTGGGCACAGGGCCAGCTCGCCGACAAGGTCTACGCCGGGTTCACCTCGACCCAGACCGTGCACGGCGGCCAGGAGTCGACGCTGCTCAACCTGTACACGACGATCCACCACTTCGGCGGCATCATCGTCTCCCCCGGCTACACCGACGGCTCGAAGTTCGTCGACGGCAATCCCTACGGCGTCGGCCACGTCACCGGCCCGGCCAACGACGCTCCCGTCGACGAGGTCGCGAACACCGCGCTCGACCACCTGGTCTCCCGGGCCGTCACCATCAGCCGTCGGCTGAACGCCTGAGCCTTCTCTGCTGCACGTTCGTCGGCGTGCCCTGGGCCGGTGACTGGTCATGCGCCCTTTGAGCACCCATGCGCCCCGCGAACCGGGCGCACAAGGAGACAAGGGGCGCATGGGTCGAGACAGTCGAGTCCTACGCTGCTCTCGGATATCGACCACCACTGGTCGGGCTGACAGGATTTGAACCTGATCCGAGGGCTGTCGCAGCGAGTTGCAGGAAGACGCTGGGCGGCGCAAAGGTGCTCTGACTAGCGGGAACAACCATGCAGCGTTCGACACCGGGTTGCATCGAAGGTACTTTCGAGTTGCGCGTATGTTGCGCGCCGAAGCCTTGGAGTCTGCCTTGACAACTACTCAACCCGTCCGCAAGCAGCGCCGCGAGAGCTGGGGCCGGTTGAAACAGGAGCGGTCCGGGCGCTGGGCAGCCGCGTACCTCGGCCCGGACGGCGGCCTGCACCGTGCACCCTTCGGCACTTTCGGTCGCAAGCTCGACGCTCGGTCCTGGCTTGAGGACGAGCGGCGCCTAGTGGCCGCAGGCGCTTGGACGGCACCGAGCCGACGCGGCCGGGCTGAGCCAGCCGAGACCTTCGGCTCGTACGCGGAGTTGTGGGTTGCGACGCGATTGAAGAAGAACGGCGAGCCGCTGGAGCGCTCGACCATCGCCAACTACCAACAGCTGCTCAGGACGCGGATCCTGCCCGAGTTCGGCGAGGTCCCGTTGACCGACCCTGCCAGCCCGACCGGTGGCATAACTGTGCCAATGGTGAAGCGCTGGAACGTCGCCGGAAGAACCGTCACGGTGACGCTCCCCAACGGCGACGAGACCACGGTGGACACGCCGACCGCGGCGGCAAAGGCCTATGGGCTTCTGGCCGCGATTCTGGCGACGGCAGTCAAGGAAGACTTGATCGTCAAGACTCCTTGCCGCCAGTCCGGAGCTGCAAACGTGAAACGGAAGCGGAAGGTCAAGGTCTGTACCCAGGACGAACTGAAGATCATCGTCGACCGATTGCCAGAGCGCTACCGCCTAATGACCCTGCTGGCGATGTGGGTCGCGATGCGGACCGGAGAGCTGTACGAGCTACGCCGAAGTGACCTCGACCTGAAGCGAGGCGTGGTCAGCATCCAACGCGCCGTCTACTGGGTCAAGAACGAGGAAACCGGCGTCCACGAGCCGGTCGTGGGCGATCCGAAGACTGAGGACGGCAAGCGTGAGTTGCCCATCCCTCCGCACCTCATCCCAGCGCTACGCGAACACCTCGCCGGGCCGCTCTGCGAGTTCGGGCGCGACGGTCTGCTGTTTCCGGCCCAGGAGGGCGGCCACCTGCGCTCGACAACCTTCTGGAAGACGTGGAACCGGGCACGCATCGCCGCCGGTCGACCTGACCTGACCTTCCACCACCTGCGACACACCGGAGCCACGATGTACGCCGACGCCGGCGCCACCGCGGCCGAAATGATGCATCTCCTCGGACACACGACCGAGAAGATGGCGATCTACTACACCCAGGCGAGCGCTCCGGGTCTGGCTGGACTCGCGGCACGTGTCTCGGAGAGGGCACAAGCATGAACCTCGGCACGGTGTATGACGCCGCGGACCGCGTCAAGGTCAGTCCACGAACTGTTCGGAAGTGGCTCGCCGACGGCGATCTGACCACGTACCGCCATGGTGCCCGCCTCATCAGGGTTGACTTGGACGAGGTCGACGGACTCTTCACGCCCGTCCTGCCCACCCCGGTCACGCCGATCAGAAAGAAGGCTTAGCTCGACAACGTGTCGCCTGGGTTACGTTTACTGGCCCGTACGCCGATGCGGGCGGCCTCATGTCGCGCGTATGTTGCGCAAGACGCGCCCTTCTACCGCCCAATGTGCCTCTCACTAGGCAATTTACCAGTCGGGCTGACAGGATTTGAACCTGCGACCCCCTGACCCCCAGTCAGGTGCGCTACCAAGCTGCGCCACAGCCCGCTCCGGCCGTCCGCCGAGGCGAACGACCACGAGGGAAGACTCTACTGCACGTCCCGCCCGGGGCCGCATCGGCGCGGCCAGCCACCGGGCGGACGGGCGGGACGAGCCTCAGCTGCGGTCGCGGCGCTTCTCGCGGGCCCGGACCTCGACGTGCACCGGTGTCCCGACGAAGCCGAACTCCTCGCGCAGCCGCCGTTCGACGAAGCGGACGTAGCCGGGGTCGATCTGGCCGGACGTGAACAGCACGAAGGTCGGCGGGCCGGCCTGGGCCTGGGTGCCGAACAGGATCCGCGGCTGCTTGCCGCTGCGGACCGGGTGCGGGTGCGCGGCGACGATCCGGCCGAGGAACGCGTTCAGCTTGCCGGTCGAGACCCGGGTCTCCCAGCCGTTGATGGCCTCTTCGATCGCCGGGCCGAGCCGGTCGACGTGCCGGCCGGAGAGCGCGGAGATGTTGATGTGGCTCGCCCAGCCGAACTGGACCAGGTCGCGCTCGATCTCACGGTCGAGGTAGCGCCGGCGTTCCTCATCGGTCAGGTCCCACTTGTTGAACGCGATCACCAGCGCCCGGCCGGCTTCCTCCACCGAGGTGAGGATGCGCAGGTCCTGCTCGGTGACCGGCTCGCTCGCGTCCACCACGACCACGCACACCTCGGCCCGCTCGATGGCCCCGTGGGTCCGCAGCGAGGCGTAGTACTCGTGCCCGGACGCCTCTTTGACCCGGCGCCGGATGCCGGCGGTGTCGATGAAGCGGTAGACCGTGCCGTCGACCTCGACCAGCTCGTCGACCGGGTCGACCGTGGTGCCGGCGACGTTGTCGACCACGACCCGCTGCTGCCGGGCGACCTTGTTGAGCAGGCTCGACTTGCCCACGTTCGGCTTGCCGACGATGGCCACCCGCCGCGGTCCGCGCTCGGTCTCGAGGACCTCGCGGGGGGCGTCGGGGATGGCGGCCAGGATGGCGTCGAGCAGGTCACCGCTACCGCGGCCATGCAGCGCCGACACCGCGTACGGCTCCCCCAGCCCCAGGTTCCACATGCTCGCCGCCTCAGCCTCACTGCGCTGGTCGTCGACCTTGTTGGCCGCCAGCACCACAGGCTTGCCGCTGCGGCGCAGGATCTGCACGACCGCCTCGTCCACGTCCTGGGTGCCGACCGTGGCGTCGACCACGAAGAGGACGGCGTCGGCGGAGGCGATGGCTAGCTCGGCCTGCTCGGCGATCTGGGCGGCCATCCCCTGGGCGTCCGGGGCCCAGCCGCCGGTGTCGACGAGGACGAACGCCCGGCCGTTCCAGTCGGCGTCGTAGGAGACGCGGTCCCGGGTCACCCCGGGGACGTCCTGGACGACCGCCTCCCGGCGGCCGATGATGCGGTTGACCAGGGTGGACTTGCCGACGTTCGGGCGGCCGACGACGGCCACCACGGGCAGGATCGGCGCGGCCTCGACGGCCACGGTCTCAGTCATGATTCTCTTCAGCTCTGTTGCGGTTCGACGCCAAGGGTAGCCCGGTCGCGGCGATCCTCAGGACGTGGCGGCCGTGGGACCGGCGGCTGAGCCCACCTCGGCGGCGGCCAGCGCGCAGATGGCGTCGATGACCTGGTTGAGATCGAGGAAGGTCGAGTCGACCACCACCACCCCGGGCGCGGCGGAGTGGAACTGGGCGACGTGGGAGTCGTCGCGGTCGCGCCGGATCACCTGGTCGTGCACGTCGGCGGCGTCGATCTCCTCCCCCAGCTCGGCGTGCCGACGGGCGATCCGGGCGGCGGGATCGGCGACCAGGAGCACCCGGACGTCCGCGTCCGGCGCGACGACGGTGGTGATGTCGCGACCCTCGGCCACCACGCCGGCGGCCGTCTCGGCGATCAGCCGGCGCTGGCGCTCGACCAGGTTGGCCCGCACCCCCAGGTTGGTCGCGACCGCGCTGACCGCGGCCGACACCTCCGGCAGCCGGATCTCGTCGGTGACGTCGTGGCCGTCGATGGTGACGGTCGGCGCCTGCGGGTCGAGGCTCAGGTCGAAGTCGGCGTCGGTGACCAGTCGGGCGACCGCGTCGGCGTCGGCCAGGTCGATGCCCTCGTGCACCGCGAGCCAGGTCGCGGCCCGGTACATGGCGCCGGTGTCGAGGAAGGCCAGGCCCAGCCGGGTCGCGACGCCGCGGGCGGTGCTGGACTTTCCGGAGCCACTGGGGCCGTCGATCGCCACCACCAGACGATCGTCGAAGAGACGCTCCTCGACCGGGCGGGGGACCCCTGTTGCGTCAGACACATGGGTCAGCGTACCGGGAGCTCAGCGGAGCTCCCCTGAACGCGCGGCCCGGTCAGCTCGCGACCGACCAGCCGCCGGCCAGCATCGCGGCCCGCAGCGCCGGGGCGAGCGCCGGGCTGACCGACAGCGCGAGGTACCCGATCTGGCGCGCCTGGTCGTGCTCGATGGCGATGTCCTCGACGTTCACACCGGCCTCGCCGACGTCGGCGAACAGTCGGCCGAGCGCACCGGGGGTGTCGGGGATCTCGACCACGACCTGGGCATAGCTGACCGGTGCGGCGCCGTGCTTGCCCGGGATCCGGCGGGTGCCTTCCACGCCGCGCACCAGCTGCTCGCGCAGCTCGTCGGTGTCCGGTCCGCCCTCGACCGCCTTGATCAGCGTGCTGAGCTCGTCGGAGACGGTCCGCAGCTCGGCGAGGACGGCGGTGGCGTTGGCGCCCAGGATCTGCTCCCACAGACCCGGGTCGCTGCCGGCGATCCGGGTGACGTCACGCAGTCCCTGACCGGCCAGCAGCAGGTCGTCGGCGCCGACGGTGGTGAGGTGGCCCGCCATCAGCACCGACATCAGGTGCGGCAGGTGCGACACCCGGGCGACCGCCGCGTCGTGGTCGTCCACGTCCATCAGCACCAGCCGGGCCCGGCAGTCCTGCACCAGCTCGACCACCTGCTGCACCGACGCCGAGGCCGAACGGCGGTGCGGCGCGACCACCCAGGTACGGCCGTCGAACAGCTCCGCGTGTGCGGTCACCGGACCGGAGTGCTGCGAGCCGGCCATCGGGTGCGAGCCGACGTAGCGTCCGAGGTCGTTACCGCGGCGCCAGACGGAGTCGAGGACGCCGGCCTTGACCGACCCCACGTCGGTGACCGTGGCCTGGGGGTAGCCGGCGAGGTTGTCGACCACGACCTGGGCGATCGCGGCCGGGGGCACGGCGACGACGACCAGTGAGACCCTCGCCGGGTCGGGCTCCTCGAGCGTGCCCGCGCCGAGACCGGCCGCCACCCGGGCATGGCTGAGCGTGCGGTCCTGCAGGTGGACCTCGTACCCGGCGGCGGTCAGGGCCATCCCGATGGAGGCCCCGATCAGGCCGGTACCGACGACGACGGCGCAGCGCCGGTCTGCGCTCACGTGGTCGGCTGGTCGGGGCTGGCGCCGGGCGCCAGCTCGACCTCGGGCACCGGCTCCGGCGCCAAGGTCGGCGGTGGTTCGTGGCCGGCGTCGGCGGGCTCGGTCCCGCTGCGCAGCAGCTCGGTCAGCCGGTCGGGTCGCAGTCGGCGGAACTTGCGCGGCAGCGCCCGGTTCCGGTCGAGGATGGCGACCTCGAGCGCCTCGACGCCCAGCTCGCGGGGGGCCGCCGACGGGCCGCCGTCGGCAGCGAGTGCGCTGACGGCCAGCCGGACCGCCGCGGCCAGGCTGAGCTCGGGGGCGAAGCCGCGGCGGACCGCCTGCGCGATCACCTCGGCGGAGCCTCCCATCACGGCGAAGTCGTTCTCGTCGGTGACCGAGCCGTCGTAGGTCAGCCGGTAGATCTGGTCGGAGGAGCCCGTGACGCCGAGCTCGGCGACGACGATCTCCACCTCGTACGGCTTTTCCCCGCCGGAGGAGAAGATGGTGCCGAGCAGCTGGGCGTAGGAGTTGGCGAGCCCGCGGCCGGTGACGTCAGTCCGGTCGTAGCTGTAGCCGCGCAGGTCGGCGTACCGGATGCCGGCGGTCCGGAGGTTCTCGAACTCGTTGTACCGGCCGACGGCAGCGAAGCCGATCCGGTCGTAGATCTCGCTGACCTTGTGCAACGCCTGGGACCGGTTCTCGGCCAGGAACAAGATGCCGTCGGCGTAGTGCATCACCACCACCGAGCGTCCGCGGCTGATCCCCTTCCGGGCGAAGTCGGCCCGGTCCTTCATCTGCTGCTCGGGGGCGACGTAGAAGGGCGTGCTCATGCGTGGGTTCCGTTCAGCGTGGTCAGGGCGGTCATGTCAGGGGGGCGCCCGGTCCGTCGGGACGCTGCCGCCGACTGGCGACCACCTGCTCCACCATCTGCTCGATCTGGGCGTCGCTGACCCGCTGGACACCGTCGGCGGTCGCCACCAGCACCACGGGGAAGATGCGCCGGGCCAGGTCGGGACCGCCGGTCGCGGAGTCGTCGTCGGCGGCGTCGTAGAGGGCCTGCAGCACCGCCAGCGTCGCAGACGGGGCGTCGAAGTCGGGGCGGTAGAGCTTTTTCAGCGCACCCCGGGCGAACACCGACCCGGAGCCGACGGAGAAGAAGGCGTGCTCCTCGTAGCGGCCGCCGGTCGCGTCGTAGGAAAAGATCCGGCCCTGCTCGGTCGCGACGTCCCATCCCGCGAAGAGCGGCACCACCACCAGGCCCTGCATGGCGAGCCCGAGGTTCTGCCGGATCATCGTGGCCAACCGGTTGGCCTTGCCGACCAGCGAGAGCGGCGCGCCCTCGATCTTCTCGTAGTGCTCGAGCTCGACCTGGAAGAGCCCGACCAGCTCGACAGCGATGCCGGCGGCCCCGGCGATGCCGATGACGGAGAACTCATCGGCCGGGAACACCTTCTGGATGTCGCGCTGGGCGATGACGTTACCCATGGTGGCGCGGCGGTCACCCGCGACGATCACCCCGCCGGGGAAGGTCGCCGCGACAATGGTCGTGCCGTGCGGCGCCAGGTCAGCGATACCGGCGGTCATGGTGCGGGAGCCCGGCAGCACGTTGGGCGCCACCTCGCCCGCGAAGTCGGAGAACGAGGAGGTGCCGGCCCGCAGGAACTCCCTCACTGGCCGCCCTTCTGGACGAACGACCGGACGAACTCCTCGGCGTTGACCTCGAGCACGTCGTCGATCGCGTCCAACAGGGAGTCGACGTCGGAGTCCAGCTCCGCCTTGTGGGCGGTGTCGGCCGGCGCGAGCTCTTCCGGCTCGGTCTCCTCCGACCGCCGGGACTTGCGCTGGCTCTGCTCTGACTCCGCCATCGTGTGCTCCTCACTCCTCTCGACGCCGCTCAGGTATCGAGTGATGCCCACCCTAACGAGTGCCACCGACAATTCTGTCTCGCTCGCGCCCGGTCCGCTCCGTCAGATGCTGTCTTCTACTCGCTCGCGCGACGCTCGCGAGCATTCGCGCTACCGGCCCAGCGCGGCGAACAGCTCGGTGACGGTGCTGCACTCCTCGATCATCTGCCCGACCTGCTCGCGGGTGCCGCGAAGCGGGTCGAGGAGAGGGATCCGTTGCAGCGCGGACCGGTCGGGGACGTCGAAGATCACCGAGTCCCACGACGCGGCGACGACCGAGTCACCGAACTTGGCCATCACCCGGCCCCGGAAGTAGGCCCGGGTGTCCTCGGGCGGCGAGGTACGGGCCCGATCGACCTCCTCGGCGCTGATCAGCCGCTGCATCAAGCCCTTGGCCACCAGCGCGCCGTACAGGCTGCGCCGCGGGTCCACGTCGGCGTACTGCAGGTCGATCAGCGCGAGCTTGGGCGAGTCCCAGGCCAGGCCGTCGCGAGAGCGGTAGGACTCCATCAGCTTGAGCTTGGCGACCCAGTCCAGCTGGTCGGCGAGGGTGGTCGGGTCGGTCCGCAGCGCGTCCAGGCAGTCCTGCCAGCGGCCGAGCACGTCCTTGGCCTCGGTCGCGGCCGCCTCGTCCAGCTCGCCGCCGATCCGGTCCAGGTGCCGTCGGCAGGCGCCCAGGTAGACCTCCTGCAGGTCGACGGCGGTCATCCGCCGCCCGTCGGCGAGGGTCAGCAGGCCGGAGCAGCCGACGTCGTGGCTGACCGACCGTATCGCCGCCACCGGCGCGTCCAGCCGCAGGTCGGCGCCGAGCTCGCCAGCCTCGATCACCCGCAGCACCCACGAGGCGGTGCCGACCTTGAGGTAGGTGGAGATCTCCGACAGGTTGGCGTCGCCGGTGATCACGTGCAGCCGGCGGTGCTTGCTGGCGTCGGCGTGCGGCTCGTCGCGGGTGTTGATGATCGGCCGGTTCAGCGTGGTCTCCAGGCCCACCTCGGCCTCGAAGAAGTCGGCCCGCTGGCTGATCTGGAACCCGACCTGCTGGCTGTTCTGGCCGATCCCGACCCGACCGGCCCCGGTCACCACCTGACGTGACACCAGGAAGGCGGTGAACTGGGTGACCACCCGGTCGAACGGGGTGGCGCGGTCGAGCAGGTAGTTCTCGTGGGTGCCGTACGAGGCGCCCTTGCCGTCGGTGTTGTTCTTGTAGAGCCGGACCGAACGGCCCAGCGACAGGCTTGCCCGCTGGGCGGCGATCGCCATCACGGTGTCGCCGGCCTTGTCGAAGCGCACCACGTCCAGCGCGCTCGTCACCTCCGGGCTGGCGTACTCGGGGTGGGCGTGGTCGACGTAGAGCCGGGCCCCGTTGGTCAAGATCATGTTCGCCATGCCGAGGTCGGAGTCGGTCAGCTGGTCGGGATGGGCGTTCCCGCGCGCGATCTCGTACCCCCGGATGTCGCGCAGCGGGGTCTCGGTCTCGTAGTCCCAGCCGCCGGTGCCTCCCGACCCCTCGACGCTGCCGTAGGCCTTGACGACGTGGTTGGACAGCTGCATCGGGTGCAGGTCCTCCTCGACCTGCGTCATGGCCGTGCGCGGCGGCAGGGCGCTGATCCCGTACTCGGTCTCGACCCCCATCACCCGGACGTGTGGGCGTACGGGCCCACGTTCGGCCGCCGCGTCGACGCCTGACGTGCTCCCCCCGCGACGAACCCGCTCAGCCATGGAGCCAGCGTAGGCTGCCGAGGTGAAGATCTGGCCGGCGCTCGCCGCCGACGTCATCTGCGTGCTGGTCTTCGCGATCGTCGGCCGCTCCAGCCACGGCGAGAGCGCCGACCTGCTCGGCGTGCTGCAGACCGCCTGGCCCTTCCTCGCCGGTTACGCCGTCGGGCTCGTCCTGGCCCGCGGCTGGCGCGCCCCGCTGGCCCGGACCACCGGCGCGGCGGTCTGGGTCGGCACCGTCGCCGGCGGCATGATCCTGCGGGCGCTCACCGGTGCCGGTACGGCCTGGTCGTTCGTGATCGTGACCACGATCGTGCTGGGTGTGCTGCTGCTCGGCTGGCGCGGCATCGTCTCCCTGGTGCTGCGGGCCCGGAGCCGTTCGATCACCCGGCTATAGGTACTGGCCCGTGTTGGTGACCGTGTCGATCGACCGGCCGGGCTGGGTCCCCTTGTTGGAGGAGATGAGCGTCCGGATGAAGACGATCCGCTCGCCCTTCTTGCCCGAGATCTTGGCCCAGTCGTCGGGGTTGGTGGTGTTGGGCAGGTCCTCGTTCTCGGCGAACTCGTCGAGGCAGGCCTGCAGCAGGTGCCCGATCCGCAGGCCCTTGACGCCGGCGTCGAGCAGGTCCTTGATCGCCATCTTCTTGGCCCGGTCGACGATGTTCTGGATCATCGCGCCCGAGTTGAAGTCCTTGAAGTACAGGACCTCCTTGTCACCGCCCGCGTAGGTGACCTCAAGGAACTGGTTCTCCTCCGACTCCTCGTACATCCGGGCAACGGTCCGGTCGATCATCCCGGCGACGCAGGCAAGCCGGTCGCCGTCGAACTCGGCCAGGTCCTCGGCGTGCAGCGGCAGCGTCGCCGTCAGGTACTTGCTGAAGATCTCCCGGGCGGCCTCGACGTCGGGGCGCTCGATCTTGATCTTGACGTCGAGCCGGCCCGGCCGCAGGATCGCCGGGTCGATCATGTCCTCGCGGTTGGACGCGCCGATGATGATGACGTTGTCCAGGCCCTCGACTCCGTCGATCTCGCTCAGCAGCTGGGGCACGATCGTGTTCTCCACGTCGGAGGAGACGCCGGTGCCGCGGGTGCGGAAGAGGGAGTCCATCTCGTCGAAGAAGACGATCACCGGCATCCCGTCGGACGCCTTGTCCCGGGCCCGCTGGAAGACCAGCCGGATGTGCCGCTCGGTCTCGCCGACGTACTTGTTGAGCAGCTCGGGGCCCTTGATGTTGAGGAAGAAGCTGCGCCCCTCCTGGCCGGTCCGCTCGGTGACCTTCTTGGCCAGGGAGTTCGCGACCGCCTTGGCGATCAGCGTCTTGCCGCAGCCAGGCGGCCCGTAGAGCAGGATGCCCTTGGGCGCCTTCAGCTCGTGCTCACGGAACAGGTCCTTGTGCAGGTACGGCAGCTCGACCGCGTCCCGGATCGCCTCGATCTGGCTGCCGAGCCCGCCGATCACCGAGTAGTCGATGTCGGGCACCTCCTCGAGCACCAGCTCCTCGACATCCATCTTGGGCACCCGCTCGTACGCGAAGTGCACCCGCCGGTCGATCAGCAGGGAGTCCCCGGACCGGAGCTTCTCGTCGCCGTCGAACAGCCGGGAGGCCAGCCGGACGACGCTCTCCTCGTCCCCGTGCCCGACCACCAGGGCGCGCTGTCCGTCCTCGAGGACCTCCTTGAGCAGCACGACCTCGCCGACCTCGTCGAACTCGAGCGCGGCGACCACGTTCATCGCCTCGTTGATCATCACCTCGCGGCCGGGCTGGACAGTCTCGAGGTCGACCTCGGGGCTCACGCTGACGCGCATCTTGCGGCCGGAGGTGTAGATGTCGGCGGTGTTCTCACCGGTGTCGGCCAGGAAGACCCCGAAGCTGGCGGGTGGCTGGGCGAGCCGGTCCACCTCGGTCTTGAGCGAGACGATCTGGTCCCGGGCCTCGCGCAGCGTGCTGGCGAGCCGCTCGTTGTTGGACGCGGTCGTCCGCGCGTCCGAGCGGGCGTCGGCGAGACGGCGTTCCAGCACGGCGATGTCGTGCGGGTGCGAGGACACGCGCTCGCGCAAGCGGTCGAGCTCGTCACTGAGCGCGTTGATCTGGGCTACCAGGGCGGCCCGCTCGTCAGATGCTGAGCGGTCGTGGATCGGTCCGGACATGTCGCACCTCCTGGCCACGACCCTAACCCGCCCTTCAACGAGGTCCGGTGTAATCCTCGCCATACGCGCCAGGAGCCGGGCGCCGTTTGCGCGGCGGGGCGGTCACGCCGGGCGCCAGCCGCCGTGCGGTGACCAGGAAGCCGGTGTGGCCGACCATGTCGTGCCGGGGCCGGACGGCCAGTCCAACGGCCTGCCAGGCCCGGATCAGGGTCTCCCCCGCCTCGGGCTCGGTGAAGCCACCGTGCACCCGCAGCGTCTCCACCGTCCGAGCCAGCTGGGTGGTCGTGGCGACGTAGCAGCAGAGCACCCCGCCGGGGACCAGCACCGCGGCCAGCGCCTCGACGCACTCCCAGGGGGCCAGCATGTCGAGCACCACCCGGTCGATCAGGTCATCACTCAGCTGCTCGACCAGGTCACCCACCCGGAGGTCCCAGGCCGGGTGGGGGGCACCGAAGAACTTCTCGACGTTCAGCCGGGCCTGCTGGGCGAAGTCCTCGCGCCGCTCGTAGGAGGTCACCCGTCCGGTCGGTCCGACCGCGCGCAGCAGCGTGCAGGTCAGCGCGCCCGAGCCGGCACCGGCCTCCACCACCCGGGCGCCGGGGAAGATGTCGGCGGTCATGGCGATCTGGGCGGCGTCCTTGGGGTAGATCACCTGCGCGCCCCGCGGCATGGTCACCGTGTACTCGTTGAGCAGCGGCCGCATCGCCAGGTAGCTCGTGCCGCCCACCGAGACGACGACCACGCCTTCGGGCCGGCCGATCAGCTCGTCGTGGTCAACCGCGCCCTTGGTGGTGTGGAACTTTCCGCCGTCGGCCAGCATGATCGAGTGCCGGCGGTTCTTGGCGTCGGTCAGGGTGATCCGCTCACCCGCCACGAACGGGCCGATCCGGACCCCGGAGAGGACAGCCCTCTGGTCGGCCTCGACGACCTGCTCGGTCTCGGGTTCAGCCACGGCTGAGCCCGAACAGCCCGAGCTGCCAGCCTGGCCCGAACGACGTCGCGGAGAGGCGGACCCCGATCCGGGCGTAGACGTACTCGTCGGACTGGCTGATCGGCAGCACCACCAGGTCGGTCGCCGTCTGCTTCTGCAGCGTCGCGAGCAGCCGGTTCGCCGTGGCCTCGTCGGTGGGCGGGACCTGGCGGAACGCGTTCTCCGTCGCCTGTACCGTCTTGGCGCTGGCGGGCAGCGGGGCGGCGAGGTACGGCTGCAGCCAGGCCAGCGCCGTCGCCGTCCACGCCTTGCGGTCGACCAGGGTGAGGTCACCGGTCTCGTCGGGTCGCAGCCGCACGCTGAGGCCGCCGGTGTTCTCCAGCCGGGTCCGGACCTGGGTGGCGATGTCCTGGCCGTTGGGCTCGGTGGAGTCATACCCCAGAGTCAGGATGATCCGCTTGTTCCAGGTGACCTTGGGGGTGGTCTTGCCGCCGAGGGCGAAGGTGGCCGTGTGGCCGGGCACGCCACCGGGCACGACGGAGTCGGAGGTCCGGTCGCCTTGCAGGGCGAGCGCGATGGCCTGCCGGAGACCCTTGTCGGCACGGCTGGCTGAGGTCGGTGACCACTCCAGCTGCAGCACCCGGAGGCCGGTGAGCACGGACTGGTGGAAGCCGTTGGCGGTGTTCGCGTCGCCGTCGGCGGCGGCCTGGCTGCTGAGCCGGGTCACCGCGGCGTCGTCGAGGCCCCGCCAGACGACGTCGGTGGTGCCCTTGTTCATCGCGTCCTCGATGGTCGCGGAGTCGGGCACGCTGCGGTAGACCACGGCGTCCAGGCTGGGGCGGTTGCGGCCGACGTAGGTGGGGTACCGCTGCAGCGCGATCTCGTCCTTGGCGTAGCTGGTCACCGAGAACGGTCCCGATCCGACGATCGGCTTGTCCGGTGCCTGCACCTTGTCGGCGTCGTAGACCTCCTCGTCCACGAGGGAGGCGGCCGGCGACGCGAGCGCCCAGCCGAACTGGGTGTCGACCCGGCTGAGCACGAACCGGACGGTCAGCGGGTCCGGGGTCTCGATCTTGCGCAGCGAGGACAGCAGCGTGGCCGAGGAACCCGGCACGTCCAGCCGGGCCGCGCGCTCGATGCTGAACTCGACGTCGCTGGAGGTCAGCGGATGGCCGTTGTGGAAGAACTCGTCCTCGTTCAGCGTGCAGGTGTAGACGGTGGGCGACTCGATGAAGCCGCAGTCCCGGGCGGCGTCGGGCTTGAGCGCCGACTGGCCGGGGTCGGCCGACATCAGCCGCTGGAAGACATTGACGGTCAGCATCGCGGAGGCGGTGTCGGTGACCGCTGCCGGGTCGGTGACCCGGACCTGGTCGGTGCTCATCACCGTGAAGGGCCGTGGCGTGGCCGTCCCGGAGGGCGTCGGGTCGGGCGAGTCGCCGGTCAGGCTGCAACCGGCGACCAGGGACCCGACCACCAGCACGGCGCCGGCCAGGGCGGCGACCCGGCGGCGACCAGGCTCAGCGCCGGGCACGGGCGTCCTCGAGCAGCCGGCCGACCGCGGCAGCGTCGAGCTCGGTGAGAGAGCCGACCTGCAGCCGGCGGGGGGCGTCGGGGATCTCGACCCGGTTGGGGACGGCGATCACCAGGGCGCCGGCGGCGTTGCCGGAGCGGGCGCCGTTGCCGGAGTCCTCGAAGACGACGCAGTCCCGCGGGTCCACGGCCAGGGCGGCGCAGGCCCGCTCGTACGGCTCCGGGTGTGGCTTGCCCTGGGTCACCTCGTCGCCGGCGACCGAGACGGCGAAGGTGCCCGCGGGCAGCTGGGACAGCGCCGCGTCGAGCAGGACCCGGTAGGAGGCCGAGACCAGCGCGCAGGGCACTCCGGCGGCGTTGAGAGACGCCAGCAGCTCGCGAGCCCCCGGACACCACGGCATCGGCCGCTCGGCGAGGAAGGTGACGACGCGAGCGATGAGCTGGTCGACCACCCACGCGGGGTCGAGGTCACGCCGGCCGATGGCGTTCAGGATGTACGCTCCGGAGTCCAGCAACGAGTTGCCCACGAGCTCGTTGGCCTGTTCCTCGCTCCAGGTGCCACCGAGCCGGGCGATCAGCTCGTACTCGGCCTCGATCCACAGCGGCTCGGTGTCGGCGAGGGTGCCGTCGAAGTCCCAGAGGGCGGCGGCGGGCGTGGTGGTGGCGGTGCTCATGGCCCCGCCATCCAACCAGCCGAGGCCGAGAAGTCGCGAATCTCTGAGGATGTCGACGACCGTGACCGGTCAGCGAGCGTTGAAGTACTTCGCCTCGGGGTGGTGCACGATCAACGCGTCGGTGGACTGCTCGGGGTGCAGCTGCAGCTCCTCGCTCAGCTCGACCCCGATCCGCTCGGGCCGCAGCAGGTCGACCAGCTTGACCCGGTCCTCCAGGTCCGGGCACGCCGGATAGCCGAAGGAGTACCGCGAGCCGCGGTAGGCCTGGTCGCGGATCATCTCCTCGACGTCCCCGTCCTCGGCGGTGAAACCGAGGTCGTTGCGGACGCGGGCGTGCCACATCTCGGCCAGGCCCTCGGTCAGCTGGACGCTCAGCCCGTGCAGCTCGAGGTAGTCGCGGTAGGCGTTCCGCTCGAACAGCGCGGCCGTCGCCCGCGCGACCGCCGCCCCCATCGTGACCAGGTGGAACGAGATCACGTCGGGTCCCTTCTGCTCGGCCAGCTCGCGGTCGCGGAAGAAGTCGGCCAGGCACAGGTGCCGACCGCGGGTCTGCCGCGGGAAGGTGAAGCGGTGCAGCACGGCGTCGGCGTCGGCCACCTCGCCGCCCGGCCGCAGCACGGTCAGCGTGTCCCCCTCGGTGAAGCAGGGCCAGTAGCCGTACACCACGGCGAACTCGGCGATCCCGTCGGTCTGGATCCGGTCCAGCCAGGACCGTAGCCGGGGTCGGCCCTCGGTCTCGACGAGCTCGTCGTAGCTCGGTCCGTCCTTGCCTGCCTTGAGGCCCCACTGACCCATGAACGTGGCGCGCTCGTCCAGGTAGGAGGCGACGTCGGCCAGCTTGATGCCCTTGACGATCCGTGAGCCCCAGAAGGGCGGCGTCGGCACGTCGACGTCGCGGGCCACGTCCGAGCGCGGCAGCGTCTGCACCGTCCCCGGCTCGTCGCCACGCTCAGCGGGCGCCTCGGCCTTGAGCTTCACCCGGCGCTCCCGGGGGGCGGGCAGGGCCGCACCCACCTCACCGCGCTTGACCGCCATCAGCGCGTCCATCAGCCGGAGGCCCTCGAACGCGTCCCGGGCGTAGCGGACCTCGCCGGCGTACACGGCCCGCAGGTCCTGCTCCACGTACGCGCGGGTGAGGGCGGCGCCACCGAGGAAGACCGGGTAGTTGGCGGCGACGCCGCGCGCGTTCAGCTCCTCGAGGTTCTCCCGCATCACCACCGTGGACTTGACCAGCAGTCCGGACATGCCGATGGCGTCGGCCTCGTGCTGTTCGGCGGCCTCGATGATCGTGCTCACCGGCTGCTTGATCCCGAGGTTGACCACGGTGTAGCCGTTGTTGGTCAAGATGATGTCGACCAGGTTCTTGCCGATGTCGTGCACGTCGCCCTTCACCGTGGCCAGCACGATCGTGCCCTTGCCCCGGCTGTCGGCCTTCTCCAGGTACGGCTCGAGGTAGGCGACCGCGGTCTTCATCACCTCGGCCGACTGCAGCACGAACGGCAGCTGCATCTGGCCGGAGCCGAACAGCTCGCCGACCACCTTCATGCCCTGCAGCAGGTCGGTGTTGATGATCTCCAGCGCCGGCTTGCCGTCGGCCATGGCGAGGTCGAGGTCGTCGCCGAGGCCCTTGCCCTCGCCGTCGACGATCCGCCGCTGCAGCCGCTCGCTGACCGGCAGCGCTCTCAGGGCGGCCGCGCGCTCGGCCTTCGTGTCGGCGGTGGTGACACCGTCGAACAGCTCGAGGAACTTCTGCAGCGGGTCGTAAGCCGGTTCGGTCTCGGTGGCGGGGCGACGGCGGTCGTAGACCATGTCGAGCGCGACGCTGCGCTGTGTCTCATCGATCCTCGCCATCGGCATGATCTTGGCCGCGTGCACGATCGCGGAGTCGAGCCCGGCCTCGATGCACTCGTGCAGGAAGACCGAGTTCAGCACCACCCGCGCGGCCGGGTTGAGCCCGAAGGAGATGTTGGACAGGCCCAGCGTGGTCTGCACGTCCGGATAGAGCCGCTTGACCTCGCGGATGGCCTCGATGGTCTCGATACCGTCCCGGCGGGTCTCCTCCTGGCCGGTCGCGATCGGGAAGGTGAGGCAGTCCAGGATGATGTCGCTGCGCCGGATCCCCCAGTTCTCGGTCAGGTCGGTGACGATCCGGCTGGCCACGGCGACCTTCCAGTCCCGGGTACGCGCCTGGCCCTCCTCATCGATGGTCAGCGCGATCACCGCCGCACCGTGCTCGGCGACCAGCTGCATGATCTTGGTGAAGCGGGAGTCCGGGCCGTCGCCGTCCTCGTAGTTGACCGAGTTGATCACCGCCCGACCGCCGATCCGTTCCAGCCCGGCCTGCAGCACGGCCGGTTCGGTCGAGTCCAGCACCACGGGCAGCGTCGAGGCGGTCGCGAGCCGGTACGCCAGCTCGGACATGTCGGCGGCGCCGTCGCGGCCCACGTAGTCGATGTTGAGGTCGAGCAGGTGCGCGCCGTCGCGGATCTGGGCGCGGGCGATGTCGACGCAGCCGTCCCAGTTCTCGGCCAGCAGCGCCTCGCGGAACGCCTTGGACCCGTTGGCGTTGGTCCGCTCGCCGATCGAGAGATAGCTGGTGTCCTGCCGGAACGGCACCTCCGCGTACAGCGACGCGGCGGCGGCGACGTGGCTGGGCCGGCGCGGCGAGGTCGGTCGGTCGTGCAGCCGTTCGACCACGTGCCGCAGGTGCTCGGGGGTGGTGCCGCAGCAGCCGCCGACCAGACCGAGGCCGAACTCGCCGACGAACTGCTCGAGGGCGTCAGCCAGCTCGACCGGCTTCAGCGGGTAGTGGGCGCCGTCGGAGGTCAGCTGCGGCAGGCCGGCGTTGGGCATGCAGCTGACGCCCACCGTGGCGTAGCGGGCGAGGTGGCGCAGGTGCTCGCTCATCTCGGCCGGGCCGGTGGCGCAGTTGAGTCCGATGACGTCGATCCCGAGCGGCTCGAGCGCGGTCAGCGCGGCGCCGATCTCGGTGCCGAGCAGCATCGTGCCGGTCGTCTCGACGGTCACGTGCACGATCAGCGGCAGGTCACGGCCGGCCTTCGCCAGAGCTCGCCTGGCCCCGAGAGCCGCGGCCTTGGTCTGGAGCAGGTCCTGGGAGGTCTCGATCAGCACGGCGTCGATACCGCCGGCCAGCATGCCCTCCACCTGCTGGGAGTAGGCATCCCGCAGCGCCGCGTAGGAGATGTGGCCAAGCGTCGGCAGCTTGGTGCCCGGGCCGACGCTGCCCAGCACCCAGCGAGGACGCTCCGGCGTGCTGTACGCGTCGGCGGACTCCCGGGCGATCCGCGCCGCGCGCTCGGACAAGTCGAAGATCTGGTCGGCGATGCCGTACTCACCGAGCGCGGACAGGTTCGTCCCGAAGGTGTTGGTCTCGACCGCATCGACACCGACGTCGAAGTAGGCGTCGTGGATGGCTCGGACGACGTCGGGCCGGGTCCGGTTCAGCACTTCGTTGCAGCCCTCCAGCTGCTCGAAGTCGGCCAGCGTCAGGTCGTAGG
The DNA here is from genome assembly GCF_964244005.1 of uncultured Friedmanniella sp. Classification (GTDB taxonomy): domain Bacteria; phylum Actinomycetota; class Actinomycetes; order Propionibacteriales; family Propionibacteriaceae; genus Microlunatus. The sequence continues at coordinate 23,649 of NZ_CAXTHG010000018.1, read as the reverse complement.
CCTGCAGCATCGTCCCCATCGCCCCGTCCCCGATCACCACGCGGGAGGACAGAGCGGTACGCAGGTCGTCAGGCATCCTTTGAGGATAGGCGCGGGAACCGGCGACTACAGTGACGGGCATGCCTGATCTGCCCAGCCGTGACCTCCGCGACCTGGTGGACCCGGTCGTGGTGGTGGCGTTCGGTGGCTGGAACGACGCGGGAAGTGCGGCGACCGGGGCCGTGGAACACCTGGCCGAGGCCTACGACGCGGAGTCGGTCTTCTCCATCGACCCCGACGACTTCTACGACTTCCAGGTCAACCGGCCGCTCGTCGAGCTCAACGATGAAGACGAGCGGGAGCTCTCCTGGCCGACCACCGAGGTCAAGATCGCCCAGCTCGCCGACGGCCGACCGCTGGTGCTGGTGCACGGCCTCGAGCCGAACCTGCGCTGGCGTCAGTTCTGCGCCCTGATCACCTCCGCGCTACGGTCGGCGAACGTCAAGCGGGTGCACCTGCTCGGCGCGCTGCTGGCCGACACCCCGCACACCCGGCCGATCCCGGTCTCCACCTCCACCGGTGACCGCGAGCTGATGACGTCGATGGGACTCGCGCCCTCGGGCTACGAGGGGCCGACCGGCATCGTCGGCGTGCTCGGGGACGCCCTCGAGCGGACTGGCGTCCAGGTGCTGTCGCTGTGGGCGGCGATCCCGCACTACGTCTCGCACCCGCCGTGCCCCAAGGCGACGCTGGCGCTGCTCTCCGCCCTCGAGCAGGTGCTCGACACCTCCCTCGAGCTGGGCGAGCTGCCCGAGCTCGCTCGCGCCTGGGAACGCGGCGTCGACGAGCTTGCCGCCGAGGACTCCGAAGTGGCGGAGTACGTGACCTCCCTCGAGCAGCAGCAGGACGCCACCGACCTGCCCGAGGCGAGTGGTGAGGTCATCGCCGCCGAGTTCGAGCGTTACCTTCGCCGGCGTCAGGGCAACTAGTGGTCGTTTCCGGCGGGCCCGAGGTCACCTAGGGTTCTCCCTGTGCCGAAGTCCCCTGCCCCCGCGCCGACCGCCCCGCCCGCTCCCGATCCGGAGCCGGGGCCAGGTCTCACCGGTAGTCCCCCGTTCTTCGCCGTCGTGATCCTGGCCGGGCTGATCATCATCGGTGCCGGGCTCAAGGAGATGGCGAGCCTGGTCACCCCGGTCTTCCTGGTCATCACGCTGGTGATCACGGTCTCGCCGCTGCGGACCTTCCTGCTCAGGCGTCGCTGGCCGTCATGGCTGGCGAGCGTGGTGACGCTGCTGGCCATCTACCTGCTGCTGATCCTGATCCTCGGCTCGGTCGTGTTCGCGATCTACCGGCTGGTGGCCACGCTGCCGCAGTACCAGACGGCGTTCACCCAGATCTTCGACTCCCTGCTCGCCCTGTCGACCCGGCTCGGCTACGGCCAGGAGCAGATCAGCAAGCTCGCGTCCTCGTTCTCCCTCAGCAGCCTGACCGCGCCGGCCCAGTCCCTGCTCGGCGCCGTCAGCGGCGGCGCCTCGTTGCTGCTGCTGATCGTGACCGTGGTGATCTTCCTGGCTTTCGACGCGTCCAGCATGGGCGAGCGGCTGAGCGTCATCCGGCAGACCCGGCCACGGATCGCCGACGGGCTGCAGAACTTCGCCACCCGGGTGCGCAAGTACTGGATCGTGACGACCGTCTTCGGCTTCGCCGTCGCCGTCCTGGACATGGTGAGCTTGATCATCATCGGGGTGCCGCTCTACGTGACCTGGGGCATCCTCGCCTTCGTCACCAACTACATCCCCAACGTCGGCTTCATCATCGGCGTGATCCCGCCGGCCCTGATCGCCCTGCTGGACGGTGGGGTGACGAGCATGATCATCGTGATCATCGTCTACACCGTGATCAACGTCGTCGTGCAGACGATCATCCAGCCCCGTTTCACCGGTGACGCCGTGGGCATCAGCAGCACGGTCGCGTTCGTCTCGCTCGTCTTCTGGGCCTCGCTGCTGGGTGCCCTCGGCGCCCTGCTGGCGATCCCGGCCACGCTGTTCGTGAAGTCGGTGCTGGTGGACAACTCAGTGCCGGCCAACTGGGTGAACGCGTTGATCAGCTCCGCACCGAGCAAGGAGACTCCCGACCGGCAACGACAGCGACGGTCGAAGGAGGTCCCAAAGGCCCAGCAGGCCAGCGGGAACAGCGAGAAGGGGGCGGCTCGGCCGCCCTCCTCGCGACGCCGCCGGTAGGAGCGTGGGTCACGCCTGGGCCAGCCGACGCAGCTCGGAGATCATCGCGTCCGGGTCGTCGGCACCGAACACCGACGATCCGGCCACGAACGAGTCGACTCCGGCCGCAGCACACCGCTCGATCGTCTCGACCGACACACCGCCGTCGATCTGCAGCCAGACGTCGCCGCCGACGGCGTCCAGCAGGGCGCGGGTGCGGGCGATCTTGGGCAGGCACATGTCCAGGAACTTCTGGCCACCGAACCCGGGCTCGACGGTCATGATCAACACCATGTCCAGCTCGGGCAGCAGGTCGGCGTACGGCTCGATCGGGGTGGCCGGCTTGAGCGCCATGGCCGCCCGGGCCCCCTGCCGCCGCAGCTCGCGGGCCAGCCGGACGGGCGCGGCGGCCGCCTCGATGTGGAAGGTGACCGACTCGGCCCCGGCCTCGGCGTACGCGGGGGCCCAGCGGTCGGGGTCGTCGATCATCAGGTGCACGTCGAGCATCGCCGGGGTGACCGCGCGGATGGCCTCCACCACCGGCAGCCCCAGGGTCAGGTTGGGCACGAAGTGGTAGTCCATGACGTCGACGTGCAACGCGTCCGCACTGGGAATGGTCTCGATCGCGGCCTGCAGGTTGGCGAAGTCGGCCGAGAGCAGGCTGGGCATGATGCGGGCGGTCACGACCGGAAACCTAGTACCCGCAGGTAGGCGACGAACATCGCGTCGGTGCCGTGCCGGTGCGGCCACAGCTGCAGGTACGGACCCGGCTCCGCGTCGGCCACCTCGGGCAACACGTCCGCGGCCGGGACGACCTCGACGTCGGTCCGTCCCGCCAGCACCCCCTCGACCACGTCGACGGTCTCCCGACAGTGCGGCGAGCAGGTGACGTAGCCGACCAGCCCGCCGGGGGACGCCGCCGCCAGGGCGCTGGTCAGCAGCCGGGTCTGCAGCTCGTGCAGCTGCTCCACGTCCTCGGCGCTGCGCCGCCAGCGGGACTCGGGGCGGCGGCGCAGCGCGCCCAGCCCGGAACAGGGGGCGTCGACGAGCACCCGGGCGAACGTGCCGGGCCGCCACGCCGGTCGGGTGCCGTCGGCCTGCAGCACGGTCGGCCGGACGTCGGCGGGGTACGCGCGGACGCTCGCCGCGACCAGGCCAGCCCGGTGCGCGGAGGGCTCCACGGCCACCACCCCGCTGCCGGCCGCCGCGGCGAGCCCGGCCAGCAGCGCGGTCTTGCCGCCCGGACCGGCGCAGAGGTCCAGCCACGGACCTGCCGGCGCCTGAGGGCGGGTCAGCCCCCACGCCACGAGCTGGGAGCCCTCGTCCTGGACGCCGACCCGGCCGTCCCGGACGGCGGCCAGCTCGGCCGGCGGACCGGACCAGCGGGCGGCGAAGGGCGACAGGGAGGTGGCGACGGCACCGGCGTCGACCAGCTGCCCCACCTCGGCCAGGCCCGGCCGGACCGCGAGGGTGATGTCGGGGTTGTCGTTGTCGGCGGCCAGTGCCGGCTCGAGCTGGTCCTCAGGCAGGACGTCGGCGAACGCGTCGACGACCCACCGCGGGTGGGAGGTCCGCAGGGCGAGCGCGTCGCGCGGCTCCCGACCGGTCGCGAGCAGGTCGAGCCAGTCGTCGAGGTCGCGGGCGGCCACCCGGCGGAGGACGGCGTTGGTGATCCCGGTGACCCGCTCCCCCACCGTGGCCGCGGCCAGGTCGACCATCGCACCGACGGCTGCGTGCACCGGCACCCGCATCGCCAGCACCTGGTGGGTGCCGAGCCGCAGCAGGTCCAGCACCGCCGGCTGGAACGAGGTGAGGGACCGGCCGGCCGCCGCCGCGACGATTTCGTCGTAGCTGCCCTGCCAACGGCAGGTGCCCGAGACGAGCTCGGTGGCGAAGGCGGCGTCGCGGCCGGTCAGCCCGCGCGCGCTGAGCAGACCGGCCAGGGCCAGGTTCGCGTACGCGCCGTCGGTGTGCACCGCCCGCAGCACGTCGAAGGCGAGCCGCCGCGGCCGGTCAGGCTTGCGGCGCTTCGGTGCCGCCATCAGGCGCCCAACAGGTCGTCGGAGCCCAGCGCGCTGCCTCGGGCCCAGTCGGCCGCGGTCATCGCCCGCTTGCCTGCCGGTTGCACGGTCCCCAGCAGCAGCGCCGCAGTGCCGGTGCCGACGTGGACGGCGTTCTTGGTCACAGACAGCGCGCCGGGCGGCAGGGATACGTCACCGGGGCGCGCGGGACCGACCTTCAGCCGTTCGCCGCGGAACGTCGTCCATGCCCCGGGAGCGGGGGTGCAGCCGCGGATGACCCGGTCGACCACCTCCGCCGGCGCCGTCCAGTCGATCCGGGCGTCGTCGACGCTCAGCTTGGGGGCAAAGCTGACGCCGTCGGCCGGCTGCGGGATCGCGGTCAGCGTGCCGTCCTCGATGCCGTCGAGCGTCCGGACCAACAGCTCGGCTCCGGTGACCGACAGCCGCTGCAGCAGGTCGCCGGCGGTGTCGACGGCCCCGACCGGCTCCCGGACCTCCAGGTAGGTGGGTCCGGCGTCGAGCTCGAGGACGATCTGGAAGGTGGTGGCGCCAGTCACGGCGTCCCCGGCGATCACGGCGTGCTGGACCGGCGCCGCGCCGCGCCAGGCGGGCAACAGCGAGAAGTGCAGGTTGACGAAGCCGCGTGTGGGCACGTCGAGCACCTGCTGCGGTAGCAACGCGCCGTACGCCACGACCGGGACGCAGTCGGGGGCGAGCTGGCGCAGCCGCTCGACGAACTCCGGCTCACGGGGTCGGCGAGGCGTCAGCGTCTCCAGACCCAGCTCGGCGGCGCGCGCGGCGACCGGGCTCGGCTGCAGCCGCTTACCCCGCCCGGACGGAGCGTCCGGACGCGTCAGCACGGCCACGACCTCGTGTCGGGAGCTGAGCAGCGCCTCCAGGGGAGCCAGCGACACCTCGGGCGTGCCGGCGAAGACGATGCGCACCGGCTGAGGATAGTGTCCTCAGCCGATGACGACGGGGTCGACCCGCACCCGCAGCCCGCCCTCGCTCTTGCGGGCGCTCCGAATCGCCGTCACCTCCTTCACCGCACGGACGAGCGCGGCACCCTCGGCCAGCGGCGCCCGCAGCGTGAGCCGCTGCAGGTCCGTCTCCGCCCCCCGCTCCGCCAGCACCGGGACCGGGCCCAGCAGCTCGGCGTGCGGGGGCAGCCGGGCGAGGCCGACGAACTCGGCCACCGCGTCCGCGCGGCCCTCGACGGTGACCAGCTTGGCGGCGGGCGGGAAGTGGGCGTCGCTGCGGTCGACCAGCTCCCGGGTCGCGAAGCCCGCCGGGTCGACTCGGACCAGCGCCTGCAGCGCCCGGCCGGTGCTGTCCCCGACCGCCACGACCGTCCCGCCGTCGCTGCCGCCCCGGACCAGGGCCACGGCGTTCAACCAGCGCCGCAGCGCCTCCTCCGAGGCCCGCAGGTCGGCCCGCAGCAGCAGCAGGGGCGTGTCCAGCAGCACCGCTCCGGCGTAACCGCCCTCGGCCTGCGGCTCGGCACCCGGGGTGGCCACCACGATCGAAGGCGCCGCCGGCACGCTGGAGGCGATCTGGCCGGCGGCCGACTGGCGGACCGGGGTCTGCGGGAAGGCCCGGCCGAGCTCCTCGGCCGTCCGCTCCGCCCCCACCACCGGCGCCCGGAAGCGCGACGACCCGCAGATCGGGCACTCCCAGCCGACCTGCAGCCGACCGCACCAGTCGCACGCCGCCTGGACGCCCCCGGGCCGGCCCCAGGCCCCGTCGTCGCTCGAGCGGACGCGGGTCGGTCCCGCGCAGTGCCGGCAGCGGACCGGTTCCCGGCAGTCCTGGCAGACCAGCGCCACCAGGTAACCGCCGCGGGGCACCTGGACCAGGACGGGGCCCTGCGGCAGCGCGGCCCGCATCATCTCGAACACCTCGTGCGGCAGCCGCGCGGCCCGCGCCGCCGGGTCACGTTCCATCGAGCGGTCGCTGTCGGCGGTGACCCGGACCCGCGGGGCGGTGTGGCGGGCGACGGCCCGCGGCTGGGCGAGGTCACGCAGCCAGCCCCGCTCCACCAGGGCCTGCACCTCGGTCGTGCGCCCGTAGCCGGCGAAGAGCACCGCGGCTCCGGCGTCGGTCGCCCGCAGCGCCAGCACCTCGCGGGAGTGCGGGTACGGGGCGCGCGGCTCCGACAGCAGGTCGTCGCCGTCGTCCCACACCACCACGAGCCCGAGGTCGCGCACCGGCGCGTACGCGGCCGCCCGGTTGCCGACGACCACCCGTACCTCGCCCCGCAGCGCCCGGAGAAAGGCGCGGTACCGCGCGGCAGGACCGGACTCGGCCACCAGCACGGCGTACCCCGGCTTGCCCAGTGTTGCCTGGAGCGCGACCTGCAGCCGTCCGAGGTCGCGCTGGTCCGGCACCACGAGGACGGTGCCCCGTCCGGACTCGGCGGTCGCGCGCGCGGCGGCGGCGAGCCCGCTGGCCCAGTCGCCGCTGAGGTCGTCGCTCGGCGTCAGCTGCCAGGCGGCCCGCGGCCGCTCGCCCCGGCGCAGCGCGGCCAGGAACTCCGGGCCGGTCGGGTAGGCGTCGAGCGCGTGCGGCGGCGCCGGCGGCAGCTCCGGGCGTACGGGCGCCCCGCCCAGCCTCGGGGCAGCGGCCTTCTCGGTCGCAGCGTGCCGGGGCGGGACAGCCAGCCGGACCACGTCGGAGAAGGTGCCGGCGTAGTGGTCGGCGACCCGGCGGACGAGGCGGGCGACCTCGGGGCTGAGCACGGGCTCGCTGGAGACGACCTTGCCCAGCGGGCTGAGCTGGCTGTCGTGCTCGCTGCGGTCGCGACGCTCCAGCAGGAACCCGTCGCACTGCCGGCCCGCGAAGCGGACCCGTACCCGCGACCCCGGTACCGCCTCCTCGTGCTGCGCGGCCGAGACGGCGTAGTCGAAGGGCCGGTCCAGGTGCGGCAGGCCGACGTCCAGCAGCACCCGGGCCACCGGCTCGCTCGGGGCGGCCAGCAGGGTCGCCGGCGTCGGTCCTCGGCCGCCGATCAGCTCTGGCGGCGCACTCGGCTTGGGCACACCAGATGATAGGCAGGGCCCACTGACAGTTCTTGGCCTCGCTGGAGGGCCGACGGGCAACGATGACTGTCGCATCTCATACCTCCGGGTAGAGGTGGCGGAGCTTGATCCGGGCGTCGGCGGTGGTGAACTGCCAGTCGACCCGGCGCTGGTCGCGGTTGGTTTGTTGCTGCCAGGCGGTGAGCTCGGTGTTGAGGGTGTCGAGGTCCTCGATCCCCCCGGTCGAGGCACTGCCCGGTCAGCGCGGAGAGCTCGATCTCGGCGGTGTTGAGCCAGGAGCCGTGTTTGGGTGTGGTGGATCTCCAACCGTTGGGCCATGGCGAACGCCTTGGCCGGGTCGAACCTCTCGTCGAGGGAGCCGATGCCGTGGGTGTTGAGGTTGTCCATCACCAACACCACCTGCTCGGCGTCGGGGTAGTCGTGAGTGAGGAGCCGGTCGACCTGGTGGGCCCAGTCGATCTTGGTGCGTCGGGGGTGAGCGTCGACGTGGCGCCATCCCCGGAGCGGTTCGACCCAGACGAAGATCGAGCAGGTGCCGTTCCGGACGTACTCGCTGTCGATCCTTAGGTCGCGGCCGGCGGCGGCGGGGATCGGTCCGTGGGCGTGGCCGAGGAGCTGGTAGGGCTTCTCGTCCATGCACACCACCGGTCGGTGGGGGTCATAGGGTCGGGCGTAGACGGCGAACACGTCTTCCATCCGGGCGACGAACTCGGCGTTGCCGTGCGGCGGGATGGTCCAGCACTTCTTCAGATGAGGACGAAGTTTCGTTTTTTTGACCCGTCCGACGTCCAGCCCCAGCCAGGGCCACCGGGAACACTTTCGCTTCAGGCATCACTCCAGCCCTCTCGAGCAGGGGGAAGACTGCTCAAGACCGATTTACCGCACATCAACCCAGAATTAGCGGCGACAGGCCACTAGATGATCACCTTTGGAACCTTCACCGCTTCTGCTGCCCAGTGGAGCGAGAGCCACCACACCACTGCCACGACAAGAGACAGGTGACCGGCCCCGAGCGCCGCCCACGAAAGCACCTGGCTAGCTCGCCTCGGAAGGCCTTCGTAGATCCACTTGTCGGCGAAACCAGTTCGAGCCAACGGGGCTCAGCTCGACGCAATGCCAGACCACCAATGAAAGGGAGCGCGAGTCCGATACCGAAGAGGTCGACCAGCGTCACCATTTCAGTATCAGGGGCCGCCGCCGATCAGAGGACCGAAAACGGCCGCACACGTAATTATCGCGCCTCGACCTCCTCCGTCATGCAGCCTCCCGTTGTGGCCAGATCAAGCCTCCCGGGGCCAGCTGGAGTTGACATAGCCAGGTAGGACGATCCTTCTCGATCTCGGAGATGAGATCGCTCAGCCTCGTCGACGACGCTGTTGGCGAGCGTCCCGGTGAGGGCTCAGCAGGCTCGAGGGGGCCGGCCACCCTGGTGTACCCAACTCCATCCTCGGGTCATCCCCTTCTGACTAAAGCAAGAGCCAGTTTTTTCAGCCCTTTCGCAAGGTGGAGGCTGAGGAATTCGGCCGACTATGCCGTGCGCTTTCCTTGAGCTGTCTTCTCCAGCCTCTTTTTTTCGATTCGGTCTGCGACAAATCCGACAACAGCCAGGACACTAGTAATTGCGAAACCCAGTCTTGGTACCCAGTCTGACTCGACCCGGTTCGACAGAGTAAGAATAACCCCTGACCGAAGGTACACATACAGCAAGGTGGCCCCAAGCACAACCAAGGCAGCTATCCTCCATCCATTCACGTCGTAAAGCGCTACTGAGCACGCGACGAAGGCAACCGCTAGAAGAATTATCGTGATCAGCATAGTTATGTATTCCGGAAGTTGTTATACGATCCCCATCCTCCATACCCATGTGCACCCCAGCGTACGGCCGGCCAATATGGATGCCACCATGCGGCTCGGCGACAGGAGACTCGTCTCCACGGCTGAGAATGCCATCCATATGACCTGCGGTAGGCGTGTCGACCCCAACGAGCGGCCCGTCGGGCTTGATAGGCCCGCCGAGAAAAATGGCGCGCACATCTTACGGCGTGGAAACGAAACAGTTCTACGTCCATTGCGATATGGCGAATCGCTCGTCGCCCAGAGATTTCGCGATGGCGGTAACGGTAGTAGTTCCAGCCCGCTGATGCACCTACGGCGATTGCCGCTGCTTCCCCGCACGCGCCAAGTGTGGCAACGACGCAAGCTCCGAAGGCCACCGCCCCGGTGGCTTCAGCGCCGTAGCGCCAAAACTTTCGCCACCTTCGCTCATTGCCGTCGGTATCCGAGCTATTGATGGGATCGTTCGGATAGCCGTAGGCCGTCGTGTTTCCGCCATTGACAGGATCGGTGGAGGTAAAGAGACCGGTGGTTCGGTTGGGGAGGCGCGCACCCATGAGGGTGAGACTAATGTGTTGGGTGCCGCGTTGTTTGGTGCCGAGCCAGCCGTAGCCGATGCCGGTGGTGCCGCCGGGGGTGTTGGTGGTGGTTTGTCGGGGTTGGCCGTATCCGGTGTAGCTGGTCCAGGTGTCGGTGCCGGTGGCAGCTGTTGCTCCAGGTCCGGTCATGGAGGGACTGAGAGTGATGGTGGTGGCGGTGTCGCCGCGCCGGGTGTTGAGGGCGAGCTCGGCGGTTGTGGTGCTGCCTGTGGTGTTGAGGGTGAGGCCGAGGTCGGCGTTGATGAGCTCGTTGTAGCGGGTCGTCGTCGTGGTCCCGGCTCGCTTGTCCGTAGCCCAGGTGGGGTTGTCGCCGCTGTCGGTGTAGTGCCGGACCAGCGTGGACCTGGCCTCGGCTACGAGCCGCATCGCCCGCTCCCGCAACTCCGGCGGGTTCTTTCTCGGTGCTGGCATGTCTTCATCCTCTCGGGGAATCATTCCCTCCATCAATCCCGGGGCGGCACAGTTGTGCCTGTCTTAGACTGCACAAGAGCAGCCATGACCTGTTGCTTGCACCGCCGCGTGGCCTAGCCCCTAGCCACAGACTGAACTGCCATGGACTACCGGCTTTCATTGGGCATCCATCGCATCTCTGCGGTCATTCAAGCTCCGAACTCGAACGTGAGGAAGCCGCTGTTTTATCCGAATGAGGTAAAACCGACCACGGCAACCAACAGACGTGTGACCACTAAGAAAGTGCCGCGTCTTTCAAGAGTTCTGGACCATGAAAGATGATCTTTCTCGCCATCCTGAAAGAAGTTGCTGAGAATTTGCCGGTCTCCCTAGGGTTGCTAATACAAACGTCGCGTAAATGAAGCCGAGGGTGACAATACCGACCTCTACAGCCGTTTTCAGGTCGATCCGTCCTTCGCCCGTCGCATGGACACATTCGAGATGAGGCCGGTGTCCGGGTTAGGTGGTTAGGTTGCCTCGACCCGCACCCTTTGCGCGCAAAGCCCCACCGCATATTGCGCAAATTGTAGTTGGAAGTCCCATGCGCCGTCCCAACTGAATGCTTCCAAATACATTGAGCTGCGCGCACTGGAAACATCGGCAGGCAGCCAGTCGAACAGCGTGACTTCGTCTAACGTTATCCACAATGTCGTCCAGTCTTGCGGGAACTCATTGTTGACTTCAAATCCGAGCGTCAGCCGTTCCCCAGTCGGTGTGGATTGCCGACTTAGCTTCACAAAATTGCTATTATGTAGGTCCACATGCGTCCCGTCGGCAAGGTCGAATTCACCCAAACCGGAACTAAGTGTTAACCCACCACTCGCAAATCCTTCACGTTTAAACGCCCGCGCGCCGGTGGTCGCCGTTTGTGACCAAGGTCCATCGGGACTGAACCAGGTCGGAGACTTCACGTACTGACCCCAGACAATCTCTTCACCCATCGGAATTCCCAGACGCTTGCTGAAGAGACCCTTTTTCTCTACAATTCTGTCGCTCTGGAAGGCTTCTATGAGGCATATGCAACGCTCCACCGCCCTCGCCATCTCTTTCTTCGGATCGCTCACGCCCTGCCAGGCGAAGCTGATACCGTTCGATAGCGCCACACGAACTACCTCCCCGCTCACTATCTCAGCTCGCCATCCAGAGCGCGTTCGGAGTCCCACGGACCTTGAGGCGGTATCGATCAAGGGGAAGGTGACATACCCGTCGGGAAGGTCAAGATCATAGCCTGACGTGTTCATGGTGTCATCTCTCGCTCGAAACTATTGATGATTGACTGCGGGCTGCCGCCCAGTACCGGAACCGCGTGGCTGGTGTACCGCCAAGGCAACAAGATCACTTGCTCCCGCCGGGCCCGCGACCCGTTCCACCCGAACAGAGCCGCCTCTACTGCCCGACACTCCTCAGAGGTGTCGCTTGGCGCCGCAATCAGCACTGTGGGGACGTGCGCGGGGAACACCACACGCTGAAGGGTAACGCGACGCCCTCCGGCCAATACGTCCCCTCGAGACTTGACCCCAGGAAAGCGACAGGGCAGACCTCCGTGCTTCGCCAGCGGCTCGACTACCTCACCGAGTGAACGGCGTAAAGACGTCAATTAGAACCGGATGGCGCCGGTGGTGAGGGCGTCACGTTGCTGGCCGATGACCTCGGCTGCGCGGCTGTAGGTCTCGATGTACTCGCGGGCGTCAGGGTGGACCATGCCAGCGATCTCCAGCAGGTCCTCGAAGAGCGCAGGGAGGGGCGATCGATAGATCGGCTCGTGGTGGGCAATCCGGTTCCGCAGCACCCGAATATCATCCAGCTTGGCGTGAATGTACCGGCGCCGTCGGTCTCCTCGGTGCGGGAAGGCGTGTTGGAGCCGCGGCTGCCAGAGGGTGGTCTCGTAGCTGTAGACCCGGTCACGGGGGATGCCTTCGCTGGTCAGGCCAACCCACAGCCCGAACGAGGTTGCGGCAACGATCTGGTCGCTGGTCGGCTGCGCCGTTCCTCGGTTGACCAGCGTTGTCCTGGCGGTTGCAATCGCCGCATCCTCGTTGCGGCACAGGCGAACGTGCGGATCGTTCCACCAGTCTCCTCGACCGGTGCGGTCGGCTAGGCGGTCGTGGAGGGCGTTGCGGACCGAGATCTCGACCACGCTGATGGGTCCCCACAGGGCCGATGAGACGGCGAGATTCCAGGTGTACAGCCGTAGTGCGAGGGCACGGTCGCCGTTGTAACGAGTGAGATAGCGGGCGAGGCGTGCTCCACTCAGCAGTCCCTCCAGGCCGAGGAGAGAGCCAGCATCCAAAAAGGACCCCTAATAAGACTGTTGCCCCGGGAGTCCGAGCCTGAAGCTCGAATAGTCACCGGGGCGTTATGTCGTCGATAGTAGCAGGTTTTGAGCGGAAGCCTCACACGGGCCGCCGCGCACCTCTAGCTAGGTGCGAGACGCTAGGGGCGTGACCGTTGCTAGGTTCGTCGTCTCGATCCTTGCGCTGCTGGCGTCGGGTATCGCGGTGACCTATGCCCGGCGCAAAGCTGATGCTGCCGACCGGCAGGCCGCGGAGGCGCGCCGGCAGGCCGACGCGGCTCACGAGACCTGCGACTGATCAACGCGCCGGTCCTGACCGTGACGCTGAAGGACGAGCCGGCCGAAGGGCCAGACGTCCTGTACGAGATTCGCAACGACGGCCCTAAGGACCTGGAATCGGTGATCGTGCAGCGCCCCGAGACCAGTGATCGAGTTCGCTAAGCCATCGCACGGCTGGGCATGACTGACTTTGAGGACCAGGTAGAGCTGGGACCGCTTCGGTTGGGTGAAGCCAGCGGGCTGCTGCTCAAGGTTGGTAACACGACCTCGCCACCCGAGTTCCGGGCCCGAATCACGTGTCGCTCGGGAGATGACAAGTGGGATCTGAGCAAGCTCCTCGAACCGCGGCCAACACCGTTCCAGGTGTTCTGAAGTCGTTAGCCCCGGTCAGGCGGCTTGGGCCTGGTTGGTGGTCATGGAGGTCTCGTACTCGATCGGGGTCAAACCGGCCGAGCCGGGGTTGGCGCCGGCCACGGTGGTAGGTCCGTTCGATTCAGGTGACGATGGCGATCCGAAGCTGCTGCCGGGTGGTCCACCGTTGCCGGTCCAGCACGTTGTTCTGCAGCAGGCCAAAAAGGACTCCATCGCCGCGCGTCGTCGCTGGCGGACCCGACCTGGCCCCTAGACGGCTGCTTCTCGCCTCCGCACGGCAGATGAGAGGCAGGCCCCCCGGTTGACCGACGCGACGCCTACGGTGCCCGGGCCACGCGAGGTAGGACGACACCATCGTTCGTCAGATCGTCATCTACGACCCATCCCGCATCTCCTTGTGGACCCGCTGCGATCAGTACGCTGGCGACCAGGCTCGGGGCCAACCAGCAAGGATGGATCCGGTGCTTCACCAATTCCCGCGACCAAGATGCCTCCTGCCCGTCGTGCTGGTCCTCGCCCTGGCTGGCTGCTCAGATGGGCCCACCCCTGGGCCGGCAGGCGGCGCCGCCGACACGCCCAACGCCGCCACCGCCTCAGCGCCCGCATCGCCGTCGGCGCCGGTCGTGACCCCACTGCCAACCCCCTCGCCGACGACCTCGCCTTCGTCGCCGGCCGTGAAGCGGACCCGAGCCGAGCTGACGAAGACCCTGCTCAGCCTCAAGGACCTGCCGGCAGGCTTCGAGGTCGACAAGGGGGGAGGCGACGACGGGACCAGGATGTCGTCGAGCACGAAGGCCTGCTCCCCTCTCGTGCGGCTCATGAATGATGCGTCGCTCCCTGGGTCACGCGAGCAGGCCGACGTCTCGTTCTCGGGCGGACAGGACGGTCCGTACATCGACGAGACCCTCGACGCGATGGGCAGCAATCGCGCCGCGCGTGCCTTCGTCGAGACCTACCGCACCTCGGTCCGCGCCTGCCGTAGCGTCCGCGTCACCGTTCCCGGGATCGGTTCCTCCGACGTCGACGTGCGCGAGATCTCGTTCGCTCGAATCGGTGACGACACCTTCGCCGCCCGGTTCCGCGCCAGGAGTGGAGCTCTCGAAGGTCTAGAGCTCATCCAGGCCGGAGTCCAGTCCGGCGACATCGTCGTGGGCGTGACCACCGTCGGCTTCGACGGCTCTGACGCCGAAGCTGCCGCAGATGATGCGGTCAGCAAGGCCGGCAGAAAGCTGGGCACCTCGGGGGCCATCTAGCGGGGCTTCCCCCACCGCGCCATCGCCATCGCGATCGGAGGGCTCGGCCTGGGGGAACGGTTGCCCCCGACCGCCGCACTCGGCCGCCTGGTCCGGCGTCCCCATCGGCGCCTTCGCCGGCGCCTTGGCGGCCAGCTTGGGCGCCTCGGCGGTCCACTCAGCTCGCCGTCCAGACCAGTGCTTCGGCCGTCGCCCTGACTGGCGTCCTCGGCGTGGTCAGCGGCATCGCGTTGGGCCTGCTCGTGGGCTCGACCACCGCCCGGTCCTTAGGACGCGTCGGCGGGAAGCTCAGCCCTTGACGGCCGCGGCCAGGGCGTCGGCGCGGTCGGCGACCTCCCAGGTCACGCCCGGCAGGTCGCGGCCGAAGTGCCCGTAGGCGGCCGTGGGCACGTAGATCGGCCGGAGCAGGTCGAGGTCGGCGATGATCGCGGCCGGCCGCAGGTCGAAGGTGGCCAGCACCGCGTCGGCGATCTGGTCCGTCGGCACCGCCTCGGTGCCGAAGGTCTCGACGTAGAAGCCGACCGGATGCGCCTTGCCGATCGCGTACGCCACCTGGACCTCGCAGCGCCGGGCCAGGCCGGCGGCGACGACGTTCTTGGCCACCCAGCGCATCGCGTACGCGCCGGAACGGTCGACCTTCGACGGGTCCTTGCCCGAGAAGGCACCGCCGCCGTGCCGGGCCATGCCGCCGTAGGAGTCGACGATGATCTTGCGGCCGGTCAGGCCGGCGTCGCCCATCGGGCCGCCGATCTCGAACCGGCCCGTCGGGTTGACCAGCAGCCGGTAGTCGCTCGAGTCGATCGCGAACCGCTCGAGGACCGGCTCGACGACGTGCTTGCGCACATCGGGCGCCAGCAGCGCGTCCAGGTCGATGTCGGCGGCGTGCTGGCTCGAGAGCACCACGGTGTCGAGCCGGACCGGGCGATCACCGTCGTACTCGATGGTGACCTGGGTCTTGCCGTCCGGTCGCAGGTACGGCATGGTCCCGTCCTTGCGGACGAGCGCGAGCTGCTCGGCCAGCCGGTGGGCCAGGTCGATGGGCAGCGGCATCAGCGAGGCCGTCTCGTCGCACGCGTAGCCGAACATCAGGCCCTGGTCGCCCGCGCCCTGGGCGTCGAGGGCGTCCGCCGAACCGCCGCTCCGGGACTCGAACGCCGTGTCCACGCCCTGGGCGATGTCGGGCGACTGCTGGCCGATGGCGATCGTCACGCCGCAGGAGGCGCCGTCGAAGCCCTTGGTCGAGGAGTCGTAGCCGATGTCGATGATCCGCTGCCGGACCAGGCCGGGGATCTCGACGTAGGAGTCGGTGGTGACCTCACCCGCGACGACCACGAGGCCGGTGGTGACCAGGCACTCCACGGCCACCCGGCTGTTCGGGTCCTGCCGGAGCAGCTCGTCGAGGACGGAGTCGCTGATCTGGTCGGCGATCTTGTCGGGGTGACCCTCGGTCACCGACTCCGAGGTGAACAGTCTGCGCGGCATGGTGCGGGGCCTCTCCTGCATCGTCGGCGGGGGTGCGGGCTTGGACCAACCTACCGGGCCAGCCGCTCCGCAAGCGCGGCATCCCAGATCAGGTGGGCGAGTCGGTCCTTCGTGCCCGTCACCGGTCCGGCGGCGCCCGACGGGCTGAGCACCGTGATCTCGCTGGTCGACTGGCCGAACACCCGGCCGTGCCCGACCTCGTTGAGGACCAGCAGGTCGCAGCCCTTGCGGGCGAGCTTGGCTCGACCGAGCTCGACCAGGCTGGTGCCCGGCGTCGGGGTCTCGGCGGCGAAGCCCACCAACACCTGACGCGGATCGGTACGCGCGGCGACCAGCCCGGCCAGCACGTCGGAGGTCTGCACCAGGTCGAGCTGCAGACCACCCGTCCCCGACTTCTTGATCTTGGTGTCACTGGCCGCGGCCGGGGTGAAGTCGGCCGGCGCGGCCGCCATCACGACGAGGTCGGCGGTGGTGGCGGCGACACTCATCGCCGCACCCAGGTCAGTGGTCGAGGTCACCGGCTGCAGGGTGACCCCCGGCGGCGCCGGGCGGTCGACGTTCGCGGCGACGAGCCGGACGTCGGCGCCGCGCAGCCGGGCGGCCCGCGCCAGAGCCCAGCCCATCAGACCGGAGGATGAGTTGCCGAGGAAGCGGACCGGGTCGAGGTGCTCGCGGGTGCCGCCGGCGCTGACCACCACCGACAGGCCGGCCAGGTCCTGCGTGGCCCCCCGGACGGCGATCCCGGGGTCGTCCAGCACCGTGGCGGCCACGGCAGCCAGCTCGGCCGGGTCGGGTAGCCGGCCGGGTCCAGAGTCCGCGCCCGTCAGCCGGCCGGAGTCCGGGTCGACGACGAGGACGCCCCGCTCGCGCAGGGTGGCGACGTTGGCCCGGGTGGCGGCGTGCGACCACATCTCGGTGTGCATGGCCGGGGCCAGCACGACCGGGCAGCGGGCCGTCAGCAGCACGTTGGTCAAGAGGTCGTCAGCCCTGCCGGACGCGGCCCGGGCGATCAGGTCGGCGGTGGCCGGCGCTACCAGCACGAGGTCGGCCTGCTGGCCGAGCTGGACGTGCGGCACCTGGTGCGCGTCTGCCCAGACCTCGGTGTGGACCGGCTGACCGGACAATGCGGCCCAGGTGGCCTCGCCGACGAACGTCAGCGCCGAAGCCGTCGGGACGACCCGGACCTGGTGACCCTCGGCGAGCAGCCGACGGAGCAGCTCGCACGCCTTGTAGGCCGCGATGCCGCCCGCGACCCCCAGGACGACCTGGCTCAGGCGGAGTCGCCGAGCTTCGTGGAGCCGCCGTTGTCGTCGGTGCCCTCGACCTCGGGGTCGATGTCGATGCAGTTCAGCTTGCCGGCGTTGACCTCGCGCAGCGCGATCGAGAGCGGCTTCTCCTGGACGCCGGTCTCGACCAGCGGACCGACGTGGTCGAGCAGGCCCTCGCCGAGCTGGGAGTAGTAGGCGTTGATCTGGCGGGCGCGCTTGGCCGCGAACAGGACCAGCTTGTACTTGGAGTCTGACCGGGTCAGGAGCTCGTCGATCGGGGGGTTGGTGATGCCTTCGGCGACCACGTGCGTTGAAGTCAAGGTGTGCCTAACGTTGGCGGTGAAGAGCGTCTGTTTGTCACAGACGGGCCAATGCTACCAACTCCCGCACGGCCTGCCCCACCTCGCCGTTCACGATGACGTGGTCGAACTCCTCAGCCGAAGCCAGCTCAGCCCGGGCCGTCTCCAGCCGGCGCGCCTGCTGGGCCGCCGACTCGGTGCCCCGGCCGATCAGTCGCCGCACCAGCTCCTCCCACGACGGCGGCGCCAGGAACACGAACCGCGCCTCGGGCCAGGCGGTCCGTACCTGACGGGCGCCCTGCAGGTCGATCTCGAGCAGGGCCGGCCGGCCGGTCTCGACCGCCGCCAGCACCGGCGCACGCGGCGTGCCGTAGCGGTGCACCCCGTGCACGACGGCCCACTCCAGCAGGTCGCCGTCGGCGACCAGCCGGTCGAAGGCGGCCTCGGACACGAACAGGTAGTGCACCCCGTCGACCTCGCCCGGCCGTGGCGGCCGGGTGGTGGCCGAGACGGAGACGAAGATCTCGGGGTGGTCCGCCGCCAGCCGGGTCACCACGGTCCCCTTGCCGACGGCGGTGGGTCCCGACAAGACGGTGAGCCCAGGACCGTCCGAGCTCGCACCAGTCACCCCCGCATCAGTCACCCCCGCATCAGTCACTGCGCAGCCGGGAACTCCGCCACCAGGCCGGCCATCTGGTGCTTGCCGAGTCCGCGCAGCCGCCGGTTGGCGGCGATGTCGAGCCGTTCCATCACTTTCGTGGCCCGCACCGTACCGACCCGGGGCAACGACTTGAGGACGTCGAGGACCTTGGTGTGGGCGATGACGTCGTCCTGCTCGGCCTGCTCCAGGACCTCGGCCAGGGTGCGCCGGCCCTCCCGGAGGGCCTGCTTCATCTCCGCGCGCCGGCGGCGGGCCTCGGTGGCGGCATGCCTGGCGAGCTGGCGCTGCTCGTCGCTCAAGGGGGGAATGGTCACGGCTCGCGTCCTCATCTTCGACCAGCGGTCACCTGTGGCGACGGGCCCCGCGCCCTTCGCGGTGGTCCGCTCGTGACTAGGAAACCTACCCCACGGCCGCGACGTGGCGCATGGCGGCCACGCTCCGCCGGGCCGCCGCGCGCAGGGCGTCCGGACCGGGCCCGGCGCCCATCACCTCACGGCTCGTGGTCGGCAGCACGAGCCCGAGGGCCGACCCGAAGACCGCCTGCAGGTCGGCCGCCGTACCGCCCTGGGCGCCGATCCCGGGCGCGAGGATCGAGCCGTTCAGCTGGCTGAAGTCCACCCCGGTCTGGCCGATCGTCGCCCCCACCACCACCCCGACATGACCGGGGCCGTGGCCGGCGTTGCGGGCGGCGGCCTCGTCGACGACCAGCTGGCCGAGCAGCCGGCCGTCCGCGGTCCGGGCGTGCTGCACCGACGGCCCTTCCGGGTTGCTGGTCAGGGCCAGGACGTACACCCCGCGGCCTGACTCCCCCGCCCGCGCGATCGCCCCGTCGAGGGAGCCGAAGCCGAGGTACGGGCTGAGGGTGACGGCGTCCGCCGCGAGCGGGGAGCCGTCGGTCAGGTAGGCCGCCGCGTACGCGTCCATGGTGGAGCCGATGTCGCCACGCTTCACGTCCAGCAGCGACAGCGCTCCCGCCGCGGCGATGTCGGCCAGCACCCGTTCGAGCACGGCCACCCCGGCCGACCCGAACGCCTCGTAGCAGGCCGACTGCGGCTTGAACACCGCAACCTCCGCGCCGAGCGCCTCGACCATGCCACGAGCGCACGCCTCCAGGCCGGCGACGTTGGCGTCCAGCCCCCAGGCGCGCAGCACACCCGGGTGCGGGTCGATGCCGACGCACAGCGGGCCGCGCTCGGCCACCACGCGGGCCAGCCGGACCCCGTACGGCTCAACCATGTCGCCCCGTCAGCTGGTTCAGGTCGCGGACCAGCGCCGGCCCGCCGTAGATGTAGCCGGTGTAGACCTGCAGCAGCACGGCCCCAGCGTCCAGCAGCGCCCGGCCGTCGTCGGCGCTCATGATGCCGCCGACCCCGATCACCGGCAGCGAGGTCCGGGCGGTCAGGAACGACACGACGGCCCGGGTCCGGGCAGCCAGTGGCGCCCCGGACAGACCGCCGGCCTCGGCTGCGTACGGGTGCTGCTCGACCCCGGTGCGCGCCAGGGTGGTGTTCGTCGCGATCAGCCCGGCGACGCCGGTGCTGAGGCAGACGTCCAGCAGCTCCTCCAGCGCGTCCTCGCTGAGGTCGGGCGCGAGCTTGACGAAGACCGGGACGGGCACCGACGACCCGGCGAGCCGGTCCGCCTCGGCCACCAGGGTCGACGTCAGCTCACCCAGGGCGGTCGCGTCCTGCAGCGTCCGCAGGCCGGGGGTGTTCGGGCTGGACACGTTGACGGCGACGTAGTCGGCGTAGCCGGCCAGCAGTCGGAACGAGGACAGGTAGTCCGTGGTCGCCTCGGCCAACGGGGTCGTCCTGGTCTTGCCGAGGGAGATGCCGAGCGGGATCCCGACCGCGCCGTTGCCGCGGACCACCCCGGCCGCGGCGAGCCGGGCCGCCAGCGCCGGCGCGCCGAGGTTGTTGAAGCCCATCCGGTTGAGGATGGCGCCGTGCTCGGCCAGCCGGAACAGCCGCGGAGCGGCGTTGCCCGGCTGGCCCTGCGCGGTCACCGTGCCGAGCTCGGCGTAGCCGAAGCCGAGCGCGCCCCAGGCCTTGAGTCCGAGACCGTTCTTGTCCAGACCCGCGGCCACGCCCACCCGGCCGGGAAAGTCGATCCCAGCGACCGTCACCGGGTCGCGGTGACCGGCCAGCAGCCGGGCCACGCCCGAACGCAGCCGCGGCCGTTCCCCGACGAAGTTGATCAAGGACAGGGTGGTGTCGTGCACCCGCTCCGGATCGCCGCCACCGCAGCGGAACAGCAGCGGACGCAGCACCTTCTCGTAGCCCCAGTTGATGATCATGGGCCCGAGATCACCGGCGCTGGGCCCACGACTGCAGGGAACGGACGCCGACGTCGCCGGCCATGATCGCCTCGATCCCCTGCACGGCGGCGGCCAGGCCCTGCACGGTGGTGATGCAGGGGACGTTGCGCAGCACGCTCGCGGTGCGGATCTCGTAGCCGTCGAAGCGCGGCCGGCCGTCCGGGCTGAGGCCGTGCGGGGTGTTGAAGATCAGGTCGACCTCGCCGTCCAGGATGGCCTGGACGACGGTCTTCTCCCCGTCGGGTCCCGGTCCCTGGCTGTACTTGCGGACGGTCGTGACCTGGACGGCGTGCCGACGCAGCATCGATGCGGTCCCGGCGGTGGCGAGGATCTGGAAGCCGAGGTCGGCCAGCCGCTTCACCGGGAAGACGACGTTGCGCTTGTCCCGGTTGGCGACCGAGACGAAGACGGTGCCCTTGGTCGGCAGTGGGCCGAAGGCGGCCACCTGGCTCTTGGCGAACGCGGTCCCGAAGCCGAGGTCCAGCCCCATCACCTCACCGGTCGAGCGCATCTCCGGGCCGAGGATGGTGTCGACCGAGATGCCTTCGACGGTGCGGAACCGGTTGAACGGCATCACCGCCTCCTTGACCGCGATCGGTGCCGAGCTGTCCTCGTCGGATCCGTCGCCGGTGGCCCGCAGCATCCCCTCGGCGCGCAGCTGCGCGATCGGCGTGCCGAGCATCACCCGCGCCGCGGCCTTGGCCAGCTGGGTGCCGGTGGCCTTCGAGACGAACGGCACGGTCCGCGACGCCCGCGGGTTGGCCTCGAGGACGTAGAGGGTGTCCCCCGCCAGCGCGAACTGGATGTTGATCAAGCCGCGAACCCCTACCCCGCGGGCGATCTTCTCCGTGGAGTCACGGATCCGGTCCACCACCTCAGCGCCGAGGGTGATCGGCGGCAGGGCGCAGGCCGAGTCGCCCGAATGCACGCCGGCCTCCTCGATGTGCTCCATCACGCCGCCCAGGTAGAGATCGGTGCCGTCGTAGAGCGCGTCGACGTCGATCTCGACCGCGTCGTCGAGGAAGCGGTCCACCAGGACCGGGTGGGCCGGTGAGACCTCGGTGGCCCGGCCGATGTAGGACGACAGCGAGCCCTCGTCGTAGACGATCTCCATCCCCCGACCGCCGAGCACGTATGAGGGCCGGACCAGCACCGGGTAGCCGATCTCGTCGGCGATCAGCTTGGCCTCGGCGAACGAGCGGGCCAGGCCGTGCTTCGGTGCGGGCAGGCCCTCGGTGTCGAGCACCTCACCGAAGGCGCCGCGCTCCTCGGCCAGGTGGATCGACTCCGGGCTGGTGCCGACGATCGGCACGCCCGCGTCCTTGAGCGCCTGGGCCAGCCGCAGCGGAGTCTGGCCACCGAGCTGCACGATGACGCCGGCGATGGGCCCGGCCAGGCTCTCGGCGTGCACGACCTCCAGCACGTCCTCCAGCGTCAGCGGCTCGAAGTAGAGCCGGTCGGCGGTGTCGTAGTCGGTGGAGACCGTCTCGGGGTTGCAGTTGACCATCACGGTCTCGTACCCCTGGCCGTCGTTGTCCGGCGCCGCGGAGAGCGCCATCGCCGCGTGCACGCAGGAGTAGTCGAACTCGATCCCCTGACCGATCCGGTTGGGCCCGCTACCGAGGATCAGGACGGCCGGCCGGGTCCGCGGCAGCACCTCCGACTCGGTCTCGTACGTGCTGTAGTGGTACGGCGTCCGGGCGGCGAACTCGGCCGCGCAGGTGTCCACCGTCTTGTAGACCGGTCGGACCCCCAGCGCCCAGCGCACGCCGCGGACGACGTCTTCGCGGAGGTGCCGCAGCGCGGCGATCTGCGCGTCGGACAGGCCGTGCCGCTTGGCCAGCTCGAGCACCGCGACCGTGAGCTCGGGAGCGTCGCGGACGTGGTCGGCCACCTCGAGCACCAGCACCAGCTGGTCGAGGAACCAGGGGTCGATCTTGGTCGACTCGAAGACCTGCTCAGGCGTCGCCCCGGCCCGCAGCGCCTGCATGACCAGCCCGATGCGGCCGTCGTGCGGCCGGGCTGCCGCGTCCAGCAGCTCGGCAAGGGGCGTCCGGACCGGGGTGACGAAGTCGAACGGGGCCCGCGGGTCCTCCAGGCTGCGCAGGGCCTTGCCGAGCGCCTCGGTGAAGTTGCGACCGATCGCCATCGCCTCGCCGACGCTCTTCATGTGGGTGGTCAGCGTCGAGTCGGCCGAGGGGAACTTCTCGAAGGCGAACCGCGGCACCTTCACCACCACGTAGTCCAACGTCGGCTCGAAGCTCGCCGGGGTCCCGACGGCGGAGCCGTCCTCAGTCTCGCTCGTGGTGATGTCGTTCGGGATCTCGTCGAGGGTGTAGCCGACGGCCACCTTGGCGGCGATCTTGGCGATCGGGAAGCCGGTCGCCTTGCTGGCCAGCGCGCTCGAGCGCGAGACCCGCGGGTTCATCTCGATCACGATCATCCGACCGGTGGCTGGGTCGATGGCGAACTGGATGTTGCAGCCGCCGGTGTCCACCCCGACCGCCCGGATGATGCCGATGGCCACGTCGCGCATCTGCTGGTACTCACGGTCGGTCAGGGTCATCGCGGGGGCGACGGTGATGGAGTCGCCGGTGTGCACGCCCATCGGGTCGAAGTTCTCGATCGAGCAGACGACCACCACGTTGTCCGCCCGGTCGCGCATGACCTCGAGCTCGTACTCCTTCCAGCCGAGGATCGACTCCTCGATCAGCACCTCGGTGGTCGGGCTGGCGCTGAGGCCGGCGCCGGCGATCCGGCGCAGGTCGGACTCGGTGTGCGCAAAGCCGGAGCCGACCCCGCCCATGGTGAAGCTGGGTCGGACGACCAGCGGGTAGCCGAGCTCGTCGGCCGCACCGAGGACCTGGTCCATCGTGTGGCAGACCACGCTGCGCGCGACCTCGGCCACCCCGCCCGCGATGTGGCCGAGACCTTCGACGATCGCCTTGAACTGCTCGCGGTTCTCGCCGCGGTGGATCGCCTCGAACGAGGCGCCGATCATCTCGACGCCGTACTTCTCCAGCACGCCGTTCTCGTGCAGCGCGACCGCGGCGTTCAACGCGGTCTGGCCGCCGAGGGTGGCCAGCAGCGCGTCGGGGCGTTCCAGAGCGATCACCTGCTCGACGAACTCGGGGGTGATCGGCTCGATGTAGGTCGCGTCGGCGAACTCCGGGTCGGTCATGATCGTGGCCGGGTTGGAGTTGACCAGGATGACCCGGAAGCCCTCCTCGCGCAGCACCCGGCAGGCCTGGGTGCCGGAGTAGTCGAACTCGCAGGCCTGGCCGAT
>NZ_CAXTHG010000017.1:0-94447 GCF_964244005.1 uncultured Friedmanniella sp. | reverse complement strand
TCGCTTTTCCCAGGAACTCGTTCTCCATCCGCAGCTCACGCACCTGACGTTCCAGTTCTTTGAGCCTTGCCCGTTCGCTGAGCGTCAACACTGGCTGCTCGCCGGCGTGCTCGACCCGCCAGGCGTTGACCCAGTTCCCCAGCGTCTGAGCCACCATCCCGTTCTCTCGGGCCACGTCCGCGATGGGGCGAGACTTGTCGATCACCTCCCGGACAGCCGCCGCTTTGAACTCGGGAGAGAACTTTCCACGCTTTTCAGGCAAATACGTTTCCAATCTGTTAGGCCCCAATCTTACTTGGGGGCCACTGTCCGGGAAACTTAGAGCACCTCAGGGACCTCTGGCGCAGCGAAGGTGATGGTCCTGCGCGTTGCAAGCTCGACCGAATCCAACTGGCTTCTACCTAAATATCGCTAGAGCGCCCAGGAATACAAAAGCCAGTAGGATTCCGCCTAGAACGTAGGTCGAGTTACGCTTTGATACCGCCGTAGTTGTTTCCCTCGAATTTAAGAGTACGACCACCAATCCAGCAAGTAGTAGTAGTAGCATCGCTACCCACAAGTATGTTGGCAAGACTCACCGCCTAGCACTCGGAATTCTCGTTGCCGAATAGACATATTGTCCCCACTTCGAAGGCAGCTACTCCTGTGATGATGGATGCCGCGCCAAGAGGTGCCGCTGCACCACCAGTCGCGACTGTGGCAGCAATCCCGAATATCAGACTAGCGGTACCGAAAGCATAGGCAAATAGTGCTCCTGCCTTCGCACCTTCGCCACTCAGGTCGGTTCGGTTGATGGGGTCGCCGGCGGTGTAGGTGTAGCTGTTGTACTTTTCGGGGCGGGTGATGTTGCCGGCGATGCTGTCGGCTGAGGTGAAGTGGCCGGCGGCGTCGTAGTAGCGGGCGCCGAACTTGTAGTAGCCGTCGATGGGGTCTTGGTAGCCGCCGGTGTAGCGCCACGGGTTGTTGGCGGCGGCGGTGGCGCTGGTGGTGATCGACCCTCGGCGCCCTACGCCTCCGGGATCCGCACGGCCCTGCCGCAGGCGTGGATCGCGGTCGACAAGTGGCAGCTGGTCGCCCTGGCGAACCAGATAGTGACCGAGGTCCGCCAACGTGTCACCCGCGACCAGCTCGGCCGCCGCGGCACGAGTCGTGACCCGGTCTGGGTGAACCGCCGGCTGTTGCTGACCGGAGCCGAGCACCTCTCGACCAAGCAGTGGCGCCGGCTGACCGCGATGCTCGACCGCGCCGACCCGACCGAGGAGATCGGCGCCGCCTGCGTCAAGGAACACCTTCGCCTGCTGCTCGCCGAGTCCGAGCCGTCCAAGATCCGCTGGCGTCTGGCCGACTTCTACGACGCCGCCCTCGACGCCGCCATGCCCGAGACCACCCGGCTCCCCACGACGATCCAAACCTGGTGGCCAGCCATCCTGGTGGCCCTCACCGAGCAGATCGCCAACGCCCGCACCGGAGGGTTCAACCGCATCATCAAGCAGGCCAAGGGAGTCGGCTGCAGCTACCGCAACCTCGACAACTACCAACGTCGTATTCTCAGCCAAATCGCGGTCACCCGACCGTTGAGATCAGCAGCATGAACGGGCCCACCCCTCTCAGGTTCGGAGAGCCACGAAACTATTCCTTCCTATTCAAAAAGCAGTCGTTACTGCAAGGATTAGCTCGATCACTGATCCCCCGATAATCATCAGGGCTAGTATCACATAGGCAAGGGGGAGCAATCTTTCTCGTTTTGCCGGGAGCTGCCTAACGTTTGCGATTAGTAGCAGGGATTCCGAAGATTAGGAGTGCGCTGAAAAAGACTGTCACGACGCTCAATGTGGCCATCTGATACGCCCTTCTCGATACTCGCTGGCTGCGTGGACGCCTACCTACCCTCCTATCGCTCCGCCTATGAAAGCGTCACGGGCTTGGTCGTCATTTCCTCCAGCAGCGTAAGCACCAAGTGCGCCTCCAGCACCGCTGAAGAAACTGGTGCCTACGACCGCAAATCCAACGCAAACAGGAAGGCCGAGACCGGCGGTCGACGCCGCGCTGACACGAGGGCGGCGCATCAGCGCCTGCGAATACTCCGAACGATGAGGCCTGCGCCAACGACTAAACCGCCCACGATGATGACTATAATTCCCGCCATTTCAGCTATGCTGGGCGACCGACCAAACAAGATTGGGATTACCAATGCGACTGCCAAGATAAGTATCACGGTAAATACTAGTACTCGAGCAGTTGGCTGCACTGTCTTACCTCTAGTCATGTTCATCCTCACTTGTCCGAGCAGGAAGTCTCTAGCGCGCGTCCGCCTTCTCCTCCGACGCGCCACCCTCCTAACCAAAGGTGCTTTCGGCTGGGCCGTCCTAATTCTGGGGTCACTGAGCTGCGGCTGCCCGAGCTCCCTTGGCAACAAGCCCGCCTACCGGGCCACCAATAGCGCCGAAGAAGAGTCCAGTGATTGCGCTGTTGCGCGCCGCTCCCTGAGCTTCCGCGGTCGATCCTCCGCCGATTCGTGTTCCGGCGTAAGCACCTCCAGCGCTCAAGGCTGATCCCAAGATCGCCCCTCCAATGACACACCCCACGCCAATTGAAGCTGCGCAAATAGTTACGCCTGCGATCGCACCAGCCGCAACCGCGCCAGCGTTTGAGCCGAAGTCGCCGCCGAGGTTTGTTCCACTTAGGTCGGTGTTGTTGATGGGGTCGCCGGCGGTGTAGGTGTAGCTGTTGTACTTTTCGGGGCGGGTGATGTTGCCGGCGATGCTGTCGGCTGAGGTGAAGTGGCCGGCGGCGTCGTAGTAGCGGGCGCCGAACTTGTAGTAGCCGTCGATGGGGTCTTGGTAGCCGCCGGTGTAGCGCCACGGGTTGTTGGCGGCGGCGGTGGCGCTGGTGCCGGCGGTGGCGGTGGTTTTGCCGTAGGGATCGTAGGTGTAGGAGCCGGCTTTGGCGCCGTTGGTGTCGATCAGGGCCATGGTGGAGCCGAGGCGGTCGAGAAGGTAGAAGTAGGTGCCGCCGTAGCCGTGTTCGTTGAGGATCTGGCCGTTGTTGTCGCGGGTGTAGAAGGTGGTGCCGTAGCTGGTGGTGCGGGCGGTGGTGCCGAGCTTCCCGCCGCCGGCGAAGGTGTCGTTGCCGGCGCTGAGTCGGATGTTGTTGCCTTGGTCGAGGTAGGTCATGGCGACCGGTCCGGCACCCGATGGTGAGCTGATCTGGTCGACCTGGCCTTGGGCGTTGTAGGAGATGGGGCCGGTGGAAGTACCCAAGTTGTTGCCAGCCTTGTCGGAGGTGTAAGTCGTGTCACCGCTGGGGGTCGTGGCGCAGGTCAGGGCCATCGCGGCAGCGGCGCTGTCGTTGGGGCCGGACCAGCACAGCTGGTCGTTCTCGTTGTAGCCGTAGTAGGTGGTGGTCGACCCGGCTTTCGCGGAGCGGATGTTGCCGTCGTCGTCGTAGGTGTAGCTGTAGGTCGTTCCGGAGGTGGGGGTGGCGTCCTTCACCTGGTCGTCGTCGTTGTAGTGGTAGACGGTATCGACGCCGCCGGTGGTGACCTTGTGCAGGCGGCTGTCCTCGTCGGTGCCGTCGTTGTAGTCGTAGGTGTAGGACGGAAGGCTGGTGCCCCCGGCGGGATTGATGGTCTTGACCTTGCCGCTCTTGGTGTAGCTGTAGCCGATCGACACCCCGGTGACCGGCAGCTCGAGCTTGGTGGGGCGGCCGTCGTTGTTGTAGGTGTAGTTGAAGGTGCCGGTGGCGTCGGTGACGGTCTGCAGCTGGTTCGCGGCGTCGTAGCTGTAGGTGACGGTGTCGGTCGCGGTTCCGGGCACGGTCTGAGCGTAGGTGGTGAGGTTCCCGGCACCGTCGAAGGTGGAGCTGATGACGAGGCCGGAGGGCTGGGTCTGGCTGGTCTGCCGGTTCAGCCAGTCGTAGCCGAAGCTGGTGGTGCCGTTCCGGTCGACCCTGCTGGTCAGGTTGCCTTCGTTGTCGAACGTGTAGGTGATGCAGCTGCCGGCGCTGTAGGTGCAGGTGGTGGCGCTGTCGGTGAGGACCTGGGTGATGCGGTCGTTCTTGTCGTAGGTGTAGGTGGTGGTCTTGCTGTTGCCGTCGGTGGTGGAGGCGACCCGGCTGTAGCTGTCGTAGGTGTAGGTGGTGCAGCCGGTCCGGTCGGTGGTGCAGGAGGAGTTGCCGCCGGGCTTGACGACCTTGGACAGCTCGCCGGCGTTCGGCTCGGTCGAGAAGTAGAAGTACTGGGTCTTGTCGGACGGGGTCAGCGACGACGAGCTGGCCGCTTCGGGGCCGTAGGCGCTGGAGGGGGTGCCGTCGTTGTTGTAGCTGACGTGGCTGTGCTTGCCGCTGGTCGAGCCGGAGCAGGTGCCGTTGCTGCTGGTGCCGGCCATCCCGGTGTAGGAGTCGGTGAGGTTCCCGCGGCTGTCGTAGGAGCTCGACGAGCACGATGACGCCGTGGTTGCGGTGCTGGTCGGCAAGAATTTGCCTCCGGCGACCGAGCCGTTCGAGGTCGGGTAGTCGAAGGAGGTGCTGCCGGCGGTGTCGCCGCTGGTGTCCTTCGGCTGGGTGGCCTTGGTCAGGGTGTTGTTGGTGTTGTAGGTGAAGACGGTCGACCCGTCGGTGGTGCCCTCGTTCGACTGGCCGGTGCCGGTCGAGGAGTCCATGTTCGGGGTGAAGCTGGTCGAGCGGCGGTGACCGAGACCGTCGACGGTGCGGAACTTGGCCGAGTTGTCGGTCTGCTTGTTCGGGTCGGTCGGGTTGGGGTTGGTCTCCCGGTTCTTGTAGCAGTACTTGGTGGCTCCGCCTTGGGGGTCGGACACGTTGGTGACGGTGGTGAAGGAGTCCCAGTTGTCGTCGGTGTTGCACGCGTCCTGGGCGTCGCTGAGGTCGGCGTTGATGTCCCAGGTGAACCGCTTCGTGTTTCCGGAGCTGTCGATCTGGTAGTCGGTCTGGGTGACCTGGCCGTTGCTGTAGGTGAGGGTCGTCGTGGGCTGCTTCCCGTCGGGCCGGACCGCTGCCTGGATGCTGGTGAGCAAGTCGTTGGTGTAGCCGTAGTCAGTTCGGGCGCCGGTCGGGTCGACGTAGTAGTCGAGGTGGTTGGCCGAGTTGTAGTGGTAGGTCCAAGTCCGCGGGCTGGAGCTGTAGGCGGACCGCTCGGTGATCGAGCTGATGTAGCCGTTGGTGCCACGGTTGATGTCGACGGTCCGGCCGTGGGTGTCGGTGATCGAGGTCAGCTTCTTGTTGGTGTAGTTGTAGTTGATGGTGTTGTTGTTCCGGTCGACGGTCTTGGTCAGCAGCCGGTCGCAGGTGTTGCAGCCGAAGTTGTCGAAGTAGTACTTCTCCTGCGTCTGGTGGAAGGTCATCTTCATGATGCCGCTGCCGTTGTCGTGCATGTCGACGTTGGAGCCGCCGAAGTTCGGGGTGTGGAAGTCGTCGGTGGTCAGGTTGTCGGGGTTGGGGCTGGGCAGGTCGCTGTAGCGGACGAACCGGCCGTACTGGGTGCGGCCGGGGGCGATGTAGTCGAACCAGGAGCTGCCGCGCTTGAGGTACACGTCGGGGCCGACCGACATCGACCAGCCGGGCCCGAACTGGCTGTCCTCGCCGCTGATCAGGCTGTTGTAGAAGCGGTCGATGTTCAGGTCGAGGCCGCGGCCGTTGAGGTGCACGTCGGAGGCTTTGAGGACGGCGTTGCCGTTGCGGGCGTTGATCGACAGCTGGCTGCGGTCGTTCAGCTTGTGGTCGACCATCTTGTAGCTGGACTGGATGCCGAGCTCGTCACGGTAGGTGACCGACAGCTTCGGCACCCCCGTAGTGCCCTCGCAGTGACCGGTTCCCGACGGGGCGGCTTCCTCGGAGCAGAACCGCTTCTGCTGGTTGGCGTCGGTCTCGTCGCCGGCGCGGAGCTCCATCGCGTACTGGGGCTCCTCACCCGTCACCCACGCCGACACCTGCTTGCCGACATCGAGCGTGACGTAGCCGTTCGGGGAGCTCGAGCAACCAGCCCCGCCGGTGTTGAACGTCGACGTCGATGCCCACGCGGGGTCCAAATCGACGGCAACCAGGTTGGCATTCGGGTTGGAGAGGCTGAGGGTTGGGTGGACCTCGGTGGGCTGTCCGGAGCAGCTGGACGCCTCGTACTGGTACAGCGACATGGTGGCGCCGGTGACCGCCTTGCCGGTGAACGGGCCGGTCACCCAGTTGAGGTAGGTGCGGACCTTGTTGGTCCCGGAGGCGCCGACCCGCAGGTAGTAGTCGTTGGCGTGGAGAACCGTGTTGCCCGGGTAGTACCAGGTGTCGCTGTTGTTGGTTGTGACCACGGTCGGGTCCACCACCACCGGGTATTGCGTGGACGGGTCGGTCAGATACTTCATGGACGGCTTGAGGGTGAGCTCCCAGCCGGACTCATCCTTGGTCAGTGCCGCGTCCAGGGTGCTGACGTGGTCGGGGTCCTCCCCGCCGTCGCGGTGCGCGTCCCAGGCAATCAGGGGCCGGCTCGACGCAACGACGTTGCCGTCGGCATCGGTGAAGGTCAGGACGCCGTCTTCGAGCTTCGGCGTGAGACCGCCGGCCACCGTGAGCGGGAACCGGTACGTCGGCGCCGTTGCCGGTGCAGCACTGAGCACGACATTCTCGCTGAAGCCGTCGTCCATCGCTGACGCGGTCAGCACTGCCGTCGGCGACAACGCGTAGGTGGCGGTATCGCCCGTGACCACAGGAACAGGGAGGGCCGCTCCAAAACCCATCGTGATGTTGGCCGCGCCCGGGAGGTCCAGGTTCGCCACGTCTGCAGTCGCCAGCTTCGTATCGATCGACGCGGTCGCGCGGATCGACACCTTGCTGTTCGTCGCCTTCGGCGTCAACCGGCCCCGAGACAGCGCCAAGGTGGTATCGATCGACACCAGCGAGCCGTCAGCCGCTTTGGCTCGCGTCGGAGTCTGGGTGGTCTCGTCGGTGAACGAGCCGTCCGGGTTCGCGAACGTCGACTTCGCCAGCCCTTGCTGCCCGATGACCTCGACCCGCTGACCGGTCTGCTTCGCCTTCGCCACCGCAGCCCGTAGCTCCGACTCCGACCCGTGCTTGTCCGACCCCGGCGAAGGCGCAGGCGCCGGTGCTGCCGGCGGGGCCGCTGACGCCGGTGAGGGACAGAACGTCGCCAACACTGCCGCCGTCGCCGGCGAGGCGACCACAACCGAGCCGGCTCGGCGGAAGCTGGGGCGGTAACGACCAGACGAAGCGGACACAACGGCACCACTCCACGTAGGGGTGCGGACGCCGACGCGCCAGCAAAGGAAACCTATAAAAGAGTCCTGGCTGGCAACCGTGCCGAACGTCACAGAAAGGCAGGGACCAAAGTCCTTTGAAGAGTCCCGGCGAACAACGTTGTCGAGGACTGCGTCTCACTCGCCAGCCGTGCCGAGCAAGCTCTGAGTTTGATGTGTCGGCGCGGATGGTCGAGGTGACTCGGGTCAATCAAACCCAAGCCAAGACTTAAGCAAGTTAGGTGACAAGAGCCCCTATCGAGCCACACCTGTCACAAGGGCCCCGTTGGGGTCGCTGCGCTGGGCTGACAGGGCGGGAGGTGCGTGGTGACGGAGGAGCCGAGGACGGTGCGGCGCCAGGTCCGCCGGGTGGGCCAGCCGCGCGGGGTGCGGCATGTGGTGAAGGTGTCGGCCGAGCAGGAGGCGCGGCTGGTGGAGGTGGCAAACGCACAGGGCGTGACGGTGCCCCGGTTGCTGGTCGAGAGCGCTCTGTCCGGTGGCCCCGGGGAGGCCGCCGCCCGCCGGGCGGTGGCCGGTGAGCTGTTCGGGCTGCAGCGGGTCCTCGGGGCGATCGGGGTGAACCTCAACCAGCGGGCCCGTTCGGCCAACTCGACGGGCTACCTCGAGGAGTCGACGGCGGCCAGTCTGCAGCGGCTCGACCTGGTCGTCGCGCAGGTCGGGGAGTTCCTAGGCCGGGCTCGGGGCGTGGTGTGATCCCGCACATCGTGAAGGGCGGCGACATGCGCGGCCTGGTCGGCTACTGGTGGCGACTGACCTGATCAATGTTTGCCACTGAACATAACGCCGCCGTAGAACCTCACGGCGCGGGCGGCAACCCCTGCACGGTCTTCTCGGCGAGCCGGTGCAGCTGGTCCAGCTCGTCGTCGCTGAGGAGGTGGAACCGCCCGAGCATGAACGCGCGCTGGTCGGGCTCGAGCCGGTCGACCAGCTCGTCGCCCGCCTCGGCCAACCAGATCCGGTTGGCGGCGCCGTCGGCTTCGCGACGCAGCCAGCCCGCCGCCGTGAGCCTGGAGACCAGCAGGGACACGTTCCCGCCCGTGACCCCGAAACGCTCCCCGAGCTCGCGTTGCCGAGCGCCGGGCTGGGCTCGTACCGCCAGCAGCAGCTGGAACTGCGCAGGATTCAGGCCCTCCCGCGAGAGGACGGCCGCCGCGTCCCGCGTGGGTCGGTGCACCAGCATCGCGAGGAACCCGAACAGTCTCACGGCACCCGCTCGCGCTCGTTGCTCGCCCGTCCCACCCTCATCAGCGAACCGGGGCGCCAAGGAAGATCGACTGTGCACGTAAGCAGGTTTCTTCGACATAGCCACCTGGAAACCTGCTTCCGCGCACCGTCGATCCTTCCGGCTTGAACTGGTCGATCTTGTGAGCCTGACTTGTGCACCGACTAATGCACTATGCTGCACTCCATGGAGACGCCGGCCGCACTAACCCGACTGATCGGGGAACGGCTCCGGCAGGAGCGCCAGTCCCGGCAGTGGACGCTTGACCAGCTAGCGGGGGTGTCCGACGTCAGCCGGCGGATGTTGATCAACATCGAGCAAGGCACGGCGAACCCGAGCATCGCTCTGCTGCTCAAGCTGAGCGACGCGCTCGGCGTGGGGCTGTCGGCGTTGGTCGAGTCGCCGAGGGCGACGACGCTGAAGCTGACCCCCAGCGGTACGGGGCCGGTGCTCTGGTCCGGTGACGCGGGTGGTCGTGCTGTCCTCGTCGCCAGCACCACACCGCCCGACGTCCTCGAGCTGTGGGACTGGACGCTGGGCCCCGGTGACCGGCAGGTGAGCGAGGCCCACGCCGCCGGCACCCGCGAGCTGCTGCAGGTGCAGCAGGGCGCCGTCGTCGTCGAGGTCGCCGAGCAGATGGTCACGCTCCAGACCGGGGACGCGTTGTCCTTTCCCGGCGACCTGCCGCACGCGTACGGCAACCCGGCCGATGCGTCGGCCCGCTTCTCCCTCTCCGTCTACGAGCCCGCCGTCGGCTCCCCACCCCGAGGAAGAAATACTCATGCCTGACCTGAGGACCCTGCAGACCTTTCTGGCGCAGGCGGAGATCGACGAGGCCGTGTTCGCGCTGCGACCGGACTACCGCGCCCTGCTGCTGGCGGTCGACGGTCTCGAGCCCGGCCCGAGCGACGCCACCACCGAACGGCTGCTGGAGCAGGCGGAGACCGCCGCGCGCGAGGCGCTCATCGACCGGCCGGTGGAGGACCTACCGCACGTCGCCGCCTGGCGCGAGGCGTACCGTGCCTTCGGCGCCAAGCCCCAGCGCACCCGCAACAGCCTCGAGGCGTTGCTGCGCCGCACCGCGACCGGACTGCCGCGGGTCAACCGGCTCACCGACCTCTACAACGCCGTGTCCGTGCTGCACCAGGTTCCGCTCGGCGGGGAGGACCTCGACCGGTACGCCGGGTCGCCCCGGCTGGTCCGCGCCGCCGGCCAGGAGCCGTTCGACACCACGGCGGGCGGCGAGCCCGTCCTCGAGCGCCCCGATGCCGGCGAGGTCGTCTGGTGCGACGACGCCGGCGTCACCTGTCGCCGCTGGAACTGGCGACAGGCCGCCCGTACCCAGCTCACCGACGGGACGACCGCGGCGCTGTTCATCCTCGACGGCCTCGGGCCGCTCACCGACGGCGCGCTCACCGCCGCCGCCGACGACCTGGTCGGCCAGCTGAGCCGGTTCGGCCCCGACGTCCAGGTGGCGCGGCGGCTGTTGGGCCGGCCGTGACGGCCCGGATCCCCGCCGCCCGCCCCAGGTCGGCCAGTTCTGTCCCGCCATGAACGCTGACCGCCGGCGCGATCGTGTTCCTGGTGATCGCCCGGCCCCGCTGCGGTCGATCCGGCGGGTCGATCTGCCGGCTCTGATCGGACTCGGCGTGGTCAGCGGGCTCGTCACCATCTGCTCCCTCGCCGCCATCGAACCGATCCCGCTCGGACGGCCGTCGCTGTGGAGCTCCTGGGGCCGCTGACCGTGCCCGTGGCCGCCGCCACCGCGGCCGTGTTCGGAGTGCCCCAGGCCGTCGGTCACCTGACTCTGCAGGTGGTCGCGACGGCTGCGGGGCTCGCGCTGCTCTTCCCGGTCCTGCAGTACGCGCTCGATCTGCTCGCCCTGCGTCGGATGACCCCGACCGCCTTCGGCACCTTGATGGCTCTCGAACCAGCCATCGGTCTGGTGCTCGGCCTGGTCATCCCTCTCCCAGCACCCATCACCCCTCCAGCTCGCGGCCATCACCCTGGTCGTCCTGGCCGGCGCCGGAGCTCAACGCGGCGGTCGTCGCCCGGCGACCGCCGACCCGGCGCCGGACCCGCTCCTGCGCCCGCTCACCTCCGTGGAGCCACGATGATCATGAAGACCGAGCGGGGTCCGGCGATCCGGTCGAGGCCAAATGCCTGCTCGGCAAGGAAAAGCGGCTCTGGGCAGCTGCCGTCGCGGCCGGATCAGGGCCTTCAGTGCGCCTGCCCGGTCGTTGAGGGTACTGACAGGGCCTCCCGCCCAGGCGATGTACCTCCTACCGTGGGAACCATGGCCACCACGGACGCACGAGCGGAGATCCAGGACTTCCTGAGCTCCCGGCGGGCTCGGATCACCCCGGAGCAGGCGGGGCTGTCCGCGTACGGCGGCAACCGTCGGGTGCAGGGGCTGCGCCGAGAGGAGGTGGCCATGCTCGCCGGGGTCTCGGTCGACTACTACGTAAGGATGGAGCGGGGCAACCTGTCCGGCGCGTCCGACAGCGTCCTCGACGCGCTCGCCTCGGCCTTGCACCTCGACGACGCGGAGCGCGACCACCTCTTTGCGCTGGCCCGGGCTGCGGGCACGAGGGCCAGCCGGCACAGACGGCAGGCCCCGCCGGCGCTCAGCCCTGTCATCCAGCAGGTGCTGGACGCCATCACCGACGCGCCCGCGTGGGTCCGCAACGGTCGGCACGACATCATCGCGATCAACCAGCTCGGCCGGGCGCTCTACTCACCCGTGCTGGCCGACCCCCGCCGCCCGGCGAACACCACCCGCTTCGTCTATCTCGACCCGGCCGCCGAGCAGTTCTTCGTCGACTACGACCAGATCGCCCGCGACGCCGCCGCCATGCTGCGGCTCGAGGCCGGTCGTCACCCGCACGACCAGGCGCTGATCGAGCTCGTCGGCGAGCTCTCCACCAGGAGTGCTCTGTTCCGGCAGCGCTGGGCGTCCCAGGACGTCCGCTACCACCGCAGCGGACGCAAGCGGCTGCGGCATCCCGTCGTCGGCCAGCTCGACCTCGACTTCGTGTCCGCTGAGCTCTCCTCCGAGGCGGGCCTGCAGCTCAACGTCTATACCGCGGCCGCCGGCACGCCGACCGCCGACGGGCTGAAGCTGCTTGCCTCTTGGGCGGCGAGCCACGACGTGGTACCCGCCGAGCAGACCTCCCTCGGCCGCTGACCGGTCAAGCCCCTTGCGGCACACCCGCGGCACACACCCCGCGACCCGTCCCGGAAGGACCACCGGTGGAGCACAGCCGTGCCGGCCACACCGGTTCCCTGGCCGGGCTCGTGGTCCGTGCCTCCCGCAGCATCGGCCGGCTGGTCGTGGCGGAACCGCTGGCCCGGGGTCACCTGGTCCGCGCCCTGGTCCGCAGTCCGGCGCGAGCCCAGCAGCTTCCGGCGCCGGCGCCTGCTGACCGCCTTCGTGGTCACCGACCGTGAGGGCTCCGACCACCAGTCCGCCCAGGCGCACGACGGGAACCTCTGCTCCGAGGGGCTGGTCCCGGGCAGCAGCCGGCGGTAAACGATCGTGCGACCGGGCTGGTTCGACGGCAACGGGCCTGACCAGCAACGTCTGGTCGCCCTGCAGGGCGACACCCGCCGCGCCGGCAACTCCAGCGACGGGGTCGTCGCGTCGCAGCCAGATCGCCGAGGTGCCCGTGCCGAGCCTCACCTCACCGGAGGCGGTGGGCAAGACCTTTGAGCTGGTCGCCGAGACCGGACCCGCGACAGCCGACTTCGGGGCGTTCTTCGCTCGCCCGGAGCCCGACCGGCCGGACAGCCTGGACGGCGTCCGCGACGCCCACAACCTGCCGCTGGCCGCCGAGCCCGCCGGCGTGCGTGACGACCTCGACCGCGCGGCCCACCGACCGGCCGGCATCTCCTGTGCCACCAGCACCCGAGCCAGTTCCCGTAGGGTTACTGCTCCCAGACCACACCACCCGGAGCCGACAGTGATCCAGGTCGACCTGCCCGACGGACCGGCCAGCCCGCTCGTCCGCAGCCTCGCCTCCTGCCTGTCGTCGGTCACCGAAGTGCCGCTCGCCGAGCTCCCCGCGCTCGAGGACCTGTCGGTGACGCACGTGCTCGCGTCGTGGAAGAGCTGGCTCGCCGGCCGCGGCTACGGCATCCTCCCGATCGCCGAGCCTGGGTCGTTCCAGTGGGCCGGCTGGTGGATCGCCCTGGTCGACGGGCCCCGGGCCGACGGCGCTCACCAGACCGCCGTGCTGGCCTTCGGGACGCCGCCCGGCGTCGTTCTCAGCCCCCAGGACCCCGCCCTGCTCGGCCGCGCGACCGCCGACCTCGCCATTCACAGCGCCTACGCCGTCGCCTCGCTCGACCCCGTCGTCACAGCAGTGCCGGCCGGCCCGCGACTGACGGGCGTCGTCGAGCTGCTCGCGGTGGCCCCGCTCGCTGAGGTCCCCATGCAGGTGGTCCCGCACGCTCGCGCCCTCCGTGGTCGTGGCTTGGCGGGCGACCGCTACGCCACCAGCGCCGGCACCTTCAGCCCCCGCGGCGCTCACCGGCCCGGGTACGAGCTGACCCTGATCGCCGCGGAGGTGGTCGAGGAGCTCACGACCCGCGACGCCGCCCTCGACTTCGCCAGCACCCGGCGCAACGTCTTGACCCGCGGCATCGACGTCAACGCACTCGTCGGACGCGACTTCCGCATCGGCGACATCCGTTGTCGCGGCCTGCGTCTCGCCGAACCCTGCGCCCACCTCGAACGGCTGCACGGACCCGGGCTGCTCCGACCGCTCATCCACCGTGGTGGGCTTCGCGTCGACATCCTCAGCGACGGCGACATCGCCGCCGGCAGCCCGATCACCACCGACTGACCCAACCGGGCCCAGCCGGGGGACCCCGCATGGTCATGTCCAGCCCTGATGCACACTCAGAGCGCCGACTATCGCCCACGTCCTGGAGGCAACGATGCCCACCACCCGTCCGCCGTTCGATCCCGAGCTGGCGGAAGTCCTCACCGTGCTGGCCGAGCAGCTACCGCCCAGCATCACCCCTGAGATGATCGAACCGATGCGGGCTGCCAGCGTCACGCCACCGATCGCGGACATCCTCGCCGCACGGCCCGACATCACCCACCGGGAAGAGACGGTTCCCGGCTACCAGGGAGCCGACCTCGTGGTCTCGATCTTCTCGACCCGCGCGCAGACCCACCCGGGCCCGGGCTTCTTCCACACCACGGCGGCGGGATGATCATCGGCGACCGGTTCACCGGCGTCGAGGTCGTGCTGGACTGGGTCGAACGCCTCCAGGGCGTCTGCGTCAGCGTGGAGTACCGGCTTGCGCCCGAGTTCCCCGACCCGTACCCGGTCGAGGACTGCTACGCCGCCCTGCTCTGGACCGCCGAGCACGCGGCCGAGCTCGGCGTCGACCCGGACCGGCTGATCATCGTGGGCGCGAGCGCAGGCGGTGGGCTCGCCGCCGGTACCACCCTGCTGGCCCGGGACCGGCAGGGGCCAGCGCTCGCCGGCCAGGTGCTGATCTATCCCATGCTCGACGACCGCAACGACACCGTCTCCGCGCACCAGATCGACGGCGTCGGCGTCTGGGACCGCACCAGCAACGAGACCGGCTGGAGCGCCCTGCTCGGGGAACGTCGCGGTACCGCGGACGTCAGCATCTACGCCGCCCCCGCCCGCGCTACCGATCTGGCCGGGCTCCCGCCCGCCTTCGTCGACGTCGGTACCGCCGAGGTCTTCCGCGACGAGGACGTGGCCTACGCCAGCACCATCTGGGCTAGCGGGGGAGTCGCCGAGCTGCACGTCTGGCCCGGCGGTTTCCACGGCTTTGACCTGATGGCGCCGCAGGCCGTGCTCTCCCGGGCCATGACCGCCGCCCGAACCGCCTGGTTGACGCGGTTGCTCGACTCCTGAGCGCAGCAGAGGGTCCGAAAACGCCGGTGACGCCGTCCGCGGGTCGGCGTCACGTCACCGGGCATGGGAGTCGAGGCACTAGCGTCACGGGTCGACGAGCCGCGCAGGTACCGATGACCGTGGACACCAGGATGGCGACGGCGAGCGGGTCGAAGGGGTTCACCGCCGTCGTCGTGCACGCGCTCGCCGCCGACGGCACGTTGCCGCTGACCACGCCGGCGCGCGAGCTGCTGGGCCAGGACCTGCCCCCGACGACGACCGGGTCACCGTCGAGCACCTGCTGGCTCATCATCGCTCCGGCATCGGGGACTTCCTCGACGACGACAACCTCAGCAGCATCGACGAGTACGTCCTCGCCGTGCCGGTGCACACCCTGGTCACGACCACCGACTACCTGGCCGTCCTCGACGGGCACCCGCAGAGCTTCGCTCCCGATGAGCGGTTCGCCTACAACGGTGGCTTCGTCGTGCTGGCCCTGCTCGCGGAACGAGCCGCGGGGATCCCCTTCGTCGATCTGGTGCGCGAGCGGGTGACCAGCCCGGCCGGCATGGGCGACACCGACTATCTCCGCTCCGACGAGCACCCCGCCCGTACGGCGGTCGGCTACCTGGACGACGCTGGACCCTCGACGAACTTCCGGAGATGACTACTAGCCAGCCACGGGCCGGCACGACTATGGTCCGGCCGAAGGCGCCCCGATCTGGCGCGTCCATTACCGACAGGGGTGACCATGACCGCTGACCGACACGGCCCCGAAGCGTCCGCCCGCCAGGCCCACGCCGAAGCGACGTACGAACGGCTCTTCGGCCCCCGCGACACCAGCGTGCCTGAGCAGGACCCGGAGCTGATGGAGATCCTGCGCCGGTTCATCTTCGGCGACGTCTTCGACACCGGGGTCCTCGATGACCAGACCCGCGAGCTGATCACCGTGACCCTGCTCGCCTGCCTGCAGACCCTGCCGCAGCTGAAGGCGCACACGGCCGCCGCCCTGCGCGTCGGTGTGACGCCCGTCCAGATCCGTGAGGCCGTCTACCAGCTGGCTCCCTTCGTGGGCTTCCCCCGCACGCTCAACGCCGTCGCCACCATCAACGACGTGTTCGCCGACCACGACATCGAGCTGCCCCTGCCGGCGCAGGGCACGGTCGCGGACGCCGACCGGTACGCGTCCGGTCTCGCCGAGCAGCTGCCGCTCTACGGCAACGAGATCAAGGACGATCTCGCCGACCTGCCCGCGCCGTTCGGCCAGCTGCTGCCGCAGTTCCTCACCGCGTTCTGCTTCGGCGACTTCTACACCCGCGGCGGGCTGAGTCTGGCCCAGCGCGAGCTCCTCGTGCTCTGCGCCCTCGCCGCTCTCGGCGACACGGCGGCCCAGCTGGGCCCCCACGGTCGGGCCTGCCTTCAGGTCGGTAACTCCAAGACCGTGGTGGTCGCCGCCCTCGTCCACTGCTTCCCCTACATCGGGTTCCCGCGCGCCGTCGCTGCTGTCCGCGCGGTCAGGGACCTCGACGAAGCGGCCTGAGGGATCCAGCGGAAGGGATGTTGCGACATGGTGCCGCGTAGTCGCGGCAGCATGTCGCAACGTCTTTGCGTGCGCCGTCGCTGCGACGAACGCCTCACTCGGCTAGATGGATCTGGCCGTACATCGACTGGTGAGGGTTTGTTGGGTCGGGTCGGGTCGGGTCGGCGTTCGCGGTCAGGACCCGACTCTGCTCGACACGCTGACGATCCGGGCGTTCGACGGCTCGCGCAGCAGCGGCGGCAACGCCTACCTCCCGCGAACCAGGTCGCTCGATCCGACGAGCACGGTGACGCCGCTCTTCGGTACCAAACAAATGTCGAGACCGCACCGACGTAGGGTCGGGGAACTGCGCCTGACCCTGTCACGCCGTACGCACCCCCGCCTGAAGGGCCACCCATGAGTCGACCGTCCATCCTGATCGCCGGCGCGAGCATCGCCGGGCCCGCCCTGGCGCTGTGGCTCACCCGGTACGGCTGGGACACCACCATCGTCGAACGCGCCCCCGCCTTCCGCACCGGTGGACAGAACATCGACATCCGGGGCGCCGCCCGGGAGGTGCTGCGCCGGGCCGGCCTCGAGGACGCCGTCCGGGCGGCGAACACCGGTGAGGTCGGCACCCGGTTCCTGGGGGCGGGCGGTGCCGTCGTGGCGGAGTTCCCCGTGCAGAAGTCCGAGACCGCCGGAGCGACCGCCGAGCTCGAGATCCTCCGCGGCGACCTGGCCCGGATCTTCGTCGACGCGGGGGACGGGCAGACCGAATACCTGTACGGCGACCGGATCGTGGCGCTCGACGACACCGGGACCGACGTCGTGGTCACCTTGGAGAGCGGGACCGAACGGCGTTTCGACGTCGTCGTCGCCGCGGACGGGATGCGCTCGTCCACCCGGGGACTCGTCTTCGCCGACGGCGTCTCCCTGCGTCCGCTCGGGATGGAGATGACCTACCTGACCATCCCCCGCACGGACGCCGACACGAGCTGGTGGAACTGGTACAACGAGCCCGGCGGCCTCGCCGTCACGCTGCGCCCCGACCGCCACGGCACCACTCGGGCCGTCCTGTCCTCGGTCATCTACGGCGACCGGGACGAGGCCGCGGGCGGGCGCCGGTCCCGGGACGAGCAGAAGGACCACTTGCGGCAGCAGTTCGCCCACGTCGGCTGGCAGGCACCGCGCGTCCTCGACGCCCTCGACGGCGCCGACGACATGTACTTCGAGACCATCGGCCAGGTGAAGGCCGAGCAATGGTCGCGGGGGCGGGTCGCGCTCACCGGCGACGCCGCCTGGTGCGCGTCCCCGGTCAGCGGCATGGGCACCAGCCTGTCCGTCGTCGGCGCGTACGTCCTGGCCGGCGAGCTGGCCGCCCACGTCGACCACCGCGACGCCTTCGCCGGCTACGAGCGGGTCATGCGTCCCTACGTCGACCAGGCCCAGCGGCTGCCGCCGGGTGTACCGCAGATCGCGAACCCGCGAACCCGGCTGGGCCTGGAGACCTTCCGGGTGGCTTTGCGGATCGCCTCCAGCCCCGTGGCCGGCAAGCTGAGCGGGCGGCTGTTCTCCCCGCCCGCCGACAAGATCGACCTCCCCGACTACGCCCACCTGGAGCAGGTGGCGAGCGGGCCCTGGTGACGATGTCCACCCGGGAGGCCCGCGCGATCGGGCGGTGGCGGAACGCGGTGATGACGGCGTTCGCGCTGGGCGGGCTTTCCGTCTCGACGTGGGGTCCGCGACTTCCCCAGCTGCGTGCCGACCTGGCGGTGGACAACGCGGCGATCGGACTGGTGCTGGCCAGTGTCACGGTCGGTTCGGTGGCCGGTCTGGCCTCGGCGACGGCGTTGTTGTCCTGGCTGGGTTCGCGGACCGGAATCCGCGCGATGCTGCTGCTGCTCGGCGCCGGGATCGGCATCCTGGGCGCCGGCGCCGGGATCGCTCACTCGGTGGGGGTGGCGACCGCCGGCTTCGTGCTGGTGGGGTTCGGGATCGGCGCGGTCGACGTGATGATCAACGTCGAGGGAGCCGCGGCGGAACGCGCCGCTGGCAAGAGGCTGATGCCGCTGATGCACGCAGCGTGGTCGGCCGGGGCGATCCTCGGGGCCGGAGTCGGAGCGGGATCCGCCGCCCTCGGGATCGGCGTGCCGTGGCAGTTCGGCGGCGAGGCGGTCCTGATCGTCGTGGCGGCGCTCGTGTCCGCCCGCTTCGTCCCCATCGGGACGCCGTCCGAACCCGCCGAGGCCCGTCCGCCCCTGTCGCAGCGACTCTCCCGCTGGTTCAAGGGGTGGGGTGACCGACGGCTGCTGCTCATCGGCCTGGTCATGTTGGCGGTGGAGCTGGGGGAGGGGACGGCGAACGGCTGGCTGACGCTGGCCGTCCGGGACGGCCACGGCCAGACCGATGCGGTCGCGGCCTTGTTCTTCGTCGCGTTCGCCGCCAGCGAGACGGTCGCCCGGGTGGCCGGCGGCCCGCTGGTGGACCGGATCGGCCGGCTGCGGGCGATCCAGGTCACGACCGTGCTCGGCGTGGCCGGACTGGCGGCCTTCATCCTCGCCGGCCCAGCCTGGTTGATCCTGCTCGGCACCGTGCTGTGGGCCGTCGGTGTGTCGATGGGGTTCCCGCTCGGCATGTCCGCCGCGGCGGACAGCGGCCCCAACCCGGCCGCCCGGGTCAGTGTCGTCTCTTCCTTCGGCCTGGTCGCCAACCTGGCCGGTCCGCCGGTGATCGGGTTCGCCTCGCAGGCGGCGGGCCTGCTGAACGCGCTCTGGCTGGTGGCTGCCCTCCTGGTGCTCGGCTTCGCCTCCGCCGGGGCCTTCCGGCCCCCGCGCCCCGTGTCGTCGACCGGCCAGGCCGAGCCGGGCTGACGCCGTCGGCGGCGACCGCCGACCGCCCTGGCTCACGCTGCCGCGGGAGTGGCGGGCGCCACCCGTGCTCACCCTCTAGCCTCAGTTCATGGCAGCGCGGCGTCCACACCCCGAGCCGTACGAGCCGCGACGCCGTTACGACGCTGGCGACGTCGACAGCGCGCCGGAGGCAGGACTACCAGGCGCGAGCATGACTCCGCTTGCCTGGTGGGAGTGGCCGTTTGTCGTTCTGCTTGCGCCGCTGCGGTGGGCGGGCCGGGCTGTCGAGGCACTGGATGGACGTGCGGTTGATCAGCGACAAGCTCACCCCGCGGGGTCGGGTCATCGAGGTGGACGTGACCGGGGCGGACACCTCGGCAACACCCGAGATCGTGGAGTACATCCGGAAGACCTGGGGGGCGTCCGCTACCGCTGACGTCTTCGGCGACGGCGAATACCCGCGCGACGGGGTGTCCACGTGGATGTTCACCTTCGTGGACGACGCGATCGACGATGGCCTCGAGCCGAGTGCGCCCGCAGGGCCGCCAACGGCACGCTCCAGCGAGCGATCCTGACGCGTAGTCGCGGCAGGATCGATCACTGGAGCCAGCGGGGTACTCGGGCGGCCACGTTGAGGTGGGCCGGCCGGTCGCGCTGAGCGCGTCGACCAGGGCGCGCCGGCCCGCAAGTCTCTGCTCGTCGGTGGTGGTGAGGTGTCTCCCGTCATGCTTCGACAGGTCGTAGGCCGTGCGGACGGAGGGCCCCCCTCAGCCGACCGGGTAGGCGACGAAGGCGAACCGGGTCGAGTCGGGCGACCAGCTGTTGACGTTCAGCGTCCCCTGACCGCCGAAGAGCGGGTAGCGCTGCAGTGGAGTCGACCAGTCGCTCGTCGACACGACGCGTACCTCCACGTCGAGGTCGGCGGGATGGCCCTGGGTGCCGGCCGGAAAGGCGAGATAGGTGGCATGGGCCGCGTCGGGGGACAGGTGCGGGAACCAGTCCACCGGTGTCGCTGACGACGAGCCTTTCGACGCGGCCGTCGGCGTCGCGGACGCGGGCGAGCTGCGCGTGGCCGGCGACGTGGGTGAAGGTCTCGGTGT
Source organism: uncultured Friedmanniella sp. (assembly GCF_964244005.1). Classification (GTDB taxonomy): domain Bacteria; phylum Actinomycetota; class Actinomycetes; order Propionibacteriales; family Propionibacteriaceae; genus Microlunatus. The sequence goes on along the minus strand of NZ_CAXTHG010000017.1, from coordinate 74,598 downwards.
TGAGATAGATCCACTGCCCGTCGGGCGACCACTCCGGTCCGTCCAGGTGGCCGGGCCCGACGTCGACGAGACTGACCGACCCGTCGGGGTGACGGATCGCGAGCCGGCCAGGTTCGCCGGGGCCGTCGAGCTGCACGTAGGCCAGCCGCTGCCCGTCGGGGGAGATGCCGTGCAGGAAGTGCCAGCTGTTGTCCTCGGGCGAGACGCGTTCGACGGCGCCGCCGGTCAGCGCACCCCGGTAGATGTGGGTGTCCATGGCCGACAGGTACACGTGCTCGCCGTCTGGGTCGAGGACGTGGTCGTTGTTCAGCGTGGGCAGGTCGACGTACGGGATCTCTCGCGGTCCACCGGAGGGGTCGGCCAGGTCGAGGGTGAACAGGAGGCCGTTGCCGTTGACGACCAGAGTGGTGCCGTCGAATGTCCAGTTCGGCGCCTCGAGCAGGATGGCGTCGGTCCCGAAGATCAGCTGGGGCGCGTCCAGGTCCGGCCCGCCGAGCCAGATCTGGGTCCGTTGGCCGGGCTGGAGGGACCGGGAGAGTGGCTGCAGGTCCTCGGTGGCGCTCGGGGACGCCGCGACCTGGAGGGTCTGCCGGGCCCGCTCGTGGTCGTCGAACGAGGAGAGGCCGGAGATGGCCAGCACGCCGACCTGGGTGCCGCGGACCCGGATGGGGACGGCCCCGCCGGTGGCCGCGTAGTCGGTCGCGGGCAGTCCGAACGCGGCGTAGAAACGTTCCGGGCCGGCCGCCGCGTAGGTCTCGCCGACCTCGTGGGAGGACCGGTCAAAGCGCCGTACCACCCGGATCTTGCGCATCGCCCAGTCGTCGTTGTCGGCGCTGGTCCCCGGCAGCGCAGCGTGGAAGACGCGTTGCTCCCCGAGGGTGATGGTGATGGTGACCGGCAGGTTCTCGGCCTGGCACTGCTCAACCAGCGCTCGACCGAGCCGCCAAGCGTCGGCGTGGCCGAAGCGCTCGAAGTCAGGCTCCTCGGGCATGCCCTCAGTATCGAACAGCGTGTCCAGCCGGTCGCCAGTAGCGTCTGAGCGGACTACCCGTGCCGCACCATGCGCCGCCGGACCGGCTGACCGATCAGCTCCGCGACGAGCACCGCCGCGGCGATGGCGAGACCGCGGGCGCCCGCCCCCACGAGGTTGGCGATCCCGTCGGCGGCTTCTCCGGTGACCAGCTGGAAGAGTCCGGTGTAGAGCATCAGGCCGGGCAGCAGGGAGACGATGGCCGGCACCACCACCATCATCGGCAGCGCCCGCTGCAGGTGGGCGAACAGGTAGCCGCTCAGCCCGATCACGAACGCCGCCAGCGGGTACGGCGCCAAGCCGGCCAGACCGGGCCGCTCGACCAGACCCAGCACCAGCATCCCGAGTCCGCCGGACACGGCGATGGCCGGCAGCAGCCGGTACGGGGCGTAGTAGGCGACGGCGGCCGCGAGCCCGGCGACCACGGCCGAGATCACCCGGCCGGGCAGCGCGTCCAGTCCGATACCGTCCGGGAGCACGGCCATGTCGACGCCGAGCGCCCGGCTCGGCGCCAGGCCGAGCGCGACGCCGCCGACCAGCCCACCGACGAGGACGAGCACCTCCAGCACGCGCGCCGACCCGGTGACGTAGTAGCCGCTCAGCGCGTCGCGGACACCGTTGATCAGGGTCCCGCCGGGCAGCAGGACGACGATGCTGCCCGCCACCACGAGGGCGGGAGTCTGGTGCACCCCGAGCGCCGTCGTGGTGGCCGCGGCCAGCGTCGCCACCAGGCCCCCGACGACGTTCAGGTAGAACGGCGGCACGCGCCGGATCGACAACCATCGCCCGACCAGGTCGATCATCATCGCGACCGTCGCGACGACCACCGCCGCGGACCAGCTGCCGCCGAGCTGGGCGACGATCGCTCCGGCGAAGACTCCCCGGGCGAACGTCACCACGTTCCGGCCGTACGGGTGCGGCCGTTCCTCGATGGCCGTCAACCGCTTGAACACCGTGTCGCGGTCGGTCTGGCCGGACGTCAGGTCCACCAGGAGCTCGTGCGTCGCCAGCAGACGTGCGTAGTCGTCGCTGCGCTGGTGGACCACACCGACCGAGGTCAGCGGGGTCTGCCGGGGGTCCGCCCGGACCGAGACCACGATGGAGGTGAAGGTGACGTCCACCTCGGGTCGCGGCAGACCCATCGCGAGCGCGGCCGCGCGCACCGACGCCTCGACGTCGTCGACCGAGGCCCCGCGCGCCAGCATGATCGCACCGACCCGTTGGGCGAAGTCGAACGACTGCTGTCGCTCCACGTCCACCGGCGTGGACAGCGGCTGCCGGACGTTCCACAGGTCGAGCGGCGGCGGACCCTCGACCGCCGAGGCATCCCCCTGGTCGGTCAAGACCCGGTCGACCCGGCGCCGAATCCGGCGCCACCGCTGCCTGCTGAAGGCCCTGCGCATCCGTGTGGTCACTTTTGTGGCGTAGTCGCCACAAAAGTGACCACACAATCCGAGGGAGACGTACGCGGGGGCACAGGGGCAGTCTGGCACCGACCCCCGGCAGTACGTCGTCCCCGGGCCAGACCACGGTGGCGTGGTGCTTACGACAGCGCGGTGATCCGTGCGCCGGAGTTCAGCACGATCCGGCGCGGGGTCGTCCGGCTTCCCTCGTGCCGGCTCACCACGGTGGCGGCAGCGGCCAGCAGGTCGGTCGGCTCGACGCCACCGTCAGTCCGACCGCTCCGTCCGCCAGCTGCAGCCCGGCGACCTCGAGCATCTCGGGGGTCTCGACCTGGGCGGGGATGCTCACGGCGTCAGCTCCGCGGCCGCGGCGGCCGTGGGTAAGGGCTGCGGGTCGGCCGGCGGGCCTGAGGAGGGGGAGGGTCCGGCAGCCCGGGTCGCCACCGAGAGCACCGCGGCGATCCCGCAGAGCGCGGCCCCGCCGATCCAGGCCCAGTAGTAGGAGCCGAAGGTGTCGCGGACGATGCCGGCGGCCAGGGCGGCGGTCGCAGCACCTAGCTGGTGGGCGGCGAATACCCAGCCGAAGACGATGGTGCCGCGCTCGCCGAAGAGGGTGCGGCACAGCGTGACCGTCGGGGGTACGGTCGCGACCCAGTCCAGGCCGTAGACCACGACGAAGACGACGATGCTGGGGTGGAGGCTCGCGCTGAGCAGCCAGGGCAGCACGAGCAGTCCGACGCCGCGGAAGGCGTAGTAGCCGAGCAGCAACAGCTGGGGCCGGATCCGGTCGGTCAGCCAGCCGGAGGCGATTGTGCCGGCGATGTCGAACACCCCGACCACGGCGAGCAGGCCCGCGGCGGTGGTGGTGGGCATCCCGTGGTCGTGGGCGGAGGGGATGAAGTGGATCCCGACCAGGCCGTTCGTCGTCGCACCGCAGATCCCGAAGGCGGCCGCCAGCGCCCAGAAGCTGCGGTGGTGAGCGGCCATGCCGAGGGCGCTCAGGGCGCGGGCGGCGGCGTTCCCGGTGGCCGGTGGGGTGGGTTGGACGGTGGTCCCGCCGTACGGGGCGAGCCCCAGGTCGGCGGGCTGGTCCCGCAGCAGCAGGATGACCAGGGGCACCACCGCCAGCGCCACGCCGGCGATCAGCAGCGACGCGCTGCGCCAACCGGTCGTCTCGGCCAGGTACGCGACGATCGGCAGGAAGATCAGCTGACCGGCCGCACCGCCTGCGGTGAGGATGCCGAGCACGAGCCCGCGGCGACGGACGAACCACCGGTTCGCGATCGTCGCGGCGAACACCAGCGCCATCGAGCCGGTGCCGAGCCCGATCAACAGGCCCCAGGTCAAGGTGAGCTGCCAGGCCTGCCGAGCCAGGGTCGACAACGCGGCGCCCGCCGCGATCAGCACCAGGGCGACGCTGACGACCCGGCGGACCCCGAAGCGGTCCATCAGGGCGGCCGCGAACGGCGCGGTCAGACCGTAGAGGACGAGGTTGACGCTGACGGCGGCGGACAGGGTGGTGGTCGACCAGCCGAGCTCGTCGTGCAGCGGCACCATCAGGGGACCGGGAGCGGCACGAAAGCCGGCCGCGCCGACCAGCGCCACGAACGCGACCCCGGCCACCACCCAGGCATAGTGCAGCCGGCGGCCCGGGATCGCGGTCGTGGTGCGGGTCATGCGCGGGGGCTCCTGCGGCGTGCGGACGGGGCTGAGACGATCATCTCGCGGCCGACCGAGGAGGCGATGGACGGTCTCGGTCAGTGGCCCGCCCACCGCTCGAGAAAGATCTGACCGACGATGTCGAGATCGGTCGCGCGGCTCCGTCCCGGGGGCGACACGGCCACCGTGGCCGCACCACCGAAGGGAACCGGTCACCGAGGCGATCCGGCTGACCCGGCAGCTGGCCTCGCTCACCGGGCCCAGGGAGGTCGGGCCCAAGGAGGTCGGACCCGAGGAGGTCGGATCAGCGGAGACGGCCGGCCCGAACGCGGCCCGACGGCAGCCTCGTCTCCCTGACCGAGCAGGACCGCAGCCGCTGGGACACCGCGTTGATCGCCGAGGGCGTCGAGGGCGTCGAGGTGCTGCAGGCGGCGCTGAACCGCGACCGGTTGGGTGAGTTCCAGGCCCAGGCCGCCATCGCTACCCTGCACGCCGACGCGCCACGGGGCTGAGCCTGCTGACCGGGCTGGCCTCGCTGCCGGGGAGAAACAGGTATCAGGGCTCAGACGCAGAGCTCCTCCATGCGTACCGTCCGTGTCCCGCTGGTCGTTCGATAGGAGTCGACGATGTTGCGCACCCTGGGTCTCCGTGTGCTCACCGGCCTGTTGGCCTCACTGCTCGCCCTTGCCGTCGTCGCGGCACCGGCGCAGGCCGGCCCGCGACCACCAGATCCCGAGAGGGCCAACCCGCCCGCCTCTGCTCGCCCGCGTACGTCCGCGGCATCCCCCGACGCCGCGCCGGCCGTCATCGACTCCGATCTCTACGCGTACGCCCAGACCCCGAGCTTCCGCACCTACTTCGTGGTGGCCGGCCACCTCAAGCTGAAGCTGAAGTCCGGGACCACGAACAGATACTCCGGGACGTTCGTCGACTACGTCGGCAACAAGTCCTCCAAGGCCACGGCGAACACCATCAACCCGGCGGCACCCAAGCTCTCCTTCACGAGCAGGAACGGGAAGTTCCTCTTCCAGATGGACGCCAACTTCGGCGGCACCTTCTACTCCGGTACCGGGCTGACGGTCCCGGCCACGCTCAAGACGCCGGCTGGCCAGGTGTCTGTCGCCGCGCAGCCACACGCGGTGCGGTCCGCCACCTACGACGTCGTCCTCAGCGAGCGCTCCGGCCCGGTCAGCAACCCGTTCGAGTACGTCGGCACGCTGACGCTGGTCTACGACGCCAACAGCCGGATCTCTGGCGGCCAGATCACCGTGACCGACAGCAAGGGACGCAACGTCACCCACTCGTTGCGGAACAGCGGCTTCTACAGCTCGACCTACTTCTACACGGTCGCGCAGGTCAACAAGACCTACTTCGGTCTGACAGCCACGGTCACGGGGACGAGCTTCAGCGGTTTCGGCTTCGCCGGCGGCGGCTCCACGACCAGCCAGTGGATCGTGAACGGCACGGCTTAGCGGCCCTCCCGCCCCGGGCTCACGGCGGCGTGACCTCGTCGACCATCCGTAGCCCGTTGAGCGGGCCGGGCAGCGGCAGCTCGATGCCGCGGGCAGTGAGCACGTCGTTGGTCGCGTGCAGGACGCCGAAGACCTTGGCCATCCCGACGTACGGGAGGGCGTGGTAGACGATCTCCTTCGCCTCGACCGGGGTGACGCCGGCGGTGGGCGCGGCCCCGAGCATCGTCTGGTACTCACTGACCGCCTGGCTGGCGATGATCCCTGCGAGCTGGACCATCAGCCGGGTCCGCAGGGTTCGGTGGTGGGCGGCGACGGCGTCGGACCGGTGGTGCGGCTTGGTCGGGCCGATGATGGGGGCGATGACGACCGGGTTGCGCAGACGGGAGGTTCGTGCGGGGGCGCGCCCTAGGAGGGTGGTGTCAAACGCCGACCTCCTGCGCGGCACCCGGGCACGCACGCTACGGCCGCCGTTCGACACCACCCACCTAGCGGCCTGGGTACTCCGCGTCGGTGAGGTGGTCGGCCCACTCGGTCTCCGGGCCGTCCTGGCCCTCAGCGAGGCCCTCCCACATCGCGAGGTGGCCCATGAAGTGGTCGGGGTCGGCCCCGTGCCAGTGCCACTCACCGGGCGGGGTGTAGACGGTGTCGCCAGGGTGCATCACCTGGACCTCGCCGCCGCGGGCCTGCACCAGCCCGATCCCGTCGGTCACGTGCAGGGTCTGACCGTTCGCGTGCCGGTGCCAAGCGGTGTGCGCGCCGGGGGAGAAGCGGACCAGGTTGACCCGCAGCCGGGACGGCAGCGTGCCCGCCGCGATGACGTCGTACCAGACGTCGCCCGTGAACGTCTCGGCTGGGCCTTTGGTGCTGGGCTGCTTGGCTTGGGTCTGCATGGAACCGAATCTAGGACTTTCCCCCGGCAGGAGGGAGGGCCTGTCGTTACCTGCCTGGCTGAGAGACCGACCAGCGTGGAGAGGACGGCCGGCTGGCGGTCGACGCGCGGGGGGCGGCCTTCGCCGAGGCGGTCGGCTGCTGGAAGGGCACGACGTCCTGCTCGCAGACGGTTCCGCGCGGCGGCGTCCGCCCGGTGAGCAGGTAGGTCCCGATCGCCTGGTCGGCGCAGGACGACCGGAACAGCGAGGTGTGCCCCCAGGCGTGCAGGGTCAGCAACCGCGAGCTGGGCAGCAGCCGGGCGGCCGTGACGGCGCCCTGGTACGGGGTGGCCGGGTCGAACTGGTTGCCGACGACGAGCACCGGCCGGGCGGTCCGGTGGGTGAACGGTCCGAGGTAGCGGTCCCGGTCACGGCCGGGCCAGTCGGCGCACTGGCTGGAGGCCCAGGTCCACAGCGGGCCGAAGATCCCGTCCCGGCGGCGTGAGACGGCTGCGGCCCGGACCCACGCGCGGTAGCTCGTGGGGTTGATGGTGTCGGAGCAGGCCACGCCGGGGAAGCCCTCGACGTAGTTGTGGTACTCGGGCGCTGCTGCTGCTGCTGCCGCCGCCCGCAGCTGCAGCAGGTGCTGCGCCAGGGCTGCGGGGTCGGCCTGGGTCTCCAGCTCGGCGAGGAACGAGGCGAGGTCGGGCCAGATCGACGAGTCGTACATCGCCCCGAGGGTGTCGCCGACCAGGAAGCTCTCGTCGTACTCCAGCACGGACCCGTCCGGCTGCGGGAACGCCACCGGGTGTTTCTTCAACGTCCGGTAGAGGGTCGCGAAGCGGTGGGCGCTGTCGGGCCCGAAGGCGCAGGCGGAACCACCCGCGTCGCACAGGCGGAAGAACTCGTTCAGGGTGTCGCGGGCGCCGACAGCACTGCGCAGCCGGGTCGAGAACGGGACCCGTCGAGCCTGCCCGCCGCGTCCCGTCGTCCAGGCCACCGGGTCGAGCACGCCGTCGATGACCAGGGCGCGGAACCGGCGGGGGAACAGGTTGGCGTAGACGTTGCCGAGGAAGCTGCCGTAGGAGACGCCGTAGTAGGTGAGCAGCCGGTCACCCGCGGCTTGCCGGAGTCGGTCCAGGTCGCGGGCCACGTTGGCGGTCGACATGTGGTCGAGGATCGGCCCGGCCTGGCGGGCGCACGCCGCGTCGACCGTACGTTCACGGGTGATCCAGGCGCGGGTCTCGGCGGGGGACGTGGGGTAGGGGACCGGCGCCGCCACCGCCGCGGCGTCCTCGTCGGTGTCGAAGCACTGCAGCGGGGTGCTGCGCGCTATCCCGCGCGGGTCGAAACCGACGATGTCGAACCGGGCCCGCACCTCGGGGGTGAACAGGGAGGGGCCTGCCCCCAGCACGAAGTCCACGCCGGAGCCGCCCGGCCCGCCAGGGTTGACGAACACCGAACCGATCCGGTGCGCCGGGTCGGACGCCGGGAGCCGGACCAGCGCCAGCGAGATCCGGGCGCCGCGGGGGTGGTCGTAGTCCAACGGCACCTGCACCTGGGCGCAGTCGAAGCCCGGGTCGCAGGGGGTCCAGCCGATCGTGCTGGCCGGGGCGCTCGCCCCGGCCGGCGCCGGTTCGGGCGTCCGGGCTGCGGCCGGGCTGGGCGCGACCAGCGTCGACGACACCAGAGCCCCCACCGAGACAAGCGCGAGGGCCGCCGACATGCGAACGCGGCGGCCGAGAAGTGGAAAACCCATGGCAAAGCCCCCGAGCAGTCGACGGTGACGAACACCAGCACGAACCTGTCCGCAGTCTGTCAGCACGCGGTGGGTCTGACCAGGGGTAGCGGTCCTCGACCTCCCGCCGACGGCATCATGAGGGCATGCGACTGCCCGCGGACAGCCACGTACACAGCGAGTGGTCGTGGGACACCGGCGGCCCAGCGTCGGACGCGGCGGGGCGGATGCGGTTGGTCTGCGCGCGGGCGGTGGCGATCGGGCTGCCGGCCGTCGTGTTCACCGAGCACCTCGACTTCGACGGCTGGCGGATCGACGCCGAGGACGCAATGCCCAACCACCGGGAGCTGATCACGCCGGACGGCATCCTCGAGCCGCCCGAGCTCGACGTGCCGGGCTACCTCGACAGCATCGATCGCTGCCGGCACGAGTTTCCCGGGCTACGGATTCTCACCGGGGTCGAGTTCGGCCAGCCGCACCTCTTCGACGCTCAAGCCGCCCAGCTGCTCGACCTGACCCAGCTCGACCGGGTCAACGGGTCGTTGCACACGCTGCAGAACGGCCAGGACCGAAGCGAGCCCATGACGTTGTTCCGCGTCTGGCCCGTCGACCGGGTGCTCGAGGAGTACCTCGCCGAAATCCCCCGGATGGTTGCTGACTCAGACTCCTTCGCGGTGTTCACCCATCTCGACTACGCCGTCCGGTCGTGGCCGACCGAGCAGGCCGGACCGTTCGACCCCCGTCGGTTTGAGGAGGGGTTCCGGCACGCCATGCGCAGCCTGGCCGAACGCGGCCGCGCCCTGGAGATGAACACCCGCCGGCTCTGGCCCTGGATGCCGCGCTGGTGGAGCGAGGAGGGCGGACGGGCCATCACGTTCGGCAGTGACGCCCACGTCCCGGCCGCGCTGGCGACCGGCTTCGGCGAGGCGATGGACATGGTGGAGCAGTACGGCTTCCGGCCGGGGCGGCGGCCCGAAGACTTCTGGACCCGCTGACTGCCGCTCCGGCCCGACCGGCCGCACTCCTGCGCCCCGTCGGCACCCGTGCGCCCTGTACAGCGGGAGCAGGAGTCGTTCCGGGGCGCACGAGGCGCCGAGGTCGAGACCTCAGTGGTCCACGGGCCGCCGGACCCGACCGCCGGCGAAGGCGGACAGGGCGGGGAGGGCGCGGCCCTGGAAGTCGAACAGGGTGAGGTTGTCGTTCGGGTTGCCCTCGCCCGGCGTCCAGCCGACTCCGGGGGTCCACGCCGGTCCCAGCTCATGAAGCCCAGCCTGTGCCTGTCGGCACGTGAGCGAAGACGCCCCGGAGCGCGGTGAAGTAGGCGAGCTGGCTCTCGGGGGTGGGCGGCGAGATGGTCGCGTCCGCAGCTGGTCGAGGGAGTTGAGGATGTTGGTCAGTCCCCACCCGTTCTGGCACGGTCCGCTGCAGGCCCTGCAGGCCCTGCAGGACAACCTGGGCGACCCGGATCGCCGGCTTCGACGACTCGCCCGTCCCGGCCCTTCCTAGCCCGCGCTGACCACCATGCGCCAGCTCGTCGGCCGGATCAGCCGCGAGATGATGCGGCCGCTGCTCGCCAGATCGACGGCGAGCAGCCCGCCATCTGTATCCTGCCTACCGAGCTCGTGGTCGGCGACTCCACCTGACTGTCGTTAGGCGAGATTCGGTACCCTTTGCGGTACTTCAAAGTGGTGCCAACGTAGGGTCGAGCTCGCTCCCGATGACGTCAAGGCAATCCGCAAGATGCACCCTCAGGTCGGGAGGCGCGTGCGCGCAGCGATATTGGCCCTCGGGTCAGATCCTCGACCAACGGGCGTGACCAAGTTGCGAGGTCAAGAGGCCTACCGCATCCGTATCGGGGACTACCGGGTGGTCTACGTGATCAGGGACTCCGAACTGCTGGTCGTCGTCATCCGGACCGGACATCGCAGCGATATTTATCAGGAGAAGTCATGACCAGCATTGCCGTCACCGAGGCGAAGGGCCGTCTCAGCAGCCTCTTGCACGACGCCGAGACCGAAGACGTGACGCTGCTGCGCCACGGCCGCCCGGCTGGCGTTCTGGTCAGTCCCGAGCGCTACCAAGCGCTGGTGGAAGCGTTCGAGGACGCGGTTGACGCGGCGGTCGTCGCCCAGTTCCTCGCTCATCCCGAGCCCACCGTTCCGGTGGAGGAAGCTTTCGCCGGTCTCGACTGACGCCTTGAGCAAAGGGCGTAGCTGCTGCCCGAATCGGGCGGCTCACGCGGATACCGGCTCGACGACCCGGTTCATGATCCAGGCGTGCTTACCCACCTGCCGGACGCGGCTGAAGCCGTGGTCCTCGAACAGCTCGACGGTGGCGCTGAACAGGAAGCGGCCGTGCGCCTCGCGGCCGGCCGTGACCTCGGGAATGGACTCGACCAGACCGCCCCCGGCGCGGGCGATCTGGTCGAGCGCCCCGCCCAGCGCGACTCGGGCGATCCCTTGGCCGCGGTGCTTCATGTCCACCCAGAAGCAGGTGATTCGCCAGTCCGGGTGGGGCGGCGGCTCCTTCTCGTACTTCACCCGGTGCTTGATGCCGGGCAGCTCGTCCGGGCTGCCGTACTGGCACCAGCCCTGGGCGAGGCCGTCGGCGTCGAAGACGAGCGCGGCGTGCGCGCGGTCGGTGCGGACGCGCTCCTCCTTGGCGCCGCGGTGCTCGCTGAGCCGTTCGCCGCGGTCGAGGTGGAAGCCGATGCACCAGCAACCGCCGAAGATCCCGCGGTTGCGCACGACCAGCTCGGCGAAGGCGTCCCAGGTGTCGGCCGCCAGGGGCCGGACGGTCCACGCCGCGGTGTCGACCTGCCGCTCGGTCACGTCAGCGGTCCGTCGCTTCCGCGAGCAGCCGAGCCAGAGCCGCCGGCTGGGTGAGCATCGGCCAGTGGCCCGAGTCGATGTCCACCAGCTCGAGATGCCGGGCCCGAGCGAGCTCCGGCACCTCGCCGGCGTCGATCCACTCTTTTGCCTGGGCGGGGGGAAACTCGGGGCAGACGAGCACGACCGGGACGTCGAACCGACGCTCGTCGGCGAGCCGGACGACCCCTTGGCTGACGCCGAGCGGCACGGGGATCGCCGCCGCGCTGAAGCGGCGTCGTGCCTCGACGTCGAGGTCGTCGGCGTCTGGTCCCTCGAACGGTTCCCAACCAGGGAAGGGCATCGCGCCGTCGACCTCGGGAAAGAAGTCGGCGTACCGGTCGCCGTCGGCGGACGGGAAGCCGCCGATCACGACCACACCCGCGAGCTTCTCGGGCCTGGCGTCCGCGGCGAGCCAGGCCAAGGTGGCGGCCGCCGAGTGCCCCACCACCCACGGTGGTCCGGTCGCCGCGTCCACCGCCTTGAGCACGGCGGCGACCTCGTCGTCGAGGGTGGCCGTGGTCGACCCGTCCCCCTGGCCGGGCAGGGTGACCGGGACGGGCCGGTGGCCGAGCTCCTCGAGCAGGGGTGCGACCTCGTTCCAGGCGGAGCCGTCGAGCCAGAGGCCGGCGATCAACAAGATGTCCATAGCCGCACGCTAGGGCTCGATCCGGACGTAACGCTTCCGGAAGCCGCGGCAGGGTCCATATTCTGCTGCGGTGTCGAGCGACCTGAGTCCCACTGGCCGGGCGCTCCGGGCGCTGGAGCTGCTGCAGCAGCGGCCCGGCGCGACCGCCGAGGAGCTGGCTCAGTCCCTCGGGGTGACGGAACGGGCGGCACGCCGCTACGTGGCGATCCTGCGCGAGGCGGGCATCCCGGTCGAGTCCACCCGCGGCCGGTACGGCGGCTACCGGCTAGGCCGGGGCACCCGGCTGCCGCCGGTCGTCTTCACCGAGGCCGAGGGCCTCGGTCTGGTGATGGCGGTGCTGGACGGCCAGCCGGCGGCCACCGACGGCGACGACCTCGTCGGTTCGGCGCTTGGCAAGGTGATCCGGGCGCTGCCCGAGAACGTCGGCCGACAGGCGGCCGCGCTGCGGCAGCACGCGGCCGCGGCGCCCGACCGGTACGCCGCCCGTCCAGATCCCGCGGTGGCGAGCGCCCTGGTGGCGGCCGTCGCGGCGCGGCGACGGGTGCTCGTCGGCTACCGCAGCGAGTCGGGTCGGTCGTGGGAGTCGGAGGTGGATCCGTGGGCGGTGGTCGTCCGCTACGGCCGCTGGTACCTGCTCTGCCACTCCCATCGTGCGGACGCGGTCCGTACCTACCGGCTCGACCGGATCAGCGCTGTCGCGGAGCTCCCGCATGGCTTCGTCCCGCCCGAGGGGCTCGACCCGGTGGCGGCTTTGGAGGAGAACCTCGGCTCCGGCTGGGAGTTCCCGACCCGGGTCGTCTTCGACCGGCCGGTCGCGGAGGTGGAGCCGTGGGTCCGGCCGCCCTGGGGTCGCCTGGAGGCTTCCGGGGACGGCTGCGTCCTGGTCGGCACCACGGGTAACCCGGACATGTACGCCGCGGAGTGGCTGGCCACCGTGCCGCTGCCGTTCCGGGTCGACGAGGGGCCCGAGCTGCGGGCCGCGGTCGCCGCCGTCGCAGCCCGGCTGGCCGCCGCAGTCTCGGAGTTGTCAGACACCAGTTGACCCAGAGGACAACTGGTGTCTGACAAGTCGGGTCAGGCCCCGACGTAGGCCGCCAGGTGCTGACCGGTCAGGGTGGAACGGTCGGCCACCAGCTGGGCCGGCGTGCCCTCGAAGACGATCCGGCCGCCGTCGTGGCCGGCGCCGGGTCCAAGGTCGATGATCCAGTCGGCGTGCGCCATCACCGCCTGGTGGTGCTCGATCACGATCACCGACTTCCCGGACGCGACCAGCCGGTCGAGCAGGCCGAGCAGCTGCTCCACGTCGGCGAGGTGCAGGCCGGCGGTCGGTTCGTCGAGGACGTAGACGCCGCCCTTCTCGCCCAGGTGGGTGGCCAGCTTGAGCCGCTGCCGCTCGCCGCCGGACAGCGTGGTCAGCGGCTGGCCGATGGTGAGGTAGCCGAGCCCGACGTCGGCCAGGTGGGTCAGGATCTTCGCCGCGGCCGGGGTGGCCGCCTCGCCGGTAGCGAAGAACTCGCTCGCCTCGCTGACCGACATGGCCAGCACCTCGCTGATGTCACGACCGCCGAAGGTGTACTCCAGCACGTCGGCGGAGAAGCGCTTGCCGTCGCACACCTCGCACGGGGTGGCCACGCCGGCCATCATCGCCAGGTCGGTGTAGACGACCCCCGCCCCGTTGCAGTTGGGGCAGGCGCCCTCGGAGTTGGAGCTGAAGAGCGCCGGCTTGACCCCGTTGGCCTTCGCGAACGCCTTCCGGATCGGCTCGAGCAGCCCGGTGTAGGTGGCCGGGTTGCTGCGCCGCGACCCCTTGATCTGGCCCTGGTCGACCGAGATCACCCCGTCCCGGCCCGAGACCGAACCGTGCATCAACGAGCTCTTGCCCGACCCGGCCACGCCCGTGACCACCACCAGCACGCCGAGCGGGATGTCGACGTCGACCGCCTGCAGGTTGTGGGCGTCCGCGCCGCGCACCTCGAGCACGCCCGACGGCGTCCGCACCGACGGCTTGAGGCTGGCGCGGTCGTCGAGGTGCCGTCCGGTCAGCGTGCCACTGCTTCGCAGCCCCTCCACCGTGCCCTCGAAGACGATCTCGCCGCCGCCGGAGCCGGCGCCGGGACCGAGGTCGACCACGTGCTCGGCGATCTCGATCATCTCCGGTTTGTGCTCCACGACCAGCACGGTGTTGCCCTTGTCGCGCAGCTGCAGCAGCAGCTCGTTCATCCGCTGGATGTCGTGCGGGTGCAGGCCGACCGTCGGCTCGTCGAAGACGTAGGTGACGTCGGTGAGGGAGGAGCCGAGGTGCCGGATCATCTTTGTCCGCTGGGACTCCCCGCCCGACAACGTGGCTGAGGGGCGGTCGAGACTGAGGTAGCCGAGCCCGATCTCGACGAAGGACGCCAAGGTGTGCTGCAGCGTGGTGAGCAGCGGCGCCACGGACGGGTCCGCGAGCCCGCCGACCCAGACGGCGAGGTCGCTGATCTGCATTCCGCAGGCGTCGGCGATGCTGATCCCGTCGATCTTCGACGACCGGGCGGCCTCGCTGAGCCGGGTGCCGTTGCACTCGGGGCAGACGGTGAACGTCACCGCCCGTTCCACGAAGGCGCGGATGTGCGGCTGCAACGCGTCGATGTCCTTGGCCAGCATCGACTTCTGCAGCCGGGGGATCAGCCCCTCGTAGGTGAGGTTGATGCCCTCGACCTTGATCTTGGTCGGCTCCTTGTGCAGCAGGTCCTGCAGCTCTTTCTTGGTGTAGCGGCGGATCTGCTTGTCCATGTCGAAGTAGCCGGAGCCGGCGAAGATCCGGCCGTACCAGCCCTCCATGCTGTAGCCGGGGATGAGGATGGCCCCCTCGGCGAGGGACTTCGTGTCGTCGTACAGCGCGGTCAGGTCGATGTCGGACACCGAGCCCCGGCCCTCGCAGCGCGGGCACATGCCGCCGGTGATGGCAAAGCTGCGCCGCTCCTTGACCTTCTGGCCGCCGCGCTCGATCGTGACCGCACCGGCCCCGCTGATCGAGGCGACGTTGAACGAGAAGGCCTGCGGCGACCCGATGTGGGGCTGTCCGAGCCGGCTGAAGAGGATCCGCAGCATCGCGTTCGCGTCGGTGGCCGTACCGACGGTGGAGCGCGGGTCGGCGCCCATCCGTTGCTGGTCGACGATGATCGCCGTGGTCAGCCCGTCCATCACGTCGACGTCGGGCCGGGCCAGGGTGGGCATGAAGCCCTGCACGAACGCCGGGTAGGTCTCGTTGATCATCCGCTGCGACTCCGCGGCGATCGTCGAGAAGACCAGCGAGCTCTTGCCCGAGCCGGACACCCCGGTGAACACCGTCAGCCGACGCTTGGGGATCTCGACGTGCACGTCCTTGAGGTTGTTCACCCGGGCGCCGTGCACCCGGATCAGGTCGTGGCTGTCGGCCGTGGGGGTCTCGCTGCTCATCGGGTCTCCTCGGGGTCGGGCTCGTCATCGGGGTCACGCCAGCGGCCGTCGCGCATCAGCTCGCGTCCGGCCAGCTCCTCGACCTCGCGCCAGGCCTGGACGCGGCGCGGCACGATCCGGAACCAGCGGTACGCCGGGCCTTCCCGGCGAGGGTCGAAGCCGGTCCGCGCCGCGAACCGGTCCCCGTCCGCCGCCGGCAGCGCGTCGATCGCCAGCACCTCGACCTCGCCGTCGACCATCACCACGTCGCGGGTCGCCCCCAGCCCCAGCCGGACGCTCCCGGTCGCTGCGAGGTTCCGACCGGTCGGACTGGACGCTGCCGTCGCCAGCAGCAGCGCCTCGCCGTCCCAGTCGAACGACAGCGGCACCAGATAGGCGGCGCCGTCCGCCGAGGCGCTGGCCACCCACAGGTCGACGTCGTGTGCGAGCCGCTGCTCGGTGTCACGACGACGCTGGGCGCCGGAGCGGGGCCCGGGCACGAGGGTGTCCATGCCGTCACGCTAGCGGCGTCGCGGCGGTCTCCGCTTCTCCGATCCTGCCGACTTGCCAGAACGTCAGGGCTGGAGCACCGTGAGGGTCTGACAAGTCGGCGTCAGATGAGCTCGGCGCGTCCCTGCCGCCAGTAGCCCATGAACGAGGCGCTGCCGCGGTCGAGGCCGTGGTCGCTCAGCAGCAGCCGGCGCAGGTCGCGGACCATCCCGGCCTCGCCGGCCACCCAGACGTAGCAGGGCTCGGGTCGAGGCGCCGCGTGCAGGCCGAGGAAGGACGGGGTGTCCCACAGCACCTCGGCGTCGATGTCGACCTCCGGCACCGACGGCGTCGTCGTCGCCACGGGCCCTAGCGGGTCGGCGGCCAACAGCGCGCGGACCGCCTGGCGCAGCCGCTCCCCGTACGGCCGGCGGCCCCGGGCGAACCAGGTCACCTCGACCCCGCCGGTGGGTCGCAGGTCGACGAAGTCAGCCGATCCGGGCACTTCGAGCAGGGCGGTGCCGCGATAGCCGGCGGGCAGCGACTCCAGCACCGCGCTGGCCGCGGGGACGGCCGTCTCGTCCCCGACCAGGAGGACGCGGACGCCGACCCCGGCCAGGGGCGCCGGCGGCAGCCACTCGATGCCGGCCGCGACGTCGGCGGCGGCGTTCGGCCCCAGCACGGTGATCCGGTCGCCGGGACGCGCCCTCGCAGCCCACGTGCACCCCGGGCCGGCCGGTCCCGAACCCCCGTGCAGCACGAAGTCGAGGTCGAGCTGCGGTTCCGGTCCGTTCAGCCGCAGCGCCCGGACCGTGTACGTCCGCAGGTGGCCGCGTTCGGCCGGCGGCAGCGCCCGCCAGCGCAGGTACCAGCCGGGGGAGAGGTCGGCCAGGTCGGGCGTCGGCCTCCCTGGCTCGGGCAGCAGCAGCTTGACCCGCTGGTCGCGCGGACCGAGCGGGCCGCCGGGGTGGAAGCGGGTCAGCGCCTCCCCGGTCAGCGTCACCCGGACGAAGGTGGGGGAGAGCCGGACGGTCGCGGCCACTTCGAGCGGAAAGGTCAACAGCGGCGGGGCGGTCGTGGTGACGGTCATGCCGGTACCTCCACAGGGGTCGTTCCGGGCAGGTCGGTCGGAGCCCGGTGCCGGCCGATCGGCACCACCAGCGGCGTCCCGGTCACCGGGTCGGCCACCACCCGGCAGCCGAGGCCGAACACCCGGGTCACCAGCTCCTCGGTGACCACGGTCGCCGGCGGTCCGGACCGGACCACCCGGCCGTCCTGCATGGCGACCAGGACGTCGGCGTAGCGGGCGGCGAGGTTGAGGTCGTGCAGCACCATCACGACGGTGGTGCCCCGCTCGGCGTTGAGCTCGGCGAGCAGGTCGAGCACCTCGATCTGGTGGGCCAGGTCGAGGAACGTCGTGGGCTCGTCCAGCAGCAGGATGTCGGTCTCCTGGGCCAGCGCCATAGCGATCCAGACCCGTTGCCGCTGGCCGCCGGACAGCTCGTCGACACTGCGGTCGGCCAGCGCCGCGGTGCCCGTGGCGGTCAGCGCCGCAGCGACCGCGTTCTCGTCCGCGGCCGACCAGCGCCGCCAGAAGCCCTGGTGCGGGAACCGGCCCCGGCCCACCAGGTCGGCGACGGTGATCCCCTCGGGAGCGACGGCGGTCTGCGGCAACAGCCCGAGCAGCCGCGCCACCTCCCGCGTCGGCCGGTCGGCGATGGCGGTACCGTCCAGCAGCACCGTGCCGGCCGTCGGAGTCAGCAGCCGGGACAGCCCCCGGAGCAGGGTGGACTTGCCGCAGGCGTTCGGGCCGACGACGGCCGTCACCTGGCCCGGCGCCAGCCGCAGCGTCAGCTCGTGGACGACCGTCCGGTCCTCGTACGCCAGGGTCAGGCCTTCGGCGTCCAGCGTGTGCGTGCTCACGGTCACCCTCCTCGGCCGCCGCGGTTGGCGGCGACCAGCAGATACAGCAGGAACGGGGCGCCGAGAGCGCCCGTGACGACGCCGACCGGCAGGGCCGTGTCGGCGAGCGCGTTGGCGGCGACGAACTCGGCGCCGAG
The DNA here is from genome assembly GCF_964244005.1 of uncultured Friedmanniella sp. Lineage (GTDB taxonomy): Bacteria > Actinomycetota > Actinomycetes > Propionibacteriales > Propionibacteriaceae > Microlunatus. The sequence continues at coordinate 56,945 of NZ_CAXTHG010000017.1, read as the reverse complement.
CACGATCAGCGCCCCGACCAGGGCTGCGGCCGCCAGCGAGGTCGCCCCGCCCAGCAGCCGACGGGCGATGGGGCCCGCGAGGAAGGCGATGAAGGAGACCGGGCCGGCCGCGGCCGTGGCCACCGCCGCGAGCGCGACCGCGACGGCCAGCAGCGCGAACCGGACCCGGCGGACCGGTACGCCGGTGGCCGCAGCCACGTCGTCGCCCAGCTCGAGGCCGCGGAGGCCGCGGGACAGCGCGGCGGCCGCGGGCAGCAGCACCACGGCCGCAGCCGCCGTCCAGCCGACGCGTTCCCAGCTCGCGTGGTTGAGCGAGCCGGTCAGCCAGACCAGCGCGTCCGCGGCGGTCCGCAGGTCCGACCGGGTGAGCAGATAGCTGGTGACCGCGTTGAGCACCGCCGCCAGGCCGATCCCGATCAGCACCAGCCGCTGGCCGGTCGCACCACCCCCGGCGGCGAGCAGCTGGATGACCACCGCGGTCAGGCCCGCTCCAGCGAGGGCGGCCAGCGGGACGGCCGCTCCTGCGCCGCCGAGCACCACCAGGGCGAAGACGGCCGCCGCGCTGGCTCCGGAGGTGACCCCGATCACGTCCGGGCTGGCCAGCGGGTTGCGCAGCAGGGTCTGGAACACCGCTCCGGCCACCCCGAACCCCACGCCCACGCCGGTCGCGACGACCGCGCGCGGGAGCTTGTTCTCGAGCACGATGAACGAGGCGCCGGGGATCTGCTCACCGGCCAGGATCCGGACGAAGTCGGGAATCGTCACCGGGTACCGGCCGAGCAGCACGTTCACCGCGAACAGGCCGACCACGGCCAGCCCGAGCAGGGCCAGCACCCGGGCGCGGCGCCGACGTGTCCGAGTCCGGACGGCGGCCGGGGTCACGGGGGCCGGGCCCGTGGGGATCCCGGTGGTGTCGGCGAGAACGGCGGTCACAGCGTCACCGTCCGGCGGCGCCGGACCAGCCAGACGAACACGGGGGCGCCGAGCAGGGCGGTCAGCAGGCCGGCCGGGACCTCGCCGGGCGGCTGCACCACTCGGCCGACGACGTCGGCGCCCAGCAGCAGCACGGCCCCGAGCAGCATCGACAGCGGCAGCACCCGCCGGTAGTCGGCGCCGACCAGGACCCGGGCCACGTGCGGCACCACCAGCCCGACGAAGGCGATCGGCCCCACCAGCGCGGTCCCGGCCCCGCAGAGCAGCACCGCCCCGAGCGCGGTGATGGCGCGGCCGAGACCGACCCGTTGGCCGAGGCCGCGCGCCAGGTCGTCGCCGAAGGCGAGGCCGTTCAGGATTCGGCCGGTGACCGAAGTGATGACCGCGCCGACCGCCAGGAAGGGAGCCGCTGCGCTCAGCTGCGGCCAGTCGCGTCCCGTGAGTGCGCCGACCGCCCAGAAGCGGTAGCTGTCCCAGGTGGCGGCGCTGGCGACGAGCATCGCGTTCAGCAGCGAGAACAGCCCCGCCCCGACGGCCGCTCCGGCCAGGGCCAGCTTGACCGGGGTCGCGCCCTCACGCCCCAGGCTGGCGACCCCGTAGACGACGAGGGCTGCGACGCCGGCGCCGGCCAGCGCGAACCAGACGTAGCCGCTCAGGTCGGTGACGCCGAAGACCTGGATCCCGGTCACGACGGCCAGCGCCGCGCCGGCGTTGACACCGAGGATGCCGGGGTCGGCCAACGGGTTGCGGGTCACGCCCTGCATGGCCGCGCCGGCGAGGCCGAGCGCGCCGCCGACCACGAGACCGATCACGGTCCGCGGCGCCCGGGAGCGGACCACCGCGTGGTCGCCGTCGCCGGGGACATAGCTGGTCCAGGCCTCCAGCACGGTCGGCCACGGCACCGGGCGGGCGCCCAGGGCGAACGAGGCCGTACCGACCGCGACAACACCGAGCAGGGCCAGGCCGAGCACGACCGGCAGCGGCCATCGACCCCTACGGGCGCTCGGCCGAGCCCGGACGGGGAGCGTCGCGGCCGGGGACATCAGCTGACCTTGTCCGCCGCGGCGGCGAGCTGGGGCAGGAACGTGTCGAGCGCCCACGGCAGGCTCAGCGGGCTGGACGCCGAGATGGCCAGCGTCAGCGTGTTGTCGGAGTCGGCGACCAGGGCGCCTCGCCTGACCGCCGGGATCTGGCCGAGCAGCGGGTCGGAGATGATCTGGCCTGCGGTCTTGCTGTCGGGCACCCAGGTGGCGAAGACGTCGGACTCCAGCTCGTCGGCGCGCTCGGCCGACCAGGGGAAGAAGAAGGCTTCGTCCTTGGTGTTCGCGGCGACGACGGGCGCCTGGGTCATGCCGATCGAGGTCAGGAACCGCGGTCGGTTGTCGTTGGCGGTGTAGACGTTGACCCCGCCCTTGGCCGGTTCGAGGTTGCCGTAGATGAAGGTCTTGCCCTTCAGCTGGGGGTACTGGGCGGCCTTGTCGGCGATCGTCTTCTCGGTCCGCGCGATCAGGTCGGTGGCCTCGGCGTCGCGGCCGAGCGCCTTCCCGATCAGGGCCGTCGACTCCTGCCACGGCGTGCCGTACGCCACCTTCGGGTAGGCGACGACGGGCGCGATCTTGCTGAGCTTGTCGTACTCCTCGCGGGTGAGTCCGGAGTACGCGGCCAGGATCAGGTCCGGCGTCGCCGCGGCGATGGCGTTGTCGTTCACGCCGTCGGCCTCGGAGTACTGGGCCGGCGCCCTGCCGGTGCCGATCGCCGCCCCGGCCGCCGCCAGCGCGGTGTCCTTCCACGGCGTGGACCCGGCCGCGTTGCCGCCGTACTCGTCCTTGGGCATGCCGACCGGGACCACGCCGAGCGCGAGCGCGACGTCGGCGTTGACCCAGGACACGGTGGCCACCCGGGTCGGCGGCGCGGTGATCGTGGTCTCACCGAACGCATGGGTGACGGTCACCGGATAGGCCGCGGAGGCCGCGGGGGCAGCTGGGGCGGCGGTGTTCGACGGGCCGGTCGAGCAGGCAGCGAGCGGCAGTCCGATGGCGGCCACGGCGGCGGTGGCGAGCAGGTGGCGGCGGGTCAGGGTCATGGCATCTCCTCGTCCTAGTTAGGTAAGGCTAACCTGCTTCGTGGTGCTGCCGTCAAGTCTGCGTCCCGCCGGTTGGCGCCGCCTCTGTCATCCTTGACGCCATGATCAGCGCACTCCGACCAGGCCTGTCCTGGGTCGTGCTCGTGCCCGTGCTGGCGTTGGTGGTCTTGGCGCTGACCTGGGGTCGGGACCTTCCCGGCGTGGTGGTGGCCCTCGTGGCGCTGGTCCTCGGCGGGGCGGTCCTGGCCGCGGTACACCACGCGGAGGTGGTCGCGCACCGCGTCGGCGAGCCGTTCGGATCGCTGGTCCTGGCCGTCGCGGTGACGATCATCGAGGTGGCGCTGATCATCACGCTGATGCTGTCCGGCGGCGCCAAGACGGCGACGCTGCCGCGGGACACGGTGTTCGCGGCGGTGATGATCACCGTCAACGGGATCGTCGGGCTCTCGCTGCTGATCGGGGCGGTCCGCTACAAGATCACCTTGTTCAACGCCGAGGGCACCGGGGCCGCGCTGGCCACGGTCGCCACGCTCGCGACCCTGAGCCTGGTGCTGCCGACCTTCACCACCAGCCGGCCGGGGCCGGAGTTCTCCCCGTCGCAGCTGGCCTTCGCCGCGCTCGCGTCGCTCGTCCTCTACAGCGCGTTCGTGCTCACCCAGACCGTGCGGCACCGCGACTTCTTCCTGCCGGTGACCTCGGCCGGGGTGGTGATCGAGGCGGAGGAGCACGCCGACCCGCCCACCGACCGGGGGGCCATCACGAGTCTGGCGCTGCTGCTGGTCGCGCTCGTCGCCGTCGTCGGCCTCGCCAAGGTGGAGTCACCGGCCATCGAGGCGGGCGTCGAGGCGGCCGGCCTGCCGCCCTCCTTCGTCGGGGTGGTGATCGCCCTGCTGGTCCTGCTGCCCGAGACGCTCGCCGCCTCGCGGAACGCCCTGCGGGACCGGATCCAGACCAGCCTCAACCTCGCCCTTGGCTCGGCGATGGCCAGCATCGGGCTGACCATCCCGGCCATCGCGGTCGCCACCATCTGGATCGACGTCCCCCTCGAGCTCGGCCTCGGTTCCACCCAGATGGTGCTGCTCGCCCTGACCGTCGTGGTCGGTGTGCTGACCGTCGTCCCCGGCCGCGCCACCCGGCTCCAAGGCGTGGTCCACCTCGTGCTGCTCGCCGCCTTCGGCTTCCTGGCCGTCAACCCCTGACCGGTCCAGCAAACTAGTCCCGGTCCTGCCAGGTGCACAGGCAGACGCGGTTGCCCTCGGGGTCGGCGAGCACCCAGAAGGCCGGGGCCTCGTCCTCGCTGACCAGGGTGCCGCCGGCGGCGAGGGCGGCGTCGATCCGCGGCTGGACGGCCGCGGGATCGACCCAGAGGTCGGGGTGCCAGCGCTGTCGGGGCTCCTCGCTGCCCGAGGTCTGGAACCAGACGGTCGGGAAGTCGCCGTACGGGTCGGGCAGCTCGTGGGCCTCCGGGGCGGGCGGGGGGTCCACCGCCAGGACGGCGGCCCAGAACGGCAGGATCGCCGCGGACGCCGGCGTGTCGAGGCCCATCTCGACCTGGGTGAGGTGCGCCGAACCGAGCTCGAGCCCGGTGGCCGCCGCGAGGGTGGTGATGCGTCGGGCCAGCCGGATGTCGCGCCCGGTGATGCCGCCCGCGTCGTGGCTCGTGAGCCGGACGCCGAGGTGGCCGTAGTGCAGGTCGAGGTCGGGATGGTGGTCCATCTCCACCGCCGCGGCGCCGATCGCGTTCAGCAGCGCCAGCCCGGTGGTGAAGTCGGAGGTGATGATCCGGGTCTGCAGACTGCCGAGCAGGTTGGCCCAGCCGGTCAGCCCGGCGTCGGCGACCTGCTGGCCCGTGAGTGTGGTCATCCCGTCATGCTGCCGCACCCTCGCGTGGTGCGGAAGGTGCCACTAACCTGTCCGCCATGCCTGACGTCGACGAACATGGTCGGCCCGAGCCGCCGCTCGACGGGGACGAGGCCGCCATGGTGCTCGGATTCCTCGACTGGCAGCGGGCCACGTTGGCCTGGAAGTGTGCCGGGCTGGACGCGTCGGGCTTCGGTGCGACCACCGCGACGTCGACGATGACCCTGGGCGGGCTGCTCAACCACCTGGCCTGGGTGGAGGACCACTGGTGCTGGTGGTGCCTGCACGCCCGGGACCGCGACCCGTACTGGAGGGCGGTCGACTGGACCGCACACCCGGACTGGGAGTTCACGTCGGCCGCGTCCGACTCGCCGGAGAAGCTGCGCGAGCGGTGGCAGACGGCGGTGGACCGGTCCCGGACGGCGGTCGCCGAGGCGCTCGCCGACGGTGGTCTGGACGGCCTGGTCCAGCGGCCACCCTGGCCGGACGGCCGGCGGCCCAGTGTGCGCTACGTCTTGCTGCACCTGATCGAGGAGTACGCCCGGCACAACGGCCACGCTGACCTGCTGCGGGAGTCGGTCGACGGGTCGACGGGGGAGTAGCGACCGCTCGTCGAGACGGTCACGCCCGTCCGTGCGCCCCGGCGGCCGTCATGCGCCCCGCCGGCCGGGCGCATCTGGGCGGGCCGGGCGCATGAGACTCAGGAGTGGTCCGCTTGCTTGCGGAAGGCCACGGCGGCGGACAGCTCGTGGTCCAGCGGCAGGGTCGGCTGGCGGTAGCGCGAGTGCTCGGTCAAGCCGAGCCGCCGCATCACGGCTTGGGAGGCCACGTTGCCCACCGTGGTGATCGACCAGATGTGCGGCAGGCCCAGCTCGGCGAAGGCGATCCGCAACGCGGCGGTCCCGGCCTCGGTGGCGTAGCCGTGACCCCAGGCCGAGCGCGCGAGCCGCCAGCCGACCTCGGTGTCACCGACGCCCGGCGTACCGTCCGGCATCGAGTTGAGCCCGGTGAAGCCCAGAAACGCGCCGTCCGCGAGCCGCTCGAGCGCCCACAGCCCGTAGCCCTGCTCGTCGAACCGGGCCTCGATCCGCTCCACCAGCTCGTCGCTCGCCGCCCGGTCGCGCGTCGACGGGAAGTAGCGCATCACCTCGGGGTCGGCGTTCAGGTCAGCGAACGGCTGCCGGTCGGCGTCTCGCCAGCGGCGCAGCCGTAGCCGCGGGGTCAGCACCTCGTCGAACCGTCGCACGGCCCAGAGCCTAGTGACGAGGTGCCCCGCTCAGAACGCGTTGACCACGGCCTGGCGGGCGCTGGCCACGGCCCGGATCCGGACGCCGTCGTGCTCGGGGGCGTCGACGAGCGCGGTGGGACGCATCACCAGGGCACGCTCCGACATCTCCATCCGGTCGGTGACCCGCTGCAGGAAGCCCACTGTGCTGCCCCAGGGTCCGCCGACCAGGACGCCTTGGGGGTCGAGCAGGGCGACGACCGAGCCGAGCGCGCCGGCGACGGCGGCCGCAATCGCGTCGCCGGTCCGGCGGTCGGCCGGTGCGTCGCTGAGCAGGATGCCGCGGACCCGCGAGACGTCGATCGCCTCCGAGCCGGGCCGCATCAGGTCCCACGCAGCGAAGCACTCGACCAGCGTGCGGCTCCGGCCACCCGGCCCGTCGGTTCGTACGTGGGCCAGCTCGCCGGCCATCCCGGTGGCTCCCCGGACCACCCGGCCGCCGAGCATGACGGCACCACCGACCCCGGCCCCGAGGTAGGCCAGCACGACGTCGTCGAGGTCGGTGGCATTGCCGTGGCTGCGCTCGGCCAGGGCCGCCCAGTTGACGTCGTTGTCGACCTCGACCGTCGGGGCGACGCCGGCCAGCACGTCCGCGGCCGCGAACTCACCCACCAGGAACGGGGCGTGCGGCAGCGGGAGCAGGGCACCGTTCCGCCGGTCGACCGGACCGGCCACGCTGACCGCACAGCTGCGGATGACGCCGGGGGTCTGCCGAACCGCCGCCTGGACGGCCGCCTGCAGGATCGGGACGAGCTCTCGGCCCTCCAGCGGTGGCGGCGGTACGGGCTGCTCGACGTGCGCCAGCCGCTCGCCCAGCAGGTCGAACGTGTCGACCACGACGCCGTCCGGTCCGACCGAGACGGCCAGGGCCGCGGCGGCGTCCAGCCGCAGTCGGCAGGCCGTACCGGCCCGACCCCGACCACCGAGCTGCAGCCCGTCCTCGACGACCACGCCGGCCTCGATCAGTCGGCGCACGCTCTCGGAGATGGTCGGCTTGGATATCCCGGTACGAGCGGCGATCGCCGCCCGGGTCAGGGGGCTCGCCGCCAGCAGCTGCTCGAACACCCGACGGTCCGTCAGCTGCCGCACCATCTCCAGCGACGGCCGCAACGGCTCCTCGACGGGCAGGGTCACAGGCCCAGGCCGCGGCGGCCGATCGCGTTGAGCTGGTCAGGGGCAAAGCGGTCGGGCCAGGCGACCTCGTAGTGCTCCTCCGGGAAGTCGTACGGGCTCCGACCGGCCAGGAACGCGTCGCGGACCAGACCGGCGTACTGCTCGTTCTTGGGGCACCAGGGCGCGGCCGGGATGTACATCACGTTGCCCCAGCCCTGCTGGTCGGTCACCGGCGCGACCGCGTGCACCAGGTCGCAGTGCCACCAGACCGAGTCGCCCGGCTGGACGCTCGGGATGCCCGAGACGGCGTCCATCAGCAGCGCATGCCACTCCTCGGTCACCGGGAACGTGTGGTTGGGCTTGACCCCGCACATGCTGTCCTCGGGGACGTCGTCCAGCAGGGGCCGCAGCATCAGGTAGGCCATCGCCTTGGGGATCGGTACCGTGTGCAGGACGCCCTGGTCGGAGGGCATCTCGCTCAGCGCGGTCCAGCCCTGGAAGGTGCGGAACGCCGAGCACATGGTCGAGCCGGGGAACTGCGCGGCCTCGGTCCGGTACGAGGCGTCCCACGGGTCGTACGCCGCGAAGTCGCCGGCGAAGAGGTGCCGGAAGGTCTGCTGGTAGCCCTCGGTCATCCACAGGTCGAGCGTGCCGGGGTCGAGGTGGGTGCCGAGGCCGCCGGAGTCGGCGCCCGGCGGACGGCGGCGGATCCGGTCGGGGTAGAGGCTGTCGCGCTCGGGGTCGAACCATCTCCGGCCCTCGCTCGCCGACGTCCAGCGCGCGTTCAGGAACGACTGCACCCGGGCCATCCGGGGGTGCTGCCGGGCCTCCATCTGGGCGCAGGACCAGTAGACGGGATAGATCTCGGGCTTGCCGGCGTCAAGGTCGCCGAAGAAGTCGTCGGCCGGTCCGGCGTAGTGCTCGAAGAAGTGGTTGCCGTCCACGTAGTCGACGATCTGGCGGTCCCACTGCTCGGCCTGCTTCCGCTCGAAATGTCCGCGGACCACCACGCAGCCCCGGCGCTGCACCAGCGCGAGCGTCTCCTCGCTCACCGTGCCGGCCTCGATGTCGGCGTAGTCGACCACCGGCCAGACCTCTTCGCCGCGGGCACGGGTGGTGAGGATGTCGGCGATCTCGGCGCGGAGAAAGTCCTCGACCTCGGCCACGACGTCCCCGACCGTGCGCCCTGAGGCGGCGATCCGCTCCCGCAGGGCGTGCTTGATCTCGCGTGTCGCCGCGGCCAGGTCATCGGGCTGGGTCTCCCAGTGCGGCAGTCCGGTGAGCTCGCTCCGGGCCGTGCCGGTCGTGGTGCTGGTCATGGGATCATCCTCCGTTGGACGGGTAAGGCTTCCTTACGAAGTAATCGTAAGGGCTCCTACCGAACCGGGCAAGAGGCTGTTGGTCAACAACCTGCGACATGGTGCCGCGAGTACGCGGCACCATGTCGCAACTTGTTGCACGTTCAGCCTGCTTCGGCGCCGCGGGGGACGGAGGCGGTCAGGAACGCGCGCCAGGCGTCGACCGAGTCGTCGAGGTCGCCGCCGTGGCCGATCTGTGCCAGCACGCGCTTGGTTGCCCGGCGGGTGGGGGAGTCCCAGCGGCCGGTGACCTCCACCGGGTCGTCCCACAAGTGGGTGCAGATGGCCTGGACCGCCTGCAGCTGTGACGGCGACGACGTGGACAGGGTCGAACGGCCGCGGCCGGAGCGTCCGTTGTCGATGTGGATGTGGTTGGCGTGGGTCGCGTTGTAGAGATAGGTCAACACGTAGGCGAAGTCGAGGTGCAGGCTGGCGGCCAGGGCCCAGTAGCGGCGCTGGGCCCGCTGCCGCTCGGCCCCGGTCGTCGAGCGCCAGCGGTCGTAGCGGCAGGACACGAAGTCCCCACCGCGCAGCCGCAGCCGGGCCAGGTCGAACGCCCGGCCGGCCGCGTGCCACGAGCTGCAGTCGGAGCCGCCGGCGACGTACGCGCCGTAGGTCCACACCTGGTCGGGTGCGGTCAGCCCCGACCGCTCCCGGTAGCCGCCGAGCCAGTCGCCCAGCTGGGTGTGGAAGCCGCCGTCGAACGCGAACGAGGCGCGCTCCTGGCTGATCTCATAGACCAGCGGCAGCTTGGCGAGGGTGCCGTGCTCGTCGAGGGAGCCACGGGAGACGCAGCGGTCCGGCGTCGCCGGCGGATTGTCGGCCGCGGGGTCCCGGGTCGCGGGGGTGCAGCCGCCGAGCAGGATCGTCGCGGCCCCGGCCCCGGCCAGCCCGAGGAGCCCGCGCCGGCTCACCGGCGGGATCCGCTGGGCCCGAGGCTCATCCGTGGTCACGGCTCCAGGGTTCCAGGCGAGGCGAAGAGCGACGTCGGCCTGCGGTCCGGCCCGGGTCGGACCAGGGTCTGGTCCCTCTGCTCGTCACGTCAGCCGACCCAGCTGAAGGGAGCACCCGTGCGCGTGCGGTGCCCTCGTGGCCGTCTCCGTTTCCTGGTGGTCGTGCTCTGGCTGCTGCTGGCGGTGGCCCGCGGCCACGCCGCCAGCGGTGCGGCTCGCGCCAACCACGACGGCGCGGCCTTCGGGGGCATCCCGAACCTCACCTGACCGGGCTGCCGGTCCGGTGATCCGGCCTGGACCGTGGTGGTCTCGTCCGCGGCTGGTCCCTACCAGCCGCGGGCCCGCCACTCGGCCAGGTGCGGACGTTCGGCGCCGAGGGTGGTGTCGTCGCCGTGGCCCGGGTGGACGACGGTGTCGTCGTCGAAGCGGGCGAACACCTTCTGCTCCAGGTCGTCCATCAGCGAGGAGAAATCGACGCTGCTCGCGGTCTTGCCCGGCCCGCCGGGGAAGAGGCTGTCGCCGGTGAAGAGGTGCGTCCCGTCCGGCCCGCCGTAGGCGAGGGCGATGGACCCGGGGGTGTGCCCGACCAGGCCGATCACCTCGAGCCGCTCGTTCCCGACGACCACCTGGTCGCCGTCCCAGAGCCCGCTGAGGTTTTCCACCCACGCGCCGGTGGCGATCGCGTGCACGTCCGGCCGACCGCAGCGCAGAACGGCACCTGTCGCCTCGGCCACCTCGCTCAGGGCCTGCCAGTGGTCGCCGTGCCGGTGGGTGGTGACGATGGTGTCGAGCTGGTTCCCCGTGACCGCCAGCAGTCGCGGCGCGTCGGCCGCGGCGTCGACCAGCAGAGAGGCGTCACCGCTGGGCAGCAGGTAGGCGTTGTTGTCCATCGGGCCGACGCTGAGCTTGGTCACGGTCAGCGTGGCCGACAGCGACAGGGTGAGCGGCTCGCCGCCGGCGTCGACGTGGTTCAGTCCGGGCATCAGGAGTCCTCTCGGAGGAAGCAGCAGGGGGCAGCGGGTGGGTCAGAACGCCGGCAGCCGCAGGCCGTCGCCGCCGGTGAGCGCGGCGTCGTCGCTGCGTCCGGTCAGCCAGCCCAGCAGGTCGGCGCTGGGGCCGCGGACGGTCCGTGGCTCGCCGGAGCTGCCGACGGCGATCGTCGTGGTGTCGGAGACCAGCTCGAGCCGCGGGAACTCGTCGCGCTCGCGCAGCCGGAAGGCGCACCACTCCAGCAGCCAGTCAGCGGTCGCCGGTTCGACGTCGGACAGCTCGTAACCGGTGTCGAGGTCGACGTGGTGCAGCACCACCTCGAGCAGCCGGGCCAGCGGCAGCAGCCGGGCCCGCACCGCCAAGCCGCCGCGCAGGGTGACCACCGCGTCCCAGGAGCCGTGCTCGTCCAGCTCCTCGAACGCCCGGTCGAGCCGGCCGGCTGAGGTGTCGAGGTCGATCTGCAGCTCGAGGCCCGACCGGCCGGCGCCCTCGTCGATCTGCTCCTCGCGCTGCTCGGGGGAGTCGTACATGTCCTGCCGGATCCCCGTCCGGGCCCAGCCGGCGAGCCGGCCGAGCCCGTCCGCCTGTCGGGCGATGTGCGTCGCCAGGTGGCCGCGGCTCCAGCCGGGCAGCCGGCTCGGTCCACGCCAGTCCGGGTCGGCGACCGCGATGGTGTGGCCGAGCAGCCGGCTGGTCGCCTCGAGCAGCTCGGCCCGCAGGCTCGCGAGCTGGGCCTGCTGCCCAGCTGCCGCCGCCGGAGCGGCTTCCGACACGGCGTCAGGCAGGGTCTCGGCGTCGGGCACGGTCCCACCGTAGCGGTCGGGAGCTCACGTCTTCGAGAACTGTCACAGGCCCCACCTACGATGGTGCATCGTGATGGACCGTCTAATCGTCCGGGGTGCTCGCGAGCACAACCTGCGCAACATCTCCCTCGACCTCCCCCGCGACGCGTTGATCGTGTTCACCGGACTTTCGGGCTCCGGGAAGTCCAGCCTGGCCTTCGACACGATCTTCGCCGAGGGCCAGCGTCGCTACGTGGAGTCGCTGTCGGCGTACGCGCGCCAGTTCCTGGGCCAGATGGACAAGCCCGACGTCGACTTCATCGAGGGCCTCTCCCCGGCGGTCTCGATCGACCAGAAGTCGACCAGCCGCAACCCGCGCTCCACGGTCGGCACCATCACCGAGGTCTACGACTACCTGCGGCTGCTCTACGCGCGCGCCGGCCGGCCCCACTGCCCGGTCTGCGGCGAGCCGATCAGCCGTCAGTCGCCGCAGCAGATCGTCGACCGGCTGATGGCGCTGCCCGAAGGCACCCGCTTCCAGGTGCTCGCGCCGGTCGTCCGTGGCCGCAAGGGCGAGTACGTCGAGGTCTTCCGCCAGCTGGCCGGCGACGGCTTCAGCCGGGTGCGGGTCGACGGCGAGGTCGTCCAGCTGATCGAGCCGCCGGTGCTCGACAAGCAGAAGAAGCACTCGATCGACGTCATCGTCGACCGGCTCGCGGTCAAGCCCAGCTCCAAGCAGCGGGTGACCGACTCGGTCGAGACGGCCCTCGGCCTGGCCCAGGGCGTGGTGGCCGTCGACTTCGTCGACCTGGACGAGAAGGACCCGCTACGCGAGCGTCGGTACTCCGAGAAGATGGCCTGTCCCAATGACCACGACATCGCGATCGAGGAGCTGGAGCCGCGGCAGTTCTCCTTCAACGGCCCGTGGGGCGCCTGCCCCGAGTGCTCAGGGCTCGGCACCCGGATGGAGGTCGACCCCGACCTGGTCGTTCCCGACGACGAGCTGACCCTGGCCGAGGGCGCCATCGCCCCGTGGTCCTCCGCGCACGTGGCCGACTACTTCCTGCGGCTGATCGAGTCGCTCAGCGAGAGTGTCGGCTTCAGCACGAACGTGCCGTGGCACCGGCTGCCGGCGGCGGCGCAGAAGATCCTGCTGCACGGCGTGCCCAACCAGGTGCACGTGCGGTACAAGAACCGGTACGGTCGCGAGCGCTCGTACAACGCCAAGTACGAGGGCGTCATCTCCTACATCGAGCGTCGGCACGCCGAGGCCGAGACCGACACCTCCCGCGAGCGGTTCGCCGGGTACATGCGCGAGGTGCCGTGCACGACCTGCCACGGTGCCCGGCTCAAGCCGACCTCGCTGGCGGTGACCCTGGGCGGCAAGAACATCGCCGAGATCTCGTCGATGTCGATCGACGAGGCGGCGGCCTTCCTGCTGCAGCTCGAGCTCAGCGACCGCGAGCGGCAGATCGCCGAACGGGTGTTGAAGGAGATCAACGAGCGGCTGCGGTTCCTGCTCGACGTCGGCCTGGACTACCTGTCGCTCAGCCGACCCACCGGCAGCCTCTCCGGCGGGGAGGCGCAGCGGATCCGGCTGGCCACCCAGATCGGTTCCGGACTGGTCGGGGTGCTGTACGTCCTCGACGAGCCGAGCATCGGCCTGCACCAGCGCGACAACCGGCGGCTGATCGACACCCTGATCCGGCTGCGGGACATGGGCAACACCCTGATCGTGGTCGAGCACGACGAGGACACGATCAAGGTCGCCGACTGGGCCGTCGACATCGGCCCCGGCGCCGGCGAGCACGGCGGACACGTCGTGCACTCCGGCACCGTCCAGGAGCTGCTCGACCATCCCACCTCGCTGACGGGTGCCTACCTGTCCGGTCGCCGCGAGATCGCTCTGCCGGCGGTGCGTCGACCGCGAACCAAGGGCCGCGAGATCACCGTCCACCGCGCGGTCGAGCACAACCTGCGCGACGTCACCGTCTCCTTCCCGCTCGGCCAGCTGATCGCGGTCACCGGCGTCTCGGGCTCGGGCAAGTCGACGCTGGTCAACGACATCCTCTACACCGCGCTGGCCAAGCGGATCTACAACGCCCGCGACGTCCCGGGCCGGCACCGCTCCATCACCGGCGCCGACGAGGTCGACAAGATCATCCACGTCGACCAGTCCCCGATCGGCCGGACGCCCCGGTCCAACCCGGCGACATACACCGGCGTCTTCGACCACGTCCGGCGGCTGTTCTCCGAGACCCAGGAGGCCAAGGTCCGGGGCTACCAGCAGGGCCGGTTCTCGTTCAACGTCAAGGGCGGCCGCTGCGAGAACTGCACCGGCGACGGCACGATCAAGATCGAGATGAACTTCCTGCCGGACGTGTACGTCCCGTGCGAGGTCTGCCACGGCGCCCGGTACAACCGCGAGACCCTCGAGGTGCACTACAAGGGCAAGTCGATCTCCGAGGTGCTCGACATGAGCATCGAGGAGGGGCTCGAGTTCTTCGCGGCGCTGCCCTCGATCGCTCGGCACCTCAGCACCCTCGTCGACGTCGGGCTGGGTTACGTCCGGCTCGGTCAGCCGGCCACCACGCTGTCTGGTGGTGAGGCGCAGCGGGTCAAGCTGGCCAGCGAGCTGCAGAAGCGCTCGACCGGCCGCACCCTGTACGTGCTGGACGAGCCGACCACCGGTCTGCACTTCGAGGACATCCGGCGGCTGCTGCTGGTCCTCGGCAAGCTCGTTGACGCCGGCAACACCGTGGTGGTGATCGAGCACAACCTTGACGTGATCAAGACGGCCGACTGGCTGATCGACATGGGTCCTGCGGGTGGTTCGCGCGGCGGCACGGTGATCGCCGAGGGCACGCCCGAGAAGATCGCCGCCAGCCCGGAGTCCTTCACCGGGGAGTACCTGCGGCCGCTGCTCGAAGGTCGGGCCGTGCCGGTGGGCCAGGCCCAGCCGTCCCTGGTCCCGAGTCGGCCGCTCACGAAGAAGGCGCAGAAGGCCATCGCCGCGGAGGAGCGTGCCGCCAAGGCGGCGGCGAAGAAGGTCGCCGCCACCAAGGCCGTACCGCCCCGGAAAGCGGTCCCGGCACGCAAAGCCAGTTGAATCTTCGAGTTATGTCGAACGTTCGGGCTCGCCCGCTCGTCTCACCGGGTAACGGCTGACCCCAGCCGTCGCCCGAGCCAGGCCCATACCCGTCCCGGAGGTCCCATGTCCGACCACGCCAGCCCTGTCCGCTCCGACGCTTCCCCCTCCCGCCGCACCGTCCTCCGGACGGCTGGGGTCGTGGTCCTGGCCGGCGGGGGTGCCGCGCTCGCGGCCTGCTCGTCCGACGCCGGCACCCCCGCTCCGGTCGAGTCGGCCGCACCGGCCACCTCCGCTCCCGCCCCTTCCACCCCGGCGTCGTCGGCCCCGCCGTCCGCGACCAAGGCCTCCACCCCCAAGCCGAGCGCGCCCGCCGTACCGTCCGGTCCGAGCGTGGCCACTTCGGACGTGCCGGTGGGCGGCGGCGTCATCATGAAAGACGCCGACTACGTGGTCACCCAGCCCACCAAGGGCGACTTCAAGGCCTTCAGCAAGATCTGCACCCACAAGGGCTGCCCGGTCTCCGAGATCGCCGACGGCGCCATCATCTGCAAGTGCCACGGCAGCGCCTTCTCCATCAAGGACGGCTCGGTCACGAAGCCGCCGGCCAGCTCGCCGCTGAAGGAGTCGGCGGTCACCGTGGCGGGCGACAAGGTCGTGGTCCGCGCCTGACCCCAACGCGTCCCGAGCTTGTCGATGGCTCCGAGGGGGTACGGTCACGCTTGCTGTTGGGTGAGCGCAACCTCTTCGAGGCCTTCGACAGGCTCAGGGCGCGTGTGGCTGTGTCTGCATCCGCGGCTGAGCGCCCTCGTGTTCGTCCTCTTCCCTCCTGAGGCTGCAGGGAGCTCACCACGACCGCGTCGCCGTAGCGGTCACCGCGCTCCGGCGTCCCCGCCTCCCGAACATCGGGCAGTTCGTGCTCAACCAGCACGACGCCGACCCGAACGAGCAGGTGGAGGCCGGCGCCGTGGCCGTCTTCGCGTTCAGGCTTGCTGGGAACGCCGCGGCTGTCCAGGGTGATCTGGCGCGATCTCGTGGTGCGACCTGACCGTGGCTCAGCACGTAGTCGACGACACCGCCGACCTTTCTGGCCGGACCCCGCTGTCGGGCTCAGCGTCATCCGGCACTGTCAGTTGCGCCACCTACAGTGAGGTCCGTGGCTGTTCCCTCTGTCCGTCCTCCGTCACGGCATCCGCTGGCGTACCGGCCGGCGCCCGGGTCGATCCCCGAGCAGCCGGGGGTCTACCGCTTCTCCGACGCCGAGGGCCGGGTCATCTACGTCGGCAAGGCGAAGAGCCTGCGCTCGCGGCTCAACTCCTACTTCGCCGACCTGGGCTCGTTGCACAGCCGGACCCAGACGATGGTGCTGACCGCGACCAGGGTGGACTGGACGGTGGTCCAGACCGAGGTCGAGGCGCTGCAGCTGGAGTACTCCTGGATCAAGGAGTACGACCCCCGCTTCAACGTCAAGTACCGCGACGACAAGTCCTACCCCTGGATGGCCGTCACGCTGAGCGAGGAGTTCCCGCGGGTGACGGTCGGTCGCGGCCCCAAGCGCAAGGGCACCCGTTACTTCGGTCCCTACTCCCACGCGTGGGCCATCCGCGAGACCGTCGACCTGGTGCTGCGCGTCTTCCCGATGCGCTCCTGCCGCCCCGGGGTGTTCAAGAACCACCGCCAGCTGGGCCGGCCCTGCCTGCTCGGCTACATCGGCAAGTGCTCCGCCCCCTGCGTCGGCCGGGTGACCCCGGACGAGCACCGCGCGATCGTCGACGAGTTCTGCACCTTCATGGCCGGCCAGGCCGCGCCGATGATCAAGCGGCTCGAACGCGACATGCGCCGGGCCAGCGACGAGCTCGAGTTCGAGCGCGCGGCCCGGATCCGGGACGACATCGGCGCCCTGCAACGAGCGAGCGAGCAGAACGCGATCGTCTTCAAGGACGGGACCGACGCCGACGTGGTCGCGGTCGCGGAGGACCCGCTGGAGGTCGCCGTCCAGATCTTCCACGTCCGCGGCGGCCGGGTCCGCGGCGAGCGCGGCTGGGTGGCCGACCGGTTCGACGAGAGCGAGACCGGAGAGCTGATCGAGTCGTTCCTGCTGCAGCTCTACTCCGAGTCCGAGCCCAGCACGACCGACCGGGACGCGGTGCCGAAGGAGATCCTGGTGCCGGCGCTGCCGCCGTCGCTGGAGTCGCTGACCGAGCTGCTCAGCGAGCGACGCGGGTCGCACGTCGACATCCGGGTGCCGCAGCGTGGCGACAAGCGCACGTTGATGGAGACGGTCGCCCGCAACGCGCAACAGGCGCTGATCCGACACAAGACCACGCGCGCCGGTGACCTCTCCACCCGTAACCGCGCGCTGGAGGAGATCCAGGAGGCGCTGGAGCTGCCGTCGGTGCCGCTGCGGATGGAGTGCTACGACATCTCCAACCTCCAAGGCACCGAGGTGGTCGCGTCGATGGTCGTCTTCGAGGACGGGCTGCCGCGCAAGAGCGAGTACCGGCGTTTCGTCATCCGGGGCGTCGACGGCCAGAACGACGTGGCGGCTATGCACGAGGTGATCACCCGCCGCTTCCGCCGCCTGCTGGACGACCGCCTTGCGCTGGCCACCGCCGAGGCGGACGGCGGCAACGAGGGGCCGCTGCTGGTCGACCCGACCACCGGCGCGCCGCGACGGTTCGCGTACGCCCCCGCCCTGGTCGTGGTGGACGGCGGCCCGCCCCAGGTGGCGGCCGCGGCGCAGGCGCTGGACGAGCTGGGGATCGTCGACGTTGCGCTCTGCGGCCTGGCGAAGCGGCTGGAGGAGGTCTGGCTGCCCGACCTGGAGGAGCCGGTGATCCTGCCGCGGACCAGCGAGGGCCTGTACCTGCTGCAGCGGCTGCGCGACGAGGCGCACCGGTTCGCCATCACCCACCACCGCTCCCGCCGCAGCAAGTCGATGGTGGAGTCGCTGCTCGACCAGGTGCCGGGGCTGGGTGAGGTCCGCCGCAAGGCCTTGATGACCCACTTCGGCTCGCTCAAGAAGCTGCGCCAGGCGAGCGTGGGCGAGATCGCCGCGGTACCGGGCTTCGGGCCCAAGCTGGCCCAGTCGATCCTGGACGCCTTGGCCGCCGCACCTCAGGCCGAGGCCGTCAACACCGCGACCGGTGAGATCCTGACCGGC
Organism: uncultured Friedmanniella sp.; assembly: GCF_964244005.1. Taxonomy (GTDB): domain Bacteria; phylum Actinomycetota; class Actinomycetes; order Propionibacteriales; family Propionibacteriaceae; genus Microlunatus. Next base: position 39,337 of record NZ_CAXTHG010000017.1, on the reverse strand, counting down.
GCGGAGTGAGGATGCCGGTTGACGATAATGAGCCGGTGAGCACCGAGTCCGCCGGTTCCCAGGCGCCCCCCGATCCCGAGCCCGGGCCCGTTGTCGACGGTCCCGGCCCGGGGTCGCTGCGGTTGGTCGTCGTCACCGGTATGTCCGGGGCCGGGCGTTCCACCGCCGCCGACAACCTCGAGGACCTCGGCTGGTACGTGGTCGACAACCTGCCGCCGAACGTGCTGCCGGAGGTCTGCCGGCAAGCGCGGCAGAGCGGCATCACCCGGCTGGCCGTGGTGCTGGACGTGCGTACCCGCTCGTTCTTCGAGCAGCTCGCCACCATGTTCGCCGACCTCGGTCACGTCGGTACGCTGCCCGAGATCTTGTTCCTCGAGGCCTCCGACGACGTCATCGTCCGCCGCCAGGAGTCGGTCCGGCGGCCGCACCCGCTGCAGGGCGACGGCCGGCTGCTCGACGGGATCACCCGCGAACGCGAGCTGCTGGCCACCCTGCGGGCGGCGGCCGACCTGGTCATCGACACCTCGTCGCTGAACGTGCACCAGCTGGGCTCCCGGGTCCGGCACGCGTACGGCGGCGAGGGGCTCGACGAGCTGCGGGTGACGCTGCTGTCGTTCGGTTTCAAGAACGGCGTGCCGGTCGACGCCGACATGGTGGTGGACGTCCGGTTCCTGCCCAACCCGCACTGGGTTCCCGAGCTGCGACCGCAGACGGGCCTGAGCCGACCGGTCAGTGACTACGTGCTCGGTCAGGAGGGCGCGGAAGCGTTCCTCGAGCACCTGCGGGGCCTGCTCGAGGTGGTGGCCGGCGGCTACGTCCGCGAAGGCAAGCGGTTCGCCACCATCGCGATCGGCTGCACCGGCGGCAAGCACCGAAGCACGGCCATGGCCGAGGAGTTCGCCCGGCGGCTACGGGCCAGCGGCCGGCCGACCACCGTGCTGCACCGCGACCTGGGCCGGGAGTGAACGCGTCGGTCGTGGGGTCGCGGCCGCTTCGACCGGCGGTGGTCGCGTTCGGCGGGGGTCATGGCCTGTCGGCGTCGCTGAGCGCCCTGCGCCGGGTGACCGACCGGCTGACCGCGGTGGTCACGGTCGCCGACGACGGTGGCTCGTCCGGCCGGCTGCGCGCCGAGCTGAACTGCCTGCCGCCGGGCGACCTGCGGATGGCGCTGGCCGCGTTGTGCGACGACGACCAGTCCGGTCGGACCTGGGCGGACGTGCTGCAGTACCGGTTCGCCGGCTCGGGACCGCTGCGCGACCACGCGATCGGCAACCTCCTGATCGCCGGGCTCTGGGAGCGGCTGGGCGATCCCGTCGCCGGGCTCGACATGGTCGCGAAGCTGCTCGGAGCCAAGGGCCGGGTGCTGCCGATGGCCGCCGTCCCGCTCGAGATCGTGGCCGAGGTGATCGGTCTGGACCCGCGCCGTCCCGACGAGCCCGCCACCGTCCGCGGTCAGGCTGCCGTGGCCAAGACCAGCGCCGAGGTGCTGGCCGTGCACCTGGAGCCGGCGGACCCGCCGGCCTGTCCCGAGTCGATCGAGGTGGTGCTGGCCGCCGACTGGATCGTGCTCGGACCCGGCTCGTGGTTCACCTCGGTGATCCCGCACCTCCTCGTCCCCACGCTCGCGCACGCGATCGAGACCACGCCGGCGCGGCGGCTGCTCACCCTCAACCTCGAGCCGGCAGGGGAGACGGCCGGCTTCTCCCCGGCCAAGCACATCGAGCTGCTGGCCGAGCACGCGCCGCACCTGCGGCTCGACGTGGTGCTGGCCGACGCCCGGTTCGCCGGCGGCGACCCGCACCTGCCCGGCTGGGCCAAGTCGCTGGGCGCCGAGCTGGTGGTCGCCGACCTGGCCGCCCGCGACGGCTCGCCCCGGCACGACACCCTGCGGCTCGCCTCCGCGTACGCCGAGATCATGGACCGCTGAGCTCGAGAGTCAGGCCGAGCCAAAGACGTGGCGACATGGTGCCGCGTACTCGCGGCACGATGTCGCAACGTCTTTCTCGCCGAGGGTGCCGGCGCCCTGCCTCCCCGTCCGGTCGGGCGCCGACACGCCGGCGTGGCATCATTCCCCGCATGGCTATGACCGCGCAGGTGAAGGCGGAGCTGGCGACCATCAAGGTCACCAAGCCCTGCTGCCGCAAGTCCGAGGTCGCAGCGACGCTGAGGTTCGCCGGGGGGCTGCACCTGGTCAGCGGCCGGATCGTGATCGAGGCCGAGCTGGACACCGGGGCCGCCGCCCGCCGGCTGCGGACCGACATCAGCGAGGTCTTCGGGCACCCGAGCGAGCTTGTGGTCGTCAACGCGGCCGGTATCCGGCGCGGCACCCGCTACGTGGTCCGGGTGGTCAAGGACGGGGACGCCCTCGCCCGGCAGACCGGTCTGGTCGACTCTCGCGGCCGTCCCGTCCGCGGACTGCCGTCGCAGGTGGTCAGTGGTGGGCTCTGTGACTGCGCGGCTGCGTGGCGCGGGGCCTTCCTGGCGCATGGCTCGCTCACCGAGCCGGGCCGTTCGATGTCGCTGGAGGTCACCTGCCCCGGACCGGAGGCCGCGCTTGCCCTGGTCGGCGCCGCCCGCCGGCTCGGCATCGCCGCCAAGGCGCGCGAGGTCCGGATGGTCGACCGGGTCGTGATCCGCGACGGCGACGCCATCGCCGCCCTGCTGACCCACCTCGGTGCACACGAGTCGCTGATGGCGTGGGAGGAGCGGCGGATGCGGCGCGAGGTGCGCGCCTCGGCCAACCGGCTGGCCAACTTCGACGACGCCAACCTGCGCCGTTCCGCCCGCGCCGCCGTGGCGGCCGGAGCCCGGGTCGAGCGGGCGCTGGAGATCCTGGGCGACGACGTGCCTGACCACCTCAAGGCCGCCGGCATGCTGCGGGTGCAGAACAAGCAGGCCTCGCTCGAGGAGCTCGGCCAGCTGCACGACCCGCAGCTCACCAAGGACGCCGTCGCGGGTCGGATCCGGCGGTTGCTGGCGACCGCCGACAAGCGGGCCGTCGAGCTGGGCATCCCCTCGACCGAGGCCAACCTGAGCGCCGACATGCTCGAGGACGCCGACTGAGCCGAGCCCTCCGTCGGGTTCGAACGTCCGCTGCCTGGGTTACGGCCGCGTAACACCACTGGACCACTGGTATCAGACCAGTCGCCACCCGGTCGGTACGCGACCGACCGGAGTTCGTTAGGGTGGGGACGTCCCGATCGAGGGGCTCGTCGCACTCCAGAGGAGAACGCTTTCATGACCGTACGCGTGGGCATCAACGGCTTTGGCCGCATCGGCCGCAACTTCTTCCGGGCGGTGCAGGCTTCCGGCGCCGACATCGAGGTCGTGGCCTTCAACGACCTCGGCTCCGACGACACCCAGGCCCACCTGCTCAAGTACGACTCGATCCTGGGCCGCCTCGGCCAGCCCGTGTCGGTCGTCGAGGGCGGCATCCAGGTGGGCGACCACCTGATCAAGTCCTACGCCGAGCGCGACCCGGCCAACCTGCCCTGGGGCGAGATCGGCGCCGACATCGTCGTGGAGTCGACCGGGTTCTTCACCGACGGCACGAAGGCCAAGGCCCACCTCGACGGCGGCGCCAAGAAGGTCATCATCTCCGCGCCGGCCAAGAACGACGACTTCACCGTGGTGATGGGTGTCAACCACGAGGACTACGACCCGGCCGCGCACCACATCATCTCCAACGCCTCCTGCACCACGAACTGTCTGGCGCCGATGGCCAAGGTCCTGAACGACGAGTTCACCATCGTCAAGGGCCTGATGACCACGATCCACGCCTACACCCAGGACCAGAACCTGCAGGACGGCCCGCACGCCGACCTGCGTCGCGCCCGCGCTGCGGCCCTCAACATCGTGCCGACCTCCACCGGCGCGGCCAAGGCCATCGGCCTGGTGCTGCCCGAGCTCAAGGGCAAGCTGGACGGCTACGCGCTGCGGGTGCCCGTGCCCACCGGATCGGCCACCGACCTGACCTTCGAGGCCGGTCGCGAGACGACCGCCGCCGAGGTCAACGCCGCCATCAAGGCCGCAGCCGAGGGTCCGCTGAAGGGCTACCTGCTCTACACCGAGGACCCGATCGTCTCCAGCGACATCGTGACCGACCCGCACTCCTGCATCTTCGACTCGGGCCTGACCAAGGTCATCGGCAACCAGGTCAAGGTCGTGGGCTGGTACGACAACGAGTGGGGCTACTCCAACCGCCTCGTCGACCTCGTCGGCCTGGTCGGCAGCCACCTCTGACCCGCCCACCGCTCCCCGCGCCTGTCATCGGGTTCGGGGAGCGGTTGCGTGTCTGTCCGCCCCGCTAAGGAGATCTGCTCATGCACTCGGTGTCCGACCTCGGCGACCTGCGCGGCAAGCGCGTCCTGGTTCGCTGCGACCTCAACGTCCCGCTCGACGGCACGACGATCACCGACGACGGCCGGATCCGCGCCTCGGTGCCGACGCTGACCTCGCTGCGGGACGCGGGCGCCAAGGTCGTCGTGCTCGCGCACCTCGGCCGGCCCAAGGGTGAGGTGAACCCCACGTACTCCCTCGCCCCCGCCGCGGCCCGGCTGAGCGAGCTGCTCGGCAGTCCGGTCACCCTGGCCACCGACGTGGTCGGGGAGTCGGCGCAGGCCACGGTCTCGGCCCTGGCTGACGGCGAGGTCGCGATGCTGGAGAACGTCCGCTACGAGCCGGGGGAGGAGTCCAAGGACGAGGCGGTCCGCGGCGAGCTCGCCGACCGCTACGCCGCGCTCGGCGACGCGTTCGTCTCTGACGGCTTCGGCGTCGTGCACCGCAAGCAGGCGTCGGTCTACGACCTGGCCGCTCGGCTGCCGAACGCGGCCGGTGGTCTGGTGCTGGCTGAGGTCGAGGTACTGAAGCGGCTGACCGAGGAGCCGCAGCGTCCGTACGTGGTGGTCCTGGGCGGCGCTAAGGTCTCCGACAAGCTGGCCGTGATCGCCAACCTGCTGCAGACCGCGGACACCCTCGTCGTCGGCGGCGGGATGGTCTTCACCTTCCTAGCCGCCCAGGGCTACGAGGTCGGCCGCTCCCTGCTCGAGGCCGACCAGATCGAGGCCGTCCGCGGCTACCTCGACGTCGCCGCGTCGACCGGCAAGCAGATCGTGCTGCCGTCCGACATCGTGGTGGCGCCGGCGTTCCAGGCCGACTCGACCCCGACCGTCGTGTCGGCGGACGCGATGCCGGCCGACCAGATCGGGCTCGACATCGGACCGGAGTCGGCTCGCGTGTTCGCGGCGGTGATCGCCTCGGCCAAGACGGTGTTCTGGAACGGCCCGATGGGGGTGGCCGAGTGGGAGAGCTTCGCCGGCGGCACCCGTGCGGTGGCCCAAGGGCTCACCGAGGTCGACGGGCTGTCCGTGGTCGGCGGCGGGGACTCCGCTGCGGCGGTCCGCGACCTCGGCTTCGCCGACGACGCGTTCGGCCACATCTCGACCGGTGGCGGCGCCAGCCTGGAATACCTGGAGGGCAAGACCCTGCCCGGCCTGGCCGTGCTCGAGACGGAAGGGGCCTGACATGGCTCGCCTGCCCCTGATGGTCGGCAACTGGAAGATGAACCTCAACCACGTCGAGGCCGTCGGTCTGGTGCAAAAGCTGACGTGGACGCTGGACGACAAGAAGCACGACCCCAAGCGGTCCGAGGTCGTCGTGCTGCCGCCGTTCACCGACCTGCGCACCGTGCAGACCCTGGTCGAGGGCGACCGACTGACGCTGGGGTACGGCGCCCAGGACGTCTCCGCACACAAGAGCGGCGCCTTCACCGGGGAGGTCTCGGTGGAGATGTTGGCCAAGCTCCACTGCAGCTACGTCCTGGTGGGCCACTCGGAGCGTCGGAAGTTTCACGCCGAGAGCGACGACGTGGTCAACCAGAAAGCCCAGCGAGCGATCAACGGCGGGGTCACCCCGATCATCTGCGTCGGCGAGAACCTCGAGGTCCGCGAGGCGCGGCACCACGTGGCGTTCTGCCTGGGCCAGATCAACACCGCCGTGACCGACCTGACGAACGAGCAGATCGCCTCCCTGGTGATCGCGTACGAGCCCGTCTGGGCCATCGGCACCGGGGCAGTGGCGACGCCGGACGACGCGCAGGAGGTCTGCGCGGCCATCCGCAGGCTGGTCGGAGCCCGCTTCACCGCCGCAGCCGCCGACCAGATCCGCGTCCTCTACGGCGGCTCGGTCAAGGCCGACAACATCGCGGCCATCATGGCCCAGCCCGACATCGACGGCTGCCTCGTCGGTGGGGCCAGCCTGCAGGTCGACGAGTTCGCCGCGATCGCGCGCTTCTACGACCTGCCCGTCCTCTGACGTCGCTCCCTGAGCTTCGCGGCTTCGCTCGCTGGGCCTGTCGAACGGTCTCAGCGGTGCGCATGTCGTCGGCTGTGAGTTAGGCTTTGCACGTGTTTTTCGTGCCCATGATGACGACGCCGATCTTGATCTTCTCGATCGTCCTCGTGCTGACCAGCGTCGTGCTGGCCCTTTTCGTGCTCATGCACAAGGGTCGCGGCGGCGGCCTGTCCGACCTCTTCGGTGGCGGTATCTCGTCCTCGATGGGCGGCTCCTCGGTGGCCGAACGCAACCTCGACCGGCTCACGATCATCATCGGCGTGGTCTGGCTGGCGGCCATCGTGGCCCTCGGCCTGCTCTACAAGATCAGCGGCTGACCTCAGGAACGCAAGACGCCGGGGGCCGGGCGAGAACGGCGGCCCCGTTCGACAACGGTTGACCGGTAAGACACTCGAGGGGGAACGAACGTGGCTGGTGGCAGTGCGATCCGTGGCAGCCGAGTCGGCGCTGGACCGATGGGAGAGGCTGAACGCGGTGACGCCGCACCACGGCTCTTCGTCTCCTACTTCTGCTCCCACGGCCACGAGACCCGCCCCGCCTTCGCGGCTGAGGCGACCGTCCCGGAGAGCTGGGACTGCCCGCGCTGCGGTCTGCCGGCCAACCTCGACTCGGCCAACCCGCCCCCGCCGCCGAAGATCGAGCCGTACAAGACCCACCTCGCCTACGTGAAGGAACGGCGTAGCGAGACCGAGGCCGCCGACATCCTCAGCGAAGCGTTGCAGACCCTGCGCGACCGCCGCGCCCGCGGCGACGTCATCTACTGACCTCCACGCGTCCCGAGCTTGTCGAGGGCCTCGAAGAGGTTGCGCTTTCTCCTGCTGACGTCAGCGCAACCCCTTCGGGGCCTTCGACAAGCTCAGGGCGCGTTCCTACGGGCCGGTGGGCAGCAGCGAGGCGGCGGCGGCGTCGATCAGCCAGACCGTACGGGTGACGCCGTGCGCCAAGGCGCCCGGCACGGGCTCGGGACCGGCGCCAGAGAGCGCCTTCGCAGCGGCTTCGGCCTTGTCTTCGCCGCTGACCAGGAACCACACCTCGGCTGAGCGGTTGATCACGGCGAGGGTCAGGCTGATCCGGTCCGGCGGCGGCTTCGGTGAGTTGCGGACGGCGATCACGTCTCCCGTGGCGGTCGAGGACGGGTGCTCGGGGAAGAGCGACGCGATGTGGCCGTCCGGCCCCAGCCCGAGCAGGCAGACGTCGAAGGTGGTCGGGCCCAGCTCGGACGCGTAGGCCTCGGCCGCCGCGTCGAGATCGACGAGCTCCCCGTCGCTGGCCGGCATCTCGTGGATCCGCTCGGCGGGCAGGCTGAGCGGCCCCCGTAGCAGCTCCAGGGTGGCCCCGGCGTTGCGGTCGTCGTCGTCGGCGGCGACGAATCGCTCGTCGCCCCACCACAGGTCGACCCGCGACCAGTCGACGTCCGACCCCGGCCCATCGGCGGCCAGCCGGCCGTACGCCCGGGTGGCGATCCGGCCGCCGGTCAGGCAGAGCTGAGGGGTCCCGCCGTCGACCTGCAGCTCGGTGAGCCGGGAGATCAGGCGGGCGGCGAGGGCTTCGGCCACCTCACCCGCGTCGGCGAACTGGACGATCTCGGGCACGGGAAGGTGACTGACGGTCATCGGGGACCCTTTCGGTGGACGGAACGGCAGCGGGCCGCCACCGGGCGCTGACACCCGGGTGGCGGCCCGCTTCCAGCTGACTAGACGGAGTCGTGGGTGACGTCCGGGTCGGCAGACTCGCCCGGGTCCTTACCGGTCGTGGCGTCCTCGAGAGCGGTCTTGACCGTCTCGACCAGCTCGGCCCATGAGGCGTCGAACTTCTGCACGCCCTCGCGCTCGAGCACGTCCACCACGTCGTCGAAGTCGATCCCCACCGCAGCCAGCTCGTCCAAGACCTGCTGCGCCTCGGCCTCGGTACCGGTCACCCGGTCACCCTGGACCTCGCCGTGATCGGCGAAGGCCTGCAAGGTCTTCTCCGGCATGGTGTTGACGGTGTTGGCCACGACGAGCTCGGACACGTACAGGGTGTCGGGCAGATTCGGGTCCTTGACCCCGGTCGAGGCCCACAGCGGCCGCTGTCGGTTGGCCCCCTTGGCCTCGAGGGCGGCGAACCGCTCGGAGCTGAACTCCTCCTCGAACAACGCGTACGCCAGCCGGGCGTTGGCGAGGGCGGCCTTGCTCTTGAGCGCGGTCGCGTCGTCGGTGCCGATCGCGTCGAGACGCTTGTCGACCTCACTGTCCACCCGGGAGACGAAGAAGGACGCCACCGAGTGGATCGTGCTGAGGTCGTGCCCGTTGGCCGCCGCCTGCTCGAGCCCACTCAGGTAGGCGTCGATGACGCCGCGATAGCGCTCGAGGGCAAAGATCAGCGTCACGTTCACGCTGATCCCTTCGGCGATCGAGGCGGTGATCGCCGGCAGGCCGGGCTTGGTCGCCGGGATCTTGATCAGCACGTTCGGCCGGTCGACGATCTTGAACAGGTCGGCCGCTTCGGCCGACGTGCCGGCAGTGTCCATGGCCAGACCCGGCTCGACCTCGATCGAGACCCGGCCGTCGTAGCCGCCGGTGGAGGTGTAGAGGCCCGAGAACAGGTCGCAGGCGTTGCGGACGTCGTCGGTCGTGATGGCCTTGATGGCGTCTTCGACGCTCGCGTCGATCGCCGCCAGCTCGCGGACCTGCTCGTCGTACTGCTCGCCCTTGGCCAGCGCGGACGCGAAGATCGTCGGGTTGGTGGTCACGCCGACCACCGACGAGTCGTCGATGAGCTGTTGCAGGTTGCCGGTCTTGATCCGCTCGCGCGACAGGTCGTCGAGCCAGATGGAGACGCCCGCTTCGGACAGTTCTTTCAGGTGGTCACTCATGGGACTTCTTCCTGGAAGGAGGGGTGGATGGTCAGCTGATCGTGGCGCCGGCGTCGGGCTCCTGGTCGCCGGTCGTCTTGGGTCCGCTCGCGGCGGTGTGGGTGGGCGCAGCGTCGGAGCCCACGGCTTCGATGCTCTCCTTCGCGGCGGCCACGACGGTGGCCGGGGTGAAGCCGAACTCCTCGAAGAGCTTGGCCCCAGCGGCACTGGCGCCGTAGTGGTTGATGCTGATGATCCGGCCGGCGTCACCGACGATGTCGCGCCAGCCGAGGCTCACCCCGGCCTCGACGCTGACCCGGGCCTTGACGGTCGGCGGGATGACCGAGTCGCGGTAGGCCTGGTCCTGCTCGTCGAACCACTCGCGACAGGGCATCGAGACCACCCGGGCGTGGACGCCTTCGCCGGCCAGCTCGTCGGCCGCAGCCACGGCGAGCTGGACCTCCGAGCCGGTGCCGACCAGGATGACGTCAGGCTCGCCGTCGCTGTCGCGCAGCACGTAGCCGCCCTTGGCCACGTTCGAGGTGTCGGCGTAGCCGTCCGTGCCGCGCGGCACGATCGGCAGGTTCTGCCGGCTGAGGATGAGCCCGGCCGGTCGGTCACCGTTCTTGAGGATCGCTGCCCAGGCCGCCGCCGTCTCGTTCGCGTCGGACGGTCGGACCACGTCCAGGCCCGGGATGGCCCGCAGGGCGGCGACGTGCTCGATCGGCTGGTGGGTGGGGCCGTCCTCGCCCAGACCGATCGAGTCGTGGGTCCAGACGTACGTGACGGGCACCCGCATCAGCGCGGACAACCGGACCGCCCCGCGCATGTAGTCGCTGAAGGTGAGGAAGGTGCCCCCGTAGGGGCGGGTGCCGCCGTGCACCTTGATGCCGTTCATGATCGCGCCCATCGCGTGCTCACGGATGCCGAAGTGCAGGGTGCGCCCGTACGGGCCGCCCGAGAACGCCTTCGTCTGGCGGTCGGTGGGCAGGAAGCTCGGCTCGCCCGCCATCGTCGTGTTGTTGGACTCGGCGAGGTCGGCCGAACCGCCCCACAGCTCGGGCATCTTCGACGCCAGGGCGCTCAGTACCTTGCCCGAGGCGGCCCGGGTCGCGATGCCCTTGGGGTCGGCCTCCCAGGTGGGCAGCGCCTCTTCCCAACCCGGGCTCAGCTCGTCGGCCACGAAACGGTCGTAGAGCGTCTTGCCGTCGGGGTTGGCCGCGGCCCAGGTGTCGAACGCACCCTGCCACTCGGCCTGCGCGGCGGCGCCCCGGTCCAACAGGGACCGGGTGTGGCCGATGACCTCCTCCGACACCTCGAAGGTCTGCTCCGGGTCGAAGCCCAGGATCTCCTTGGTGGCCTTGACCTCGGCGTCGCCAAGCGCTGAGCCGTGGGCCTTGCCGCTGCCCTGCAGGTTGGGGGCGGGCCACCCGATGATCGTCCGGAGGCTGATGAAGCTCGGTCGGTCGGTGACCTCGCGGGCCGCGGTCAGCGCGTCGTTCAGCGCCGCGACGTTCTCCTCGTACGTGGTCTCGCCGTTGGTCCAGTCGATGCTCTGGACGTGCCACCCGTACGCCTCGTAGCGCGCGGCGGTGTCCTCGGTCAGGGCGATGTTGGTGTCGTCCTCGATCGAGATGTGGTTGTGGTCGTAGATGACGGTCAGGTTGCCCAGCCGCTGGGTGCCGGCCAGGGACGACGCTTCGGAGGTGATGCCCTCCTCGATGTCGCCGTCGGAGGCCAGGCAGAAGATCTGGTGGTCGAACGGGGAGCTGCCGGGCGCGGCGTCGGGGTCGAGCAGACCGCGCTCGCGGCGGGCGGCCATGGCCATCCCGACGGCGTTGGCGATGCCCTGGCCCAGCGGGCCGGTCGTGATCTCGACGCCTTTGGTGTGGCCGTACTCGGGATGGCCCGGCGTCGCCGAGTTCCAGGTGCGCAGGGCCTTCAGGTCGTCGAGCTCGAGGCCCCAGCCGCCGAGGTAGAGCTGGATGTACAGCGTGATGCTGGAGTGGCCGCAGGACAGCACGAAACGGTCCCGGCCCGGCCAGTGCGGTTCGGCCGGGTTGTGCCGCATCACCTTCTGAAAGAGGAGGTAGGCCACCGGGGCGAGGCTCATCGCCGTCCCGGGATGCCCGTTGCCGACCTTCTGGACGGCGTCGGCGGCGAGCAGGCGGACGGTGTCGACGGCACGGCTGTCGAGGTCGGTCCAGCCTTCGGGTACGACGGCGGTGGATGCTGAGGTGTCGGTCACAGGCGGAGGTTCCCTTCCGAGAGCGCAGGCAGCCCATGGTGAGCCACGAACACGCCGAGCCTATCGGGGACGGTTCTGGCGGGGAACGCGGTGTCGGCCCGCGCCCTCGGCGGGTGGGGTGGTTTTCCGCAGGTCGCGTCATAGACTCGGCGGCGGTGCTCTCCCGACGACGGGTTGGAGCGTCCGGCGGACCTTGGTCCGTGAGTCAGCGGTCAACGGTGGATGAAGAGGGCGAGTGGCGAGTATCGACGTGTCGGGGCGGCCTGCCGCCGGGGATCGGGCACCGATCGACGTCGACCGGCAACCCGCCGGCGATGCCGCACGGGCGAGCCTCACAGACGTCCTCGGCGCCTACGTCGGCCTGACCAAGCCACGGATCATCGAGCTGCTGCTGGTCACCACCGTGCCCGCGATGTTCCTGGCCGCTGGCGGCGTGCCCTCGCTGCGGCTGGTCCTGGCCACGATGGTCGGCGGCTGTCTCGCTGCGGCCAGTGCGAACGTCTTCAACTGTGTGCTCGACCGCGACATCGACGAGCGGATGCGCCGGACCCGACGTCGGCCGCTGCCCCGGCACGCGGTCGGACCGCTCGCCGCCACCCTCTTCGGGGCCGTGCTCGGGATCGCCGCCACGCTGGCGCTCGGCCTCTGGGTCAACTGGCTCTCGGCCGGGCTGGCGCTGGCGGCCAACGCCTTCTACATCGGCGTCTACACGCTCTGGCTCAAGCGCCGGACCGCTCAGAACATCGTCTGGGGCGGGATCGCCGGCTGCTTCCCGCCGCTGATCGGCTGGACCGCGGTCACCGGCCACCTCGCCTGGGCGCCGTTCGTGCTCTTCGCCATCGTCTTCTTCTGGACCCCGCCGCACACCTGGGCGCTGGCCTTCCGCTACCGCGAGGACTACGCGGCCGCCGAGGTGCCGATGCTGCCCGTGGTGATGGCGGCCCCGGCCGTCGCCGCCCGGATCATGATCTACTCCGTGGTCACCGTCGCGGTGTCGCTGGCGCTGTGGCCGGTGGCCGGGACCGGCTGGCTCTACCCGACCGTCGCTGCGCTCACCGGGGCGGCGCTGCTCTGGGAGTCGTTCCAGCTCCTGGTCCGGGCCCGCCGCGGGCTGACCGACGCGGCCCTCAAGCCGATGCGGCTCTTCCACTGGACCAACTCCTACCTGGCGCTGGTCTTCGTGGCCGCCGCGGTCGACCCCCTCCTCCGCTGACCTCTCGAACCGGAGCTGTCAGACGCTCACGGTGCTCCAGCCCCGTCAGGCTCTGACAAGTCCGAGATTGCCGTGGATAGAGTGCGCCGCATGGCGCGGGCCCCGGGGATGCAGGACGTCGCCCGGCTCGCGGGCGTCTCGCACCAGACCGTCTCGCGGGTGCTCAACGACCATCCGAGCGTCCGCGCCGAGACCCGGGCCAAGGTGCAGGCGGCGATCGGCAGCCTCGGCTACCGGCGGAACTCCGCCGCCCGCGCCCTGGCCACCAACCGCAGCGGCACGATCGGGCTGCTGGCCACCACGTCCAACCTCGGCGGTCCGGTCTCCACCCTGGTCGCCGTCGCGGAGGCCTCCCGGGCGGCCGGCCTCTACGTCAGCGTGGTCAGCCTCGGCCTGTACGACCCGGCATCGGTGCATGCGGCCCTCGACCACTTCCTCGACCAGGGGGTCGAGGGCATCATCGCCATCGCGCCGGTGGACGCCGCCGTGCGGGCGGCTGCCTCGGTGGCGCTCGACCTGCCGATGGTGATCATGGCGCCACCCTTGCCGACCAACCGTGGGGTGCACGTCGCTGTCGACCAGCGCCAAGGCGCGCGGATCGCCGTCCGGCACCTCGTCGAACAGGGGCATCGCACGATCGCGCACCTCGCCGGTCCGCCGGAGTGGCTGGACGCCGGCGAGCGGCTGGCCGGGTGGCGATCGGAGCTGGAGAGCCACGGACTGGACGCACCCGGCCCGCTGGCCGGGGACTGGACGGCAGCGAGCGGATACGCCGCGGCCACCCGGCTGCCCGACGAGGTCACCGCCGTGTTCGCCGCCAACGACCTGATGGCCCTGGGGCTGATCCGGGGGCTGACCGAGTGCGGCCGGCGGGTGCCGGAGGACGTCTCGGTGGTCGGCTTCGACGACATCGACGCGGCTGGGTACGTCCGGCCGCCGCTCACCACCGTGCGCCAGGACTTCGGCGCGCTCGGCCGGGCGGCGGTCGAGCTGCTACTGCGTCGGTTGGCGGGGGAGGACCCGCCCCCGGCGACACTGATCGAGCCCGAGCTGGTCGTCCGGGCCAGCGCCGCGAGCCCCGGTCAGTCCTCGGACCCAGGCCGCTCGACGATCTCCCGGGCGGCCGACGGATCAGCCACCACCAGGTGAAGCCGCCGCGGCTGTCGAACGGCCCGTCCGGCGCCTCGATCAGCCACTCGACGGCGACGGGGCCGGACTCGGCGGCGGGGATCAAGGTGGCCAGACCCGACCTTGGCTGCTCCCAGTCACGCCGCGTGACGCGACGGCGTGGCTGCCGCTCGAACCACGCCGTCGGCAGGGCGGGGATGCTGCTGAACCAGTCGATGATTGTCACCGGCCCTCGTGATGGGCTGTGCCGCTGGGGTCCGATCACATGGTGTGTTGAGAAACCCCTCGACTACGAGGGGTTTCTCAACACAAGTTTCACGGCGGGCGCCCGCACCTTGACCCTCAAGTTTTGTGAACGCTAACATCCACGGGTGTCGAAAGCGATGGAGCAGGCATGACCATCTCGGCCGCGGTTGCCGCAGCGGTGGCTGACGTCCGCCGCGAGGTGGCGTTGCTGCACGCCGAGCTGCCGCGCAACGGACTGGTCGCCTGGACGGCCGGCAACGTCTCGGCGCGCGTCCCCGGCGCGGACCTGTTGGTGATCAAGCCGTCCGGGGTCTCCTACGACGAGCTGACGCCCGAGAACATGGTGGTCTGCGACCTGGAGGGCCGGCTGGTCGAGGGGGAGCACGCCCCGTCGTCCGACACCGCCGCGCACGCGTACGTCTACGCCCACCTGCCCGAGGTCAACGGCGTCGTGCACACCCACTCGACCTACGCCACGGCCTGGGCGTCGCGCGGCGAGCCGATTCCGTGCGTGCTGACCATGATGGCTGATGAGTTCGGCGGCGAGATCCCGATCGGCCCGTTCGCGCTGATCGGCGACGACTCGATCGGCCACGGGCTGGTCGCCACCTTGCGCGCGCACCGCTCCCGGGCCGTGCTGATGCAGAACCACGGCCCGTTCACCGTCGGCGCCAGCGCAAAGGCCGCGGTCAAGGCCGCCGTCCTCTGCGAGGAGGTGGCGCGGACCGTGCACATCGCCCGCCAGCTCGGCGAGCCGCTGCCGATCCCGCACGCCGACGTCGACCGGCTGTACGACCGCTACCAGAACGCCTACGGCCAGCGCTGATGATCTTGCTCGCTCTTCAGTTGATCTTGCTCCCGCACCACGATCGAAAGAGTTGATCATGACCCCCACCTCGCGCCGGGTCTGGTTCCTGACCGGCAGCCAGGGCCTCTACGGCCCCGAGACCGTCGCCCAGGTCGAGCAGCAGTCGCAAGAGATCGTCCGCCAGCTGAACGCCTTCGGTGCGTTGCCGCTCGAGGTCGAGTGGCGGCCCGTGCTGACCGACTCCGGGTCGATCCACGCCGCCGTGCTCGAGGCCAACGCCGACGCCGGTGTGGTCGGGGTGATGGCGTGGATGCACACCTTCTCGCCGGCCAAGATGTGGATCACGGGCATGGACGCGCTGCGGACGCCGTTCCTGCACCTGCACACCCAAGCGAACGTGTCGTTGCCGTGGTCCGAGATCGACATGGACTTCATGAACCTCAACCAGGCCGCGCACGGCGACCGCGAGTTCGGCTACCTCCAGACCCGGCTCGGGGTGGCCCGCAAGACCGTCGTCGGCCACGTGTCGGACCCGACCGTGCTGGCCCGGGTCGCGGCCTGGCAGCGCGCGGCCGTCGGCGCGGCCGCCGTCCGCTCCCTCAAGCTCGCCCGGTTCGGCGACAACATGCGCGACGTCGCCGTCACCGAGGGCGACAAGGTCGAGGCCCAGCTGCGGTTCGGCGCCTCGGTCAACACCTACGGCGTCAACGACCTGGTCGAGGCGGTGGACGGCGCGAGCGACGCCGACGTCGACGCGCTGGTCGCCGACTACGCCGACCTGTACGAGATCGCACCTGAGCTGGCCCCGGGCGGCGCACGGCAGGAGTCGTTGCGCTACGGCGCCCGGATCGAGGCTGGCCTGCGCTCCTGCCTCACCGCCGGCGGCTTCGGCGCGTTCACCACCAACTTCGAGGACCTGGGCGGGCTGCGCCAGCTGCCCGGACTCGCCGTCCAACGGCTGATGGCCGAGGGCTACGGCTTCGGCGGCGAGGGTGACTGGAAGACCTCGGTGATGCTGCACACCATCAAGGCGATGGGCGCAGGGTTGCCGCAGGGCACCTCCTTCATGGAGGACTACACCTACCACCTCGGGCCGGGCACACCGAAGATCCTCGGCGCGCACATGCTCGAGGTCTGTCCCACCATCGCGTCCGGCCGGCCACGCGTCGAGATCCATCCGTTGGGCATCGGGGGCCGCGAGGACCCCGTCCGCCTGGTCTTCGACGCAGCGACCGGACCGGCCGCGGTGGTCGGCATCTGCGACCTGGGCGACCGGTTCCGGCTGGTACTGAACGAGGTCGACGTCGTCGAGCCCGACCAGCCGCTGCCCAACCTGCCGGTCGCTCGCGCGGTCTGGGAGCCGAAGCCCAGCCTGGCCGGCTCCGCCGAGGCGTGGCTGATGGCGGGTGGCCCGCACCACACGGTGCTGTCCCAGTCGGTCGACACCGAGGAGCTCACCGACTTCGCCCGCATCATCGGGGTCGAGCTGCTGGTCATCGACGGCGCGACCAACCAACGCAACTTCGGCAACGAGATCCGTTGGAACCAAGCCGCCTACCGCCTCGGCCTGGGCTTTTAGGAGGGTGGTGTCAAACGCCGACCTACTGCGCGGCACCCGGGCACGCACCGGGCTTCGTTGCCGTCGTCGCGGAGAGAACCCCGCTATCCGACTCCTCCGGCGCCTTGCCCGGCACGTACCCGGGCACCTGCTCGCTACGGCCGCCGTTCGACACCACCCTCCTAGAGTCGGGTGATGACCACCGCGCAGGAAGACCTCGAGTCCGGCCGGACGTACCTCGGCATCGAGCTGGGTTCGACCCGGATCAAGGCGGTGCTGGTTGGCGCGGACGCCCAGCCGCTGGCCGTCGGTGGCTACGGCTGGGAGAACCAGTACGTCGACCGGATGTGGACCTACTCCCTCGAGGCGGTCTGGGACGGCATCCGGCAGTGCTACGCGGCTCTGGCCGCGGACGTCACCGACCGCTACGGCGTCGAGCTGACGACGGTCGGCGGCCTCGGCGTCTCGGCGATGATGCACGGCTACCTCGCCCTGGACGCCGACGGTGAGCTGCTGGTGCCGTTCCGCACCTGGCGGAACACCCACACCGGGCCGGCGGTGGAGCGGCTGAGCGAGGAGCTCGGCGTCAACATCCCGCACCGGTGGAGCGTCGCGCACGTCTTCCAGGCGGTGCTGGACGGCGAGGAGCACGTCGGCCGGCTGGCCTCGCTGACCACGCTCGCCGGGTACGTGCACCGCCGGCTGACCGGCCGGCCGGTGCTGGGGGTGGGCGACGCCAGCGGCATGTTCCCGATCGACAGCGCCACCGGCACCTACGACGCCGCGCTGCTCGCCCGGACCGACGAGCTGGTCGCCGAGGCCGGCGCCCATCTGTCGCTGACCGCGCTGCTGCCGGAGGTGCTGGCGGCGGGTGCGGACGCGGGCGAGCTGACCGCCGGCGGGGCCGCGCTGCTGGATCCCCGCGGCCGGCTGCAGCCGGGCGCGCCGATGTGCCCGCCCGAGGGGGACGCCGGGACGGGCATGGTGGCCACCAACTCGGTGGCACCCCGGACCGGCAACATCAGCGCGGGCACGAGCATCTTCGCCATGGTCGTGCTGGAGCGTCCGCTGACCGGCGCGCACCGCGAGCTGGACCTGGTGATGACCCCCGACGGCGCCCCGGTGGCGATGGTGCACTGCAACAACGGGGCCAGCGAGCTGGACGCGTGGGTCGGTCTCTTCTGCGAGTTCGCCGCCGCGGCGGGGGCGCCGGTCGAGCGCTCCCAGGCCTTCGGCACACTCTTCCGGGCCGCGCTGGACGGTGAGCCCGACGGCGGCGGCCTGGTGGCGTTCAACTACCTCTCCGGTGAGCCGATCACCGAGCTGGAGGAGGGCCGGCCGCTGGTGCTGCGCTCACCTGGTTGCACCTTCTCGCTGGCCAACTTCATGCGCGCCCAGCTGTTCGGCTCGTTGGCCACCCTCCGGCTGGGGATGGACGTGCTGACCGACGTCGAGCACGTCCGGCTGGACCGGATGTTCGCCCACGGCGGGCTTTTCACCACCAAGGGAGTGGCCCAGCGCTTCCTCGCGGCCGCAATCGACACCCCGGTGGTGGTGGGAGACATCGCCGCCGAGGGGGGCGCCTGGGGGATCGCGGTGCTCGCGGCCTTTCGCGCCCGCCGGACCGACGGGCAGCGCCTCAGCGACTTCCTCGACGCCGAGGTGTTCGGCGACGCCGCCCTCGAGACCGCCGAGCCGGACCCCGCCGACGTCGCGGGCTTTGCGGCGTACACGGACCGGTTCGTCGCGGCCCTGCCCGTGCAGCGCGCGGCCGTCGAGCACACCTGACCCTGCTGAGGTACCGGGCGAGGGCCGGCCTCAGCCGACCAGGTCGTCGATCGCTTCCGGCAGGTCGTTCCAGCCGAAGGTGAAGCCCGCGGCCAGCAGGGTGGCCGGGACGGCCCACCGGCTCTTGAGCACCAGCTCGGACTCCTGGCGCAGGACGAGCATGCCGGGCTCGAGCAGCCAGCGCGGCGCAGGGATCCCCACCGGGGCGTTGACCGCTCGGCGCAGCGCGGCCATCAGCTCGGCGTTCGTGCTGGTCCCCGGCGCCGCCAGGTTGACCGGGCCCTCGACCTCGGCGTGCTCGTCGAGGAACGCGACCGCGGCGACGACGTCGTCGACGTGGATCCAGCTGAACTTCTGGCGCCCGTGCGTCGCCCGGTGCGGGGGCGCCGCCGGGGTGGCGTCCGGGCCGATGCCGCGGTAGCGCCGGTGCGGGAACCAGCGGCCGTCCAGCTGGGGGCCGCCCAGGCCGAGCCGCGCCGCCCGCGCCAGCATCTCCAGGGCGGGCCCGTCGCCGAGGACGATCGCCATCCGCAGCGACACCCGGCGCGTCGTCGGCAGGTCGCCGGCGAAGAACGCCTTCTCCCAGGCCCGGGCCACGTCGACCGAGAAGCCTGAGCCCAGCTCGCCGTCGGCCTCGGTCTGGGGTCGGTCCATCGCGTGGCGGTAGATCGTCGCGGTGCTGGCGTTGAGCCAGAGCCGGGGTGGCCGGGCCGAACCGGCGACGGCCTCGTGCAACGCCGTCGTGGTGTCGACCCGGGAGTCATAGATCTCGTGGCGGTTCCGGTCGGTGTAGCGGCAGCCCACGCTGCGCCCAGCCAGGTTGACCACCAAGTCCGCGCCGTCGACCAACGCGTGGATCCGCTCCGGTGTGTCCCAACGGGCGTCTGGGCCGCGGCGGCCGATGACGCCGACCTCGTACCCTCGCCGGGTGAGGTCCGCGATCAGCGGTGGCCCGAGGAAGCCGGACCCTCCGGCCACGACGGCTCGGGGTGCAGTCACCCGGTCACCGTGCCACACGAGGAGCGGTCCGGACGCCGCCGGGTGCCCCGGGCGCCGTAGGGTCGCCGACGTGACCGGTAGCGAGCAGGACTGGACCCGACGTGCGGCGCAGCTCGACGCCGCCGACCCGCTGGCCCAGCACCGTGAGCGGTTCCTGCTCGGTCCAGACGACGACGTGCTGGCCTACCTGGACGGTAACTCCCTCGGTCGGCCGCTGAAGGCCAGCGCCGACCGGATCGCCCGTTTCGTCTCCGAGCAGTGGGCGGGCCGGCTGATCCGCGGCTGGGACGAGGAGTGGTTCGCGCTGCCGAGCACCCTCGGCGACCGGATCGGCGCCACCGTGCTCGGCGCGGCGCCCGGCCAGACCACCGTCGCCGACTCCACCACGGTGCTGCTCTACAAGCTCGCCCGCGGCGGGGTGGCGCTCAGCCGCCAGCAGCGAGGCCCCGGTCGCGACGAGGTGGTCGTCGACACCGACAACTTCCCGACCGACCGGTACGTGATGGAGGGCATCGCCGCCGAGCTCGGCCTGACGGTCCGCTGGGTCGAGTCCGACCCGCGATCCGGCGTTGAGGTCGCCGACCTGGCGCCGGCGCTCAGCGACCGGACGGCCCTGGTGCTGCTGAGCCACGTCGCGTACCGGTCCGGCCACCTGGCCCCGGCCGCCGAGCTGACGGCCCTGGCTCACGGAGTGGGTGCGCTGGTTCTCTGGGACCTCTCTCACTCGGTCGGCTCGGTGCCGCTGCAGCTGGACGCGTGGGAGGTCGACGTGGCGGTCGGCTGCACCTACAAGTATCTCAACGGCGGCCCCGGCTCACCGGCCTTCGGCTACGTCGCCGCCCGCCACCTGGACGCGTTCGTCCAGCCGGTGCAGGGCTGGATGGGCCGGGCGGACGCGTTCGAGATGGGCGCCGGCTACACCCCGGCCGCGGGGATCCAGCGGGTGGTCAGCGGGACGCCGCCGGTGCTCGGCATGCTGGCGATGCAGGACATGCTCGACCTGATCGCCGACGTCGGGATGCCGGCCGTGCGCACGAAGTCGGAAGGCCTGATCGCGTTCGCCGAGGAGCTCTGCCGGGCGCGGCTGCTGCCGCTCGGCGCCGAGCTGGCTACGCCGGTCGAGCCCGGCCGGCGCGGGTCCCACCTGACCCTCGACCACCCGGGCTTCCGGACGCTGCTGCCCGAGCTCTGGCGCGGCGGCGTGATCCCGGACTTCCGGTCGCCGGCGGGACTGCGGCTGGGGCTGAGCCCGCTCAGCACCTCCTACGCCGAGGTGCTGGCCGGCGTCACCGTGGTGGCCGATCGGCTGCGGTGCGTCTGACCCGGCGGCCTTCGGGGTAGGAGACCATGGCCGGAAGCCCCTCGACCCGTGCCCCCGATCCGAAGGAGTCCCATGTCTGAAGACCGAGTAGCCACGCTCGCCCGAGCCGCCGCGATGGGCGTTGCCGCCGGCCTCGTCGGGGTGGCGGCGATGACCGCCAGCGAGAAGGTCGAGCAGGCGGTCACGCACCGTCGCAACTCCTACGTCCCGGCCCGGGCCCTGCTCACCGCGCTCGGCCAGCAGCCCGGGGACAGCGACCGGCCGGCTGGGTGGAACTACGCCATGCACTGGGGGACCGGGGCCGTGCTCGGCGCGCTGCGCGGGGTCTGGGCCGTGACCGGGATGCGTGGACCCGCGATGAACGCCTGGCACACGGTCGCGCGGCTCAACTTCGACCAGACCGTGGAGAACGTCACCGGGGTCGGCGCCCCCCCGACGACGTGGCCGACGGGCGAGCAGGTCATTGACGTGCTGCACAAGGCGGTCTACGCGACGGTGACCGGCGTGGTGGCGGACCGGTGGATCGCGCCGGTGCTGCAGAGCGCGCGGGGTCGGCACAGCCACTGACCCCCCGGCTCGGGACAGCCAGCGGGATCAGGCGGGAGTCCAGTCGCGCAGAAAGTCCAGCACCTTCGCCGCGGGCATCTCGCACGGACGCAGCAGGACGCCCGCCCCCGTGCGGTAGACGTTGGTGCTGACCACGTCGGTGCCGCCCAGCTCTTCGGCGTAGAGGCTGACGCTGCGGCCGTCGGCGTGGTCGCGGCGGCTCAGCCCGTACGGGCGGCGGGCGTAGACCACCGCGGTCCAGCCGTCCGGGACCCGGTCGACGAGGGTCGCGAGCGCCGCCGGCTCAGTCACCGGTGGCGGCCGGGTCGGCGACGATCCCGACCAGCAGCGGCAGCCGGAGGGCGACGTCGTGGACGATGAACAGGAACGGGCGGTCGAGGACCAGCTTCACCTGCGGCAGCAGCGCGCTGGTGGCCTCAACCGTGGCCGCCGTCGCCGCAGCGGCCTCCAGCCCGTCCTGGTCGACGGCGATCCAGCCCTGGTGCTCGACCCGGGCGACGCGCAGCGGCTCCGTCGCCGTGAGACCCGCGAGCTCGGCCTCGTCGGAGAACGCCCGCGTCATCCCCAGCGTATGCAGCACCTCCGGCAGCGAGAACCTCGAGCGGAAGGTGAAGGCCGGCATGGTCACGTCGACCGAGGACTTCGTCGGCCGGAGCAGGTCGACCAGCTCCGCACCGGTCACCCGCCGCAACAGGTCCGCGGGCGTCCCGTCCGGCAGCACGACCGTGAGGGCCAGGTCCTGGCCGGCCAGCGGCAGGCAGGCGGTGGTCCAGTCGGAGCCACGGCGACCGCCGGCGGTCAGGGTGACCTTGAGCATCTCGGCCGACACCGGTCCCTGCGGGGTCTGGAAGGGCTGCGTCCCGACCGGGTCGAGCTTCTCGTGCCACGGCGCCTTCACGTACAGCGCGTTGGCGAGGATGAGCCGGGTCATCTCGTTGACGCTGCCGGATGGCAGCACCTCCGTGATCCGGTCGGCGGTCGCGTCCGCGACCCAGTCGTTCACGGTCTGGCGCGCAGCCTCGGGGTTGCCGGCGATGTCGGAGGTCCGCACGCCCGTGCCGTAGTCGGCCGCGAGGGTGTCGAGGAACGCCGGCTGCCAGACGTCCTGCTGGTCGCCCCACACCTGCTGGACCACCGACAGCTCGACCTTGGCCTTGCCGTCGTGGGCGTCCCGCCGGCTGCCGCTCCGGCTGGCGAGCGTCTGGCCGACCGCGTTCAGCCCGGCGTTGAGCGCGGCCAGGTCCGGCAGGTGGAGAGCCTGGTCCATCTCACGGGCGGTCACGCCGGTCGCCCCGTTCCGGACCATGGCCAGGACGACCAGCACCGAGAACGGGGAGCAGACCAGGTTGGCGTCGTCGGCCAGCGCACGCAGCAGGTCCCGGCTGAAGTCGGCTACGGCGGTCACCGCGCCGTCTGCGGCGTCCTGGTCGGCCGGCCGGCGGCCAACCTCGGCCTTGACCAGAGTCGACCCGGACGCACCGCAGCCGGCCAGGCCTCCACCAAGGAGGCCGAGGCCGGCGGCGAGCGTGCACCAGGTCAGCACTGCCCGTCGGGTGAGCAGGGCGACCGGGTCGGTCATGCCCTCACGCTAGCGCAGCGGGGAAGAGGCTCAGCCGGCGTAGGCCCCGTTCGGGTAGGCGGTGCCGGCGTTGAGGTCGTAGCGAGCGCCGGCGGGATTGGGGCCCGACGCGTAGAACACGATCAGGACGATGGCGCCGATCAAAGGGATCAGCGCGATCAAGACCCACCAGCCGCTGCGGTTGGTGTCGTGCAGCCGACGGATCGACAGGGCTAGGCCAGGAACCAGCGTGGCGAGGCTGAAGAGGACCAGTACGACGTAGACCGGGCCGAACGCACTCATGGCGTCGCCTGCCACCGGGGTCGTCGTGGCGCTGTTGATGGCGCCCAGGATGGCACCGATGACGGTGCTGACCAGCGTCCACCACCAGTACTCGCTGCGGCTCGCGCGGCCGGAGAAGGTGGCGTACTTCTTGAAGAAGCGGGTGACCGCTTGGCCGATCGACGCGCCGTAGAGCGGGGCGTCCAGGTTGTTCGGGTCCTGCTGGAGAGCCTGGCCGTAACCGGGCTGCTGGCCGTAGGGGTTGCTCAACGAAGTGACTTCCTGTGAGAGTGACCGTGCCCCCGGAGCCTAAGAATACAGAGGGTCACCCTGCGGTCAACGCGCCGGACTGGTACCAAGACGTGATGGCGTCGGGCTGGACCGACGGACCGACAGGAAGAGGTTGGCGCTGGCGGCGGTGGCCAGCGAGGCGCCCAACAGGTGCAGCATGACGAGCACGACCGGCACCCCGAGCTCGTACTGGACGATGCCGATGACGGCTTGCGCGACCACGACGCCGAGCACCAGCAGCGCCGCCCGGCTGCGCAGCAGCCAGACTGCGACCAGCGTGGTGGCGACGACCACGTACACCGCCGCCGCGTGCAGGTGGGTGACGAACGAACCGTCGAAGCCGGTCCGGGCCGCGTTCTCGTCGCCGGCGTGCGGCCCGCTGCCGGTCACGATGGTGCCCAGCCAGACCGCGACCAACATCGCGACGAACGTCGCGCGGACGGCCAGCGAGGCGCCGCGGCCGACCGGCACGGGCTCGAGGCCACGGGTGCGTCGGACTAGCCAGACGCTGAGCGCGATCAGCACCATCGAGACCAGCAGGTGCAGCCCGACCACGAAGGGGTTGAGCTGGGTGAGGACGGAGATCCCGCCGATCACGGCCTGGGCCGGGATGCCGAAGGCGAGTCCGGCGGCGATCCACCGCAGGTCGCGGCGCCGTCCACCTCGCTCAGGCCGCCGCTCGTCGCGGTGCAGCAGCGCGGCCACCCAGGTGAGCAGGGCCACGATCACCAGCACGAAGGTGAGCAGTCGGTTGCCGAACTCGATCGCTCCGTGCAGACCGAGCGCCGGGTGGGTGGTGTAGGAGTCCGTGGTGCAACGCGGCCAGGTGGGGCAGCCCAGACCCGACGACGTCAGCCGGACCAGGGCACCGGTGACCACGATGACGATGTTGACCACCAGGGACGCGACCGCCCAGCGGGCGACGGCCCGCGGACCTCGGACGACCCGAAGGAGTCGGCCGCCCAGCCCGGGTGGCGGAGTCTCCGTACGCTGCTCGCGGACCTGAGCCCGCTCGGTCACGCTGTCCATCGAAATCCCT
Organism: uncultured Friedmanniella sp.; assembly: GCF_964244005.1. Classification (GTDB taxonomy): domain Bacteria; phylum Actinomycetota; class Actinomycetes; order Propionibacteriales; family Propionibacteriaceae; genus Microlunatus. Next base: position 15,107 of record NZ_CAXTHG010000017.1, on the reverse strand, counting down.
TCCAAGCGGCGGCGCCGGCCAGCACCAGCCAGGTGAGCACGGTCAGCAGCGGCCAGGTCAGCAGCTGTCCGACGGCGGCCGCGCGCAGCCCCTCGCCGAGGGCCGCGGTCGGCAGCACCTCGAGCACGGTACGGACGGCGGCCGGATACCGGCTGAGCGGCAGCACGAGACCCCCGCCGACCAGCAGCACGACGTAGATCAGGTTGGCCAGGCCGAGTATGGCCTCGGCGCGCAGCCGGCCGGCGAGCAGCAGCGCGAGGCAGACGAACGCCGCGGTGCTGAGCACCACCACCAGCACGGCGAGCGCCAGCGAGGCGGCCGTGTACGCGGGCCGCCAGCCGAGCAGCGCGGCGGCGGCGGACAGCACGACGAGCTGGCCGAGCAGGACCAGAACGACGGCGAGCGCCTTGCCGGCGAGCAGTCCGGAGCGGCCCAGCGGGGTGGCGGCGAGGCGCTCCAGGACGCCGTACCGCCGCTCGAAGCCGGTGGCGATCGCGACGGAAGTGAACGCTGAGGACCAGACGGCGAGTCCGAGCACCGAAGGCGCGAGGGTGGTCAGCGAGCCGAAGCGGCCGCCGAGCACCCGGCCGGCGACGAGGATGGCGAGCGGGATGACCAGCGCGAGCAGCAGCTGTTCGCCGTTGCGGACGAGCAGCCGGGCCTCGACCAGCGCGTGCCGGACAACGCGCCGGTACGCCGGTGCCGCCCCGGCGGCGGGCGCAAAGCTGAGCGTGGTCATCAGCCGGCCCCGACCGAGGTGTGGGAGAGAAAGACGTCCTCCAGGCTCGAGCCGCCCCGGGTCAGCTCGGCGACCGTGCCCTGCACGGCCACCCGGCCACGGTCGAGGATGAAGACCTGGTCGGCCAACGCCTCGGCCTCGTCCATCGCGTGGGTGGTCAAGACGATGCTGACGCCGTCGGCGCGCAGCTCGCGCAGCAGGCGCCAGGTGGCGCGGCGGGCGTGCGGGTCCATCCCGGCCGTCGGCTCGTCCAGGAACACCAGCTCGGGCCGGCCCACCAGAGCCGCGGCGAGGTTGACCGACTGCTGCTGCCCGCCGGACAGCCGCCGGTACGGGGTGCGGACAAAGCTGCCGAGGCGCAGCCGGTCGACGAGTGCGTCCACGTCGTGGGGGGTGGCGTAGAGGCTGGCGAGGTAGCGCAGCAGCTCACCGGCCCGAATCCCCGACCACGCCCCCGCGCTCTGCGGCATCAGGCCCACCCGGCTCGTCGTGCGACGGTCGCCGGCCCGCTGGCCGAGCACGGTGACCGTGCCCGCGTCCGGGGCGACGAGGCCGGTGCAGCAGCGGACCAGGGTGGTCTTGCCGGCGCCGTTCGGCCCGAGCACGGCCGTCAGCTGGCTCGTCTGCGCGGTCAGCTCCAAACGGTCGAGCACCGCCCGGCCGGCGTACGCGACCCGGAGGTCGGTGACCACCAGAGCGGCAGGAGGGGTGGGCACCGATGCAGTCTAGGCGCCTAGAAAACCCAGGTCGCCGTGTCGAGCGGCCGCCGGCGAACGCGCCGGACGCGTTCACGGGACGAGGGCGATCTTGCCCGAGCGTCCCGCGTCGGCGAGGGCGTAGGCCGCCTGGGCGTCGGCGATGCCGAAGGTGTCGGAGACAACGATCTCGGGGTGCAGGTTCCACACCGGCAGGCGTTCGACGAGCTCGCGCATGTGTTCGAGGCTGGTCACCCAGGAGCCGATGATGGTGATCGTCGGGTGGATCAGGGTGGGGCTCACCTCAGGCACCGACATCCCGTTCCCCTCACCGAGGAGGACGATGCGGCCGCGGGCGCGGGTCACGGCGATGGCCGTGGCACGGCCGGGTTCGCTGCCGGAGCAGTCGACGGCGACGTGGGCGCCGCCGCCGAGCGCGGTCCGGGCGTCGTCGACCTGGTCGGGCGCGTAGGCGACGTCGACGGCGCCGAGCTCCACGGCGAGCTGGCGGCGTTCGGGACTGGGGTCGAAACCGGCGCGGGGGGTGGCGCCGAGCTTGCCGCCGAGGAGTCCGGCGGCGAGGCCGACCGGGCCGAGCCCGACCACCGCGAGGGCGTCGCGGCCGCTGACCTGGGCGCGGAGCAGGCCCTCGTACGCGGTGCCGAACCCGCAGGCGACGCAGGCGCCGTCGAGGAAGGTGACGAAGTCGGGCAGCACGATGCAGTCGCGCTCCGTAGCAAGGATCAGGTCGGCGTGGCCGCCGTCGCGCTGCCAGCCGTACGCCGCCCGGTGCGGGGAGGTGCAGCTGATCTGGTAGCCGCGGACGCAGTCGTCGCACTGGCCGCAGCCGCTGATGTGGTAGACGCAGACCCGGTCCCCGACGGCCAGCCGGACGGTCCCGGGTCCGACCGCGACCACCTCGCCGGCCGGCTCGTGACCGGCGACGACGCCCTGGTACATCTCGGCCGGGTCGCCCTGCAGGTGCTCGCGATAGATGGCGCGGATGTCAGAGCCACAGATCGTGGACGCCCGCATCGCCAGCAGCACCTGACCAGGTCCCGGCGTCGGGTCGGGCACCTCCCGGATCTCCGTGGTCGAGTCACCGGGCAGGAAGACACCGCGCATGAGGAGGACGCTCCGATCAGGTGGGGTAGGAGGCTGGGTGGCTCGACGCTCTCACGCGGCGTCATCGCCCGGCGAGACCCCCGTTCGTCGGCGCTCGCCAGGACCGTGCGCTATTGTTGGCCACAGTGCCTCGCTGAGTCTCGCCGCGAAGCACCTGTGATGGTGAGCGACCTGCTCCTTCCTCGCTGCTGTGCACTGCTGCACCGTGTCCCTGGTTCTGTCCTGGGGCGCGACCCTGTTCTGGTGAGACGCCAAAGAAACGTGATCTCCCTGTCTGTCGACATGACGACCCTGCCTGCCTCCACCACCTTCTCCGCGCTCGGCGTTCCTGCTGAGCTGGTCCAGGTCCTCACCGGTCTCGGTATCGAGACCCCCACGCCCATCCAGTCCGCCACGCTGGCCGACTCCCTCGCCGGCCGCGACGTGCTCGGCCGCGGCCGCACGGGCTCGGGCAAGACGTACGCCTTCTTGCTGCCACTGGTGGCCCGGCTCACCGCATCGCGGGTCCGCCGTACCTCCAAGGCGCCGCGTGCGCTGATCCTCGCCCCGACCCGTGAGCTGGTCGGCCAGATCGAGGCGGCGCTCAAGCCCCTCGCGGCCACCGCCGGCCTCACCACGATGACCGTCTTCGGCGGCGTCAGCCAGGGACCGCAGGTGACCGGGCTGCGCAACGGCGTGGACATCGTGCTGGCCTGCCCCGGCCGGCTCGAGGACCTGATCAAGCAGCGCGCCTGCACCCTCGCCTCGGTCGAGGTCACGATCCTCGACGAGGCCGACCACATGGCCGACCTCGGCTTTCTGCCCGCGGTCACCCGGCTGCTCGGCCAGACCCCGTCGAACGGCCAGCGGATGCTCTTCTCCGCCACCCTCGACGGTGCGATCAACGGCCTGGTGCGCAAGTTCCTGCACAACCCGGCCACCCACGAGGCCGACTCCGCGCAGTCGCCGGTCTCGACCATGGAGCACCACGTCCTGCACGTCGCCCGCGACCAGCGGATCGACGTGCTCGCGGACCTGACCAGCGCGCCCGGCCGGACCATGGTCTTCACCCGCACCAAGCACGGCGCCAAGGCTCTGGCCAAGCAGCTCAACGCTCGCGGTATCCCCGCGGTCGAGCTGCACGGCAACCTGAGCCAGAACGCCCGTACCCGCAACATGGACGCCTTCCACTCCGGCTCGGCCAGCACGATGGTGGCCACCGACATCGCGGCTCGCGGCATCCACGTCGACGACGTGGCCCTCGTCGTGCACGCCGACCCGCCGGTCGAGCACAAGGCGTACACGCACCGCTCCGGCCGGACCGCCCGCGCCGGCAACGACGGCACCGTCATCACGCTGATGACCGACGACCAGGTCTCCGACGTCCGCGCGCTCACCCGGGCGGCCGGCATCAAGCCGACCACCACCCGGGTCTCCGGCATCGACCACCCGGTGCTCAAGACGTTGGCGCCGGGCGAGCGGGTGCTCGTCCCCGGCGGCCTGGTCAGCTCCCACGTCCCCGAGCCGCAGGGCCCCGGTCGCCGGAGCTCCGGCTCGGCCCAGCGCAGCAACGCGGCTAACGGCGGAGGTGGCGGCCGCGGTCGTCGCGGTCCCGGTCAGCCCCGCCGTTCCGAGGGCCAGGGCAGCGGACGCTCCGCGGCCCCGGCCAAGGGCCGCGGCGGTCGCGGTGGCTCGGGCGGCAGTGCGCCGTCGGTCTACACCACCTCCAGCCCGGGTCTGTCCTCCTCCGGCTCCGCCAGCTCGTCCCGGCCGCACAGCGCCGCCGGCTTCAGCCGCAGCTCGCGTCGCGGCTGACCGGCCCGTTCCCGAGTGCTGACTGTGTTCACTTTCGTGGCGACTACGCCACGAAAGTGAACACACAATCCGGTGCAGCGCCACAATGGGCGGATGCAGCTGCCCGTGATGCCCCCGATGAAGCCGATGCTGGCAAAGTCGGTGCCCACCATCCCCACCGGCGAGCTGTCCTACGAGCCCAAGTGGGACGGGTTCCGCTCGATCGTCTTCCGCGACGGTGACGAGGTCGAGATCGGCTCGCGCAACGAGAAGCCGATGACGCGCTACTTCCCCGAGGTCGCCGACGCGGTGCGCGCGAACCTGCCCGAGCGCTGCGTCGTCGACGGCGAAATTGTCATCGCCGCGAACGGCCGGCTGGAGTTCGAGGTGCTGCAGCAGCGCATCCACCCGGCGGTCAGCCGGATCACCAAGCTGTCGAAGGAGACCCCGGCCCGCTTCGTGGCTTTCGACCTGCTCGCGCTCGGCGACGACGACCTCACCGGTCAACCGTTCGCCGTCCGCCGGGCCGCGCTGGAGGAGGCGCTGGCCGACGTGCAGGCGCCGATCCACCTCACCCCGGCCACCCGCGACTCCGCGCTCGCGCAGGAGTGGTTCGCCCAGTTCGAGGGCGCCGGGCTCGACGGGGTCGTCGCCAAGCCGCTGGCCGGCCCCTACCAGCCGGGCCTCCGCACCATGTTCAAGATCAAGCACCAGCGCACGGCCGACTGCGTCGTCGCCGGCTACCGGGTGCACAAGAGCGGCCCCGACAGCATCGGCTCGCTGCTGCTCGGCCTCTACAACGACGCCGGCGACCTGGCCAGCGTCGGGGTGATCGGAGCGTTCCCGGCGGCGCGCCGCAAGGAGCTCTTCACCGAGCTGCAGCCGCTGGTGACCACGTTCGAGGGGCACCCCTGGGCCTGGGGCGGTGAGCAGGAGACGAGCCGGACGCCGCGCAGCTCCGAGTACAGCCGCTGGAACGTCGGCAAGGACCTGTCCTTCGTCCCGCTGCAGCCCGACCTGGTGGTCGAGGTGCGCTACGAGCACATGGAAGGCGACCGCTTTCGTCACACCGCCCAGTTCAACCGGTGGCGACCCGACCGTGAACCCCGCTCGTGCACGTACGCCCAGCTCGAGGAACCGGTCACCTACGACCTCGCCGACATCCTCGCGGGCAGCCACCGTCAGTGAGGCGGAAGTAAGGCCCGCCTTGCTTGAACGGGCCTGTTGAATAAGCGCACACTGGCGTAGTGAAAACGACCCAGCATCTGTCGCGCGAGGTCGTCGAGCGCGCTCCTGGGTTTCGGACGCCCGATCTCGACGCCTCCACCCGGCACCGCGTCGCGCAGTCGATCCTCGAGCACGGCCCGTCCACCGCGGCGGAGCTGGGCGAGCGGCTCGGTCTGACCGCCGCCGCCGTCCGCCGTCACCTCGACGTGCTGCTCGACCGTGGTCTGCTCGTGGCGCGTGAGCAGCGGGTCTACGGCGCCCGCGGCCGCGGCCGGCCCGCCAAGGTCTTCGCCCTCACCGACGCCGGCCGGGCCGACTTCTACTCCGCCTACGACGACCTGGCCATCGCCGCGCTGGAATTCCTGGCCGACGAGGCAGGTTCAGAGTCCGTACGAAAGTTTGCGTCCAGTCGGGTTGCCTCGGCCGAAGTTCGCTATGCCGACGTCATGGCCGGCAGCACCAGCTCAAGTCCGGCGCACGCCTTGGCCGGCGCACTGACCGGGGACGGGTACGTCGCCTCGGTCCGACCGTCGGCCCTGGGGGAGCAGCTCTGTCAGCACCACTGCCCGGTGGCCCACGTGGCCGAGCGGTTCCCGCAGCTCTGCGAGGTGGAGACCGAGATGTTCTCCCGGCTGCTGGGCGTTCACGTCCAGCGGCTCGCCACCATCGCTCACGGCGACGGTGTCTGCACGACTCATGTCCCGCGTACGAACCAGCACGACCCTGAGATGACCACCCCTGAGGAGAGGCCCGTCCTATGACCCAGATCGCTGAACCCACTGCTGCCGTTCCCGACACCATCGCAGCGCCCGCGGGTCCGGTCGGCACCGGGCACACCCAGGACGAGCACCTCGAGGCGCTCGGCCGCTACCGCTTCGGCTGGTCGGACTCCGACGTCGCCGGCTCGACCGCCAAGCGCGGCCTGACCCCCGAGGTGGTCGCCAACATCTCCGCGCTCAAGAGCGAGCCCCAGTGGATGCTCGACCTGCGGATGAAGGGCCTCCGGCTCTTCGAGCGCAAGCCGATGCCGACCTGGGGTGCCGAGCTCGACGGCATCGACTTCGACAACATCAAGTACTTCGTCCGTTCCACCGAGAAGCAGGCCACCACCTGGGACGACTTGCCGGCCGACATCAAGTCGACCTACGACAAGCTGGGCATCCCGGAGGCCGAGAAGGCCCGTCTGGTCTCGGGTGTGGCCGCTCAGTACGAGTCCGAGGTGGTCTACCACAAGATCAACTCCGAGCTCGAGAAGCAGGGCGTCATCTTCCTCGACACCGACACCGCGCTGAAGGAGTACCCGGAGCTGTTCCGCGAGTACTTCGCGACGGTGATCCCGGTGGGAGACAACAAGTTCTCGGCGCTCAACTCCTCCGTCTGGTCAGGTGGCTCCTTCATCTACGTGCCGAAGGGCGTGCACGTCGAGATCCCGCTGCAGGCCTACTTCCGGATCAACACCGAGAACATGGGCCAGTTCGAGCGGACCTTGATCATCGTCGACGAGGACGCCTACGTGCACTACGTCGAGGGCTGTACCGCGCCGATCTACTCCTCGGACTCGCTGCACTCCGCCGTGGTCGAGATCGTGGTCAAGAAGGGCGCGCGCTGTCGCTACACGACCATCCAGAACTGGTCGAACAACGTGTACAACCTGGTGACCAAGCGCGCGACCTGCGAGGCCGGCGCCACCATGGAGTGGATCGACGGCAACATCGGCTCCAAGGTCACCATGAAGTACCCGGCCGTCTACCTGATGGGTGAGCACGCCAAGGGCGAGACGCTGTCGATCGCCTTCGCCGGCGAGGGCCAGCACCAGGACGCGGGCTCCAAGATGGTTCACTGCGCGCCGTACACCTCGAGCTCGATCATCTCCAAGTCCGTGGCCCGGGGCGGCGGCCGTACGTCCTACCGCGGCCTGGTCCAGGTGCAGGAAGGTGCCTCGCACTCGAAGTCCGTGGTCAAGTGCGACGCGCTGCTGGTCGACCAGATCAGCCGCTCCGACACCTACCCGTACGTGGACGTCCGTGAGGACGACGTGTCGATGGCCCACGAGGCCACGGTCTCCAAGGTGAGCGACGACCAGCTCTTCTACCTGATGAGCCGGGGGATGGGTGAGGACGAGGCGATGGCCATGATCGTCCGCGGTTTCGTCGAGCCGATCGCCCGCGAGCTACCGATGGAGTACGCCCTCGAGCTCAACCGGCTGATCGAGCTGCAGATGGAGGGCGCGGTCGGCTGAGGCCGCCCCGACGCTCCCTGAGCCCGTCGAAGGGCGCTCCCGCACCACCAGGAAGAGAACAGACACATCGTGACGATCGTTGACCAGACCGCCGAGGAGGCGCTCAGCGCCGTAGCCGCGGCGCTCGAGACGTCGGACAAGGTGGCGAGTCACCTGCACCCGCAGACCTCGTTCCCCGTCGAGGACCACCCGCAGCCGACCGGCCGTGAGGAGATCTGGCGCTTCACCCCGCTGAAGCGTCTCCGCGGCGTCTTGGAGCCCCTGTCTGTGGAGGATCTGGCGGACGACGCCGGTGCTGCGACGGTCGACGTCGAGGCGCCGGCCGGGGTCGAGCTCGGCCGCCTCGCGCCGGGCCAGGCCCCCCGGGGCACGGCGCTGGTCCCGGGCGACCGGGCCGCGGCCATCGCCTCCGCCGGGACCGCCCAGGGTCTGCACGTCCGGGTGCCGGCCGAGCTGGTGCTGGACGAGCCGGTACGGGTCACCGTCACCGGGCACGGTGGCCGCAGCCACGCCCACACCGTGCTCGAAGCGGCACCGTTCTCCTCGGTCACCTTCGTGCTCGAGCACCGTGGCTCTGGCGTCCACGCCGGCAACCTCGAGGTCGTCGTCGGCGAGGGTGCGACCGTCAAGGTCGTCTCGATCCAGGACTGGGACGACGACGCCGTCCACGTCGGCCAGCACGAGGCCCGGGTCGGCCGGGACGCCCACTACCAGCACACCGCGGTCACCTTCGGCGGTGACGTCGTCCGGTTGAACGCCAACGCTCGCTACGCCGGACCCGGCGGCGAAGCCATCCTGCTCGGGCTCTACTTCGCCGACGCGGGCCAGCACCTCGAGCACCGGCTCTTCGTCGACCACAACCAGCCGCGGACGATCAGCAACGTCGACTACAAGGGCGCGCTGCAGGGCCAGGATGCGCACACTGTCTGGATCGGTGACGTGCTGATCCGCAAGGCCGGCGAGGGCATCGAGACCTACGAGTCGAACCGCAACCTGGTGCTCACCGACGGCTGCCGCGCGTGGTCGGTACCCAACCTTGAGATCGAGACCGGCGAGATCGCCGGCGCCGGGCACGCCTCCACCACCGGCCGCTTCGACGACGAGCAGCTGTTCTACCTGCGCAGCCGCGGCATCGACGAGAACGAGGCGCGACGGCTGGTGGTGCACGGCTTCTTCGCCGACATCATCCGCAAGATCGGCATTCCCTCGGTCGAGGGCCGGCTGCTCGCAGCCGTCGAGGCCGAGCTCGCCGTCAACGTCGGCATCCCGCTGGGCACGGGCAGCTCGGAGCTGTCCTCGTGACTCTCGCTACCCCGAACCGCTGGGTACGCGCCTGCGCGCTCGCCGAGCTCGCCGAGGACACCGCCCTGGCCGTCGAGATCGACGGCACCGAGGTGGCGGTCGTCCGCAGCGGCGACGCCTACTACGCGATCGCGGACCTCTGCTCGCACGCGTCCATCCCGTTGTCGGACGGCGAGGTGGTCGACGGCACTATCGAGTGCTTCCTGCACAGCTCGCTCTTCGACCTGCGTACCGGTCGGCCCCTCGGGCTGCCCGCCACCGAGCCGGTGCCGGTCTATCGCACCCAGGTGGACGGCGACGACCTGCTCGTCGACGTGTCCGCCCCGTACCAGCCCGAACGTGCCTCATCGAACACACAGGAGTCCTGAACCCATGACCTCACTCGAGATCCGCGACCTGCACGTGTCCGTCGACACCGAGTCCGGGCCCAAGGAGATCCTCAAGGGGGTCGACCTCACCATCAACAGCGGTGAGGTGCACGCCATCATGGGCCCGAACGGCTCCGGCAAGTCCACTCTGGCCTACTCCATCGCCGGCCACCCCAAGTACAAGGTGACCTCGGGCAGCGTGACCATGGACGGGGAGGACATCCTCTCCCTCAGCGTCGACGCCCGTGCCCGGGCCGGGCTCTTCCTGGCCATGCAGTACCCGGTCGAGGTACCCGGGGTCTCGGTGTCGAACTTCCTGCGGACCGCCAAGACCGCCATCGACGGCAAGGCGCCCAAGCTGCGCACCTGGGTGCGTGACGTCAACTCCGCCATGTCGAAGGTCCAGATGGACCCGGAGTTCGCCAACCGCAGCGTGAACGAGGGCTTCTCGGGCGGTGAGAAGAAGCGGCACGAGATCGTCCAGCTCGAGCTGCTCAACCCGCGCTTCGCCATCCTCGACGAGACTGACTCGGGCCTCGACATCGACGCCCTGCGCATCGTCTCCGAGGGGGTCAACCGCTTCTCGGCCCAGGGCGACCCCGCGACCGGAGGGAGCCCCTCCGAGGCGAGGGGCGTCCTGCTGATCACCCACTACACGCGGATCCTGCGCTACATCAAGCCCGACTTCGTGCACGTGTTTGTTGCCGGCCGGGTGGCCGAGCAGGGCGGCCAGGAGCTGGCCGAGCAGCTCGAGGCCGAGGGCTACGACCGTTACGTCAAGGCTGCCGCTGCGGCGACGGCCGGAGCGGAGTAAGGACATGAGCACTGACGTCGGGGCGGCCCGCACGCTGCCCGAGTACCCGCTCACCGTGCCCGTCGGCGCGGCGACGGTCGGGGAGCTGCCCCACGACGAGGCCATCCCCTTCGACGTCGAGGCGATCCGCGGCGACTTCCCGATCCTGGAGCGCACCACGCCGGACGGGTTGCCGCTGGTCTACCTCGACAGTGCGAACACCTCGCAGAAGCCGCGGGTGGTCGTCGAGGCGATCGAGGACCACTACCTCAACCACAACGCCAACGTCGCCCGGGCCATGCACCTGCTGGGGGCTGAGGCGACCGAGGCGTTCGAGAGCGCCCGGGCCACGCTGGCGTCCTTCATCGGGGCCGAGCGTTCCGAGGAGATCGTCTTCACCAAGAACGCCTCCGAGGCGCTCAACCTGGTCGCCCACACGCTCGGCGCACGGCTGCGGCCGGGCGACGAGATCGTCATCTCGGTGATGGAGCACCACTCCAACATCGTGCCCTGGCAGCTGCTGGCTTCTCGGACCGGCGCCGTGCTGCGCTGGTACGACGTGACCGACGAGGGGAGGCTCGACCTCGACGCTGCGGTCCGCGACGGCCTGCTCAACGAGCGGACCAAGATCGTCTCGGTCGCCTACGTCTCCAACGTGCTCGGCACTCTCAACCCGGTCGCAGAGATCGCCGCGGCCGCGCACGCCGTCGGTGCGGTGGTCGTGGTCGACGCCTCCCAGGCCGTGCCGCAGCTGCCGGTGGACGTGTCGACCCTCGGGGCGGACCTGCTGGTGTTCACCGGGCACAAGATGGTCGGCCCGACCGGCATCGGCGTGCTCTGGGGCCGTTACGACCTGCTCGCCGAGCTGCCGCCGTTCCTCGGCGGAGGCGAGATGATCGAGATCGTGACGATGGCGGGCTCCACCTACGCGCCGCCGCCGCACCGCTTCGAGGCCGGTACGCCGCCGATCGCCCAAGCCGTCGGCCTGGCGACTGCGGCCAGCTATCTCACCGACCTCGGCATGGACCAGATCGCCGCCCACGAGCAGCAGATCACCGCGTACGCGCTGCAGGGCCTGGCGACCATCCCCGGCCTACGGGTCCTCGGACCCAGCGAGCCGGTCGACCGCGGCGGGGCGATCTCGTTCACCCTCACCGACGCCCGCGGCGACCAGGTCCACCCGCACGACGTCAGCCAGCTGCTGGACTCACGCGGCATCGCCGTCCGCGGCGGTCACCACTGCGCCCGGCCGCTGCACGAGCGCTTCGGCGTCCAGTCCTCCACCCGGGCGTCGTTCTACCTCTACACGACGCGCGGGGAGATAGACGCCCTCGTCGACGGGTTGGGCTACACGATGCGATTCTTCGGAGGGACCAGGTGAGAGTCGAGGACCTGTACCAGGAGATCATCCTGGACCACTACCGCGCCAAGCACCACAGCGGTCTACGCGACCCGTTCGAGGCCGAGGTGCACCACGTCAACCCCAGCTGTGGCGACGAGGTGACGTTGCGGGTCCACCTGGACGGCGGCACCGTCACCGACGTCTCGTACGAGGGTCAGGGCTGCTCGATCTCCCAGGCCTCCACCTCGGTGATGAGCGACCTGGTGATCGGTCGGCCCGTCGAGCACGGGCTCGAGCTGCACGCGGAGTTCCTGACCCTGATGCAGAGCAAGGGCACCCTGGAGCCGGCGGTGTTGGATGACTGGGGGGACCGCCTCGATGACGCCATCGCCTTCGCCGGCGTCTCGAAGTTCCCCGCCCGCGTGAAGTGCGCGCTGCTCGGCTGGTCCGCCTTCAAGGACGCGGCCCTGCAGGCCCAGGCCTCGACCCCCACGACCGAGATCCACGACGAGCAGGAAGCTGTCCGATGACCGACATCCAGACCGAGACCATCACCAGTGGCGAGAGCCGACCCTCAGACCTGGTCCGCGACCAGCTGCCGGCGGACGTGCCGAGCGCCCGGGCCACCGTGGAGGACCTGACCGAGGCGCTCAAGGACGTCGTCGACCCCGAGCTCGGCATCAACGTCGTCGACCTCGGGCTGATCTACGGGCTGAACCTCGAAGACGACAACAGCCTGACCATCGACATGACCCTCACCTCGGCCGCCTGCCCGCTGACCGACGTGATCGAAGACCAGACCGCGACCGCGCTCGAGGGCCTCGTGGAGAACTTTGCGATCAACTGGGTGTGGATGCCCCCGTGGGGCATGGAGAAGATCACCGAGGACGGTCGCGACCAGCTGCGCGCGCTGGGCTTCAACGTCTGAGTCTGCTGGTGGTCCCGCGGAGCCGGGCTCGTGATGAGAGAGGGGGCCGGCCGAAACCTGCCCCTCATCTCGCTGCGCTCGCTCGCTCTGCGCCTCTCGTGATGACGGCATCTTAGGTGTGCGGCCGGCCCCCTCTCTCCTCACGATCCCGGCTCCGCTGGTTACGGTGGTCGCGTTGGTCGAGCGCGGGTGGTGGCGGCCGTCCTCGGTGATCTCTCCTCAGGTGTGGGTCGCGGCCTGTCCTGCGGTTGGTGCTTACCGGTCGACGCGCCCTGAGCGTGGTCGTCGGCCTCGAAGAGGTTGCGCTTCTTGTTTTCTGTGGTTAGAGCCGGATGACGGAGGGGCCGCCCGCGGCCTCGATGATGTCGAAGTCGTCGTCCTGGGTGACCACGTCCATCCCGTTCGCTTGGGCGATGGCGGCGATCCAGAGGTGCCATCCAGGTCGCCGGTGGTCGCTCCCGCGAGCGTCTCGAGATCGGTCACGAGAGGCGACCGTCGTCATCTGCGCGAACGTAGAATTGCTGCCCCACGCTAGTTCTGGCTCCTTGTGGCGCGCTCAGCCCCCGATCGAGCCGCTGCACACGCTCGCCGACACCCTGATCGACGACCAAGCCGGCACCGTCGTGGACTTTTTCGGCGCCCACGCGCGTTTGGCACGAGGCGAGGCGAGCTGGCGATGGAGGCCGGCCGCTCAACCTAAGATGGGGTTAGTCCTGAGTCCAGCGACGCCGCGGTCTCCACGGGTCTTGAGGGGCAGGTTTCGCGGCCGGCCCCATCGACGGATCGCCGCGCCGGACCCAGCCACATCACCGCAAGCCACGAGCAAGACCCGAAGAAAGTCAGACAAGAACTCATGTTGGTCGCAAAGGATGTCGAGGTGCGCGCGGGAGCGCGCCTACTCCTTCAGGGGGTGTCGTTCCAGGTCGGGCCGGGAGACAAGATCGGCCTGGTCGGGCGCAACGGGGCGGGCAAGACGACGCTGACCAAGATCCTGTCCGGCGAGGCGTCGCCGGCGGCCGGGACGATCACGCGCGGCGGCGAGGTGGGCTACCTACCGCAGGACCCGCGGACGGGCGACCTGGACACTCTGGCCAAGGACCGGATCCTCTCCGCGCGCGGCCTGGACACGGTGATCGAGCGGCTGAACCGGGCCGGGCTGGCGATGGGCGACGACTCCGACGAGGTCCGGGACAAGGCGATGCTGTCGTACGGGCGGGCCGAGGCCGAGCTGGCGGCGGCCGGCGGGTACGCGGCCGAGGCCGAGGCGGCGCGGATCGCGAGCAACCTCGGCCTGGCCGACCGCGTCCTGCACCAGCCGCTGCACACCCTGTCGGGCGGTCAGCGGCGTCGGGTCGAGCTCGCGCGCATCCTGTTCTCGGGCGCGCAGACGATGCTGCTGGACGAGCCGACCAACCACCTCGACGCGGACTCGATCGTCTGGCTGCGCAGCTTTCTGCAGGGCCATTCAGGCGGCCTGCTCGTGATCAGCCACGACGTCGGCCTGCTCGAGCAGACGGTCAACAAGGTGTTCCACCTGGACGCGAACCGGTCCGAGCTCGACGTGTACGCGATGAACTGGAAGCGTTACCTGCAACAGCGGGAGACCGACGAGAAGCGGCGTCGTCGCGAGCGGCAGAACGCCGAGAAACAGGCCGGTCACCTGATGGCGCAGGCCGACAAGATGCGGGCCAAGGCCACGAAGGCCGTGGCGGCGCAGAACATGGCCAAGCGGGCCGAAAAGCTGATGTCGGGGCTGGACGACGTCCGGGCCCAGGACAAGGTGGCCAAGATCAGGTTCCCCGAGCCGGCGCCGTGTGGGAAGACGCCGCTGATGGCCGAAGACCTGAGCAAGACCTATGGCTCGCTGGAGATCTTCACCGGAGTTGATCTGGCGATCGACAAGGGCAGCCAGGTGGTCATCCTCGGGCTGAACGGGGCGGGCAAGACGACGCTGCTGCGGATCCTCGCCGGCGTCGAGTCCTCCGACACCGGAGGTGTGGTCCCCGGCCACGGCTTGCGGCTCGGCTACTACGCCCAGGAGCACGAGACGCTCGACACCTCGCGCTCGGTGTTGGAGAACATGAAGTCGGCGGCGCCGAACCTCAACGACACCGACGTCCGCAAGGTCCTCGGCTCGTTCCTGTTCTCCGGCGACGACGTGGAGAAGCCGGCGTCGGTGCTCTCCGGCGGGGAAAAGACACGGCTGGCCCTGGCAGCGCTCGTGGTGTCCAGCGCGAACGTGCTGCTGCTCGACGAACCGACGAACAACCTGGACCCGGCGTCACGTGCCGAGGTGCTGGCGGCGATCAGAACCTACGCCGGGGCCGTCGTGCTGGTCACCCACGACGAGGGCGCGGTGAACGCCCTCGATCCCGACCGGGTGCTGCTGCTGCCGGACGGCGTGGAGGACCTCTGGAACCCCCAGTACGCCGAGCTGGTCTCGCTCGCCTGAGCTGGTGCCGCCCGCGCCAGAGCGGTGTCACTTGCGCCAGAGCGGTGCCACTTGCGCCAGAGGCGGTGTCACTTGCGCCAGAGGCGGTGTCACTTGCGCCAGAGGCGGTGTCACTTGCGCCAGA
>NZ_CAXTHG010000016.1:0-99693 GCF_964244005.1 uncultured Friedmanniella sp. | reverse complement strand
CGCCGTCCTCGCCGAGCGGGGTGTGCAGCGAGATCGGCTCGCGGCCGTACTTCTGCACCTCGACGACCTTCTCCGGGGTCATGTCGAGCTCCTTGGCGAGCTCTTCCGGGGTGGGCTCGCGGCCCAGGTCCTGCAGCATCTGGCGCTGGACGCGGGCGAGCTTGTTGATCACCTCGACCATGTGCACCGGGATGCGGATCGTGCGGGCCTGGTCGGCCATCGCGCGGGTGATCGCCTGCCGGATCCACCAGGTCGCGTACGTGGAGAACTTGTAGCCCTTGGTGTAGTCGAACTTCTCGACCGCACGGATCAGACCGAGGTTGCCCTCCTGGATCAGGTCGAGGAAGAGCATGCCGCGACCGGTGTAGCGCTTGGCCAGGCTGACCACGAGGCGCAAGTTGGCCTCGAGCAGGTGGTTCTTGGCCCGCCGGCCGTCCTCGGCGATCCACTCGAAGTCTTCGAGCTGAGCGGCCCGGGTCTTCACCTTGGGGTCGTTGATCTTCTCGTCGGCGAAGAGGCCGGCCTCGATCCGCTTCGCGAGCTCGACCTCCATCTCCGCGTTCAGCAGCGCGACCTTGCCGATCTGCTTCAGGTAGTCCTTGACCGGGTCTGCGGTCGCGCCGGCGACCATCACCTGCTGCTCGGGCTCGTCCGCGTCGTCGGCCGTCGAGAGGACGAAGCCCTGGTCCTCGGTCAGCTCCTTCTCCAGCGGCGCCACGACAGCCGGCTCGAAGGTGGCGTCGTCGACGTCGTCCAGGGTCCGCTTCTTGCCCACGGTCACGACGACCTCGTCGCCCTCGATGTCGACGACCACGTCAGCCACCGCAGGGACGATCACGTCCGCCTCGACCTCAACGAGGTCCTCGATCGCGATCTCCTCGACCGCCGGGTCGTCGAGGTCGATGCCGGCGCCCAGCGCGTCGTCGTCAACAGCCAGCCCGTCATCCTTGGCGTTCGGACTCTGGCCAGCCAGCGGCTCGACGGCCTTGAGGGCCGCCTTCTTGGCCGGGGCCTTGCGGGCCGCCGCCTTCTTGACCGGAGCGCTCACCTGGCCGGCGCGGCCGGCGGCGGCGTTCAGGACGGGCTCGGACGATTCGACGTAGGACGGGGGTGTCACAAAGCAACCTCTCGGGGCTAACAGGTAGATCTAGGGCATGCAGTCGCCAGTTGGATGTCAACGGGAGCTCCAGGAAGGTATTCTGGCACGCCGATCCAAATAGTGGCCTGAGGGTTCCCTCAGACCTTCTTGGTGTCGCATCCGTCGAGGCCACGTCGGGCGAACGCGCGAGGCGGGTTGGCACCTCGGCATTCGTCTTGGCCGGCGGGACCGGCCCGACCACGAGCCTAGACGCGGGCGGAAAGCCTCGGCGGCGGCAAGTCCAGCGGGTGCGGGGGGTCGGTCAGGCGCTCTCGGCCTTGACCGCCAGCACGGGGCAGGACGCGTCGAGCAGGACCCGTTGGGCGTTGCTGCCGAGCAGCAGCTTGCCGACCGGCGACCGGCGCCGAAGCCCGATCACGATGAACTCCGCGCTACGGCTGTCCGCCGTCGAGATCAGCTCTTCCGCCGGGTCCATGGCGTCGACCGCCTCCAGGACCTCGTGCGGGACCCCGGAGCTGTCCAGCTGAGCCCGCAGGTCCCCGACCTCGACATCAGGCGAGGTGTGCACGACGACCACCTCACCGCCACGCAGCTCAGCCTCGGCGAGAGCCCGCTTCAGGGCAGCCCGCCCCTCGGGCTTGGAGGAGTACCCCACCACGATCACCGGCCGGCTGGGAGCGCCTGCGGGGTCGGTGCTGCCGGTCTGCTCGACCTTTGTGCCGGTCATCAGGCCGCCTCCCAGGTGTGTACGGGCTCGTTGCTGTGCATGCCGTCGAGATAGCTGCGGAGCATCCCGTGCAGGGCCTCGTCCCGAGACTCCCCGGCCGCCTCGCGCCGACCCACAGCCGCAGTCTGCCACGTCGCGCCGTTGACGCCTCGGAGGCACCGACGCTCGATGATGTCGAGGTAGCGGCCGCTCTCGGCGTCCGAGACGCCCCACAGCGCCAAGCCCTCCGCCGCTCGGGGCAACAGCTTGCGCACGACCAGCTCGGCGGCCCGCAGGTGGCCGACCTGAGGCCAGTAGACCTCGGCGTTGATCCCGTGTCGGGAGCCGGCGACAAAGTTCTCACTCGCCGCTTGGAACGACATCTGGCTCCACACTGGCCGGTCGTCGTCGGCGAACGCCCGCACCAGACCGGCGAAGAACGCCGCGTTGGCCAAGGTGTCGACGACCGTGGGCCCCGCCGGCAGCACCCGGTTCTCCACCCGCAGGTGCGGCTTGCCGTCGCTCACGTCGTAGACCGGACGGTTCCAGCGGTAGACCGTGCCGTTGTGCAGCCGCAGCTCCTCCAGCGACGGCACGCCGCCGGCGTCGAGAACGGCCACCGGGTCCTCGTCGCTGCTGATCGGCAGCAGCGCCGGGAAGTAGCGTGAGTTCTCCTCGAACAGGTCGAAGATCGAGGTGATCCAGCGTTCGCCGAACCAGACCCGGGGCCGGACGCCCTGCACCTTCAGCTCCTCGCTGCGGGTGTCGGTGGTCTGCTCGAACAGCGGGATCCGCGACTCGGCGTAGAGCTCGCGGCCGAAGAGGTACGGCGAGTTGGCCCCGACCGCCACCTGGATGCCGGCGATCGCCTGGGCCGCGTTCCAGTAGCCCGAGAAGTCGTCCGGGCTGACCTGCAGGTGCACTTGGGTTGAGGTGCAGGCCGCCTCCGGCGCGATGGTGTCCGAGATCAGCTGCAGCCGCTCGACGCCGTCGATCACGATCTCGAGGTCCTCGCCGCGGGCGGCGAAGATCTGCTGGTCGAGCAGGGAGTAGCGCGGGTTCTCGCTGAGGTTGTCCAGCTGGACGTGCTCGGGCCGCAGCGTGGGCAGGATGCCCACCATCACCGTCTGGGCGCCGATCTCCTTGACCCGCGGGTCCGCCTCGTTCAAGGCTCGCCGTACCGACTCCTCGAACAGGGTCAGGCCCGACTCCGAGAGCCGCCGCGGGGCGACGTTGATCTCGATGTTGAACCGACCGAGCTCGGTGACGAAGGAGGGATCGGCGATCGCCGCCAGCACCTCCGCGTTGCGCATCGCCGGCTCGCAGTCGTGGTCGACGAGGTTGAGCTCGATCTCCAGTCCGGCCATCGGCCGCTCGAAGTCGAAGCGGGACTCGGTCAGCATCCGGGCCAGCACGTCGAGGCCCTTGCGCACCTTCTCCCGGTGCCGTTTGCGGTCCTCACGCGTGAACGTGGTCTGGTCGACCTCGGCTCCCATGCGTCCATCCTGGCGGGCTTGGGCCCCGACCGCATCCCCGGGGGTCCGCCAGGTGTCGTCCGGGGCACGCGTCAGGAGCGGCCGAGGCCGGCCTCCCGGGCCCGCACGATCATGGCCGGCCGGTCGCTCGCCCCGACCTTAGCCATGATCGTTGAGACCTTGTTGCGCACCGTCTTCGGCGACAGGAAGAGCGAGGCGGCGATCTGGCCGTTGCTGCGGCCCGCGGCCACGAGGTCCAAGATCTCGTGCTCGCGCTCGGTGAGGTCGGCGAAGGGTCGCACCGGCGGCGCTGGCGGCGCGTTGAGCAGGCCCGTAAGGCGACCGGCCAGGGCCGCCCCGAAGACGATCCCACCTGCGTGGACCGTGACGATCGCCTGCACCACCTCAGTCTGCTCGGCTCCCTTGAGCAGGTAGCCACGGGCGCCGGCCCGGACCGCGGCGAGCAGGGTGGCCTCGTCCTCCCCCATCGTGAACACCAGTACCCGCGTCTTCGGCGACGCGGCGACGACGCGCCGGGTCGCCTCGATGCCGTCCAGCACCGGCATCGTGACGTCCATGACCACCACGTCGGGTCGCAGGTCGGCGGCCAACGCGACCGCCTCGGCGCCGTCGGCGGCGGTACCCACCACCTCGACGCCGGGCAGAGGCGAGAGTAGGGACGCGAGCCCGTCCCGGAAGACCGGGTGGTCGTCGGCGATCAGCACGCGCACGGCTCCGCTCACCGGACCGGCTCCCGTCGTGGGTCCAGCGGCAGCCAGGCGGTGACCGTCGTCCCGCCCGCGGGTGGACAGCTGACCTGGCAGCGGCCACCCAGCTCGGCCACCCGTTCGCGGATCGAGCGCAAGCCCGTCCCGGCACCGACCTCGGCCTCGATCCCGGTGCCGTCGTCGACCACCCGCAGCTCCAGCCCGGCGTCTCGCACCCCTATCCCGACGGTCGCCCGGCGCGCGCCGGCGTGCCGGACCACGTTGGTGACCGCCTCGGAGGCGATCCGGTAGGCGGCCACCTCCACCGCGGCGGGCAGGGCCGGCAGCGGCTCCATTTCCAGCGAGACCTCCAGCGGGGCGGCGCGGGCCCGGTCGAGCTGCTGTTGGAGCGCCCCGCGCAGGCCCAGGTCGTCCAGGGCCGGCGGCCGCAGGTCGTGCACCAGGCGCCGGACGTCAGCGAGCGCCTCGCGCACCTCGGCCCGGGCCTGGGCCACCAGCTGCTCCGTCCGGTCCGGGTCGGTCCGGACGGCGTTGCCGGCCGCGTCCAGCCGCAGCGCGACCCCGCCGAGCGTCGGCCCCAGCCCGTCGTGCAGGTCGCGACGGATCCGCCGGCGGTCCTCCTCCCGGGCCAGCACCAGGCGCTCCCGGCTCACCTGCAGCTCCGCCGACAGCCGGGCGCTGCGCAGCGCGATCGCCGCCTGCCGGCCGACGTCGACCAGCAGGGCCTGGTCCCGGCTCGACAGCAACGAGCGGACGCCTCCCACGGGCAGCATGAAGCGGCCGATCTGCTCGCCTCGGTAGCCGATCGGCAGCTCGCGGGTGGCGGTCGGCGGCGTCCCCGAGGTGGCCGCGACCGTCGACCCGTCGGGCTGCCGCACCTCGACCCGGACGAAGCCCAGCTTGAACGTGGCCGCCACCGCGGCGGCGAGGGCGGGCAGCTGGTCGTCGAGGTCGGCCGACTCCTCCAGCCGGGCGGCGAGGGAGGACACGACCTCGTACCGGTCACCCCGGCGGCCGAAGAGCCAGCGCCGGACCAGCGCGCTGAGCACGTGCCGCAGCGGGGCGTAGAGCAGCACAGCCAGCCCCAGCACCACCGCGACCAGCTGGGACGGGGTCAACCGGTCGCCGAGGCCCCGGGTGAGCAGCGCCACCACGGCCGCGTCCACCACCAGCACGACCGCCGCCACCCCGGCCCAGACCAGTGTGGTCGCGACCAGAGCGTCGATGTCGGCGAGGTCGGGCCGGAGCACGCCGATCGTCGCGGACAGGCTGGTCACCACCACCGCGACCACCAGGGCGGCGTAGGAGACCGCAGCGCCGGGCAGTAGTGCCGTCAGCAGGGCCGTGACCACGCAGACCGCTCCGGCCCACAGCAGCCAGCGCAGCCGCCTCCGGTCGGTCTCGGCACTGCCGCGGGAGCGGACGACGACCCCGGCCACAGCAGCCGCGACGGCGGTGAACGTCACCAGCTGGCTGGCCACGAGCAGTCGGGTAGCCGTCGTCGTCGACAACGGCAGCCCGAACGGGTTGAAGGCCTGGTAGGCCGCCGGAGCCGCGGCGTCCGCGGGGTAGACCACCGACGCCGGCGCCACCAGCAGGGCGACCACGAGCGAGGCCGAGGCCGCCAGCACCGCCACGGAGTACCAGCGGGCCCGACCGCGCATCAGGTGGCCGTCGGGAAAGACCAGCAGCAGCCACGGGAGACCGCACAGCAGCCCAGCGCCGAGCCGTTCGACCGTCCAGTGCGCCAGCGCCCCGCCTGGCGGCAGCGTGCCGTCCGCGACCGAGTAGGCCGCCCACGCCTCGCACAGCCCGTCCACGACCCAGCACAGCCCGAAGATGCCCAGGACCAGGCCGACCCCGTGCCGGCGCCGGTGCCACAGCACCACGCAGCCGCAGGCCGCCATCGCCACGCCGGGCGGCAGCACCGCGAGGCCGAGCTCGGTGTCGGCCGCCGTGCGGTCCGCGGGGGTCACGACCAGGTCGAGCGCCACCGTCAGCCCGGTCACTCCCAGCGTGAGCGCGCCGAGGACCAGGGGCAGGACGCGCGACGGCGGCAGGCCGGGAACGGCGGGTGACAGCGCGGGCACGGGCCCAGTATCGCGAGGTCGGGCGTCCCGTGGGGAGGGACCGGTGTCCCGCGTCGACGGGACGATCCGCGGGACCAGGAGAGGACGGCGGGCTCTGACCTGCGGGTCGCCGCGCGGCGAAGAGTGTGGCTCACCGCTCGACCGGAGCGGACCGCAAGCGGCGACACCGTCGCCCTTCCCGACAGGAGAGACCGATGACCATCGAGCGCACCCTCAGCCCCGCCCGCTCCGACCTCGACGCGGCGACCACACCCCCGTCAGCCCCCGCAACCCGGCGCCGCCCGTTCCTGTGGCACGGCTGCGGGCTGACCGCCGGTGCTGTGGCCTGGGCGGTCGGCATCGTCGCGGTGGGTCTGAACCCCGAGACGCCGGCGGCGCTCGCGGTCTCGGCCCTCAGCTCGGGCGCCTTCCAGCTGGGCCTGCTGTGCCTGCTGCGGGTGCTCTGGCGAACCCGGGCCATCGGCAGCGGACGGGTGGCGCGCACCTTCCTGCGGATCGAGACGGTCCTGGTGCTGTTCGCCATCGGCTCCACCACCGCGGACGGGATCGGCGTCTCCGACCTCGGCCAG
Source organism: uncultured Friedmanniella sp. (assembly GCF_964244005.1). Classification (GTDB taxonomy): domain Bacteria; phylum Actinomycetota; class Actinomycetes; order Propionibacteriales; family Propionibacteriaceae; genus Microlunatus. Next base: position 93,026 of record NZ_CAXTHG010000016.1, on the reverse strand, counting down.
TTCGGCTGGGCGCTGCTGGACGCCACCTGGCCGCTCTCCATGCTGGGCATGTTCGCCATCGGCGTGCGGATCGCCATCGCCGGCCGCTGGCACGGCTTCGCCCGCTTCTGGCCGATGGTGGCCGAGAGCTGGGCCGTGGTGACGATCCCGGCGATGGCGGTCTTCGGTCCGACGGTCGGCACGGTCGTGGCCGCGACGCACCTGGTGGTCGGGTACGCCGTCCTGGGTCAGCTGGTCGCGCACCGGGTGGTCAGCGCGCAGGAGTAGGGCGGCCCAGGCCCAGGGGGGAGCCGTGCCGGCGGGTGCGGCTCCCCTGCCGCGCCCCCGGTCAGCCACGCTCGATGGGGTGGGACGACCGGACTACTAAGGTCGAGACCATGGCTGCACGCCCGTCTGACCACCCTGTCCCGCCGGTCGCCGAACGGCGCCCCACCGAGCGCACCCACCACGGTGACACCTTCATCGACCCCTACGAGTGGCTGCGTGACAAGGAGGACCCGGCGGTCCTGGCCCACCTCCAGGCGGAGAACGCCTACACCGAGGCCCGGACGGCCCACCTGGGCGACCTGACCGACGCGATCTTCGGCGAGATCAAGGCCCGCACCAAGGAGACCGACCTCAGCGTCCCCGGCTACGCCACCCACACCGCGGCCGACGGCGGCCCGGGCCAGGCGTACTGGTACTACAGCCGGACGGTCGAGGGCTCGGAGTACGCCATCCACTGCCGGGTCGTGGCGACGGACCGCGGCACCCCGCCCGACCTGGAGAACGCGATCGTCGGCGAGCAGGTGCTGCTGGACGGCAACGTCGAGGCCGAGGGCCACGACTTCTTCTCCCTCGGCGCCTTCAGCGTCTCGGCCGACGGCCGGCTGCTGGCCTACGCGGTCGACCTGACCGGCGGCGAGCGGTTCACCGTCCGGATCCTCGACCTGACCACCGGCGAGCTGCTCGCCGACGAGATCACCGACACCGCGTACGGCGTGGCGTGGGCGGGCAGCGAGCACCTCTTCTACACCCGGGCGGACGAGGCGTGGCGGCCCTATGTCGTGCTGCGACACCGGCTCGGAACCGAGGCGAGCGAGGACGTCGCGGTGCTGACCGAGCCCGACGAGCGCTACTGGGTGGGCGTCGACGCCAGCCGCGACGACCGCTGGATCGTGCTGGGGGTGGGCAGCAAGGTCACCTCGGAGTACCGGCTGCTCGCCACCCACGACCCCGAGGGCGAGCCGCGGCTCGTGGCCCCGCGCCGCGAAGGCGTCGAGTACGACGTCGAACCGGCCGGCGACCGGCTGCTGATCGTCCACAACGACGGCGCGCTGGACTACGAGCTGGCGCAGGCGCCGCTGACCGCGACCACCCACGAGGAGTGGCAGCCGGTGCTGCCGCACACCCCGGGGGTCCGGCTGCTCGGGGTCAGCGCGTACGCAGGCCACGCCGTGGTGTCGCTGCGCCGCGACGGGCTGACCGCCCTGCACGTGCTGCCCCGCGACGCGGCCGGTGACTTCGGTGCCGGGACCGACATCGAGTTCGCCGAGGAGCTGCACGTCGTCGACGCGCACGGTGAGGCCGACTACGACACCCCGACCGTCCGGATCGGCTACGCCTCGATGCTGACCCCGGACTCGGTCTACGACTACGCCCTGGCGACCGGCGAGCTCACCCTGCTCAAGCAGACGCCGGTGCTGGACGACCCGACCTACGGCCCCTACCGGCCGCAGGACTACGTGCAGGAGCGCGGCTGGGCCACGGCCACCGACGGCACCCGGGTCCCGCTGTCGATCGTCCGCCGGGCCGACGTGGCCCTCGACGGCAGCGCGCCGGCCCTGCTCTACGGCTACGGCTCCTACGAGATCTCGATCGACCCGGGCTTCTCGCTGTCCCGGCTGAGCCTGCTGGACCGCGGCGTGGTCTACGCCATCGCCCACGTCCGCGGCGGCGGCGAGCTGGGCCGCGGCTGGTACGAGAGCGGCAAGACCCTCACCAAGGCGAACACCTTCTCCGACTTCGTGGCCTGCGCGCACTTCCTGCTCGAGCACGGCTACACCAGCACCGACCGGCTCGCCGCCCGGGGCGCCAGCGCGGGCGGGCTGCTGATGGGCGCGGTGGCCAACCTGGCGCCGGACACCTTCCGGGCCATCCACGCCGGGGTGCCGTTCGTGGACGCGCTGACCACGATCCTCGACCCTGAGCTACCGCTGACGGTGATCGAGTGGGACGAGTGGGGCGACCCGCTGCACGACCCGGAGGTCTACGCCTACATGTCGGCCTACACGCCGTACGAGAACATCGCGGCCAGGCCGTACCCGGCGATCCTGGCCACCACCAGCCTCAACGACACCCGGGTCTTCTTCGTGGAGCCGGCCAAGTGGACCGCCGCGCTGCGGCACACCACGACCAGCTCCGAGGACCGACCGGTGCTGCTGAAGACCGAGATGGTGGCCGGCCACGGCGGCGTCAGCGGGCGGTACAAGAGCTGGCGCGAGACCGCCTTCGAGTACGCCTGGATTCTCGACCAGATCACAGGCTAAAGGGGCGGGTCGCTGCGGACGCGGACGCTGTCGCGGGCCGGCCTCACCCGTGGCTTCGGCTGCATCCGGGGTACCCGTCGGCTCCGAAGTACAGATGCGGGATAACCCCCGGTGCAGACTCAGGGATTCCTCAGGGCATTCGAGGAATCCTGACCGGCGCCTGGAGCGTTATCCCTTCGAGGCAACGAAAGGGGCCACCGTGGCAGCATCCGCTCGTTCGCGAGTTTCCGAAGGCATCGATGGCAAGGATGCTGTCGGTCTTTATCTTGAAGGCATCGCCAAGACCGCCCTGTTGACGGCCGAGGAAGAGGTGCAGCTGGCGGGGGCGATCGAGGTCGGGCTCTACGCCGAGCACATCCTGAACGGCGACGTCACCGCCGCTGAGCGCGGCAAGCGGGCCAAGCGGCCCACGAAGGCCGAGCTCGAGTTCCTGGTCGAGGACGGGAAGCGGGCGATGCAGCGTTTCGTCACCGCCAACCTTCGGCTCGTGGTCTCGGTAGCCCGGAAATACGGGCGGTCACAAATGCCCCTGTTGGATCTGGTGCAGGAGGGAAATACCGGTCTGATCCGGGCGGTCGAGAAATTCGACTACACCAAGGGATTCAAGTTCTCCACCTACGGCACCTGGTGGGTCCGCCAGTCGATCAGCCGGGGAATCGCCCAGCAGGGTCGGATCGTGCGGCTCCCGGTGCACGTCGCCGAGCAGGTCAACCAGGTCGGCGCCGTCCGGCGCACCCTCGAGCGCCGGCTGGGCCGCGACCCCGAGATCGCCGAGATCGCGCTCGAGATGGACCTCGAGCCCGAGCGGGTGCTCGACCTGATCCGCTACGGTCGCGACCACGTCAGCCTGGACGCTCCGGTCGAGGAGGGCGGGGACACCGCTCTCGGCGACCTGATCGCCCGCGAGCCGATGCCCGGCCCGGACGAGGTCTTCCTCGACGCCGAGGAGCACGCCCGGCTGGAGGCCATGCTCTCCCAGCTCGACGACCGTTCCGCCGACGTGGTCCGTCGTCGCTACGGGCTGCTCGACGGCCGCCAGGCCAAGCTCGCCGACATCGGCGCCGTCTGGGGCATCACCGCCGAGCGTGTCCGCCAGATCGAGCGGCACGCGATCGCCAAGCTGCGGGGCAAGTCCGTCCTCGCCGCCTGACCCTCACAGCACGGCCCCGAGCCTTCATGGCCCGGGGTCGTGCTGCGTCTCCGGCCGGGAGCGCGGCGTTAGGCTCCTCGGGTGCCCCAGTCCGTGACCGAGCTGATCGATCTGCTGGACCTCGAAGAGATCGAGGTCGGGCTCTACCGGGCTCGGCAACCGGCGACCCGGCTGCAACGAGTCTTCGGCGGCCAGGTGCTGGCCCAGGCGCTCGTGGCCGCCACCCGTACGGTCCCGGACGAGCGGGTCGTGCACTCCCTGCACGCCTACTTCCTCGTCGCCGGCCGAACCGACCTGCCGATCGTCTACGACGTCGAGGCGGTTCGCGACGGCGGCTCCTTCTCGTCCCGCCGCGTGGTCGCGCGCCAAGCGGGCACCGTGATCTTCTACCTCTCGGCATCCTTCCACGGGCACGAGGACGGCTTTGACCACGCTGACCCGCTACCCGTCGACGTGCCCGCGCCTGAGGACTGCCCGCGGATGAGCGACGTGCTCAGCCGTGCCTCCGGTCGTTCGGCCGACTTCTGGGAGGCGGAGTGGGGCGCGCTCGACGTCCGTTACGTCGGCGACTCGCGGCCCGGCGGCTCGCTCGTCGACGCCGAGCACCCCGCCCGGGCTCGGGTCTGGGTCCGTACGGACGGGCCGTTGCCCGACGACCCGCGACTGCACGAAGCCGCCCTCGCCTTTGCGAGCGACCTGACCCTGCTCTCGGCCAGCACGGTGCCCCACGACGTCGTGATCGGCGGCGACGTGCAGGCCGCCTCGATCGACCACGCGATGTGGTTCCACCGCCCCTTCCGCGCCGACGACTGGCTGCTCTACGACCAGATCTCGCCCTCGGCCTCCTCCGCCCTCGGGCTGTCGACCGCGCGGCTCTTCCAGCACGGCGCCCTCGTCTCGAACGTCGCCCAGGAGGGCCTTATTCGCCCCCTGCGCCAGCAGGGGCAGGATGGGTCCCAGGCATGACCGTCACTCGAGGGAGGAGCAGCGATGGCGACCCGTGGTTTTCTGGGCAGGCGGCGCGAGGTACGCGAGGACCTGCCGCCGGGGCAGTACGACACCGGGGACTCATGGCCCGTCCTGACCGCTGAGGTCACGCCGAATCTGGACCCCGAGCGCTGGACGATGACGGTCGACGGCCTGGTCGAGCGGCCGCAGACCTGGAGCTGGGCCGAGATGCACGCGCTGCCGCCGTCGGAGTACAGCGGGCCGATCCACTGTGTCACGACGTGGTCGAAGTTCGACACCCGCTTTGCCGGCGTCAGTGTCGACGTGCTGCTCGACGCCGTCTCGCCGCGGCCCGAGGCCACCCACGTGCTCGCCACCTCGACCACCGGCTACACCACCAACCTGCCGCTGGAGCACGTCCGGGGTGGCCAGGCGTGGGTGGTGTGGTCGTTCGACGGCCAGCCGCTCGCCCGCGACCACGGCGGCCCGGCGCGGCTGCTCGTACCGCACCTGTACTTCTGGAAGTCGGCCAAGTGGGTCACCCGGCTCACCCTGCTCGACCACGACCAGCGCGGCTTCTGGGAGCGCAACGGCTACCACGACCTCGGCGACCCGTGGCGCGAGCAGCGCTACCACGGTGACTAGGCAGTGGCCGTGACCAGTGCCGTGACTGCCCTGCCGGCGGCCGGCCCGTGGCGGCGCGCGGTGGTCCGCGAGGTACGGCACCCCTTCCCGCGGGCCGTCGTGCTGCGGCTCGACGTAGCGGACCGGACCGGTCACCTGCCCGGTCAGCACGTCGTGGTCCGGCTGACCGCCGAGGACGGCTACACCGCCTCCCGCTCCTACTCGATCGCTTCCGCACCTTCGGACCCGCTGCTCGAGCTGTTCGTGGAGGAGCTGGCCGAGGGCGAGGTCTCGCCGTACCTGGCTGGAGCGGTCGAGGCCGGTGACGAGCTGGAGGTGCGCGGACCGATCGGCGGCTGGTTCGTCTGGGACGGCCGGACGCCTGCGGTCGGGATCGGCGGCGGCAGCGGCGTCGTGCCCCTGGTGGCCATGCTCCGGCACGGCCGCGACCTCGGCACGTCCGACCGGCTGCGGCTCGCGGTGGCGGCCCGCACGCTGGCCACGCTGCCGTACGCCGCCGAGCTCACGGCCGCCGGCGCCGTGACCGCCCTCTCGCGGGAGGTCTCCCCCACCGGCCGCGCCGCTGGCCGGCTCAACCCCGCCGCGATCGCCCCCCTGGTGAACCCGGACGCCACCTACTTCATCTGCGGCTCGGCCGCCTTCGCCGCGGGAGCGAGCGACCTGCTCACCGGACTGGGCGTCGACCCGGCTTCCGTCCGGGTGGAACGGTTCGGCGCGAGCGGCTAGCTGTACTCGGCTGACACGTTCAGGACAGGCGACTGATCGGGGGAAGACCTCGATGGCTGAGTGGCGCCGTCCAGTGTGGGAGAACTCGAGCCAGGGAGCAACAGCGTTGCTGCGCTCGGCGTTGGTGAGGAAGACCTGCCGGTAGGCCCACTCGACCTGCAGCGTGCCGTTGTCGCGCTCGACCTTGCCGTTCTGCCAGGGGCAGTGGGGCCGGATGAAGACGTGCGTGGCGTTGAGGTCGGCGATGGCTTCGATGAGCGCATTGCCGCGACACCCCGAGCTCATTGGCGACATGAGCCACCGGACGACCATCACCGATCACCCGCTCAACGAGAAGACGGCCGTGCCGATTCAGACGAGCGTTAGCGCGGGCCACGAGGACCTCTTGGGCGGTAGAGACGTCAGACATCTCCACCAAGCCCGCGTCCCGAGCTTGTCGAGGGCCCCGAAGGCGTTGCGTTCAGCTTCCTCGAAAGCCGCTCCTCAGTCTTCCTTCTCGCGGTCGGCGAGGAACTTCTCGAACTCGGCGGCGATCTCCTCGGCCGTGGGAACGGGGTCGGGCCGGTCGACCCGGACGGCGTCGTACTGCTGCTCGAGGGTGGCCACCAGCTCCTGCACCTCGCTGGAGGACGCCATCTCCTCGGCGATGTCGGACAGGTTGGTGGCCGAGGCCTTCTCCAGCGCGTCCAGCGGCACGGCCAGCCCGGTCGCGGAGTTGAGCGAGCGGGTCAGGCTCAGCGCGGCTTCGGGAAAAGCGGCCTGGGCAAGATAGTGCGGCACGTGAGCGGCGAAGCCCATCGCCTTGCGGTCGAGCTGGCCGAGCCGGTACTCCAGCAGCCCGGTGAAGCTGGCCGGCACCTCGACCCGGTCGATCCAGCTGCGGTAGCCCTGGACCAGCCCGGGGTCGGTGGCGTGCGCGGTCAGAGTGACCGGTCGGGTGTGCGGCACGGCCATCGGGATGCCGTGCACGGTCACGGTCAACCGGACCCCGAGCCGCTCGATCAACCCGACCAGGGCGGCGGAGAACCGCTCCCACTGCACGTCCGGCTCGGGCCCGCTCAGCAGCAGGAAGACCTCTCCCTGCTCGTCCACGACCCGGTGGATCCGCAGGTGCAGGTCCGCGTAGGAGGTCCACTGGTTGGTGTCGAAGACCATGGCCGGTCGACGGCTGCGGTAGTCGTGCAGCTGGTCGTGGTCGAACTCCACCACGACCTCGTGCTCGAGGTTCTCCAACAGGTGGGCAGCGACGATCCGGCCGGCCTGACCGGCGTCGACAAAGCCGTCGAGCTGGTGGATCAGCACAGGGTGGGCGTCGGCGAGCTTGGCCACGACGGCCTCGTCCACGACGTAGAGCTCCTGGGGATCCAGCATGCGCCCAATCTACCCGCCGATGGCGATGTCTACAGCCGAGCGCGCGCGGCGCGGACGGCGGTCAGCAGCCGCTTCTCCGACACCGGCACCTTCGTCCGCAGTGGCTGGGCGAAGAGCCCGACCCGCAGCTCCTCCAGCAGCCAGCCCACGTCCTCGACGAAGTCCGGCAGTCGGCCCGGCGGCGCCGCGGCGCAGAGCTCGGCGTACGCGTCCTCGCACCGGCTGACGCTCTCCAGCGGCCCACGGTCGCGGGCCGGCGTCGCCAGCAGGGTGTCGGTCCGCGCCCGCGCCGCCTGCAGATAGCGCGGCAGGTCGACGAGGTGCTCGTACCTGGTGGCGGAGAGGAAGCCCGCAAAGACCAGGTTGGCCAGCTGCTCGGTCAGGTCGGCGGCGGCGGCCGGGCTCGTCGCCGCCACCCGCGGTAGCTCGGTCTGCACCGCGCGGAGCCGGCCCAGGATGGTCGCCCCGAGCCGGATGACGTCGCGCATCAGCTCGGCGTTGTCGGCGCGGACCCGGTCGCAGAGGGCCTGGAAACGCTCGGCGTCGCGGACGGGCGTCAGGCCCGAGCGCCGGACGAGCTGCCCCACCGAGGCCAGCCGGGCGTCGGCTAGCAGGGCCGGTACCGAGGCGTACGGGCTGGTGCCCAGCGCAAGCTTGTCGGCGTTGCCGAGGTGGGCGATCACCCACTTCGTCGGGTCGGGGGTGCCGAGCAGCACGAGCCGTCGCAGTCCCGCTCCCTGGCTGACCGCCTGCCGGGCCGGCGTGTCGAGGACCACGACGCCAACCGTCGAACCCTCGTCGACCAGGGCCGGATAGCCGACGACGTCGTGGCCGCCGCGGCTCAGCTGCACCTGTTCGGGCAGCTCGCCGAAGTCCCAGGTCGTCGCGCCGGTCCGGGTGTGCGCGGCGGCCGCCGAGGACAGGGTCCGGCTGACCTGGGCGGCCAGCTCGGCCTTGAGCTCGAGCAGGTCGTCGCCGGTGCCGAGCACGGCCGGGATCCGCGCGCTGCTGTCGGCCACGACGTCCAGGTGCACCCGCAGGTGGGGCGGCACGGCGTCCAGCCGCCACTCCGCCGCCGGCACGATCTCGCCGGTGAGGGCCCGCAGCGCCCGACCGAGCGCCAGCGGCAGCGACTCGTCCGCGCTCCCGGGGTGCTGGGCCAGCCAGCCCAGCGCGCGGGCGGCGAACTCGGGGGCCGGAACGAACGCGCGCCGCGTCGCCTTGGGCAGCGAGCGGATCAGCTCGGTCGCGAGCTCGGAGCGCAGGCCGGGCACCTGCCAGCTGAACGGAGCCGGGTCGAGCTGGTTCAACACCGAGACCGGGATCCGGACGGTCACCCCGTCCCGGGGGTTCGCCGGCTCGAAGACGTACTCCACCTCGAGCACGTGAGTGGCCCCGGCTCGCCCGGGCACGGTCCAGGTGTCGGGGAAGCCCTCGGTGTCGAGCTGGTCGGCGGAGGCGGTGGTGAGGTCGTCGAGGGTCAGGGTGAGCAGGTCCGGGGTGACGTGCCGGGCCTTCTTCCACCAGCCGTCGAAGTGCGCGACCGAGGTCACCTCGGCCGGCACCCGGGCGTCGTAGAAGGCGAAGATGGTGTCGTCGTCCACCACCAGGTCGCGCCGGCGCGCCCGTTCCTCGAGCGCTTCGGCCTCGGTCCGCAGCGCCTGGTTGTCCCGGTAGAAGTGGTGCCGGGTGCGCCACTGGCCCTCCACCAGCGCCGACCGCAGGAAGATCGCCCTGGCTTCCGCCGGGTTGACCCGCCCGTACGCGACCGGCCGGCGCGCGATGATGGGGACGCCGTAGAGCGTGACCTGCTCGTAGGCGAGCACCGACCCGGAGCGGGCCGACCAGTGCGGCTCGGAGTAGGAACGCTTGAGCAGGTGGGCGCCGACCTCCTCGACCTGTTCGGCGCGGATGCCCGCGGCCGTCCGGGCCCAGAGCCGGGTCGTCTCCACGATCTCGGCGGCCATCACCAGCGGCGGCTGGCTGCGGGCGACGCTGGAGCCGGGGTTGATCGCGAACTTGGTGCCGCGCGCTCCCAGGTACTCCCGGGCGGGCGCGCGTCCCTTCCGGCGGCCACCCGCCTTGGGCTCGTCGCGGACGTCGGCCAGCCCGACGTGGGACAGCAGACCGGTGAGCACGGCCGTGTGGACGCGTCCGGGGTCGGCCGGTTCGACGTTGCGGTTCAGGCCCAGGTCGCGGGTGATCTGCTTGAGCTGGCTGTGCAGGTCCTGCCACTCCCGGATCCGCAGGAAGTGCAGGTACTCCTCGCGGCACAGCCGACGGAAGGCGTTGCCGGACAGCTCGTGCTGGCGGTCGCGCAGGTAGTCCCAGAGCCGCAGCAGGGCCACGAAGTCGCTGCCGTCGGGGTCGGGGCCGGCGTCTGTCCCCTTGGTCGCGGCGTCCGCGCTCGGATCAGGAGCGGACGCCCAGAAGCGGCGGTGCAGCGTATCGGCGGCGTCGCGGTGCTCGGCCGGACGCTCCCGCGGGTCCTGGATGCTCAGCCCGGAGACGATCACCAGCACCTCGCGCAGACAGCCCTGGCGTTCGGCGGCCAACAGCATCCGGCCCATCCGCGGGTCGACCGGGATGGCGGCGAGCCGGCGGCCGACCTCGGTCAGCCGGGGCTTGGTCCGCGCCCCGCCCTCGGCCAGCGCACCCAGCTCCTCGAGCAGCCGCAGCCCGTCGCTGATCTGGGTGCTGTCGGGCGGCTCGACGAACGGGAAGGCTGCGACGTCACCCAGGTCGGCGGCGGTCATCTGCAGGATGACCGAGGCGAGGTTGGTCCGCAGGATCTCCGGCTCGGTGAACTCCGGCCGGGCGGCGAAGTCCTCCTCGTCGTACAGCCGGATCGCCACGCCGGGCGCCACCCGGCCGCAACGGCCGGACCGCTGGTTGGCCGAGGCTTGGGAGACCGGCTCGATCGGCAGCCGTTGCACCTTGGTGCGCGGGGAGTAGCGCGAGATCCGGGCCGTGCCCGCGTCGATGACGTAGCGGATACCGGGGACGGTCAGCGAGGTCTCGGCGACGTTGGTGGCGAGCACGATCCGCCGGGCGCCCTGCTTGTCGCTCCCCTTGCCGTCAACACCGTGGGACTGGAACACCCGGTGCTGCTCGGCGGCCGACAGGCGCGCGTAGAGCGGCAGCACTTCAGTGGCGCGCAGCTTCAGCCCGGCGATGGCTTCGGCGGTGTCGCGGATCTCGCGCTCGCCGGAGAGGAACACCAAGATGTCGCCGCCGCCGAGCGCACTCAGCTCCTGCACCGCGGCCGTGATGCCCGCGATCTGGTCGACCTCGCCGCCGCGGTCGGGCTGGAGCAGCGGCCGGTAGCGGACCTCGACCGGGAACGTCCGGCCCGAGATCTCGATGATCGGGGCGCCGACCCCGTCCTCGCCGGCGAAGTGCAGCGAGAAGCGGTCGGTGTCGATGGTGGCCGAGGTGACGATCACCTTCAGCTCGGGGCGCCGGGCGAGCAGCTGCTTGAGGTAACCGAGCAGGAAGTCGATGTTGAGGCTGCGCTCGTGCGCTTCGTCGATGATGATCGTGTCGTAGCGGCGCAGGTCGCGGTCGTGGGCGATCTCGGCCAGCAGCACGCCGTCGGTCATCACCTTGAGCCGGGTGGCGCGGCCGGCGAGTCGGGTGAAGCGGACCTGGTAGCCGACCAGGTCGCCCAGGGTGGTGTGCAGCTCCTCGGCGATCCGCTCGGCAACGGTCCGGGCGGCGATCCGGCGGGGCTGGGTGTGGCCGATCGAGCGGCGGCCGAGCTCGAGGCAGATCTTGGGCAGCTGGGTGGTCTTGCCCGAACCGGTCTCCCCGGCCACGATCACGACCTGGGAGTCGCGGATGGTCGCGGCGATCTCGTCGTGCCAGGCGGTGATCGGCAGCGCGGGGTCAAAGGAGATCGCGGGCTCGGACGAAACGCCGGGCTGGTCCTCCACGGGGGTGGGCGGGACCGCCGGGCTGGACATCTGCCCCACTCTACCGAGCGGTGATCAACGCCAGGCCGGGTCGAACCGGAGCCTCAGCCGTCGTAGTCGCTGAAGGTCGTCCGCCCGTTGAGCTTGGCCGCCAGCTCCTCGTCGATCCCGTCGGCCACCTCGGAGAGAATGCGGACGGCCTGCCGCAGGTGCTCGGCGACGAACGGGCGGGCCAGCACCGACAGGCTGACGAAGACGCGGTCCCGGACGAGCTGGAACTTGACCCAGCGCGCCTCCACGTTGAGGTCGTTGAGCACCTCGGCAGCACGGGAGCGGCCGGCGATGTCGTGCACCACCGCGGCGAAGACCACCACCTCCTGGCCGTCGGGGGAGGTGCGCAGGAAGAGCATGGTCGAACCCACCCGGATGGCCACGTCGCCCTCGCCGTCGCGCATCGGCGGGTGGCCGTACAACGCGGTCAGCTCGGCGTCGACCAGCGCGTTCAGGCGTTCCCGGGCCCCGGGCTCCACCGCCGCACGGACGGCGGGTACGGCCTCGGTCGGCTCACCGGGGGTCGGCCCGCGCAGCACCTCGGCCAGCTGGTCAGGAGCGAGGAACACCGGGTGCGTGACGCCGAAGATGTCACGCAGAGCCGCGACCGCCAGCCCGGCTATCTGCTCGCAGCGGTCCTGGGTGTCCTCCACCCAGAAGTTCGGGGTGGGAACGGGGCCGTCGGTGGCGGGTTCGTGCCAGCCGAGCGCGGTCATCGACGCCAGCTGCTCCTCACTCAGCCGAAAGCTGGGGCCGAGCGTCGCGTTGCTCGCCGCCTCGCAGCGCACCCGGTCCCGGCCCGGCGCACTGAAGCGGAGGAAGGGACCAGCGCCGTCGCCCACGGACTCGGCGTTGATGGTGAGGTCCGCCGAGTCGTCCATCATCGAGATCACCTCGCTGAGCCGCGTCTGGAAGCCGGCCCAGGCCTCAGCGGTGCTGCGGTCGAGATCAAAGTCATCCATCCACGTACCTCCTGCGCACCGAACCTAGCGCACGACAGCTGTGGCGCCTGTCCAACGCCTGCCCGTACGGCTGCGGCCGTGCCTAGGGTAGGACCACCACGACCCGAAGGACCTCGGATGCCCTCAGCCTGCCGCACCGCCCGATGGCCAGACGCATGACCGGACAGCCCTACCTGCCAGCCGTGCCCCCGGGCCCCGGCCTGGTCGGCCCCGTCCCGCGCACCCTGCTGCGTCGGCGGACCTCGGCGCTGACCTGGGTGGCGATGATCATCCTCGGCGTCGGCGCGCTCGTGGTCGCGCTGCTCATCCTCTACACCGGCGGTCCGATCGGGGCGCTCGTCACGACGGTGCTGGCCGCCATCTCGTTCCCGCTGCTGATCGCGGTCTGTTTCTGGCTCGACCGCTACGAGCCGGAACCCGCCCGCTACCGGATCGCGGCTCTCGGCTGGGGCGCCGTGATCGCGGTGATCCTCAGCTTCGTGGCCGAGCAGCTGCTCTTCTCGCTGCCCGGGACGAGCGACTTCACCGACACCGCCATCCTCGCGCCGCTGGTCGAGGAGCTCGGGAAGGGCCTGTTCCTGGTCGTCGTGCTGCTGCTGCGCCGCAACCAGGTGCACGGGCTGCTGGACGGGATCGTCTACGCCGGCCTGGTCGGCATCGGCTTCGCCTTCGTCGAGGACATCCTCTACTACACCTCCGCGCTCAGCGAGGGCGGCGGTGCCGGTCTGACCGTCACCTTCGTGCTCCGCGGCGTGATGAGCCCCTTCGCGCACCCGCTCTTCACCTCAGCGACCGGCATCGGCATCGGCATCGCCGCGTCGACCAGGCGGCCGGTCCTGCGCTGGCTCGCGCCGCTGACGGGGTACGTGGTCGCCGCCGTGCTGCACGGCATCTGGAACGGCAGCAGCTTCTGGGGCTCCCGCGGTTTTCTGGTCGCCTACGCCGCGGTGTTCCTGCCGCTGCTGGCGGTGGTGCTGTTCGTCGGCGTGTGGGCGCGGATCCGGGAGGGGCGGATGCTGCGGTCCGGGCTGGAGCAGACCGCCGACCTCGGCTGGAACACCCGCGACGAGATCCGCTGGATCGCCACGCTGTCGGACCGGATCTCCTCCCGCGGGTATGCCCGGCGGAGGGCCGGCAAGCCCGCTGCGGAAGCGTTACGGGCCTATCAGCAGACGATGACCGAGATCGCGTTCCTGCACCTGCGGGCCCTCGACGGGACCGCGCCCCGCGACGTCAACCAGCGGATGGGCGCCCTGCTGCAGCACGCCGGCGAGCTCCGCCCCTACGTCATCCTGCCGCCGCCGCTGCCGGCCGTCCGGGGCTACGGCGGACCTCCGCCGGGATCGTGGGGCGCACCCCCGGGACCGCCCCCGTTCGGGCCGTCGCCGTACGGGCCGTCACCGTACGGGCCCCCGCCCTCCGCGCCGTCGCCGTACGGCCCACCGCCGTCGGGGCCGTGGCCACCGTCGGCCTGAGGACCCGGTCTCGCCGGTCGCTGGCTCGGGCGGGCCGACGGACCAATCTCGCGATCCTGCTGCTGGTCGTCGGCGCGCTGCTGAGCGGTGGCCTGCTCTTTTCCGCCGGCACGCCTGGCCCGGCGACGGCGGCGCGGCTCGCGCACGGTCTGGTCGGGGTCGGCCTGATCGTGCTGGTGCCGTGGAAGACCGCGATCATCTGGCGCGCGAGCCGGTTGCGGGTGGCCAGCCTCGCGCTGCTCGCGCTGGTGCTGACCTGTCTGGTGTCCGGCTTCGTGCAGGTCTTCGGCGGCTACGGCCTGCTGCTCGGCATCAGTCCCATCCAGGTGCACGTGGGAGCGGCGCTGGTGCTGGTCTTCTTCCTGGTGGTGCACGCGGTGCGGCACTGGCCGGTGAGCCTGCGCCGCAGCGACCTGTCCCGGCGGCGGCTGCTGACCACCGGCACGTTCAGCGTCGCCGCGGGCGCGGTCTACGGAGCGGCCGAGCTGGTCGGCCGGGTCACCGGGTCCCCCGCCGCGACCCGGCTCACCACCGGGTCGCACCCCTTGGCGCCGGCCGACATCCCGGCCACCATCTGGCTGTTCGACCGCGTCCCTGACCTCGACCCGAGCACCCACCGGGTGCTGGTGGCCGGCGCCAGCCTGAGCCGGGCCGACCTCGAGGCCCTGGCCGGCCCGGTCCGGGCCCGGCTGGACTGCACGAGCGGCTGGTACGCCGACGCCACCTGGACCGGCGTCCCGCTCACCGCGCTGCTCGACCCAGACACCCTCGCGGCCGCCGCGAGCGTCGAGGTCTGCAGCGTCACCGGCTACTCCCGGCGTTTCCCTACGGACGAGGCCTCGAAGCTGTGGCTGGCGACCAGGCTCGAAGGCAGATCCCTGTCCGCCGGTCAGGGCGCCCCCGTACGGCTCGTCGCGCCTGGTCGCCGCGGTTTCTGGTGGGTCAAGTGGGTGGCCGCGGTCGAGCTGAGCGACCGACCCGCGACGCTGACCCCGCCGTTCCCGCTGCAGTAGCGACGCCGCTCTTGCGGGCTCGGGCGCCGGGCGGGAGGCTGTGGCCATGAGCTTCGCGGTGAGTGCGGCGGCGTACCACCGCTTCATGGGCCGATTCTCCGAGCCGCTCGCCGAACAGTTCGTCGCCGTCGTCGGGCTGCGCCCCGGTCAACGAGCCCTGGACGTCGGCTGCGGGCCGGGTGCCCTGACCGCTCCTCTCGTCGCCGCGCTGGGCCCCGACGCCGTCAGCGCGGTCGACCCGTCGCCGACCTTCGTCACCGCGGCCCAGCAGCGCTTCCCCGGCCTGGACGTCCGCCAAGGGACCGCCGAGCACCTCGACTGGCCCGACGACACCTTCGACGCCGCGTTCGCCCAGCTGGTGGTGCACTTCATGACCGACCCCGTCGCGGGTCTGCGCGAGATGGGCCGGGTCACCCGACCGGGCGGCGTGGTCGCGGCTTGTGTCTGGAAGCACGGCGGTGGCGGCGGCCCGATCGACACCTTCTGGCGCGCGGCGCTCGAGCTCGACCCGGACGCCCCAGACGAGGCCGACCTGGCCGGTTCGCGCGAGGGCCACCTGGCGACGCTCTGCGAGGCCGCCGGTCTGGTCGAGGTCGAGGCCTCGACGCTCGCCGTCGAAGCCGCCTTCACCGGGTTCGACGACTGGTGGTCGGGCTACACGCTGGGGATCGGTCCGGCCGGTGCGTACGTCCGCGACCTCGACGAGTCCGCCCGTGCCCGGCTCCGGGAGCGGTGTGCCGATATTCTGCCGGCCGGCCCTTTCGTGCTGCCCGCCGCCGCCTGGTGCGTCCGAGCGCAGGTGCCGGGAGCGACCTGAGCCTGACGCAAGCACGTAGGTCCCGAGATCACGCCACGACAGGGGTTGCCGTTTCCGACGGCAACCCCCGCCGCCACCAGGCTTGCTCACGTCCACCGCGTTGTTGCGGCGGAAGCAACTGTGCCCAGTTTCAGCTGCAGCCGCTGGTCGAGCCGCAGCCCTCGCAGACGTAGCAGGAACCGCTCGGACGCATCTTCGTCCCGCAGGTCAGGCACAGCGGGGCGTCGACACTGGTACCGGTGAGGGACTCGAACAGCTCCGAGGTCGTCCGAGCCGTCGCCGGGGCGGGCTTGGCCGCCGCGATCTCGGGCTCGTCGAGCAGGTCGGTGTTGACGTTGTCACCGGCGTCGTTCTTCAGCGACTCGGCTTCGGTGACCTCCTCCTCCGGCAGGTAGGAGCCAGTCTCGACCTGGCGGGCCCGCTCGGTGGCGGTGTAGATGCCGAGCTCGGCCCGCTCGTCGAAGGACAGGTAGTCCAGCGCCAGCCGGCGGAAGATGTAGTCCATGATCGACTGCGCCATCCGGATGTCGGAGTCGTCGGTCAGACCGGCCGGCTCGAACTTCAGGTTGGTGAACTTCTGCACGAAGGTCTCCAGCGGCACGCCGTACTGCAGACCGATCGACACTGCGATCGAGAAGGCGTCCATCACTCCGGCCAGCGTCGAGCCCTGCTTGCCGAGCTTCAGGAAGACCTCACCCAGACCGTCGTCAGGGTAGGAGCCCGAGGTCATGTAGCCCTCGGCGCCGCCGACGGAGAACGAGGTGGTGAGGCTGGGCCGCGACTTCGGCAGCCGCTTGCGGGTCGGCTTGTAGACCACCCGCTCGACCACGGTCGGCTCGGCCGGCGTCTCGACCGCCACCGGCTCGGCCTTCTTGCCGCCGTCGCTGAGCGGCTGACCGACCTTGCAGTTGTCACGGTAGACCGCGAGCGCCTTCAGACCGTACTTCCAGCCCTGCAGGTAGACGTCGGCGATCTCCTCGACGCTGGCGCTCTCGGGCAGGTTGACGGTCTTGGAGATCGCGCCGGACAGGAACGGCTGGGCCGCCGCCATCATCCGGACGTGACCCATGGGCTTGATCGACCGGGCGCCCATCGCGGTGTCGAAGACCTCGTAGTGCTCGAGCTTGAGGCCGGGGGCGTCGATGACGTGGCCGTGCTCGGCGATGAACTCGACGATGGCCTCGACCGTCTCGGTCGCGTAGCCCATCCGCCGCAGCGCCCGCGGGATCGTCTGGTTGACGATCTGCATCGAGCCGCCGCCGACGAGCTTCTTGAACTTGACCAGCGAGAAGTCCGGCTCGATGCCGGTGGTGTCGCAGTCCATCATGAAGCCGATGGTCCCGGTCGGCGCCAGCACCGAGGCCTGGGCGTTGCGGTAGCCGTTGGTCTCGCCGAGCTTGATCACGGCGTCCCAGGCGCGGGTGGCCCGCTGCTGGACGTGGGTGTCGAGCGAGCCGACCGTCCGCAGCGAGTCGTTCGCGGCCTGGTGCTTACGCATCACCCGCTTGTGAGCGTCGGCGTTGCGGGCGTAGCCGGCGTACGGGCCGACGATCGCGGCCAGCTCGGCCGAGCGCCGGTAGGAGGTGCCGGTCATCAGCGAGGTGACCGCCGCGGCGAAGGCGCGGCCGCCGTCGGAGTCGTAGCCGTGGCCGGTGGCCATCAGCAGCGCGCCGAGATTGGCGTAGCCGATGCCGAGCTGGCGGAAGTCGCGGGTGGTCTGGCCGATCGACTCGGTCGGGAAGTCGGCGAAGCAGATCGAGATGTCCATCGCGGTGATGATCAGCTCGACAGCCTGCTCGAACTTCGCGGCGTCGAAGCTGTCGTCGTCGGTCAGGAACTTCAGCAGGTTGAGGCTGGCGAGGTTGCAGGAGGAGTTGTCCAGGCTCATGTACTCCGAGCACGGGTTGGACGCGGTGATCCGGCCCGACTCCGGCGTGGTGTGCCAGTCGTTGATCGTGTCGTCGTACTGGATGCCCGGGTCGGCGCAGGCCCACGCGGCCTGGGCGATCTTGCCCCACAGCTCGCGCGCCTGGACGGTCTCGATCACCGAGCCGTCGGTGCGCGACCGCAGCCCGAACTCACGACCGTCCTCGACGGCGCGCATGAACTCGTCGTTGACCCGGACGGAGTTGTTGGCGTTCTGGTACTGGACCGAGGTGATGTCCTTGCCGCCGAGGTCCATGTCGAAGCCGGCGTCGCGCAGGGCGCGGATCTTGTTCTCCTCGTTCGCCTTGGTCTCGATGAACTCCTCGATGTCGGGGTGGTCGACATCGAGGACGACCATCTTGGCCGCGCGGCGGGTGGCGCCGCCGGACTTGATGGTGCCCGCACTGGCGTCCGCACCGCGCATGAACGAGACCGGGCCGGAGGCGGTGCCGCCGGAGCTGAGCAGCTCCTTGGACGACCGGATCCGGGACAGGTTGAGCCCGGCGCCCGAGCCGCCCTTGAAGATGAAGCCTTCTTCGCGGTACCAGTTCAGGATCGAGTCCATCGAGTCGTCGACGCTCAGGATGAAGCAGGCGCTGACCTGCTGCGGGGACTGCGTCCCGACGTTGAACCAGACGGGTGAGTTGAAGGAGAAGTACTGGTGCAGCAGCATCCAGGTGATCTCGTGCTCGAAGACCTCCGCGTCGGCCGGGGTCGCGAAGTAGCCGTGCTCCTCCCCCGCCTGCCGGTAGGTGTGCACGACCCGGTCGATGAGCTGACGCAGACCCTGCTCGCGCGCAGCCGAGCCGAGAGCGCCGCGGAAGTACTTGGTGGTGACGATCGTCGAGGCGTTGACGCTCCAGAAGTCGGGAAACTCGACCGCCTTCTGCTCGAAGACGACCTCTCCGGTCTTCCAGTTCGTCTGGACGACGTCACGCCGCTCCCACACGACGTCGTCGTAGGGGTGGACGCCCTCGGTGGTGAAGACGCGGTCGATGGTCAAGCCGGCGGTCTTGCCGCGGCCGGACTTCCGTGCGTCGGTGCGTCCGTTCCCCGAACGGGCCAACTCAGTCATGTGGTGCCTTCCTGGTGCTGCCCGGCGATGAGCCGGACGGGTCTGACGGTGGATTTCCCGAGTGCTGGTGCCGGCTGAGCCGACGGGTCGAGCTGGTTCTGACGAAGTGGAACCGGGGCTGGGCTCGCGCGGGCCTTCCCCGGCCACGCGAACCCTGCCCCGGGGTCTAGGGGAGGGTGCCGGGCTACGGCGGGCTCTTGCGGCCCCGGCTGAGCCGGTGCGGGGTGAAGGTCGCAACCTTGGCGTCGGCCGCGGGAGCAGGGATGAGGGGTTCGATACCGATCGGCTCCTGCTCGACGCGCAGCAGCGCGATCTCGGCCTCGAAGTCGTCAACGGAGCGGAACTGGCGGTACACGCTGGCGAAGCGAAGGTAGGCCACCTGGTCGAGGTCACGCAGCGGCCCCAGGATGGCGACGCCGACCTCGTCGGCCGGTACCTCCGGCTGACCTGAGGCCCGCAGCGAGTCCTCCACCAGCTGGCCGAGCCGGGCGAGCTGGTCCTCGGTCACCGGCCGGCCCTTGCAGGCCTTGCGGACCCCGCTGATGACCTTGTCGCGGCCGAAGGGCTCGACGACGCCGCTGCGCTTCACGACCACGAGCTGCATCTGTTCGACCGTGGTGAAGCGTCGCT
The DNA here is from genome assembly GCF_964244005.1 of uncultured Friedmanniella sp. Lineage (GTDB taxonomy): Bacteria > Actinomycetota > Actinomycetes > Propionibacteriales > Propionibacteriaceae > Microlunatus. The sequence continues at coordinate 73,795 of NZ_CAXTHG010000016.1, read as the reverse complement.
CACATGAGGGGCACTGACGACGCCGACGGATGCTGCCGCCGTCTTCGGCGGTCCGGGAGTCCAGCACCTTGGAGTCGTTGTACCGACAGTAGGGACAGTGCACGGCAGGACTCCTTTCTGCTGGGTGATCGGCATGCTGGGGTGGTCGGCGCGCTGGGTGGTCAGCGCCCCGCCCTGAAGGTGCTGGGCGCTGACGGAAACCGCTTCTGGGGACAAGGCTGTGGAGATGGTGTGGACGAGCCTGTGGATCAGTGTGCACAAGCAACCACTACCTGTGGATGAACGACACCACTGTAACTACTAGATGTAGAGAGGGTACGTCCGTCGTGGGATGGGAGCAAGGGGGAACGGACGTGTCCGCGTGTCGTGCTGCGTTCGCGGTCCCACACACGCGCGGGCGCCCCCGCGACCGCCACCAGCGACCGCCCGGTCACACCTGGTGTCGTCGACCCGGGGCTGGCGGTATCGGCTGGTCAGAGCAGGTTGCGGACCGCGACGTCCACCGCAGCGGCGCCGAGCCCGAGCACGAGCCACCGGGTCAGGGAGACCGCCCTGAGGCGCGCGGACCAGGCGACCGGCAACCGGACGGCCGGTCCGCCGAGCACCTCGGCCGTCCAGAGGAGGGCCAGGACGCCGAGGAGGGCAAGTCCCACCAGCACCACGGGGTTGGCCGCGAACGCCGAGAGGAGGTGGCCGTGCAGCAGAGCGCTGCCGAGCCGCGTACCGCCGCAGAACGGACACTGCCAACCGGTGAGGGCAAGGAAGGGGCAGGCCAACCCGACGCCGGTGGTGGCGTAGAGGGCGCTGAGGCCGACGCCGCCGGCGCCGAACCCGCCCGCCCACGCGAGCCCGCGGGACGCCCGGAAGGGCCGGCTCGAGTAACGGACGGCGACCACCAAGCCATTCTGCCCTCTTGGAGCCTGCGACACGAGCCGCTCGTCAGCTCAGGGCAGCGACGGCGGGGCCGAGGCGACCAGGGACACGCTCGGGCCCTGATAACGGTCTCCGGTGACCCGGACGGCGGTCAGACCCACCACGGCCAGCGCGGCCGTCACGATCACGAGCCCGGTCACCAGCACCAGCGCAATCGCCCGCTCAGTGAGCCGCCATTGCGCCGGACGCACGACAGGCTGCGGAGCGGACGTCCGGCAGCTCTGGGCTGCCGCCGTGCCGGCCCGCGTGATGACCGGCGTGTCGAGGGGGCGGGTCGGGCGGGCGCGGGGAGCCGTCCGTCGACCGTCCCGGTGAGCCGGGCGCGGCCGCGTGCTGCGACCAGGCGCCGCCACCGGTGCACCGGACGACTGCTCAGCCCGCGGCGCCCGAGGCTGCTGACGCTCGGGTGCACGTGCCTCGAGGGTGCTGACGGTCATGGCCGAACTCCTCTGACGATGTCGAACGGACGTTCGATAGAACGTGTGTTTGATTCATACCGCATTGGGCGCGCGTTGCCAAGAGCATGGGAACGCGTGTTCGAACGAAAAAGCTGCCCGAGGGTCGGCTGCGGTCTGGGCCGACGGGGTGATCTGGTCATGGCTCGAGACAACCAGGAGCCACTGACAAAAATCGCTCGAGCGTCGATCGGCCCCGGTCGGGCGCAGGTTCCGAGCTGCCAGCCACCCCTCCGACCGGAGGAAAAACAGCCGCGACACGCCTCGAACAGGTGTTTGAATTTGTCAGGGCCACGTTCTAATGTCAGCCGCATGGCAGACCACGACGCTCCTTCCACTCCTTCCGACGGCGGCCCACAGACGCCGAAGCGCAAGCGCGGCCGTCCGAGCGCGGCCGACATCGAGGCCCAGCTCGCCAGCGCTCCCAGCGTCCGTCCGCTGCCCGACGGGCCGGTCGACGGGCACGGGCTGACCCGCCGGCAGCGGCGCATCCTCGAGGTGATCAAGCACGCCGTCGACTCCCGCGGCTACCCGCCGAGCATCCGTGAGATGGCCGACTCGGTCGGCCTGGCCAGCTCCTCCAGCGTGGCCCACCAGCTGAAGGTGCTCGAGCAGAAGGGCTTCCTGCGACGCGACCCGCACCGGCCGCGGGCGCTGGAGGTGCTGCTGCCCACCGAGGTGGACGCCGTCAGCGAGGGCAGCCTCAGCGGCTCCGGCTCCGAGCGCGACTTCGACCCGACCGGGTCAGGGGACGCGTACCCGGCGGCGGTGCACGTGCCGGTCCTCGGTCGGATCGCCGCGGGCGGCCCCATCCTGGCCGAGGAGCGTATCGAGGACGTGTTCGCCCTGCCTCGCCAGCTGATCGGCGAGGGCACCATGTTCCTGTTGGAGGTCCGTGGCGACTCGATGATCGACGCCGCCATCTGCGACCGGGACTGGGTGGTGGTGCGGCAGCAGCCGACCGCCGACAACGGCGACATCGTGGCCGCGCTGCTGGACAACGAGGCGACGGTCAAGACGTTCAAGCGCACCGACGGCCAGGTCTGGCTGATGCCGCACAACCCGGCCTACGACCCCATCGACGGCAACCACGCCTCGATCCTCGGCAAGGTCGTGGCCGTCCTGCGCAAGCTCTGACCTTTCGACCCGGCACCCGCAGGTCCGGTCCGGCCGGTCAGTCCTCGCCGGCAAGCCGTTGTAGGGCCTGGATGACGGTCTCGCGCTCCCCCGTCTGCCACATCGGGGGCATCGAGGCCTGCAGATAGCTGCCGTAGCGAGCGGTGGTCAGCCGCGGGTCCAGCACGGCGACGACCCCGCGGTCGGTCGTCCGTCGGATCAGCCGACCCGAACCCTGCGCCAGCAACAGGGCGGCGTGGGTGGCGGCGACGGCCATGAAGCCGTTGCCGCCCGCCTCGGCCACCGCGCGTTGCCGCGCCAGGGTGAGCGGTTCGTCCGGCCGCGGGAAGGGGATCCGGTCGATGATGACCAGCGAGCAGGTGGCCCCGGGGACGTCGACGCCCTGCCACAGCGAGAGCGTCCCGAACAGGCTGGTCTCCTCCTCGGCCACGAATCTGCGGGTCAACTCCGACAGCTGGGCGTCGCCCTGGCAGAGCACGGTCAGCTTCGGCAGCTGCTTGCGCACGTGCACCGCGGCCGCTTCCGCCGCTCGCCGCGAGGAGAACAACCCGAGCGTGCGCCCGCCGGCCGCCCAGACCAGCTCGGCGATCTCGGCGAGGGTCTCACTCGCCATCCCGTCCCGGCCCGGCTGCGGCAGGGACCGGGCCACGTACAAGATCCCCTGACGGCGGTAGTCGAACGGCGAGCCGACGTCGAGCCCGCGCCACCGCTCGACCTCGGACTCGTTCTTCTCGGGACGCGACGCCGAACCGCCCGGGACAGCGACACTGTCGTCGCGCTCGGTGGGGAGCAGACCGAGGGTGCCGGCCACCTGGTCGAAGTCGCCCCCGAGCTTGAGGGTGGCCGAGGTGAGGATGGCCGTGTGCTCGCCGAAGACGCTGCCGCGCATCAGCCCGGCCACGGTCAGCGGTGCGACCCGGGCCTCGCGGCCGAACCGCTCCCGCTCCGTGACCCAGACGACGTCGGTCGCGTGGAGTCCCGCCATCCGCTCAGCGACGTCGAGGATCTCCTTGACCGCCGCCGCCGCCTGACGCCGGTCCGGGTCCTGCCCCTCGGCCGTCCCGGTCAGCGCCGTCACGGCGGCACGAGCCGCGGCCCGGACGGCGGCGCAGGCTGTGACGAAGGCGGAGTCGGGATCCTCGACCCGCTCCAGCGGGGTCGCGTCGAGGGCGTTCCGCAGCGTATCGGCCGACTCGAGCAGCGCCAGGCCGGTGTCGTCGTCGAGGTGAGTGAGGGCGCGGCGGGCGACCCGCTCGATCTGTGGCGGCGACAGCTCGGCGGAAGCGGCCCCGGTGACCCGGGCGACGAGCTCGTGGGCCTCGTCGATGACCACCGCCGAGTGCTCGGGCAGCGCGGTGCCACCGTGCATCGCGTTGATGGCGAGCAACGCGTGGTTGGTCACGACCAGGTCAGCGGCCCGCGCCACCTCACGCGACTTCTCCACCAGGCACGCGTCACCGTACGGGCAGCGCTGGACGCCGAGGCATTCCCGTGCCGGGATCGACACCTGCTGCCAGCCCCGCTCGGTGTGCGAGGGTGCCTTGTCCCGGTCGGCGACGCCACCAGAGGCCGCCTCGGACTCGACCCACTCCCGCAGGGTCACCACCTCGGCGCCGAGCGCCGACTCGGGGGTGGCCAGCGGTGAGCCGGCGATCGTCTCGCGGAGCTCAGCGGCGGAGATGAGGGTGCTCTGGTCCCCGGTACCGCCGTCGCGGACGCGCAGCAGGCAGGCGTAGTTGGTCCGGCCCTTGAGGATCGCGTGGCTCGGCCGGATCCCGGTGACGGACTCGACGGCGTCCAGAGCGGCCGGGATGTCGTTGTCCGCCAGCTGCGACTGCAGCGCCAGCGTCGCCGTGGCCACCACGATCCGCTCCCGGCCACGGGCCAGCCGGACCAGGATCGGCGCCAGGTAGCCCAGCGACTTACCGGTGCCCGTCCCGGCCTGGACCAGCAGGTGCCGGCCCGTGGTCAGGGCGTCGTCGACCGCATCGGCCATCGCGACCTGACCGGGCCGTTCGGACCCGCCGATCGCCTGGACCGCCGCCACCAGGACGTCGCGGTGCCCGGTCGCGGGCTTCGTGGCGGGGGCGGGACTCACCTCAGAACTCTAACGTCGGCGGCCCGCGCCGCCCGGCTGACGAGCCTCGCTGTGGACAGCGTGACGGGGCCGCCAGCCCTGTGGACAGGGACGGGCCCTTGAGCGAAGCGCAACCTCTTCGAGGCCAACCAAGCTCAGGACGCGTCAGCTGGTGGCGGCGAGCGCGTACGGGGCGAGGTCGCCGGCGAGCGAGCCCTGGACGCGGGCGGTGACCAGCGTGCCCGTCCCGGTGTGCTCCAGGGTGGTGATCTCCCCCGCCTGGTGGATGCGGTTGAGCAGGTCGCCTCGCTCGTAGGGCAGCAGCACCCGCACCGACACCTCCGGCCGCGGCAACCGGCTCTCGACGACCGCGCGGACCTCGTCGAGGCCCTGGCCGGTCCGGGCGGACGCGGTCACCGCTCCCGGGTAGGTGGTGCGTAGCGTGGTCAGCACGGCCGGGTCGGCGGCGTCGGCCTTGTTCAGCACGATCTGCTCCGGGACGTCTCCGGCCCCGATGTCGGCGAGCACGGCGCGGACCGCACTGATCTGGCCGTCGGGGTCGGGGTCGGAGGCGTCGACGACGTGCACGAGCAGGTCGGCCTGGGCCGACTCCTCCAGCGTGGAGGCGAAGGCCTCGATCAGGTCGTGCGGCAGGTGCCGGACGAAGCCGACGGTGTCGGTGAGGGTGTAGACGCGACCGTCGGCGGTGGTGCTGCGCCGCGTGGTCGGGTCGAGGGTGGCGAAGAGGGCGTCCTCGACGAGCACGCCCGCCCCGGTGAGCCGGTTCAGCAGGCTGGACTTGCCGGCGTTGGTGTAGCCGACGATAGCGACCGAAGGCACCTCGTGCCGGCGGCGTTCGGCCCGCTTGGTCTCGCGCGTGCCGTCCATCTCGCGCAGCGTGGCGCGCAGCTTGGCGATCCGGCTGTTGATCCGTCGGCGGTCGGTCTCGATCTTGGTCTCACCAGGTCCGCGGCCACCGATTCCGGCGCCACCGGCCGCGCGGCCACCTACCTGCCGCGACAGGTTGCCACCCCAGCCGCGGAGCCGTTGCTTGAGGTAGTTGAGCTGGGCCAGCTCGACCTGCGCCTTGCCCTCGGCGCTTTGGGCGTGAGCAGCAAAGATGTCGAGGATCAGGGCCGTCCGGTCGATCACCTTGACCTTGACCTTGTCCTCGAGGTTGCGCAGCTGGGCCGGGCTCAGCTCGCCGTCGCAGATCACGGTGTCGGCCCCGGTCGCCACCACGACCTCGCGCAGCTCCTCGACCTTGCCGCTGCCGATGTAGGTGGCAGGGTCGGGCCGGCCGCGGCGCTGGATCAGGCCCTCGAGGATCTGCGACCCAGCGGTCTCGGCGAGCAGCTTGAGCTCGGCGAGGGAGTTCTCGGCGTCCTGGGCAGTGCCGGTGGCCCAGACGCTGACCAGGACGACCCGTTCGAGCAGCAGCTGGCGGTACTCGACCTCGCTGATGTCCGCGAGCTCGGTGGACATGCCCGCCACCCGGCGTAGGGAGATCCGGTCGGCGAGGTCTTGCTGGTCACCGTCGTAGTGGTCGTCGTCGGGGGCGTCCGAGGCCGACGCGGCGGCCGCTCGACCGGCGCGGGTGAACTCCGGGTGCTCCCGAGGGTCCAGCCGTTCGATCAACAGGTCGTCGCCCGTCTCGTCGGTGGGGCGTGCGGCCGTGGGCTCAGGAGCTGTCATGTTCTGTCCAGGCTCTCATGCACCGCCAAGACCCGGCCAGCCGTTTTGGTCCTCGGGCCGAGGCGGTCCGGGCTCAGAACAGCGTGTACCCGCCGTCGATGACCAGCACCTCACCGGTCATGAACGAGGAGGCGGCCGAAGCCAGGAAGACCACGCTGGGGCCGAGCTCGGCCGGCATCGCGTAGCGCTGCATGGGCGCGTCCTCGATCCAGTTCCGGCGGAACTCGGGATTGTCGACCGGCGCCATCTCCGTCTTGATGTAGCCCGGAGCGAGCGCGTTCACGCGTACGCCGGAGGGGGCCCACTCCGCGGCCAACGACCGGGTCAGCTGGTGCACGGCGGCCTTGGAGGCGTTGTAGCCCGGCTGGTGCTGGGGGCGGTTGACGATCATCGCCGAGATCGAGCCGATGTTGACGATCGCCCCGCTGCCCTGGGCGACCATGACCCGACCGAACGCCTGGGCGCAGTTCCAGACCCCCGTCACGTTCACGTCCAGCACCGTCTGCCACTCCTGGGGGGTGACCTCCAGCGCCGGCCGGTGGACGCAGGTACCGGCGTTGTTGACCAGCACGTCGACGTGCCCGAAGGCGGCGACCGCGTCGGCAGCGGCCCGGTTGACCTCCTCGAGGTCGGTGACGTCGGCGGTCACCACGGCCCCCCGCACGCCGAGCGCCTCGACCTCGGCCAAGGCGCCGGCCGCAGCGGCCGCGTCACGGACGAGCAGCACGATGTCGCTGCCCGCCTCGGCGAGCGCGGTCACCAGCGCCCGGCCGATGCCGCGGTTCGCCCCGGTCACCACCGACACCTGGCCGGCGAGTGAGAACGTGTCCAGTACAGCCATCTACCCCTCCTCGGGCACGGTCACCTGGCCGGAGGCGACGAGCACCGCCGGCCCGGTGAGATAGGCCTGGTCGTCGGCGAGCTCGACCTCGACCGATCCCCCAGGCACATCGACACGATAGGTGACCGGCAGCGGGGTCGTGTCCGCCGTGTGGACCCGGCTCGCGGCCGCAGCGGCGACGGTGCCGGTGCCACAGGACCGGGTCTCCCCCACGCCGCGCTCGTGCACCCGCAGCTGCAGGTGCCGCGGCCCGAGCTCGCGGACGAACTCGAGGTTGACCCCGTCCGGGAACGTCTCGGCCGGGTAGCGCGGCGCAGCGTGCAGGTCCAGCCGGGCCGGATCGTCCACGAAGCTCACCGCATGGGGGTTGCCGACGTCGGCCGGCAGGGCCGCGAAGGTCTCACCGTCAGCGGTGCTGACCGTCACCGTCGCCTCGGCCGCGCCCACCGTGACCGGCCCCATCGAGACGCGGATGCGGCCGTCGCTGAGCGCCGTCGCCTGCTGCATCCCGGCCCGGGTGGCGATGGCGACCGTCGGTCCAGACGCCAGGTCGGCGTCGAACAGGAAACGCGCAAAGACGCGCAACCCGTTGCCGCACATCTCGGCGACCGAGCCGTCGGCGTTGCGGTAGTCCATGAACCAGGTCGAGCCGTCGCCGTCCCAGCCGGGCCCCCCGACCTCGTCCTGCATGTGCCGGACCGCGACGGCACGCAGCAGTCCGTCGGCTCCGAGGCCGGCTCGGCGGTCGCACAGGTAGCGGACCTCGGCGGGGCCGATGTGCAGCGCCGCGTCCCGGTCCAGCAGCACGACGAAGTCGTTCTCGGTCCCGTGCCCCTTGGTGAAGGACCATCTGCGCATGGGTTCAGTCTCCCATCGCCGACGAGGTTGCCCGGGCGCCGTCCGCGGCGCCGATGCCGTCCCCCTGGGGTCCGGCGAGCGCGTACGCCGCCTCGACCAGGTCGGACCGGTCCCAGTCCAGCCACCGGATCCGGGCGTCGGGGCGGAACCAGCCGTCCTGACGGCGGGCAAACCGTCGGGTGCCGGCCACCGTCTGCTGCTGCGCCTCCTCATCGCTCAGCTCGCCGTCGAGGTGAGCGAGCAGCTGGCGGTAGCCGAGCGCCCGAGACGCCGTCACCCCGTCGCGCAGCCCGGGGCGCTGAGCGGCCAGCCGCTGGACCTCGCCGACGAAGCCGGCCTCCCACATCGCCGCCACCCGCGCGGCGATCCGGGCGTCGAGAGCGGGACGGGCGATCCGGAGCCCCACCTGGACCACGTCGGGCAGCAGGTAGCGGTGAGCGGGCAGCCTCGCCGCGTACGGTCGGCCGGTCAGCGCGATCACCTCCAGCGCCCGGACGATCCGGCGACCGTTCGCGGGCTCGATCCGGGCTGCCGCCACCGGGTCCACCGCCCTCAGCCGCGCGTGCAGCGCTTCCGACCCGGACGCCGCGAGCTCATCCTCGAGCCGGCCGCGGGCGGCCGCGTCGGTGCCGGGGAAGGAGAAGTCGTCGACGACCGCCCGGACGTAGAGCGCGGAGCCGCCGACCACCACCGGCACCACCCCGCGCGCTCGGCAGTCCGCGATCGCGGCGCGGGCGAGCACCTGGAACTGCGCGACGGTCGCCGTCTGGTGCGGGTCGAGGACGTCCAGCAGGTGGTGCGGGACGCCGGCGCGCTCGGCTGCGGAGGGCTTGGCTGTCCCGATGTCCATGCCGCGGTAGACCAGCATCGAGTCGGCGTTCACCACCTCCGCCGGCTGCCCTGCAGCCGCGTAGCGCTGGGCGAGCCGGACGGCAAGGGTCGACTTGCCGACGGCCGTCGGACCCACCAGCACCACGGTCACGGGACCCAGTCTCGCCCACCCCGGCAGCGGCCAGCACGTGCTGGTGGATCTTGCCCCGACGGCCGGCAGAGGGCAAAGTAGTGGGGTCCGTCCCCCGGCACCCATCAGCACGACGACGAGAGGCGGTCCCGCATGGGCATCTTCGACAAGGCCAAGGACGCCCTGAGCGCTCACCCCGACCAGGTCAGCTCAGCCCTCGACAAGCTGGCCGACGTGGCGGACGAGCGCACCGGCAACAAGCACACCGAGCAGATCGACAAGGGCGTCGGCGCCGCGAAGGAGCGTCTCGACGACGTCCTGCGCCGCGACCACCCGCCGGCCTGACCCGCCCGCTGCCCCTGCCGGGCGGGCGCTCAGCCCGTCTGGCAGGCGGCGGCCGGAGCCAGCGGAGCCGGGACGCCGACCGACGGCAGGCCCAGTCCGACCGCCGCTCGCGTGGGCATGGCCCGGCGACCCTCCCAGGCGTCCCCGCCACGCGTCCGGCGCAGGCCGGCCAGACCGCCGTCGGCGTTCAGGTGGTGCGGGGCGGCGTAGGTGATCGTGGTCTGAGCCAGGTCCCCAGGCCGAGGCCGCAGCGCCGGGTCCTCCGGGACGGCGACGTGCACCAGCCGGTTGTCCCGGGCCCGGCCCGACATCCGCGCGGTCGCGGCGTCCTTCCGGCCCTCGCCGTCGGCGAACATCACCTCGACCTCGGTGCCGACCAGCCGCCGGTTCTCCTGCCAGGCCATCTCCTTGACCAGCGTGGTCAGCCGTTCGTAACGCTCCTGCACGACCGGCTTGGGCACCTGGTCGGGCATGGTGGCCGCGGGCGTGCCCGCGCGGATCGAGTACTGGAAGGTGAAGGCCGCGGCAAAGCGGGAGGCGGCGGCGACGTCCAGGGTGGCCTGGAAGTCGGCCTCGGTCTCACCCGGGAAGCCCACGATGATGTCGGTGGTGATCGCGGCGTGCGGCATCGCGGCCCGGACCCGGTCCAGGATCGCCAGGTAGCGCTCGCTGCGGTAGGAACGGCGCATCGCGCGGAGCACCGCGTCCGACCCGGACTGCAGGGGCATGTGCAGCTGCGGCATCACGTTCGGCGTCTCCGCCATGGCCGCGATCACGTCGTCGGTGAAGTCCTTGGGGTGCGGTGAGGTGAACCGCACCCGTTCCAGGCCCTCGACCTGCCCGCAGGCACGCAATAGCTTGGCGAAAGCGGCCCGGTCGCCGAACTCCACCCCGTAGGCGTTGACGTTCTGACCCAGCAGCGTCACCTCCTGCACGCCCTCGGCCACCAGCATCTCGATCTCGGCCAGGACGTCGCCCGGTCGCCGGTCGGTCTCCCGGCCCCGCAGCGACGGAACGATGCAGAAGGTGCAGGTGTTGTTGCAGCCGACGCTGACCGACACCCAGGCGGCATAGGGGGACTCCCGTCGCGTGGGCAGGTTGGACGGGAAGGTCTGCAGCGCCTCCTCGATCTCGACCTGGGCCTCGCGCTCGATCCGCGCTCGCTCGAGCAGCACCGGTAGCGACCCGATGTTGTGGGTACCGAAGACCACGTCGACCCACGGGGCGCGGCGGACGATGTCGCCGCGGTCCTTCTGGGCCAGGCAGCCGCCGACGGCGATCTGCATGCCGGGCGTCGTGTTCTTGGTCGCCAACAGATGACCGAGGCTGCCGTAGAGCTTGTTGTCGGCGTTCTCCCGCACCGCACAGGTGTTGAACACGACCACGTCAGCGGCGGCGCCGTCCTCAGCCGGTCGGTAGCCCGCCGTCTCGAGCAGCCCGGCCAGCCGTTCGGAGTCGTGGACGTTCATCTGGCAGCCGTGGGTGCGGATCTGGTACGTCCGGCCCTCCACGGGAGCCGCGCTGAGGGCGGAAGGGGATACGAGGGTTGTCATGACGCGGACCAGCCTAACGGCCGGCCACCGCTGGACCAGCCGAGGAAGCTGCAGCATAGAGTCCTGACTCGTGACCAACCCCACGGGTGAGCAGTACGAGATCGTCTCCGGCGAGCACCGCGCCGTCATCACCGAGGTGGGCGCCACCTTACGGACCTACACCGTCGAGGGCCGCCACGTCGTCCGGGGTTTCGAGGCCCACGAGGTGATCAAGGGCGGCCGCGGGATGCAGCTGCTGCCCTGGCCGAACCGGATCCGCGACGGCCGCTACCCCTTCGACGGCACCACCCAGCAGCTGGCCCTGACCGAGCCGAAACGGCACAACGCGATCCACGGACTCGCCCGGCACGTCGTGTGGACGGTCACCGAGCAGGCGGCGGACGCGATCACCCAGCGGGTGCGGATCTATCCGCAGTCGGGCTGGCCCGGCACGATCGAGGCGACCGTCACCCACCAGGTGAGCGAGCGCGGTCTGCAGGTCACCGTCCGGGCGACGAACATCGGCTCCACCGACGTGCCCTTCGGCTACGCCAGCCACCCCTACCTCACTGTCGGCGAGGAGACCGTCGACGACGTCTCGATCACGGTGCCGGCGGCCTCGTACCTGGAGGTCGACGACCGGTTGCTACCCGTCCGCGTCTCCCCGGTCGACGGGCTGCCCGAGGACCTGCGCAGCGGCGCGCCGCTCGGCCCGACGAACCTGGACACCGCCTACACCGACCTCGAGCGGGACGAGGACGGACGCTGGCGGGTCAGGCTCGCCCTCGGTGATCGGCAGGCCGAGCTCTGGGGCGACTCGACGATGACCTGGATCCAGATCTTCACCGGCGAGAGCTTCCGCAACCTCTCGATCGCCGTCGAACCGATGACGTGCGGCCCGGACGCGTTCAACCCGGGCCCCACCCACGAGGGCATGATCGTGCTCGCACCCGGCAAGAGCTACACCGGGCGCTGGGGTGTGACGGGCCAGTAAATCCCAACCACTGCCTCCGTCATCACGTGGCGAGCGGCCAAGAATCGGTCTTTCTCCTGAGCACAAGGCTGCTGGCCGTCGTCGGGGTGGTGTTTCTGGCTTTTCAACCTGTCCGCGCAGGAGACGGTGCTCGAGAACGTGACCCTCGGGCCGACCATGGTGCGGCGTAGGAGCGCGGACGAGGCGAGGCTCCGAGGCGTGGAGCCGCTGACGCGGGTCGGCGTGGAGACCCAGGCCGACTACGAGAGCGCCGACAGTCCGGCGACCAGGCGGTCCACGTCGTCGTCGTCGGTATACGGAGCCAGCCCCACCCGGACGGCTCCCCGGTCGCCTAGCCCGAGGTGCCGCGAGGCCTCGATCGCGTAGAAGTGCCCGGCGGGGGCGTTGACCCCGACGGCGGCGAGCCGCTCGGCCACCACCGCAGCGGGGGTGCCCGGCAGGTCGAAGAGCAGGGTCGACGTCCGGTGCCGCGCTCGGCTGTAGACGGTCGCACCGAGGTCGGCCAGCGCCTGCTCCAGCCGACCGGTCAGCCGGTCCTCCTGCTGCTCGACGGCGGCCAGGGACGCCTGCAGGTGCTCGCGCCGGCTCTCCCCGGAGGGGGCCAGCTGGGCGAGGTAGTCCACGGCCGCGGTCGCGCCGGCCAGCAGCTCGTACGGTAGGGTGCCCAGCTCGAACCGCTCCGGCACGACGTCAGCGGAGGGCAGCAGCTTGGCCGGGTGCAGGGTCGCCAGCAGCGCCGGGTCGGCGACCAGGATGCCGTGGTGGGGACCACAGAACTTGTACGGCGAACAGACGAAGAAGTCGCAGCCGAGGGCAGCGAGGTCGACCACCGCGTGGGCCGCGTAGTGCACGCCGTCCACCCAGAACAGGGCGCCAGCCGTGTGCACGGCAGCGGCCACCGCCGCGACGTCGGGCTTGGTGCCCAACAGGTTGCTGGCGGCGGTCAAGGCGACCAGCCGGGTGCGGTCGGTGAGCACGTCGGCGACCCGCGCGGGGTCGAGCTCAGCGGTGGTGGGGTCGAAGTCGACCCAGCGGACCACGGCTCCGCGTTCCTCGGCGGCGAGCACCCAGGGCCGGATGTTCGCGTCATGGTCGAGCCGGCTCACCACCACCTCGTCCCCTGGCGACCAGGTGGCGGCCAGCGTACGGGCGAAGTCGAAGGTCAAGGACGTGGCGCTACGCCCGAAGACCACCCCCTCGGGACGGCCGGCGACAAGGTCGGCCACCGCGGCCCGGGCTTCGACGACGATGGTCTCGGCGTTGCGTTGCGCCTGGTTGCCGTGCCCGCGGTTGGCCAGCGGCTCGGCCAGCGCCCGGCTGATCGCCTCGATCACCGGCGTCGGCGTCTGGGTGCCGCCCGGGGAGTCGAAGTGAGCGAGGCCAGCGGCCAGGGCCGGAAAGTCGGGCCGGATCTGAGCGGGCCGGAACTGAACGGGGTCGAAGGACACGTGCGGAACCTACCAGCGGGTGGTCGCTGGAGCCTGGGTCAGCGGGCGGTCTCGGTCGCGCGCGACTCCCGGACGACGGTGACGCGGATCTGGCCGGGGTAGGTGAGCTCCTCCTCGATCTGCTTGGCGATGTCGCGCGCCAGCACCTGGGCCTCGATGTCGTCGACCACGTCGGGGATCACCATCACCCGGAGCTCGCGGCCCGCCTGCATCGCAAAGACCTTCTCGACGCCGTCGCGGGCACCGGCGATCTCCTCGAGCCGTTCGAGCCGCTGCACGTACGCCTCGATGCTCTCCCGGCGGGCACCGGGTCGGCTGCCGCTGATCGCGTCCGCCGCCTGGGTGAGGATCGCCTCGACGGTACGCACCTCGACCTCGTTGTGGTGGGCCTCGATGGCGTGCACCACGTCGGGGTGTTCCCCGTACTTACGGGCCAGGTCGGCGCCGATGATCGCGTGCGACCCCTCGACTTCGTGGGTCAGGGCCTTGCCGATGTCGTGCAGGAACGCCGACCGCTTGCACTGCGCGATGTCGAGCTGCATCTCGGCGGCCATCAGGCCGGCGATGTGGGCGCTCTCGATGAGGTGCTTGAGCACGTTCTGGCCGTAGGAGGTGCGGTAGCGGAGGGTGCCGAGGATCGGGACCAGTGCCGGGTGCAGGTCGGAGATCCCGACCTCGGCCAAGGCGTCCTCCGCCGCGCGGAGACACTGCTGCTCGATGGCAGCCTTGCTGCGCTCGTGCACCTCCTCGATCCGCTGCGGGTGGATGCGACCGTCCTTGACCAGCTCGGACAGGGTCATTCGGGCCGTCTCCCGGCGGACCGGGTCAAAGCTGGACAGCAGGACCGACTCAGGGGTGTCGTCGATCATCACGTTGACCCCGGTGACCTGCTCGAAGGCCCGGATGTTGCGACCCTCGCGGCCGATGATCCGACCCTTCATGTCGTCGCCGGGCAGGTGCACCGCCGAGACCACCGACTCTGACGTCTGCTCCGAGGCCACTCGCTGGATCGCGCCGACGACGATCGTCCGGGCCTTCGCGTCTGCCTCGCGGGTGGCCTGCCGCTCGATGTCGCGGGCCACGAGCACCGCCTGCCGCTTGGCCTCGTGCTCGACCGCGGTGACGATCTCGGCCTTCGCCTGTTCGGCGGTCAGTCCGGCCACCCGCTCAAGCACCTGGCGCTGCTCAACCTCAACCTCGACCAGAGCCTGACGCTGAGCCTTGAGCTGCGCCTTGATCTCGTCGACGTGCCGGGCCCGCTCCTCCAGACTCCGGGCCTCAGCATCAAGTCGCTCCTCCCGGTCAGAGAGTCGCTGCTCACGTCGTTCGAGGTCCACGCGCTGGTCCCTGAGCTCGGTCCGGCGGGCTCGGGCTTCCTCGTCGGCCTCAGCGCGAGCTGTCTGAGCCGTGGCCATCAGTGCGTCGGCCTTGACCTGAAGATCGCGGTACTCGGTCGTCGTGCGCTCCCGAAGCGCCGCGAGCTCCTCGGCGGTGGCGTCGAGCTCGGCTCGGCGGCTGATGAGCTCCTCGTCGGCCCCCGACGAGCCACGTGGGGCCGCCGACGCCGTGCGGGGGACTGGGTCCGGGCTGAAGCCCGAAAGGGGGCTGGTGATGAGCTGCGACGTGTCGATCGGCTGCACCGTCTGGATGGGATGCACTGCCGCCGTGGACCCGGAGCGGACACCGGACGAGCCTCGACCACGGCGGCTCAGCAGTACCACCGCCGTGATCACCAAGCCTAGGACGATCACAGCGGCGATGACCAGCACCAGCAGCAGACCTGCATTCATGGCGCACTCCCGTCCACACGCTCCCGCGTGCACTCAAGAGGCTTCAGGCCGTGCGGTCGCGCCCGTCGAGGGGGTCACGCGGTGAAACGGACCAGCGTCCGGAACATCAGGTGGTCAGAACAGGCGAATTCACTGTGCAACAACACAAGTCTTTAAACATTCAACGCATCAGTTGACGATTCACATATCAAGATCGAACAGGACTGCCGAAACCTCGTCTAGAAGAGTATGGTCGCGGCCCACTGTGGTCAAGCACAGACAAGGTGTGCGGAATTGCGCCGGAGCTGCCCGATCAGTCCTCACGGCCGTCGAGCAGCGGCCCGATGACGGCGGCCGTCACCCCACCGCTGAAACCGCGCCGAGCCAACGCCCCGGCCAGCCGGCGGTACTGCACTTCGCGAGGCAGCCCGCTCACCGAGCGGAGCTTCTTTTCCGCGAGCGCACGGGCCGCAACCAGCTCGTCGTCGCCGTCCACCTGAGCCACGGCAGCGTCGATGGTGTCGCGGTCCACGCCCTTGGTCTGCAGCTCACGCCGCAGCGCCGAGCTCGACAGGTGCCGGCGCTGTTGCCGCGACTCGACCCAGTCGTGGGCGAACGTGACGTCATCGACCAGGCCGACCTCCTGGAACCGGTCCAGGACGTCACGTGCCACTTCCTCAGATACATCTCGCACGGCCAGCGCCTTGGTCAGCTCGTGCCGCGTCCGCGCCTGAGCAGCCAGCTTGCGCAGCACGATCCCCCGCGCTACCGCCACCGGATCGGCGTCCGCGTCGTCCGAGCCGGACGGCTCCCGGGACCGCCGCCTCGACCCTGCGCCACGCTGGCTCTCGGGTACAGGTTGAGACTGCGCCAGGTCGCCCCGACCCGCACCCGCGCTCTCCTCGGCCTCGGGCACGCCAGCAGAGCCAACCGAGTCCCGCTCCGGCACGGGCAGCCCCTGGCGGGCGAGCCACTGCCGCGCGGCCGATACCGCATCGTCGTCGCCGTGGCCCGCCACCCCCACGCCGGAGCCGTCCTCAGCCAAGGCCTAGAACTCCACCTCACCCGTCACCGGGTCGACCCCGGCCGGGGTGTCCAGCTGCGGACCGATGCCCAGCTTTTCCTTGATCTTCTTCTCCAGCTCGTCGGCGAGGTCTGGGTTGTTCCGGAGGTAGGTCCGAGCGTTCTCCCGGCCCTGGCCCAGCTGGTCGGCGTCGTAGGTGAACCAGGCGCCGGCCTTGCGGACGATGCCGGCGTCCACGCCGAGGTCGATCAGGCTGCCTTCGCGGCTGATGCCGTGGCCGTAGAGGATGTCGAACTCCGCCTGCTTGAACGGCGGGGCCACCTTGTTTTTCACGACCTTGACCCGGGTCCGGTTGCCGACCATCTCCTGGCCGTCCTTCAGCGTCTCGATCCGGCGGATGTCGAGCCGCATGGAGGCGTAGAACTTGAGCGCCTTGCCACCCGTGGTGGTCTCGGGGGAGCCGAACATCACGCCGATCTTCTCGCGCAGCTGGTTGATGAAGATCGCGGTGGTGTTGGAGTTGCTCAGGGCGCCGGTCATCTTGCGCAGCGCCTGGCTCATCAGCCGGGCCTGCAGACCGACGTGGCTGTCGCCCATCTCGCCCTCGATCTCGGCGCGCGGTGTGAGGGCCGCGACGGAGTCGATGACGATCAGCGTGATCGCACCAGACCGGACCAGCATGTCGGCGATCTCGAGGGCCTGCTCACCGTTGTCGGGCTGGCTGACCAGCAGCGAGTCGGTGTCGACGCCCAGCTTGGCGGCGTAGTCGGGGTCGAGGGCGTGCTCGGCGTCGATGAAGGCGCAGATGCCTCCGGCCGCCTGGGCGTTGGCAATGGCGTGCAGCGCCACCGTGGTCTTACCGCTGGACTCCGGGCCGTAGATCTCGATCACCCGACCGCGGGGCAGGCCACCGATGCCGAGGGCGACGTCGAGGGCGATGGATCCCGTGGGGATCACCTCCAGCGGGGCGCGGACCTCGTCACCGAGCCGCATCACCGACCCCTTGCCGTACTGCTTGTCGATCTGGGCGAGAGCTGTCTCCAGTGCCTTCTCGCGGTCGTTGGTCGTCATCATGTCCTTCCCTCACCCGTCCGGGCGTCTTGTGTCGTTCCGTCTGTGCAGGGACTCTAAGGAGGCGCACTGACAATCGTGCGGAACTGCGACCCGCTGTGGACAACCGAGCTGCACGTCCAACCCGGTGGACAACTTACCGAACAGGTGTTCGAAGCACATCCCGACACGCCGCCAGGGTCGAAAGAGGGTCAGCGTTCGCGCGGCGGTAGCTCGAGCGCCGCCCAGACGGCACGCCAGACGGTCTTGGCGGGCACGCCGTCGGCCACGGCCTGAGCCACCGTCCGGTCCTGGAGGTCAGCCAGGTTGTACTCGGCCGCCCAGACCCGGTAGTAGCCCGCACCCAGGTGCTGCTGCAGGCGCAGCCAGAGCTCGGTCTCCTTCACTCCACCCGCCCTCGTCGCTCCGTCTGGTCACCAACACCCCGGTTCGCGAGGCGCGAGGCAGCCTACCCGGCGGGCCGGGCTCGCGTGCGGAGGAAAACTGTCGGAGCCGCCAGGCAGTATGGGCAACGTGCCGCTCGACGTCCTCGAAGTCTTCTCCCCCGCCACCGCCACGTGGTTCCGGGAGGTCTTCGCGCGCCCGACGGCGGCGCAGGCCGGCGCGTGGCGAGCCGTCGCCGCGGGCGCGAACGCCCTGGTCATCGCTCCGACGGGCTCTGGCAAGACGCTGGCTGCGTTCTTGTGGGCGCTGGACGACCTCACCCGGTCGGCACCTCCCGCGCCGAAGGAGCGGTGCCGCGTGCTCTACGTGTCACCGCTCAAGGCGCTGGCTGTCGACGTCGAGCGCAACCTGCGCGCACCCCTGGCCGGAATCACCCAGACGGCGCTGCGGCTGGACCAGACACCCCCGAACGTGACCGTCGGGGTGCGGTCTGGGGACACCAGCCCGGCCGAACGCCGGGCGATCGCCACCCGCCCGCCGGACATTCTCATCACCACTCCCGAGTCGTTGTTCCTGATGCTGACCTCGAACGCGCGTGACGTGCTGCGCTCGGTCCAGACCGTGATCGTCGATGAGGTGCACGCGCTCGCCGGCACCAAGCGCGGCGCCCACCTGGCGTTGTCGATGGAGCGCCTGGAGGCGCTGACCGCGGAGTCGGCCACCCCAGACGCTCCGCACCAGCCGCTGCAGCGGATCGGGCTGTCGGCGACCGTCCGGCCGCCCGAGCGGGTGGCGGCCTATCTCGGCGGACCGCACCCCGTCCAGGTCGTGGCGCCGCCGGCCGAGAAGTCGTGGGACCTGCAGATCGTCGTGCCGGTGGAGGACATGAGCGACCTCGGGGCTTCGGCGTCGAGCCCACCGGCCTCGCTCGAGGACGAGCGGGCACCCACCCGCGCACCCTCGATCTGGCCGCACGTGGAGAACAAGATCCTCGACCTGATCAGCGCCCACCGCTCGACGATCGTCTTCGTCAACTCCCGTCGGCTCGGCGAGCGGCTGACCTCCCACCTCAACGAGCTGCACGCCGAGCGGCTCGGTGAGCTTGTCGAGGACCAGTCGACGCCGTCCGGACCGCCCGCCGAGGTGATGGCGCAGTCCGGCGCCTCCTCCGGTCACGACGGAACGGCATCACCGGTGATCGCGCGCGCGCACCACGGCTCGGTGAGCAAGGAACAGCGGGCGCAGATCGAGTCGGACCTCAAGTCCGGGATGCTCCCATGCGTGGTGGCGACCTCGTCGCTCGAGCTCGGCATCGACATGGGCGCCGTCGACGTGGTGGTGCAGGTCGCGTCCCCGCCGTCGGTCGCCAGCGGCCTGCAGCGGGTCGGCCGCGCAGGCCACCAGGTCGGCGCCACCTCGCGCGGGGTGTTCTTCCCGAACCACCGCGGTGACCTAATCGAGTCCTCGGTCGTCGTCGAGCGGATGCGGCGGGGCGCCATCGAGGAGGTCGCCGAGCTGCGGAACCCGCTCGACGTGCTCGCCCAGCAGGTCGTCGCCATCGTCTCGGGCCAGGAGACCAAGGTCGACGAGCTGTACGCGCTGGTCCGCCGCGCCAGCAGCTTCCGCGACCTGCCGTTCAGCGCGTTCGAGGCGGTCCTCGACATGCTCAGCGGTCGCTATCCGTCGGAGGACTTCGCCGAGCTGCGACCGCGGCTGGTCTGGCAGCGGGACACCGGGCTGCTGATGGCTCGCCCCGGCGCTCAGCGACTGGCGGTCACGTCCGGCGGCACGATCCCCGACCGGGGGCTCTTCGGCGTCTTCATCGTCGGCGAGGGCAACGCGTCCGGCCGGCACTCCCCCGGCCGTCGCGTCGGCGAGCTCGACGAGGAGATGGTCTACGAGACCCGGGTCGGCGACGTCTTCACCCTCGGCACGACCAGCTGGCGGGTCGAGCAGATCACCCACGACCAGGTGCTCGTCACGCCGGCGCCGGGCGTCCCGGGGCGACTGCCCTTCTGGAAGGGCGACTCCCCCAGCCGACCGCTCGAGCTCGGCCGGGCGTTCGGCGGTTTCGTCCGTGAGGTCGGCACGATGCCGGCCGCCCGGGCGAACTCGCGGCTGCGGGAGAGCGGGCTCGACGAGTACGCCGCCCGCAACCTGGTGGCGTACCTGACCGAGCAGTCCTCGGCCACCGGTGCGCTGCCCACCGACCAGACGATCGTCTTCGAACGCTTCCGCGACGAGCTGGGCGACTGGCGGGTCTGCGTGCACTCCGCCCTCGGCACCGGCGTGCTGACCCCGTGGGCCTTGGCCGTCGAGGCCGCCGCTCGGCAGCGGTACGGCCTGGAGGTGCAGGCCACCGCGACCAACGACGGCATGGTGCTGCGTATCCCCGACACCGAGTCCGAGCCCCCGACGGCCGAGCTGATCATCTGCGACCCCGACCTGATCGAGTCCGTCGTCACCGAGGAGGTCGGCGGCTCCGCCCTGTTCGCGGCCCGGTTCCGGGAGTGTGCGGCGCGCGCCCTGCTGCTGCCGCGGCGCGACCCGAAGTCCCGGTCGCCGCTGTGGCAGCAGCGGATGCGGTCGGCCCAGCTGCTGACGGTCGCCTCGCAGTACCCCGACTTCCCGATCGTGCTCGAGACGATGCGCGAGTGCCTGACCGACGTCTTCGACCTCGACGGGCTGCTGGAGGTGCAGCGGCAGATCGCCTCCCGGGCGATCCGGCTGGTCGAGGTCGAGACGACCGAGCCGTCCCCGTTCGCGAAGTCGCTGCTCTTCGGCTACGTCGGCGCCTTCGTCTACGAGGGTGACGTCCCGCTGGCCGAGAAGCGCGCTGCGGCCCTGTCCCTCGACGCCACCCTGCTCGCTGAGCTGCTCGGCAAGGACGGGCTCAAGCAGCTGCTCGACGCCGCCGTCATCGCCAGCAGCGAGGCCGACCTGCAGTGGCTCACCGCCGAGCGGCAGGCGACCACGACCGAGCAGCTCTACGACCTCCTCCGGACGGCCGGCCCGTTCAGCCGGCCCGAGCTGCGGCTCCGCTCGGCGCCCGACTTCGAACCCGAGCCGGCGCTGGAAGAGCTGGTGCTCGACCGGCGGGTCGTCGACGTGCGGATCGCCGGGGTGCCGATGGTCGCCGTCGCCGAGGACGTGCCCCGGCTGCGCGACGGGCTGGGTATCCCGGTACCGCCCGGCGTCGCCGCGAGCTTCACCGAGGCCTCGGCGCACCCGATCGAGGACCTCGTCCAGCGCTGGGCCCGGACCCACGGGCCCTTTGTGGCGGGCACGGTCGCGGCCCGCTACGGGCTCGGCCGGTCGGTGGTCGAACAGGCCTGCGACGCCCTGGTGGCGGCGGGGACGGTCGTCTCTGGATCCTTCGTCGACCTCGACGGTGAGGCGGGCGAGGAGCGGCGCCAGTACTGCCACAGCCGGGTGCTGGCGCTGGTCAAGCGCCGGACGCTGGCGCTGCTGCGCCAAGAGGTCGAGCCGGTCGAGCAGGTGTCGTACGCCCGGTTCCTGACCGAATGGCAGGGTGTCGGGTCGTCGAGCCGGGGAACGGACGGCGTGCTGGGCGCCCTCGAGCAGCTGTCGGGCTACGCCATGCCGGCGAGCGCGGTCGAGTCGGTCATCCTCCCGGCCCGCGTCGCCGACTACCGGCCGGCGATGCTCGACGAGCTGACCGCCAGCGGCGAGGTCTTCTGGGTCGGCGACGGCGGGATCGGGGACGCTGACGGCTGGGTGCGCTGGTACGTGGCCGGCGCTGAGCCGCATCCGGTGCGTTCCGCGCCCGCGCACGGCCGCAGCACCGAGCTGTTGGAGGCGCTCGCCGGTGGTGGCGCCTACTTCTTCGACGCGTTGCTGCCGCGGGAGGCGCTGACCGAGCGCTCGGAGTGGGTCGGCGCGCTCTGGGACCTGGTCTGGGCGGGTCTGGTCACCGGGGACACGTTCGCGCCGGTACGCGCACTGTCGGCTGGCGGCGCGCACAAGAAGCCGCCGACCCGGCCCACCGCCCGCACGCACCGGTCGCGCCTGGCCGGGGGCGGGCTCGGACGTCCCGGGCGAGCGCCGCGGATCGCGTCGCCGACGACGGCGGGCCGCTGGTCGCTGGTCGTCCGCCAGGGCGGGACCCCGGCCGACCGGTTGGCGGCTGACGTCTTCGCCCAGCTCGACCGCTACGGCGTGGTCAGCCGGGGCAGCGTGATGACCGAGAACGGTGAGGGCGGCTTCGGGGCCGCGTACCGAGCGCTGAGCGCGCTCGAGGAGACCGGCCAGTGCCGACGCGGCTACTTCATCGAGGGTCTCGGCGCGGCCCAGTTCGCCTTGAGCGGTGCGGTCGACCGGCTGCGCTCCCACTCCCGGGATCCGGAAGTGCCGCAGGCGCTGGTCCTCGCCGCCTGCGACGCGGCCAACCCGTACGGCGCCGCCCTGCCCTGGCCCGAACGTGAGGGTCATCGCCCCGGCCGCAAGGCCGGGGCGCTGGTCGTGCTGGTGGACGGCGGTCTCGTCTTCTACGTCGAGCGCGGCGGCAAGACGCTGCTGTCGTTCACCGAGGACCCGCGACGGCTCGCGCCCGCGGCAACAGCCCTGGCCAGCTCGGTACAGCGTGGTCTCCTCGGCAAGCTGAGCGTCGAACGGGCCGACGGCGGCCACGTCTTCGGTTCCACCCTGGTCAGCGAGGCCCTGCAGACCGCCGGCTTCCGGATGACCCCCCAGGGTCTCCGGCTCCGCCCCCCCGTCACCTCCGCCTGAGCTCTCGGCTGCCAACAGCGGCTTACCCCGGCGACCAGTGGGCCCGTCACTTCACAGGCTCGCGGGCGTCTTCACCGGTGCGCGCGCACAGGTGAAGTCGCCCCCGAGCATGTGAAGTGGACGTGAGGGCTCGGCCCGAACAGAACGGATGGCCGGGGCCGCGGGACAGGGTCAGGCGGCCGCTTGGGTCATCGCGCGGACGGTCGGCAGGGTGGTGACCCGCTCGTACATTGCCATCTTTTCGCTGACCACGTTCAGGACGACCGAAAGGGGCAGGTCGAGGGCGCCGCAGATGGAGGCGAGCAGCTCGCTCGAAGCTTCCTTCTGGCCGCGTTCGACCTCGGAGAGGTAGCCCAGGGAGACCCGGGCGGCTTTCGAGACCTCGCGGAGCGTACGGGCTTGCGCCACTCGCTCCTCGCGCAGGGACTCCCCGATGAGCTCCCGCACCAGCACCGGTTTCATCGGATTCTCCTCTTCCATGACCAAACTGTACCCACCCGGTCCGACAAGCCAGAGCCGACCGCGCTCAGTCTCACCACACGGCCTCAACGCCGGAGCCGGCTCGGTCCATTCCGAGGGCTTCGGCGAGCAGGGCGATCGCCGCCGCCGCGGTCCGGTTGCGGATCGCCGTCCGGTCCCCCGCCAGGTGCAGCTCGCGGACCTGCGGCTCACCGTCGACTCGGGCGACCGCGACGAATACCTGGCCGACCGGATGCCCGTCCTGGGGGTCGGGGCCGGCCACCCCGGTCACCGCCAGCCCCCAGTCGGCGTGGCAGCGCCGGGCCACCCCGGCCGCCATCTGGGCGGCCGTTGGTGCGGCGACCGGTCCGAGCTCGGTCAGGACCGCCTCGTCCACGTCGGCCAGCGTGGCCTTGAGCCGGGTGGCGTAGGTGATCACGCCCCCGAGGTAGCTCGCCGAGGCGCCGGGGACGTCGGTCAGCAGGCCGCCGATCAGTCCGCCGGTCAAGGACTCGGCCGTGGCCAGCGTCTGGCCCCGGCGACGCAGCTCGGCCAGGACCTCGACGGCACCCGTCACGGCCGGGCGGGGGCCCCGCGGCGCAGCCGAACCGCGTCGCGGACGTAGTCGATCCCGGTGACCACGGTGACCACGAGGGCCAGGGCCATCACCACCTGCGCCACGAGGTGTGCCCAGTCGGGCAGCGGCAGCAGGTAGAGCATCACGGCGACCGCCTGCAGCACGGTCTTGATCTTGCCGCCACGTCCCGCGGCCATCACGCCGTAGCGGAGGACGACGAACCGCATCACCGTGATCCCCCACTCGCGGACCAGGAACGTGATGGTGACCCACCACCAGAGCTCACCGATCACCGAGAGCCCGATGAAGGCCATCCCGGTGAGCGCCTTGTCCGCGATCGGGTCGGCGAGCTTGCCGAAGCGGGTGACCAAGTGGTACTTGCGGGCCAGGTGCCCGTCGAGGGAGTCGGTGAGGATCGCGCCGAGGAAGACCGCCGCCGTACCGACCCGCCATCCCGACTCGTCGGCGTGCGCGAGCAGCATCCAGGCGAAGACCGGGACGAGCACGATCCGCAGGGCGGTCAGCGCGTTCGGGATGTTCCAGGGGCTGGTCTCGGGCACGACGGCAGAGCCGGCTGGCTCAGCCACCGCCCGCTCCGCGATCGAGAGGACGACGCCGGTCAGCCGCCAGGTACGTGGCCACCAGGTCGGCGCCCTCACTGGCCGTGACCGTGGCGGTGACCAGGTCACCGATGCTGAGCGAGCCGACGTCGAGCCCGGCCACGCTGCGGTCGAGCCGGACGGTGCCGTCCACCTCGGGACCCTGGTGCGCGGCCCGACCGACGACGCCGTCGATCCCGGTCTCCTCGACCAGCACCTGCACGGTCTCGCCGATCCGCTGCTCGGCCCGTTGGCTGACCAGCTCGTCGACGAGGTCGGTGAGCAGGACCCGACGCTCCTCGACCACCTCGACGGGCAGCTGAGCATCCAGGCCCGCCGCCTCGGTGCCGTCCTCGTCGGAGTAGCCGAACACCCCGATGGCGTCCAGGCCGGCCTCGGTCAGGAAGTCCGCCACCACCGCCACGTCGGCTTCGGTCTCGCCCGGGAAGCCGGCGATCACGTTGCTGCGGATGCCCGCCGCCGGCGCCAGTGCCCGGATCGAGGCGATCAGCGCCAGGAAGGAGTCCGGGTCACCGAAGCGGCGCATCCGTCGCAGCACCGCCGGGGCGGCGTGCTGGAAGGACAGGTCGAAGTAGGGCACCACCTTGGGGGTGCTGGCCATGGCCTCGACGAGACCGGGCCGCACCTCGGCAGGCTGCAGGTAGGAGACCCGGATCCAGTCCAGCCCGTCGATCTCGGCGAGCTGCGGCAGCAGGCTCTCCAACGCCCGGATGTCGCCCAGGTCCTTGCCGTAGGAGGAGGTGTTCTCACTGACCAGGAACAGCTCGCGGACGCCCGAGTCGGCGAGCCAGCGCGCCTCGGTCACGACCTCGGCCGGGGTCCGGGAGACGTAGGCGCCGCGGAAGGCCGGGATCGCGCAGAAGGTGCAGCGGCGGTCACAGCCCGAGGCGATCTTGAGCGGCGCGGTCGGTGAGCTGCCGAGCCGGCGGCGCAACGGCCGCGGTCCGCTGGCCGGCGCGACCCCGGCCGGCAGCTCGGCCCCCACCACCGCGCCCGTTCCGAGACCGTGGCCCGGGACGGCGTGCCCGGCGACCGCGGCACGACGAGCGGTGGGCGACACGGGCAGCAGCCGGCGCCGGTCGCGCGGGACGTGCGGGGTGTGGGCGTGACCGCCGAGGATGGACTGCAGGCGGTCGGCCACGTCGGCGTAGTCGTCGAAGCTGAGCACGGCGTCGGCCTCGGGCAGGGACTCGGCCAGGTCCGCCCCGTAGCGCTCGGCCAGACAGCCGACCGCGACCACGGCCTGCGGTCGCCCGCCGTCCTTGAGGTCCGCGGCAGCGAGCAGGGTGTCGACCGAGTCCTTCTTGGCCGCCTCGACGAAGCCGCAGGTGTTGACCATCACCGCGTCCGCGGCTTCGGGGTCCGACACCAGCCGGAAGCCCCCGTCCTCGAGCCGGGCGGCGAGCTCCTCGGAGTCGACCTCGTTGCGCGCGCAGCCCAGCGTGACGAGGTGGACGGCGAGCGGCTCCCCCGCCGACCGGGGCGCAGGCAGGGTGGCGGGCGGGGAGGTAGGCATGACCCACCCAGTATGACCGATCGAGAGAGGTCGGCCAGATCTCGTGGCCGCGCGGCCCCGGCCCCGGCCGACGACGGACTCAGCCGACGCGGTCGAGCCTGGCGACCCCGATCGCGGAGTCGGCCATGCCGTAGAAGACGTACGGCACACCCGCCACCTCCTCGATCGCGGTGGGGAAGACCACGTTGGGCACGGTACCGGAGCGCTCCTCCTCGGTCTCGGCCTCCAGCAGCGGCGTACGGCTGCGAGTCACCACCAGCCAGGGCCGATCGGCGTCGAGGATCAGCCCCCCGGTGGCGTAGTGGACGTGCTTCTGCTGCGCGAACGCCCGCAGCAGCACGCCGGTCACCCCGTGGTGCAGCAGCAGCCAACCCTCCGGTACCCGGCGTGGTGGCGGCCCGCCGCCGATCTTGAGGGCCTCGTACGGGTGCTCGGGGCCGGCGACGAAGCGGTGCTGGCGCCAGTGGGCCAGGGCGCTGAGGTCACTCTGCACCTCGGTCAGCGGCACGAACGAGATCCAGATGCTGCCGCGCCCGTCGGGCAGCCCGGGCGGGGGCCGGTCCCCCTGGCCGGGGGCGACCTCGTCCAGGTCCCACGTCGGCCGGTGCAGCACGGCCAGGCTGGGCGCGCCGTCCGGAGCGAGGACCGGCTCGGGGAAGAAGGAGGTGTCCTTGTTCGGGTACAGGTTGAGGTCGACGTCCTGGCTGTCGTCGTAGCCGTAGCGGACCGGACCGTGCCGGGTCCAGTGCCGCAGGTCGGTCGAGGTGGCCACGGCGGTCCGCGGACCCAGCGGGCCGTACGCGACGTAGGTCATCACGTGCACGCCGAGCGCGGGCACGAACGTGATCCGCGGATCCTCCACACCGCCGTGTCCGACGCCGCGCTCCCAGGTGCGGTCAGCGGCCAGCACCACGCCGTGGCGTCGGACTCCGGTGGGCACGCCGGCGGTGACCAGCACCTCCGCCAGCCCGATCCGGGAGACGTTGCCCGCAGCCACCAGCCGGGGCAGCAGGAAGAGGGTGCCGGCCGGGTCGCGTCCGCTGCCCGGGTTGAGCACCCCCTCGGCCTCGTCGGGGTTCCCCGCGTCCCGGGTCATCAGGACCCCGACCCGGCTCAGCCGGTAGGGAAAGACGGGCTCCTGCTCGGCACTCGGCACGTTCGCCACGGAAGCGATCGTACGGGCGGCGATTCGGCAGCGCCTCGCTCGTCGGCCCGGGACCTACGATGACCGCGGAGGTGGCGGGTGCCTGAGGATCAGCACGACGAGCTGGGCCGACTCGCGCGCGTGGTGGCCGGCAGCCCGGACGGCGCGGCGGAGCTGCTCGGCGAGGTCGCCGTGCTGAGCCGTCGGTCACCGGTCCACGGTGACGACGACGGGTACGAGGAGCGCCGAGCCCTGCTGGTCCAGCGCGTGCTCCGTCGCCGCGCGACGTCGGCGGCGCGCACCGACCCTGTCGCCTCCGACCCGGCCGACCCCAGCTCGGCGGAGCCTCCCTCGGTCGTCGCCCGGCTGGCCCAGCTGGAGCCGCTGGCCCGCACGCTGCTGGTCCTGCGGCACGGCGAGCACCTGACGCTGGCCGAGCTGGCGCGGATCACCGACCGGTCGCCGAGCGCCATCCAGCGCGCGCTCGAGCAGGCCGAGGCGGCCACCGACGCGTCGACCGAACCTGGCCAACAGCCGCTGCAGCCGTACGAGATCGAGCAGGCGCTGTGGAACGCGGAGGCCCCTGCGCCGGGCGCGGTCCGGGAGGTCGAACGCCGGTTCGGCGCCCGCCGCCGCCGGACGCGCTTCCGCGTCGTGCTGGCCAGCCTGGCCGCGGTCGCCCTCGTCGTCGGTCTGACCGCGCTGCCCGGGCTGCGGACCGACCCGTACGTCCGCGCGTACGGGGAGTGGACGTCGGCGGTCCAGCTGCCGGCCCAGCCGCGGTTCACCTTCCAGGCCCGACAGCTGACGGCGAGCGAAGAGGTGCTCAGCGTGATCATCACCGAGACCGAGGCAACCTGCTCGGTGACCGTGACGACCGCCCGCGCTCGGATCCCGGTGCCGGCCGGACGCCCGACGAAGGTCAGCGAGCGGGTCGCCCGGTTTGTCGACGCCACCGACGAGACCGACCCCGGGCTGTGGTGGTCGGTCGGGCCGCGGACCTCCGCGGAGGCGCGGTGCGACGAGCAGCCCGAGGACGCGCTTCTGGTCGAGCTGGCCGAGCTGGTGCAGTTCGCGCCCGGCCCTGTCCGGGTGCCCTTCGACTTCCGCGACCTGCCGAGCAGCGACGAGGTGCACACCTTCCTCGACTACTCCGGCACCACGGCCGTCCTCGTCACGCCCCGCGGCCAGAACGAGGAGTCGCCCGACGCGGTGTTCGTCGGCCTGGTCTCCAGGACCGCCGCGGCCGCCCTCTCAGGCCGACGCGTTGACATCAACGGCGATCCCGGCCAGCTGTCCGACGACGAGGACCAGACCACGCTCTGCTGAACCCCGGGGTCGCAGCCGGTGTGTGCCGGGATCATCAACGACCAGGCCACCGTCAGCCGGCTCCAACGGGCAAGCCGTACCGCGCGGGTGCTGCAGACCGCGCGGTCGGTGCACCTGGTGTCCGACCTCGACGACCACGCCACCTGGCTGGACGCCCAGGACGCGTTTCCGCGCTGACCACCTCCGGGTGGGACGATCAGGGGGCCATGCCGCTGCTCACCGACCTCGTCCCCGCCGACCCAGGGCCGGACGCGGTGTTCGAGGCCTTCTCCGGGTGGGCGGCCGACCGCGGCTTCGAGCTCTACCCCGCGCAGAGCGAGGCGGTGATCGAGCTGGTGTCCGGCTCGAACGTGATCTTGTCGACCCCGACCGGCTCAGGCAAGAGCCTGGTGGCCACCGCCGCACAGTTCGCGACGCTGGCGGCCCGGTTGGCCTCGGGCAGTACCGCCCGCACCTTCTACACCGCGCCGATCAAGGCGCTGGTCTCGGAGAAGTTCTTCGCCGCGGTCGAGGTCTTCGGCGTCGACCAGGTCGGCATGATGACGGGCGACGCCAGCGTCAACCCGGGCGCCCCGATCATCTGCTGCACAGCCGAGATCCTGGCCAACCTGGCCCTGCGCGAGGGCGGCGACAGCGACGTCGCCATGGTGGTGATGGATGAGTTCCACTACTACGCCGACCCCGAACGCGGCTGGGCGTGGCAGGTCCCGCTGCTCGAGCTGCCGCGAGCCCAGTTCCTGCTGATGTCGGCCACGCTCGGCGACGTCACCCGCTTCGTCGACGACCTGACCCGGCGGACCGGTCGGCCGACCACCGCCGTCACCTCCACCGAACGGCCGGTCCCGCTGCACCACGAGTACGTCACCTCGACGCTGCTGGAGACCATCGAGGAGCGGCTGGCCACGCACCAGGCGCCGATCTACGTGGTGCACTTCAGCCGGGCCGCCGCCATCGAGCAGGCGCAGGCGCTGAACAGCCTGCGGGTCACCACCCGGGAGGAGAAGGACCAGATCGCCGACCTGATCGGCGGCTTCCGGTTCACCGCCGGCTTCGGCAGGATCCTCTCCCGGCTCGTCCGCAACGGGATCGGCGTGCACCACGCCGGCATGCTGCCGAAGTACCGCCGGCTGGTGGAGCTGCTCGCCCAGGCCGGTCTGCTCAAGATCATCTGCGGCACCGACACCCTCGGCGTGGGCATCAACGTGCCCATCCGGACGGTCCTGCTGACCTCGCTGAGCAAGTACGACGGCGTCAAGCCGCGGCTGCTCACCGCGCGGGAGTTCCACCAGATCGGCGGTCGGGCAGGCCGGGCCGGCTACGACGCGTCCGGCACCGTGATCGTGCAGGCGCCCGACCACGTGGTGGCCAACGAGAAGGCGCTCGCCAAGGCCGGGGACGACCCGAAGAAGCGCCGGAAGGTCGTCCGCAAGAAGCCGCCGGAGGGTACGGTCGGCTACGGCCTGCCGACCTTTGAACGGCTGGTCGACGCCGAGCCTGAGCCGCTCGAGTCCTCCTTCAAGGTCAGCCACGCGATGCTGCTGAACGTGGTCAACCGGCCGGGCGACTGCTGGGCCGCGATGCGGCACCTGCTGACCGACAACGACGAGCCCGCCGGACGTCGCCGGGGGCACGTCCACCGCGCGCTGCAGATCTATCGCGGGCTGCTGGAGTCCGGCATCGTGGAACAGCTGCCCGTCCCGGACGCGCAGGGCCGGACGGCCCGGCTGACGGTCGACCTGCAGGCCGACTTCGCCCTCAACCAGCCGCTCTCCCCCTTTGCCCTGGCCTGCCTGGACCTGCTCGACCGCGAGTCCGACGACTACGCCCTCGACGTGCTTTCGGTGCTGGAGGCCACCTTGGACGACCCGCGGCCGATCCTCAGCGCGCAGCGGTCCAAGGCCCGCGGCGAGGCCGTGGCCGAGATGAAGACCGAGGGGATCGAGTACGAGGAGCGGATGGTCCTGCTGGAGGACATCACCTATCCCCAGCCGTTGGCCGAGCTGCTCCGGATCGCCTACGACGCGTACGGGCAGACCCACCCGTGGGTGCTGGACAGCTCCCCGTCGCCGAAGTCGGTGGCGCGTGACCTGAGCGAGCGGGCCATGACCTTCACCGAGTACGTCAGCTTCTACGGCCTCGCGCGCGCCGAAGGCATCGTGCTGCGCTACCTCGCCGACGCGTACAAGGCGCTGCGGCAGACCGTCCCGGAGGAGGCGCGGACCGAGGCCGTCGCCGACCTGATCTCGTGGCTCGGCGAGCTGGTCCGCCAGGTCGACTCGAGCCTGCTCGAGGAGTGGGAGCAGCTGCGGAACCCGGGCGAGGTCGCGGCCGTCACCCCGGCCGGGATCGAGGACCGGACACCGCCGGTCACGGCCAACCGGCGGGCGTTCGGCGTGCTGGTCCGCAACGCCCTCTTCCGCCGGGTCGAGCTGGTCGCGCGTCGCCGCTGGTGGGACCTCGGCGAGCTGGACGCCGAGTTCCTCTCGGCTGATGAGTGGGCGGCGACCCTGGAGCCCTACTTCGCCGAGCACAGCGCGATCCAGACCGGCGCGGCCGCCCGCGGTCCGGCGCTGCTGCTGATCACCGAGGAGCCGACCCGCTGGCTGGTCCGGCAGATCTTCGACGACCCGGCCGGCGACCACGACTGGGGCATCAGTGCCGAGGTCGACCTCGCGGCCAGCGACGCCGAGGGCACCGCCGTCGTCCGGGTGACCGAGGTGGGTCAGCTCGGTGGCTGGTGACCCACCGCCAGCCGTGACGCGGGTCGACCCGGCGCGTGCGGCCAGCGTCGTCGAGCGGTGGCGCGAGCAGCACCCGGGTGGCGCGATCGTCCGGCTGCGCGCCGACCGCGCGCTCGACCGCACCAGCCTCTTCGCCGAGGTCGAACGGGCGCTGAGCCTTCCGCCGTGGTTTGGCCGCAACTGGGACGCCCTCTGGGACTGCCTCACCGACCTGAGCTGGCTGGACCGACCGGCCTACCTGCTGGTGGTCACCGACGCCGAGCAGCTGCTGCGCGACAGCCCTCAGGAGCTGCCGCTGCTGCTCGAGCTCCTGCGCGCGGCCACGGCCGCCTGGGCGAGCGGCCCCGTACCGACGGCGTTCGCGACCCTGCTCGTCACCGCCGCCGGCGAGGCGTCAGCCTAGGCGCAGGTTGTCCAGCACGACGTCGATCTCGTCGGGCTTGACCAGCACCTCGCGCGGCTTGGAGCCCTCGGAGGGGCCGACGACGCCGCGGGTCTCGAGGATGTCCATCAGCCGGCCGGCCTTGGCGAAGCCGACGCGCAGCTTGCGCTGCAGCATCGAGGTGGAGCCGAGCTGCAGGTTGACGATCAGCTCGGCCGCCTGCACCACCAGGTCGAGGTCGTCACCGATGTCCTCGGCGACCTTGGTCGAGGCCTCCGGCGTGGCGGTCACGTCCGGCCGGTAGGTCGGCTTCAGCTGCTCGGTCACGTGCGCGACGACCTGGCGGACCTCGTTCTCGGTCACCCACGCGCCCTGGATCCGGATCGGCTTGCTCGAGCCCATCGGCAGGAAGAGCCCGTCGCCCTGGCCGACCAGCTTCTCGGCGCCGGGCTGGTCGAGGATGACCCGGGAGTCGGTCATCGACGAGGTCGCGAAGGCCAGCCGGCTGGGCACGTTGGCCTTGATCAGCCCCGTGACCACGTCGGTGCTCGGCCGCTGGGTGGCCAGCACCAGGTGGATGCCGGCGGCGCGGGCGAGCTGGGTGATCCGGACGATCGAGTCCTCGACGTCGCGCGGCGCGACCATCATCAGGTCGGCCAGCTCGTCGACGATGACCAGCAGGTACGGGTACGGCGTGAGCTCGCGCTCGCTCTCTCCGCCGTGCGGGGGGGACGACCCCCCCGAGCCGCCCCGGACAAGATCGGTCGGCTTGACGCTCCCCGCCCGGACCGCCTTGTTGAAGTCGTCGATGTGCCGGAAGCCGAAGGCGGCCAGGTCGTCGTAGCGCATGTCCATCTCGCGGACGACCCACTGCAGCGCCTCGGCGGCCTTCTTGGCGTTCGTGATGATCGGCGTGACCAGGTGCGGGACACCCTCGTACGCGGTCAGCTCGACCCGCTTGGGGTCGACCATCAGCATCCGCACCTCATCGGGGGTGGCGCGCATCAGCACCGAGGTGATCATCGAGTTGATGAAGCTCGACTTGCCCGAGCCGGTCGCCCCGGCCACCAGCAGGTGCGGGGTCTTGGCCAGGTTGGCCACCACGAAACCGCCCTCGACGTCCTTGCCGAGCCCGACGGTCATCGGGTGGTGGTCGTTGCGGGCGGTGGCCGAGCGGAGCACGTCGCCGAGGGAGACGATCTCCTTGTCCAGGTTGGGGATCTCGATCCCGATCGCGGACTTGCCGGGGATCGGGGACAGGATCCGGACGT
The DNA here is from genome assembly GCF_964244005.1 of uncultured Friedmanniella sp. Classification (GTDB taxonomy): domain Bacteria; phylum Actinomycetota; class Actinomycetes; order Propionibacteriales; family Propionibacteriaceae; genus Microlunatus. Next base: position 41,483 of record NZ_CAXTHG010000016.1, on the reverse strand, counting down.
CCGCGCTGGCCACCGCGTAGGCGATGTTCTTGCTCAGCGCCGTGACCTTCTCGACCTTGACGGCCGGGCCGAGCTCGACCTCGTAGCGGGTCACCGTCGGACCGCGGCTGTAGCCGGTGACCCGGGCGTCGATCTCGAACTGGTCGAGCACCTCGGTCAACCGGTGCACGACGGCGTCGGACGCCTCCGTCCGCGCCTTGTGCACGCTGCCCGGCTTGAGCGCGGCGGCGTCGGGCAGCAGGTACTGCACGTCACCGGAGAGCTGCAGCTGCTCGACCCGCTGCGGGATCGACCTCGGCGAAGCCGTCAGATCGTCACTGTGGGGCGGCGCCTCGAGCTCGGTCGGGTCGTCGTCCACGCCGAGCACGGTGACTCGGGCGGGCAGTCCGGCGGTGACGGAGCGGCGGACGGGCTGGGTGAGCTCGGGGCCGGACGTGGGCCCGGCCTCATCGGGCTCAGCGTCCTCCAGCCCCGGGACGGCGGTGGCCCCGCGACGGCGGGTCTTCTCGCTGGGGGACTTCGGCTCGGCCACCACCGGGGTGTCGTAGGCCTGGTCGACGCCGAACTCGAGCCGGTCGCTGGGGGTCTCATCCTCGACCACAGCCGGGCGCCGGAACCGCGCCCGCAGGGCACCGGCCCGTTCCGGGATCTCGTGCAGCGGGATGCCGACCACCACGAGCACCCCGAACAGGGTGAGCAGGACGAGCAGCGGCACGGCCACGTAGACGCTGAGCAGGTCGCTCAGCAGGCTCGAGGAGAGGTAGCCGAGGATGCCGCCGGCCTCGCGCAGCTGCGGCAGCTCGTTGGTGCGCGGCAGGCCGTGGGCGATGTTGATCAGCCCGAGCAGGCCGAGCAGGATCGCGCTCCAGCCGACCGCCTGCCGGCCCCCGGGGCCGTTGCGGTCGGGGTGGCGCAACGTCCGCCAGGCCATCAGCACCAGCAGGATCGGGGCGGCGTAGGCGAGGGTGCCGATGACGCCGGCGACGCCGACGTGCACCAGGTGACCGACCGGGCCGGGGATGCCCCACCAGAACTCGGCGGCCACCACGATGGCGGCGCCGATCAGGAACAGTCCGACGCCGTCGCGCCGCAGCGCCGGGTCGATGTCCCGGGCGCTCGAGCCGATCCGGCGGGCGCCGGCCCCGATCAGGTGGGCGAGACCGAGCCAGGTCCGGCCCAGACCGCGCCCGAGCTGACGCAGCGCGGAGGGCCGCTTCGAGCGCGCGACCGGCCGCGAGCCGTTCCGGGCGGGCGGGCGACGCGAGGCCGGGGTCGAGGACCGGGGCCGGGAGCCTCCGGACCGGGGTCGTGGCGCGCGCGCGGTCGCCGAGGATCGGGTGGAGGTGCTTCCGGACGACCGCGGCTTCGCTGACGACCCGGAGGTCGTCGAAGTGCTACGAGACCGCGGTGGGGAAGACGCGCGGGTCGCCATGGTGGCAGGCTACGCGACCAGGCTCATCGGCCTCGGCCGCACACGCCGACCTCAGCGTCGGGCCGCGGCCAGCACCTAGCGCCCGCTGGCGAAGTGGTCGAAGCCGCCATCGGCGGGCCACGGGTCGCCGTCGACGAGGACCTGGGCCGGCTGCTCGTCGCTGAGGCCGAGGACGGTACCGACCACGCGCCAGCCCTCGGGCACCGCCCCGACGTCGGGAAAGGTCGCGGCGAGCGCGTGGTCCTCGCCGCCGGTCAGCAGCAACGCGTACGGGTCGGCGCCCGTCGCGGCGGCCACGGCGTGCAGGGGGTCGGGCACCTCGAACGCGTCCCGGTGCAGGTCGACCACCACTCCGGACGCGGCCGCGACGTGCCCGAGGTCACCGACCAGGCCGTCGGAGACGTCGATCATGGCCGTCGCCCCGGCCGCGGCCGCGACAGCACCGGCCCCGTACGGCACCTGCGGCACGCGTTGGGCCTCGACCACCACCCGCGGCGAGCGGAACCCCCGCTGCAGCACGGCCAGCCCAGCGGCCGCCCAGCCGGTCCGGCCGCAGAGGGCGACGACGTCCCCGGGACGTGCGCCGCTGCGGCGGACGGGTGCGCGGCCGTCCAGCCCGCCGAGGACGGTCACGCTGATGGTGAGGTCGCGGGAGCGGGTGACGTCCCCGCCCAGCAGGCTGACCCCGGCGCTAGCGCACTCGGCCCGCAGCCCGGCCGCGAACTCTCGCACCCAGCGCAGCTGCAGCTGGGGCGGGGCCGAGAAGCCGACGACCAGCCCGGTGGCGCGCGCCCCCATCGCCTCGAGGTCGGCGACGTTGACGGCGACGGCCTTGCGACCGACGTCAGCGGGCTCGGACCAGCCGAGCTTGAAGTGGACGTTCTCCACCAGCACGTCGACCGAGGTCACGACTGGGCCCTCGACCGCGAGCACCGCTGCGTCGTCACCGGGACCGAGCAGCACGTCCTCAGCCGGCGGCAGGTCGGCGGTGAGCGCCTCGATCAGCGCCCGCTCGCCGATCTCGGCGAGTGTCGCCGCCGCGCTGAGCGGTGCGGTCATCGGGCCGCTCGTCGGTGTGGACCTGCCCCGAGGCAGTCGGACGCGATAGCGTGACGCACGCCGCGAGCGTACGCGGTGGTCTGAGCGGTCGACGTGCGAGGACTTGAGCGAAGCAACGAAGCGGAGGAACCCTCATGGTCGTCAAGGCCTACGTCCTGGTCCAGACCGAGGTCGGCAAGTCCGCCCAGGTGGCCCAAGCCATCGCCGACCTGACCGGGGTGGCCGGCGCCGAGGACGTCACGGGCCCGTACGACGTGATCGTGACGGTCGAGGCGCCGAGCGTCGACGAGCTCGCTCAGCTGGTGACCCGAGGGGTGCAGAAGGTGCCCGGCATCACCCGGACCGTCACCTGCAACGTGGTCCACCTCTGACCCCGGCCCTGCTTGCTCGGCCGGCTGTGGCCCTGTTCGCGGCCGGTCTCGTGCTGTCGGGCTGCTCGGGTGCCGTGGCGGTGCCGGAACCGTCCCCGGACGCCGTAGGCCGGCCGGTCTGCGCCGACGTGATGGTGAACCTCCCGGCGACGGTGCTGGAGGGCACCCGTCGGACGACGACGAAGCCGGAGCTGACCGCGGCCTGGGGCGACCCGCCGATCACCCTGCGCTGCGGCGTGCCCGCGCCGCCCGGACTGACCGCGTCGAGTGAGTGCCTCGAGGTCAACGGCGTCGGCTGGTACGCCGAGCCGGCCGAAGGCGGGATGCTCTACACCACCATCGGTCGCGCCGTCTTCGTCGAGGTGGGCGTCCCGACGCGCTACGCGCCCGAGGCGGGCGCCCTGGTCGACCTGGCCGCCGTGGTCAAGGACCGGAACCCCACCCGGCAGCCCTGCCAGTGAGACCGTTCGCCAGGGTCCTCAGCGCAGGCCGAGGGGACGCTGCAGGGCGAGCTGGATCAGCCGGTCGACGAGCTCGGGGTAACCGATCCCGCTGGCGGCCCACATCCGCGGGAACATCGACATGGTGGTGAAGCCGGGCATCGTGTTGATCTCGTTGACCACCACGTGGCCGTCGGCGGTGGCGAAGACGTCGACCCGGGCCAGCCCCTCGCAGCCGATGGCCTCGAAGGTGCGGACGGCCAGGTCCTGCACCCGGGCCGCGAGCTCGGCCGAGATGTCGGCGGGCACGTCGAGGTCGACCTGCTCCTCGGGCAGGTACTTGGCCTCGAAGTCGTAGAAGCCGGACGCGCTGTGCACCCGGATCTCGGCGACCTGGCTCGCCGCCGGCGGACCGCCCTCCAGGTCGGCGAGCACCCCGCACTCCAGCTCGCGGGCGCCGACGAAACCCTGCTCGACGATGACCTTGGGGTCGAACCGGTGGGCCTCGGCCACCGCCGCCGGGAGGTCCTCGGCGCGGTCGACCTTGGTGATCCCGAGGCTGGAACCGCCGCGGGCGGGCTTGACGAAGACGGGCAGCCCGAGCGCGGCGACCGCCTCCAGGCAGGCGTCAGGATCACGGGCCCAGGCCGCCGCGGGGATCGGTACGAACGGACCGACGGGCAGGCCGGACGCGCTCAGCACGAGCTTCATCACGTGCTTGTCCATCCCGACCGCACTGGCCAGCACGCCGGCTCCGACGTAGCGGGTGCCCATCATCTCGAACAGACCCTGGATGGTGCCGTCCTCGCCGAACGGCCCGTGCAGCAGCGCCAGGGCGACGTCGATCCGGCCGAGTGCGGAGAGCGCAGCGCGTCCGGTGCCCGCCGCCGGCCGGGTGGCCAGCTCGGTGCCGGCGCCGTCCCGCAGCAGCACCGCGTCCGCGGCGTCCTCGCTCAGCTCGGGCAGCCGGCCGTCGACGACCTGCAAGCCGGCCAGGGTGGCGTTGTCCACCAGCACCCAGCGCCCGGAACGGGTGATGCCGATGCCGAGCACCTCGTAGCGGGCGGGGTCCAGCGCCCCGAGCACGCCGGCGGCGGTCAGGCACGAGACGCCGTGCTCGCCGCTGGTGCCGCCGAAGACGACCGCGACGCGCGTACGGTGGTCGGCCATCGGCCCCCCTCGTCGTCTCACTCGTCGCCGTGACCGCGGTGGCGGTCGCGGCACAAAACCTACCGGCGGCGTGAGGAGCCGCCCGGCCGACGCGCAAGACTGGACCCCGTGACCTCAGACTCCCCTTCCCCCGACGAGCCGTCCTCGGCCTGGCGACCGGAGACCCTGGCGGTGACCGTCGGCCGGCCCGCACCGGAGGTGGACGCGCCGCTGAACACGCCGGTGACCTTTGCCTCGACGTACGTGGGCAGCGCCGACACCACCGACGGCTCGCTCGGCTACGGCCGCTACGGCAACCCGACCTGGCTGGCGCTCGAGGAGGGCATCGGCGCCCTCGAGGGCGGCCGGGCGCTCGCCTTCTCCTCCGGGATGGCGGCGGCGCACGCCGTGCTCGAGCTGGTCCCCGCCGGCAGCACGGTGGTCCTGCCGTTCAACTGCTACCTCGGCGTGGCCGCGGCCATCGACCTCCGCGGTGCACGGGACGGCTGGACCGTACGCAAGGTCGACGTCGCCGGCACCGAGGCGGTGCTGGCCGCGGCCGAGGGCGCAGACCTGGTCTGGATCGAGTCCCCCACCAACCCGATGATCGAGGTGGCCGACCTGCCGGCGCTCGGGGCCGCGCTGGCCGGGCGGACCCGGCTCGTGGTCGACAACACCTTCGCCACGCCGCTGCTGCAGCAGCCGCTGAGCTCTGGCGCCGACATCGTGCTGCATGCGGTGACCAAGGCCATCGCCGGGCACTCCGACGCCCTGCTCGGCGCGCTGGTCGTCCGCGAGTCCGACGACGCCACGTTCCGCGCGCTCGAGGCGGTCCGCCGCTCGCACGGGGCGACCCCGGGCACGATGGAGGCCTACCTCGCGCTCCGCGGTCTGCGGACCCTGCCGCTGCGGCTGGCCCAGGCCCAGGCGAACGCCGGCGTGCTGGCCGAGCGGCTGGCCGGACACCCGAACGTCCGACGGGTCCGCTACCCCGGCTTAGCTGAGGACCCCGGCCATGCGCGCGCCGCCCGCACGATGTCGGGCTTCGGCTCGCTCATCTCGGTCGACCTCGCCGACGCGGCCGCCGCCGACGCCTTCGTCGCGGCCACCCGGCTCTGGGTGTTCGCCACCAGCCTCGGCGGCGTCGAGTCGATGCTGGAACGCCGCCGCCGCTGGGCCGGCGAGCTGCTCACCGTCCCCGAGGGTCTGGTCCGCCTCTCGGTGGGGATCGAGCATGTCGAGGACCTCTGGGCCGACCTCGCCCAGGCCCTGGACTCGATCAGCTGACTCAAGCCGTGAACGAAGGCGGCGTACTCGGCCCCTTGGTTGACGACTTGTCTGGGGAGCCAGCGGCCGGAGCCTGTGGATAACGATCGACCTGGGTCTGATCGGCGGCAGGGTGGTCGACATGCACCCCCGAGAGGACCCCTCCGTCGATCTGCTGCGCCTCGCAAGCCTGCAGGGCGGCGTGTTGTCCACCGAGCAGGTCGCGGGCCACGGCCTGGGTAAGGCGCCGGTCCAGCGACTTCTACGCCAAGGTCACTGGCAGCGGCTCGAACGGTCGATCTACCTGACCACGGCCCAGCCGGCGGACTGGACGGCTGAGGCCTGGGCGGGTGTGCTGCTCGGCGGCTCGGCGGCACGGCTCGGTGGCAGTGCCGCTGGCTTCCTGCACGGGCTGGTCAGTGACGAGCCTCGACCCATCACCGTCCTGGTGCCTGCCGATCAGGTCACCCGCAGCCGCTATCCGTGGCGCTTCAGGCGGGAGACTGCGGACGTGCGAGACCGCCGCACCCCGGGTTCGCCGCCGCGGACAACGGTCGAGGACACCGTTCTGGACCTCTGCGACGAAGGCAGTGTCGGTATGGCCATTGGCTGGGTGACCAAGGCCGTGCAGTCCCGGCGGACCACCGTGCCGCAGCTCCGCCGTGCGTTGCGACGCCGGCATCGGGTGCGTCACCGGGGGCTGCTCGAAGAGCTGCTGGGCGACGTCGCTGACGGCGTCGAGTCTCCGCTGGAGCTGCGCTACCTCCGCGACGTCGAGCGCGCCCACCGGTTGCCCAAGGGCGAGCGACAACTACACGGCCGGACCCCGTTCCGCCGCGACGTCGCCTATCCGCAGTACCGGCTGGTGGTCGAGCTTGACGGCCGCCTAGGCCACGAAGGAATGCACCGGTTCCGCGACATGTGGCGGGACAACGTGACCACGGTCGGCGGCGAGCGCACGCTGCGCTACGGCTCCTTTGACGTGAACGTCCACCCGTGCCTCGTCGCCCATCAGGTCGGCACGGTCCTGCAGCAGCAAGGCCGGGAAGACGCTCCGGCCCGCTGCCCTCGCTGTCCGATCAATGTGTAAACGAAGGGTGCGTACTCGGCCCCTTCGTTCACTGTTAGTAGCGCTCGGGCTTGGCCGACCGGGACATCAGGGTCGTGATCAGGCCCGCGGGGGTGAGCTCGCCGGCTACGACGGCGGCGACGCTCTCCACGATCGGCAGCTCGACGTCGTGGGCCGCGGCGAGGGCCTGGATCGAGGCGCAGGAGAGGACGCCCTCGGCGACCTGCCGGGTGGAGGCGGTGATCTCGGCGACGGACCGGCCGCGGCCGAGCTCCTCACCGAAGGTCCGGTTGCGCGACAGCGGCGAGGAGCAGGTGGCCACCAGGTCACCGAGGCCGGCCAGGCCCGAGAACGTGTACGGGTCGGCACCGAGCGCCTGACCCAGCCGGGTGATCTCGGCCAGGCCGCGGGTGATCACCGAGGCGGTCGCGTTGGCGCCGAGTCCCAGACCCACGGCCATCCCGACGGCCAGCGCGATCACGTTCTTGGTCGCCCCCCCCAGCTCGCAGCCGATCACGTCAGGGTTGGTGTAGGCCCGGAAGCGTGGCGTGTGGCAGGCCTGCTGGAGCGCGGTCGCGGTCGCCTCTGACGTGCTGGCCACCACGCTGGCCGAGGGCTGACGCTCGGCGATCTCCCGCGCCAGGTTGGGCCCGGTGACCACGGCGATCCGCTCGGCGGCGATGCCGCCGGCCTGGGACACCACCTCGCTCATCCGCAGGCCGGTGCCCAGCTCGATGCCCTTGGCCAGGCTGACCACGATCGCGTCGGCGGGGATCGGCCAGTGGCTCAGGTTGACGCGCAGCGACTGGGAGACCACGGCCAGCACCACGAACTCGGCTCCCTCCATCGCCTGCTCCGGGTCGCTGACCGCCGTCAGCGACTCCGGCAGCTCGATGCTCGGGAAGTAGTCGGGGTTGCGGTGCTCGGCGTTGATCGCGGCAGCCAGCTCGGGCCGGCGCGCCCACATCGTCACGTCGTTGCCCGCGTCGCTGAGCACCAGCGCGAACGCGGTCCCCCAGGAGCCTGCGCCCATCACCGCGACCCGGCTCACGGCGACACCTCGTGGGTCGGTCGCGGATCGAAGCGGACGGCCGGCGGCGATTCCGCGCGGAGCTCGGCCACCAGCGCGGTGATGGCGGCCATGATCCGCTCGGTGGCCTCAGCCAGGACGGCAGCGGTGACCGGCAGCGCCCGGAGGTCCTCCAGTGGCACCGGCTCGCCCGTCACCAGCCGGAAGGTCGCACGCGGCAGCAGCCGCGGGACGGTGAGCCGGTTGCCGTAGAGGATCTGCTGCGCGCCCCACTGACCGATGGGGACGACCGGCGCGCTCGTCTGCAGCGCCACCCGCGCCGCACCGGTGTGGCCCCGCATCGGCCACAGCAGCGGGTCCCCGCTGATGGTGCCTTCGGGGTAGATGACCACCGCCCGGCCCTGCTCGACCGCGACGACGGCGGCGGCGAGTGCGTCCTTGGCGGCGGCTGAGCGGCGCTGCACCGGGATCTGGCCGCAGGCGCGGATCACCGCGCCGACCACCGGGACACCGAACAGGGACGCCTTGGCGAGGAAGCGCGGCCAGCGGCCCGAGAAGGCGATGTACTGGCCGAGCGCGATGGGGTCGACGTTCGAGATGTGGTTGGCCACCAGGATCACGCCGCCGGTTTGTGGCAGCCGCTCCTGGTGCCGCCAGTCGAGCCGAGTGAGCGGCCGGGCTATCGCGTGCAACAGGCTCACGGTCCAGTAGATCGCTCGCTCCCCCGGCTCCCGGTTGGCCTGCGCAAGCGGCCTCAGCACGGTCGAGGACGCGTCGACCGACCTGCCCATGGCGTCCCTCGCTCCCCTGATCGTCCGACCCTCGGTCCTGCGCGGCCCTCACCCTAAGCGATCACGCCGGTCCGGGCCGTGACAGCATCGGATGATCATGGACGCGTCGGTGGGGGACGTCGCCGCCGTCGTCGCCCTGAAGACCGTGACGTACGCGAAGTCGCGGCTCGGCACGCTGCCCGACCCGCTGCGTCGCAGGCTGGCCTGGACGATGGCCGTCGACACCCTGGTCGCGCTCGGCGAGGCCGTGGCGACGGTGCTGGTGGTCAGCGACCAGCCCGCGCTCGCCAGCCGCCTCGCCCGCGCCGGTGCCCGGGTGCAGGTGGTCGGTGACGCGGGTGCGGTCGGCCTCAACGACGCGCTCCGCCGGGGTGCGCGGCTGATGAACGAGGCGGGCTACCCGACCGTGCTCGGCTGCGTCGGCGACCTGCCCGCGCTGCGCCCCGCCTCGGTCGCCACGGTCCTGGCCGCCGCCCCGGACGGCGGACGCGCGTTCCTGGCGGACGCCAGCGGCGTCGGCACCACGATGCTGATGGCCCGCGGGGTCCCGCTGGACCCGCACTTCTCAGGCCGCTCCGCTGCCGCGCACGCCACCTCCGGTGCGCTGGCGTTGAGCGACGACCGGCTGGGCCATCCCGTCCCGGACGCCCGCCGCGACGTCGACACCGAAGTTGATCTTGGTCCGGCTGTTGATCTTGGCGTGGGACGGGCGACGAGCGCGCTGATCGACCAGGAGACAGGCGTTCTGGGCGCGTACGCGGTGATCACCACGACCTCACACCAAGATGATCATGGTCGACCGTTGGCCGTGACCGCCGGCGGGCACCGGCTTCGGCTACCGTCGGACAGCCTCGACGGCCTACGCCCACTGCGGTCCGGTCAGCGGCTGCACGCCGTGCACGCCCGCGGCGTCGTCCTGTCCGCCTGGCTCTGAACCAGGCTACTTCTTCTTGCCCTTCTTGCCCGAGTCCTTCTTCTTGGCGTCCTTCTTCTTGACGTCCAGCTTGGCGGCGTCCTTCTTGCTCGCCGCCTTCTTGCTCGCCGCCTTCGCCACCCCCTTCACCTTCTCGGTCACCGGCGTCGGCTCGGAGTCCGGCTCCGCCGCAGGCGCGACCGGCTCAGCGACCGCCGCGGGGGCCGTGCGCCGCGGGATCGACACGGGCGCCAGCTCGGGGACGGGGCGAGCACCCGACACGTACGCCTTCAGCTCGGTCCCGGCGCGGAAGCGCGGCACGGCCGTGGCGGCCACGTCCAGCCGCTCACCGGTTCGCGGGTTGCGGACGGTCCGGGCCGGTCGATCGATCTTCTCGAAGACGCCGAACCCGGTGATGGCCACCCGGTCGCCGGCCGCGGTGGCCGAGCTGATGGTGTGCACGAACGCGTTCAGCGCCCGGGTGGCCTCGGCCCGACTGCCGTCGAAGTGAGAGGCGAGGGCCTCGATGAGCTCTGTCTTGTTCATGCCGGCTGCTCCGTTCGCTGGGTGAGCGGCTTGAAGGACGGCCGCGTCTGCTCGTAGGTGGTGATGGCCTCAGCCTGCCGCATGGTCAGTCCGATGTCGTCAAGGCCCTCCAGCAGCCGCCACCGGGTGTAGTCGTCGATCTCGAACGTCGTCGCAAAACCTTCGGCGGTGATCGTCCGCTCCCGCAGGTCGACGGTCAACGGGGTCGCCGGGTGGGCCTCGATGTAGTCCCACAGCTCTTCGATGATCTTCTGGTCGACGACGGCGACCAGCAACCCGGCCTTGCCCGAGTTGCCGCGGAAGATGTCGCCGAACCGGGCCCCGATCACCACCCGGAAGCCGTAGTTCTGCAGCGCCCAGACCGCGTGCTCGCGGGAGGAGCCGGTGCCGAAGTCCGGTCCGGGCACGATGATCGACGCCCCGGCGTACTGGGGCTGGTTCAGCACGAACGCCGGATCGTTGCGCCAGGCGGCGAACAGCCCGTCCTCGAAGCCGGTTTTGGTGACCCGCTTGAGGTAGACGGCGGGGATGATCTGGTCAGTGTCGACGTTGCTACGGCGCAGCGGCAGCGCGGTGCCGGTGTGGGTGGTGAACGCGTCCATCTCAGACCTCCTGCAGGTCGGCCGGAGCACTCAGGGTGCCGATCACGGCGGTCGCGGCGGCGACCGGCGGGGAGACGAGGTGGGTACGGCCGCCCTTGCCCTGACGGCCCTCGAAGTTGCGGTTCGAGGTGGACGCAGCCCGCTCGCCCGGCGCGAGCTGGTCGGGGTTCATCCCCAGGCACATCGAGCAGCCGGCAGCCCGCCACTCCGCACCGGCGTCCTTGAAGATGGTGTCCAGGCCCTCGTCCTCGGCCTGCAGCCGCACCCGGGCCGAGCCCGGCACCACGAGCATCCGGACGTGCTCGGCAACGTGGCGCCCCTCGATCACGGCGGCGGCGGCCCGCAGGTCCTCGATCCGGCCGTTGGTGCACGAGCCCAGGAAGACGGTGTCGACGGCGATCTTGCGCATCGGCTGGCCGGCCTCGAGACCCATGTACTCCAGCGCCTTGGTCGCTGCGGTGCGGTCCGCCTCTTCGGCGAAGGTCTCCGGGTCGGGCACGCTCGCCCCCAGCGGGACACCCTGGCCCGGGTTGGTGCCCCAGGTGACGAACGGACTCAGCTGGGTGGCGTCCAGGTCGACCTCGGCGTCGAAGACGGCGTCCGGGTCGGTGACGAGGGTCTTCCAGTCGGCGACGGCGGCGTCCCAGTCGGCGCCGACCGGAGCGTGTCGGCGGCCCTTCAGGTAGGCGAACGTCTTCTCGTCCGGCGCGATCATGCCGGCCTTGGCACCCCACTCGATGCTCATGTTGCAGATGGTCAGCCGGCCCTCCATCGACAGGTCCTCGATGGTCGAGCCGCGGTACTCCACGACGTAGCCCTGGCCGCCGCCGGTGCCGACCTTGGCGATCAGCGCGAGCACGACGTCCTTGGCGGTCACCCCGGGGGGCAGCTCGCCGTTGATGTTGACCGCCATCGTCTTGGGCTTGGCCTGGGTGAGGGTCTGGGTGGCGAGAACGTGCTCGACCTCGGAGGTGCCGATGCCGAAGGCCAGCGCTCCGAACGCCCCGTGGGTGGAGGTGTGGGAGTCGCCGCAGACGACGGTCATGCCGGGCTGGGTCAGGCCCAGCCACGGGCCGATGATGTGCACGACGCCCTGGTCGGCGGAGCCGAGGCTGTAGATCGGGACGCCGAACTCAGCCACGTTCTGCCGCAGCGTGTCGACCTGCGTCCGCGACACCGGGTCGGCGATCGGCTGGTCGATGTTCAGCGTCGGAGTGTTGTGGTCCTCGGTGGCCAACGTGAGGTCGGGCCGGCGCACCGGACGGCCGGCCTGGCGGAGACCGTCGAACGCCTGGGGGCTGGTGACCTCGTGCACGAGGTGGAGGTCGATGTAGAGCAGGTCCGGCTCGCCCTCGACAGACCGGACGACGTGGCTGTCCCAGACCTTCTCACTCAACGTCTTGCCCATGCGTTCTCCTTCGTCCTCTTCGCCGGCGCGCAGCACCGTCACCGCCTGCCGGAGCCGTCCGTGATGACTCCGACACTGTCCACCTTGACGCCCTCGTCGGACGACTTGAGTTTCAGCATCCGAGACGGCAGTATCAAGGCATGGACAACTCTAGCGGGGTCGGCGTGCTGGACAAAGCCGCCCTCGTGCTCGGCGCGCTGGAGACCGGCCCCACGACGCTGGCCGGTCTGGTGGCGGCGACCGGGCTCGCCCGACCCACCGCCCACCGGCTCGCGGTGGCGCTGGAGCACCACCGGCTCGTCAGCCGCGACCTGCAGGGACGCTTCATCCTCGGACCGCGGCTGGGCGAGCTCGCCTCGGCGGCCGGGGAGGACCGGCTGCTCGCGACCGCCGGGCCCGTCTTGGCGCGACTGCGCGACATCACGGGCGAGTCGGCCCAGATGTTCCGCCGCCAGGGCGACTTCCGGGTCTGCGTCGCCACCGCCGAACGGATGTCCGGGCTACGCGACAGCGTGCCGGTCGGCACCCAGCTGACCATGACCGCCGGCTCGGCCGCGCAGGTGCTGCTGGCCTGGGAGGAACCCGACCGGATGCAGCGCGGGCTGCGTGGCAGCCGCTACTCCGCCGTCGCGCTGGCGGCCGTCCGCCGTCGCGGCTGGGCCCATTCGGTCGGTGAGCGCGAGCCGGGCGTGGCCTCGGTGTCGGCGCCCGTCCGGTCGCCGTCGGGCAAGGTGATCGCCGCGGTCAGCGTCTCGGGTCCGATCGAACGCCTCTCCCGCCAGCCCGGCCGGCTGCACGCCCCCGCCGTGATCGCGGCCGCCGAACGGCTGAGCGAAGTCCTGCGCCGCAGCGGCGCCGAGTGACTCATCCGACGGCTGAGCCGTTAGGTTGACGCCATGACGGCCGACACCCGGGACGGAGCCCAGATGCACCGGGCGGCGCGGGTCGACCTCGCCATCCTCCGCTGGCGGGCGCGACGAGCCCGAGACGCCGGCCAACGCCCGTCCGTGATCCCCTACACCGGTTACGGCTCCACCTCCTGGGTCCGGCTGCTCGGTCGGGTGCTGCTCACCCACCCCGGCTCGCAGACCACCAGCGAACCGGCCGGCGCGCGCGGCTGGCGCAGCTTCACCAGCGTCCCCGTCGAGGACGCCGTGGTCGCCGTCCAGGTCGAGGGCACCGCGTACGAGGTCCGCGCCGACAACAGCGGCATCATCGACACCGTCCTATCAGTCGACCTGGATCCCGGCTGGCACGAGATCCGGCTCAGCTGCGAGGACTCGGACTGGGTGACCTCGGAGGTGTACGTCGTCGACCCGGCGACCCCGGTCGGTCTCGTCTCCGACGTCGACGACACCGTGATGGTCACCGCACTCCCCCGGCCGCTGCTCGCCGCCTGGCACACCTTCGTCGTGAACGAGCACGCGCGCGCCACCACGCCGGGCATGCCGGTGCTGTACGAGCGGCTGACCACCCACTATCCCGGCGCGCCCGTCATCTATCTCTCCACCGGCGCGTGGAACGTCGCGCCGACCCTGACCCGCTTCCTCTCGCGCAACCTCTATCCGGCGGGCGCCCTGCTGCTGACCGACTGGGGCCCGACGGCGGACCGGTGGTTCCGTAGCGGCCAGGAGCACAAGCGCCTCAACCTCAAGCGGCTGGCCGGGGAGTTCCCCGGGATCACGTGGCTGCTGATCGGCGACGACGGCCAGCACGACCCCACCATCTACGGCGAGTTCCTGAACGCCCACCCCGACCAGGTCGCCGCGGTCTGCATCCGCCAGCTCAGCCCGGGCGAGGCCGTCCTGGCCGGCGGCAGCTCGACGGTCCGGCCCGAGGGCGAGGCGTCCGACGTGCCCTGGCTGTACGCGGCCGACGGCGCCGGCCTGGCCGAGGAGCTCGACCGGGTCGGGCTGCTGCCTCATGGCCCCTCGCAGCCCGAGATCGACGTCCGCGACACCCCGTCCGGACGCCTCTGACTCTGACCCCGCTGCCGACCTGTCAGACACCAGGTGACCCAGAGGTCAACTCAGGTCTGACAAGTCGGCGGTGAGTCAGTGCATCCAACCCCGGATGGCCTCCGCGACGGCCCGGGTCGACAGCCCGTAGCGGTCGTGCAGAGTGGGCAGGGCGCCGGCCTTCAGGAACTCGTCCGGCAGGCCGATCCGCCGCAGCGGAGGCAGCGTGCCGCCGCCGGACTCGAAGACCAGGCTCGAGACGACGGCGTCGGCGAGCCCACCGACGATGGTGTGGTTCTCCAGCGTCACCACCAGCCGGCCACCGGACGCCGCTCGGGAGATGGCGGTGTGGTCGAGCGGCTTGATCGTCGGGACGTGGGTCACGCCGACGTCGAGCCCGTCGGCCGCGAGCACCTCCGCCGCGGCGAGGGCGCGCATCGTCATCAGCCCGGTGGAGATGAGGCTGACGTCCCGGCCGGTCCGCAGCTCGGCCGCGCGGCCGAGCTGGAAGCGGTAGTCGTACTCGTCCAGCACCCGCGGCACCTTGCCGCGCAGCAGCCGCAGGTACGTGGGGCCGGGATGCGCGGCGAGCTGGGGCACGGCCTGCTCGATGTCGACGGCGTCGCACGGGTCGACGATGGTCAGGTTGGGCATCCCGCGCAGGATGGCGAGGTCCTCGGTGGCCTGGTGGCTGGGTCCGTAGCCGGTTGTCAGCCCCGGCAGCGCGCCGACCACGTTCACGTTGAGGTTCGGCTCGGCGATGTCGAGACAGAGGAAGTCGTACGCTCGCCGGGTCGCGAAGACCGAGTAGGTCGAGGCAAAGGGCACCAGCCCGGTCTCGGCCATCCCGGCCGCGGCACCGAGCATCAACGCCTCGGCCATCCCCATCTGGAAGAATCGGTCTGGGTGCGCGGCGGCGAAGACGTGCATGTCGGTGTACTTGGCCAGGTCGGCCGAGAGCCCGACGACGCGGGCGTCCTGCTCGGCGACCGCGGCAAGGGCGTGGCCGAACGGAGCGGAGGTGGTGCGCTGACCGTCCTCGGCGATGCTGGCGATCATGGCCGAGGTCTTGGGCCGGGCGCTGCGGGTGGTCGTCATGTCAGTTCCTCTCCTGCGCGGCAGCGGAGCGCAGGGCCTCGCGGGCCAGCTCCCACTCGTGCTCGTCGATGCGGATGAAGTGCGACTTCTCGCGGGACTCCAGGAAGTCCACGCCGCGGGCGATCCGGGTGTCACAGATGACCACGGCCGGCCGGCCGTCCTCAGCCGGGACGGAGTCGAAGGCCTCGAGCAGGGCCGGGATGTCGTTGCCGTCGCAGCGCACGGTCCGCCAGCCGAACGCGGCCCACTTGTCCTGCACAGGCTCGGTCCGCAGCACGCCCCGGGTCGGCCCGTCGGCCTGCAGACCGTTCATGTCGACGACGCAGAGCAGCCGGCCGAGCCGGTGGTGCGCGGCGGCCATGGCCGCTTCCCAGGTCGACCCCTCGTCCAGCTCGCCGTCCGACATCAGGTTGATCACCCGGGCGTCGCGCCCCTGGTGGCGCAGCCCGAGGGCCATCCCGACCGCGACCCCGAGCCCGTGGCCCAGCGAGCCGCCGGAGATCTCCATCCCCGGCGTGTAGCTGCTCATCCCCGACATCGGCAGCCGCGAGTCGTCCGAGCCGTAGGTCTCCAGCTCCTCGACCGACAGCGTGCCCGCCTCGGCCAGCGCGGCGTAGAGCGCGATGGCGTAGTGGCCCATCGAGAGCAGCACCCGGTCGCGGTCGGGCCAGTCGGGGTCCTCAGGGCGCAGGCGGGCGACGTCGCGGTAGACCACGGCCAAGACGTCGGCGAGCCCGAGCCCCTGGCCGACGTAGCCCTGGCCCTGCACCTCCCCCATGTCGAGAACGTGGTGCCGGATGCGGTCGGCGGCCGCGGCGAGGGCCGTCGCCCGGTCGGTGCGGTGGAGGGTGGAGGTCATGGCGGATCCTTTCCGAGGAGGGATGGGTGCGGTCAGGCGATGTAGGAGCCGCCGTTGAGGTTCTGGGTGGTGCCGGTGATGTAGCCGGCGTCCTCGGAGGCGAGGAAGGCGAACAGCGCCGCGACGTCAGCCACCGTGGCCTGACGGCCCAGCGGTACCCCGGCCACGATCGAGGCCTCCAGCTCGGGGGTCGTGCCGTGCGCCCGGATGTCGGTGTCGACCGCGCCGGCGGCGATCGCGTTCACGGTGATGCCGGTCGGGCCGAGCTCGCGGGCCAACGAGCGGGTGAAGCCGATCACGGCGGCCTTCGCTGACGAGTAAGGCGTCTTGCCGAAGACGCCGCCCCCCTGCTGGGCCGACACCGAGGACATGTTGACGACCCGGCCGAAGCCGCCCTCGATCATCTCGGGCAGGAACGCCTTCGTGACCAGGTAGGTGCCGGTGGCGTTGACCGCGAAGACCCGGTTCCACAGCTCGAGGGTGGTGTCGAGGAACGGCACCGGTGAGGTGATGCCGGCGATGTTGAGGACGGCCCCGACCAGCGGCAGGCCGGCGGCGGCCACGTCCGCGCGGGCGGCCAGCACGGAGGCCTCGTCGGCGACGTCGACCTGGCCGCCGAGCGCGGGGACCCCGTGGCGCTCCCCCAGCTCGGCGGCGAGCTTCTCGGCGGCGGGGCCGTCGAGGTCCAGCCCGACGACGGCCCAGCCGTCGCGGGCGAAGCGGTGGGCGGTGGCGCGGCCGATGCCGCGCTCGGCTCCGACCCCGGTGATGATGACGGTGCGCTGGGTGGTCACGGGTGCTCCTGGTGGGTCGACGGGTACGGGAAGGTCAGGCGTGGGTGGCGGTCGCGACCGGTGCCGCCCGGTCGACGTCGAGCAGCCCGCCGAGGTAGGCCGCGGCTGCGGCGGCTGCGGCGGGACGGTCGTCATCAGCGACGTCGCGGGTCTCGAGCTCGAGGGTGAAGTGGCCCTCGTAGCCGGCGTCGGCCAGAGCCCGGACCGTGCCGGGGAAGTCGACGTCGCCGTTGCCGATGCTGTGGTGGATGTCGTCCGGCGTCGCGTCCCGGAGGTGGACGTGCCGGATCCGGTCAGCGAAGAGCTCGACGAACTCTTGCGGCCGGGAGCCGGAGGCGACGACGTGGCTGACGTCCAGCACGACCCCGACCGGCGCCCCGGCGAGCGCGTCGGTCAGCCGACGGGCCCGCTCCAGGGTGTGGCAGAGGCGGAGGACGTGCAGCGACTCCACCCAGAGCTCGAGGCCGTGGTCGGCGGCGCGCTCGGCGACCGTGGTCAGCTCAGACGCGACCAGACCGATGTCGGCGTCGAGGTCGGCCACCGGCTCGTGCTGCAGGGCGCCGTTGGGCAGCACCAGGGCGCGGGCGCCGACCGCGGCAGTCAGGGCGAGCAGCCGCTCGACGTGCTGGCGCCGCTCGGTCTGCCCCGACGGGTCCAGCGGCCGGT
The DNA here is from genome assembly GCF_964244005.1 of uncultured Friedmanniella sp. GTDB lineage: Bacteria > Actinomycetota > Actinomycetes > Propionibacteriales > Propionibacteriaceae > Microlunatus. The sequence continues at coordinate 24,032 of NZ_CAXTHG010000016.1, read as the reverse complement.
TCAGGTCGCCGACGTCCCCGTTGACCGAGCGGACAGCGAGTCCGGAGGCCCGGACGGCCGCGGCGACGTCGCGGACCGCGGCGGCGTCAAGGACGTACGGGACGTGGTCGCAGACCCCCGGCAGCGCGCCGAGGTCGATCTCGCCGAAGCCGAGCGCGCTGATGGTGTCGAGCGCCGCGGTCAGCGGCAGTCGACGAAAGGTGATGGTGGAGCAACCGAGCCGGTCACTGATGCTCATGAGCTGACAACCCTGTCTGCGTGGTTCTCGGGACGTCCCCGCACCCAGCATCGTGCCACCGGCAGTGTTGACAGTCAACAGTTACCCGAGCCCGTATGCTCCTACCATGACCAGGAGCGCCGGATGACCAGCGTCAACGACAGCGTCGCGTACGGGACGAGCCTGGGCGGCCTGGCCCGGACCAACCTCCGCGAGCAGGCGCTGCGGGCGATGCGGAACGCGGTCACGTCCGGTCAGATCGCGCCGGGCACCCACCTGGTCGAGACCGAGCTGTCCGCCGCCCTGTCGATCTCACGCGGCACCCTGCGCGAAGCCCTCCGTCAGCTGCAGCAGGAGGGCCTGGTCGAGGCCGCGGAACGGGGCCGGCTGCGGGTCCGGTCGCTCAGCCCGACCGAGATCACCGACCTGTTCGAGGTCCGCTCCGCGCTGGAGGGGCTGGCCGCAGCCAGCCTCGCCCGGATCCCCGACCGGGACGGGGTGGTCGCTGAGCTGCAGGCTGCGCTCGAAGCGCTGGCCGCAGCGACGGGGTCCATCAGCGACATGGTCGAGATCGACCTGGCCTTTCACCGCGCACTCTGCCGACTGACCGGCAACAGTGCACTGCTGCACAGCTGGGAGGGCATCGCCGGGTCGATCCGGATGTCGATCATGTTCGCCGGCACCGAGCGGGCGACCGCCAACATGTCGGTGCCGCGACACCAGGTGCTCGTGGACGCCATCGCCAGCGGCGATCCCGGCGCGGCGCGGGCGGCCGTCGAGGAGCACATGGCCGGAGCCGCGACCACCCTGGTGGCCGAGAAGGCCCTCGAGAACGGCCAGCCGGCCGCCTGACGCTGGCACCGAGAGTTCTTCGCTGGCACTGTTGACAGTTGACGGCTTCCCGAGCATCATCGTCTGCATTCACTGTTGACAGTCAACAAGGGCGGGTCGACAACCTAGCTTCGCAGAGGTGCGGAGGAACGGAGGGCTCGACGATGAGCGGTGCAGCACAGGCGGTCGAGGAGCGGCCGGCAGGTGGCTGGCAGACCCGGAAGGTGGCCGTCAGCTCCGGCGTCGGGGCCACGATCGAGGCGTACGACTTCATCGGCTACGGAACGGCAGCCGCGCTCTACTTCTCCACCTACTTCTTTCCGGCCTCCGACCCGCTGACCGGGACCCTGCTCTCCTTCGCCACGCTGGGGGTCGGCTTTGCCGTCCGGCCGTTGGGCGGCGTGGTCGGCGGCTACCTGGGCGACCGGGTCGGCCGCAAGCCCGTCCTGGTGGCGAGCCTGATCGTGATGGGGCTCGCGACCTTCTGCATCGGGCTGCTGCCGACCTACCAGACCGTCGGCATCTGGGCCGGCATCCTGCTCGTCTTCGTCCGGGTGGTGCAGGGCCTCGCGTACGGCGCCGAGTGGGGCGGCGCGATCCTGATGACCTACGAGCACGCGCCCCGACGGTCCAAGGGCAAGTACACCGGCATGGTGCAGGCCGGCTTCCCCGTCGGTCTGCTGCTGGCCAACCTCGTCTTCCTGTTCAGCGTGCACCTGCCCGGCACCTGGGCCTGGCGGCTGCCGTTCCTCGCCTCGGGCCTGCTGGTCATCGTCGGTGTGGTCATCCGGACCAAGGTGCCCGAGTCGCCCGTGTTCGAGGGCGTCCGGGACCGCGGCGAGATCGTCAAGAACCCGATCGCCGAGGTCATCCGGCAGGACTGGCGCAACATCCTGCGGGCCCTCGGACTGCGGATCGCCGAGACCGCCGGCTACGCCGTCGCCATCACGTTCATGCTGTCCTACCTGAAGTCGGAGAAGCTGGCCGACAAGACCCTGACCCTCACCGCGCTCTGCATCGCCTCGGCGATCGGCATCCTCGCCACCTACAACTGGGGCCGATTGACCGACCGGATCGGACGACGGCCGGTCTACCTGCTGGGCACGGGCATCATGGTGGTCTTCGCGTTCCCGATGTTCCTGCTGGTCAACACCGGTTCCGCGGTGCTGATCGTGATCGCGGTCGTCATCGCCTACGCGGTCTGCCAGAACTCCCTCGCCGGGGCACAGGGACCGTGGTTCCCCGAGCTGTTCGTCGCCAACACCCGGGCCTCAGGCGCCTCGCTGGCCTACCAGTTCGCCGCCGTGGTCTCGGGCTTCACCCCGTTCGTGGTGACGCTGCTCTACTCCGCGTACGGCTGGTCCGGGGCCGCCACCCTGTTCGGCATCTACGGAGCCATCGGCCTGGTCGCCGCACTGGTCACCCGGGAGACCTTCGGGCCCGCCGAGCGCAAGGCCGCCCAGCAGACCGACCAGCCCGTCCGGACTGCTGTCTCGCACTGATCCGCACCTGTCAGCGTCGGTGGTCGCTCGGGCGGCCACCGACGCTGACATGTCTGCGCTCCGGGCAGGCTCAGCGGTCGCCGGTGACGAGCACGTAGTGGAAGTCCTTGGTCCACGGCGTGGAGCGGGAGCAGGTACCGGCGAGGTCGCAGCTGACGATGCCCTCGGAGCCGTCGGCGGGGTTGCGAACGACCACGGTCAGGGTGTCGTCGTCGGCGAACCGGGACGTCGTGTCGTCCAGGTCCTCGTTGCTGCCGAGCTCATAGACCACGGTCTGCTCGGCGATGTCGAGCACGGCCAGGCCGCCGTCCCCGCGGGCGAGCACGTAACGTCGGTCGCTCGAGAGCCGCAGGAACGTCCAGCTACAGCTCTTCCAGCGCTCGCTCCCGGTGGTGCCGTCGACGATCACGTTGCAGGCCAGCGGGTTGCCCGCGGCCGAGTTGTCGTTGAGCACCACCTGGTCACTCCGCGGGTCGCTGGTGGTGATGTGCTGCCAGTCGCCGCTGATGGTCGTGGTCGTCGCGCCCGCGTCGAGCGAGCTGAGCCGGACGACCACCGGTCCGGTGTCCGGATCCCGTTCGTCGACCGCCCAGACCGTCGTCCGTGCGGGATGGGGGGTGGTGAGCTTGCCCGCGTAGGAGCCGTACGCGTCCTCGTTCCGCCACTGCCCGTCGCGCCCGTAGACCGACAGCACCTTGTTCTCGACCAGCACGCTGCCGTCTGGGCCGGGCACGCCGGCGACGGTGTTCAGGTCGTCCTGGCCGGGCACCGACCGGTACGGTCCGCCGTCGATCGCGTAGTCGCTGGTCCGGCCCACGAACAGGTGGTCGCCGCTGTGCACCCAGCTGACCGCGCCGTCGCCGCGGTCGGCCTGCCGCAGCGGGACCGTCGTGCCGTCCGCACGGTGCCAGACGTTGTCGGCCACGTAGTCGACCCGCGGCGCGGCGCCCAGCGGGAGAGCGTCGGGACGCGCGAGCTGACCGCCGGCGACGGTTGGCGGCGCGGCGGGGGCCACCGGCGTGACCCGGGCGCCGAAGAGTGCGGGCCCCTGGGCGCCGCCCACCGCGGCACCGACGATGACCGCCGTCGCCAGGGCGGCGCCGGCCAGGCGCCGGCGGCGACGGATCTGCCGGCCGCGGCGGGCGCTGGTCCGCTCGAGCCCGGGGATCGAGGCCGGCAGCGCACGGCCGTGCAGCCGCTGCGACAGGTCAGCCTCGAAGGGTGCGTCGTCCAGGATCGTGGGGTCAGGCACGAGCGGTTCCTTCCGTGGAGTCACTGAGGGCGGCCCGGAGCTTGGCCACGGCACGCGAGGTGTGGATCTTGACCGCGCCCGTCGAGCAGCCCATCGCCGCCGCGGTGTCAAGGACGCTGAGGTCGGCGTAGAAGCGGAGAGCGATCGCCGTCCGTTGCCTGGGCGGTAGGGCCTGCACCAGCGCCCAGGTCGCGTCGTCCGGATCGGCGGGCTGGCCGGCGCGCTCGGGGACGGCGTCGGTGGACTGCTCGAGCCGTTTCCACGCCCGCCGCCACAGGCTGGTGTGGTCGTTGACGATGATCCGACGCACGTACGCCGCGGGCGACTGCCCGGGCTGGCTGAGCCGGGACCACTTCAGGTACGCCTTGGCGAGCGCCACCTGGACCAGGTCCTCGGCCGCGTGCGTCTCGCCGCAGACCAGCTGGGCAAAGGCCAGCAGCGACCGCTGGTGCTCGCGCACCCAGGCGGAGAAGTCCTCGTCGAGCGACGCTCTGGGGCTTACGGGCCCGCCGGTGAGCAGGACCTCAGGTCCGGGGCGGTCGGTGGCCATGCTCCCCCTCTCGGCTTCAGCCTGCTCGGGGAGTCTCATACCCGTCCAACGCGATAAGCGGTGGGTTTGGTTGACAGGAGCGTGCCCGGCTTGGCCGTGAGCGACGCTGAGGAGGGAAACTGGTAGCCCCGACGGGATTCGAACCCGCGCTACCGCCTTGAGAGGGCGGCGTGCTAGGCCGCTACACAACGGGGCCCTAGCGCCTGGTCTTGTCGGACCAAGCCGCAGAAGCCTACCAACTCACTGACTCGTCGGGCGAATTGAAGGCGTCTGCGTGGCTGGGGTACTAGGACTCGAACCTAGACTAACTGAACCAGAATCAGCCGGGCTGCCAATTACCCCATACCCCACCGGGCGTCCTTGGCTGTGCTGGCCGCCTGGTGGCCCCTCGCGGGGCACGAGGGATGACTTTACTGCAGGGACTGCCCCGCACCCAAACCGGTACCGAGGTCGACGGTGTGCCGCAGCCTCAGCAGACGGAACGTGACGTAGGCCAGCACCGCGAAGAGGGCGAAGCTGCCCACATCGAAGGCCGCGTCCGACCAGCCGATGCTCTGGATCGCCCGCAGGCTGGCGATCGAGGTGGTCAGCCCGGCGAGCAGGAAGGCCAGCACGTTGTTGACCACGTGCGCGGCGATCCCCGCCTCGAGACCGCCGGTCCGCCACACCAGCACCGCAGCCAGCAGGCCGAACGCGAGCCGGTCGACGAACAGCGGCAGGTTCTGGGTGCCGTGCAGCAGCGCGAACACCACCGACGACCCGATGATCCCGACCCACGGTCCGCGGCCGAGGCTGCCCAGCGCCTGCATCAGGTAGCCGCGGAAGAAGATCTCCTCCGCCGCTGCCTGGATGGGTGAGGTCAGCACGATCACCACGAGAAAGCCCCAGAAGCCGGCCTGCGGCCGGATCGGCAGGAAGCCCGAGACGACCTGCGAGAGCAGCTGCACGCCGAGCAGGCTGACCAGCGCGACGCCGAGACAGATCAGCAGGTACCGCCACCGGATCCCCGGCTGCACCGACGCCAGCCAGCGGGGCCGCACCCGGTGCAGGACGGCGAGTACCGCCCAGGTGATCGGGATCATGGTGGCCAGACCGAGGTTGGTCCCGAGCATCCCGACAGGCTTCTCGAAGGCATACGCCGACCGGTAGTACGCGGCCCAGGTGGTGCTGTGACCACCGAACGCGTAGCCGATCGCGACGACCACCTGGCTGACCACCCCGGTGAGCAGGTAGAACAGCGCCAGGCCCATCACCACCCCGACCGCCGAACGCCACCAGAGGTAGCCCGGTCCGCGAAGAGTCTGCGGGTACGTCGCGCCGTCGGGCGGCAGCACCTCGTTCTCCTCGAGCAAAGGCGGCGTGAACCGGGGCTCGCGGCGAGACGGCACGCGTGGCTGCCCCGGGGTGGGCGCCTGGAACCCCGAGCGGACCGCGGGGTTGCCCGAGCGGGAGCTACGGGCAGGCGGACGGGGTCGCTCCCTGCTGGCCATCGCGGCTACGCCGACGCGGTCGCGAGACCGGACCGTGCGGCCTCGATCCGGGCCAGGGCCGAGCTGCGGCCCAGCAGCTCGATCGACTCGAACAGCGGGGGCGAGATCTTGCGTCCGGTGATCGCGACCCGGACCGGCCCGAACGCCAGCTTGGGCTTCAGCCCCAGCCCGTCGACGAGGGCGCTCCGCAACGCCGCCTCGATCGCGGCGTGGTCGAACGTCTCGAGCTCGGTCAGCGCCGCCGCTGCGGCCGCGAGGGTGGCGTCGGCCTGGGGAGCAAGCGCTGCCGCCGGCTCGATCACGACGTCGGCGTCGGCCCGGAAGAGGAAGCCGAGCATGGCGACCACCTCCGACAGGGTGTTCATCCGCTCCTGCACCAACGGCGTAGCCGCCTCCAGCAGCTGGGCCTGCTCGAGCTTCGGCGGGTCAGCGACCAGACCGGCACCCTGCAAGAAGGGCAGCAGCTCCCGGGTCAGGTCGGCCGGAGCGAGGGCACGGATGTGGGAGGCGTTGATCGCCTCGCACTTGCGGGCGTCGAAGCGCGCCGGGTTGGCGTTGACCCGACGGATGTCGAACGCGGCGACCATCTCGGCCAGGCTGAACACGTCGCGGTCGTCCGCGATCGCCCAGCCGAGCAGCGCCAGGTAGTTCAGCAACGCCTCAGGCAGGTAGCCCTGCTCGCGGTACTCGGCCAGGCCCGACCCGCGGTCGCGCTTGGACAGCCGGCGGTTGCCGTCGCCGAGCACGGTCGGCAGGTGACCGAAGACCGGCGTCCGGCCGCTGCCGACCCCGATCTGGGCCAGCGCTTGGTAGAGCACGATCTGCCGAGGCGTGGAGGGCAGCAGGTCCTCACCGCGGAGGACGTGGGTGATGTCCATCAGCGAGTCGTCGACCGGGTTGACCAGCGTGTAGAGCGGCTCGCCGTTGCCCCGCACCAGCACGTAGTCGGGCACGTGCTCGGCGCCGAACCGGACGGGTCCGCGGACCAGGTCGTCGAACTCGATCGGCGCGTCCGGCACCCGCATCCGCACCACGAAGGACGTGCCGAGCGCCTCCAGCTCGGCCCGACGCTGGTCGGTGAGGTCGCGGCAGAAGCCGTCGTACCCCGACGGCGCGTTCGCCGGCAGTGCACTCTGGCGCGCCTCGATCTCCTCGCGGGTGCAGTAGCAGCGATAGACCAGGCGCGCCGCCAGCAGCTGCTCGACGACGTGTGAGTAGATGCTGCTGCGCTCGGACTGGATGTAGGGCCCGTACGGCCCGCCGACGACCGGACCCTCGTCCCAGTCGAGGCCGAGCCAGGTCAGCGCCTCGAGCAGGCCGGTGTAGGACTCCTCGAGGTTGCGGCCCGCGTCGGTGTCCTCGATCCGCAGCACGAAGGTGCCGCCGTGGTGGCGGGCGAACGCCCAGTTGAACAGCGCGCTGCGGACGTTGCCGACGTGCAGGTTGCCGGTCGGGGAGGGGGGGAACCGGACCCGGACCTGCTCGGGTCGCAGTCCGCGCAGGGCCGGGTCGGAATGGGCCGGGTCGGGGAGGGTTGAGGGGGCGTCAGGCTCGGTCACGAGGTGGCTTCCGGGTCGCGGGTGGAGTCAGCGTGGTCGTCGGCGTCGGAGGTCACGTGGTTGGTCAGGGTGCCGATGCCTTCGATCTCGATGCTGACCTGCTGGCCGGGCAGCATCGCGCCGACCCCTTCCGGGGTCCCGGTCAGGATGACGTCGCCGGGCAGCAGGGTCGTGTAGGAGGAGATGTAGGCGATCAGCGCGGGGATGCTGTTCACCATGGCGGACGTCCGGCCGTCCTGGCGGAGGTCGCCGTCCAGCGTGGTGCGGATGGACAGGTCGGCGACCTCGTCCAGGCTCTGGTGGGTGGTGATCCAGGGGCCGAGCGGGCAGAACGTGTCGGACCCCTTGGCGCGGGCCCACTGGCCGTCGGACTTCTGCAGGTCGCGGGCCGTGACGTCGTTGGCCACGGTGTAGCCGAAGATCACCTCGGCGGCGCGAGACTCGGGCACCTCCTTGCAGATCCGGCCGATGACCACCGCCAGCTCCCCCTCGAAGCTGACCTCGTGACTGGCCCGGGGATAGACGATGGCGTCACCGGGGCCGACCACCGAGGTGTTCGGCTTGTAGAAGGTCAACGGGGTGGTCGGCACCTCGTTGCCCAGCTCGGCGGCGTGGGCGGCGTAGTTGCGGCCGACGCCGACGACCTTGCTGCGGGGGATGACCGGGGCGAGCAGTCGGACGGCGGCCAGCTCCTGCCGCTCGCCCGTCAGCTGGACCGGCATGGCGATCGGGTCGCCGGTGAGAACGGACACGGTGCCGGGATGGCGGCCCCCGTCCTCGGCGAGCTCGACGATGCCGAACTGGGGGTCACCCCCCGCGGCGAAACGGGCGATACGCATTCGGCCAGCCTATCGAGGGATCCCGGCTGGTCTGAGCACTAGTCTGCCCGGATGAGCGCGCACCCGAACGCCTTCGACCCAAACGCCTTTGATGCCGTGGACTTGATCCGGACCAAGCGGGACGGCGGCGAGCTGGCCCCCGAGGCGGTCGACTGGCTGATCGCGGCGTACACCGACGGCCGGGTCGCTGAGGAACAGATGTCGGCGATGGCGATGGCGGTCCTGCTGCGGGGGCTGAGCCGGGCCGAGCTGAGCCGGTGGACGGCGGCGATGATCGCCTCGGGCGAGCGGCTGGACTTTTCGGGCCTGTCGCGGCCGACCGTGGACAAGCACTCCACCGGCGGCGTCGGCGACAAGATCACGTTGCCGCTCGCCCCCCTGGTGGCGGCGTGCGGGGTGGCCGTACCGCAGCTGTCGGGCCGTGGCCTCGGCCACACCGGAGGCACCCTGGACAAGCTCGAGGCCATCCCCGGCTGGCGGGCCACGCTCAGCCTCGCCGAGATGACGGCCCAGCTCGAGGACGTCGGCGCGGTGATCTGCGCCGCCGGCTCCGACCTCGCGCCGGCGGACAAGAAGCTGTACGCGCTGCGGGACGTCACCGGCACCGTCGAGTCGATCCCGCTGATCGCCTCATCGATCATGAGCAAGAAGATCGCCGAGGGCACCTCGGCGCTGGTGCTGGACGTCAAGGTCGGCACGGGCGCGTTCATGAAGACCGAAGCGGACGCGCGCGAGCTGGCGGAGACGATGGTGCGGCTCGGCCAGGACGCCGGCGTCCCCACCGTCGCGCTGCTGACGCAGATGTCGACCCCGCTCGGGCGGACGGCGGGCAACGCGTTGGAGGTGGCCGAGTCGGTGGAGGTGCTGGCCGGCGGCGGACCGGCGGACGTCGTCGAGCTCACCCTCGCGCTGGCCCGGGAGATGTTGGCCGGGGTCGGTCGCGGCGACGTCGACCCGGCCGAGGCCCTCGTCGACGGCCGCGCGATGGACGTCTGGCGGGCGATGATCCGCGCCCAGGGCGGCGACCCGGAAGCGGCGCTAACCGTCGCGAAGGAGACCGAGGTGGTCCGCGCCGACCGCGCGGGAACGGTGGAACGGGTCGACGCCATGGCCGTCGGATTCGCCGCGTGGCGGCTCGGGGCCGGCCGAGCGCGGCGCGAGGACCAAGTCCAGGCCGGCGCGGGCGTCACCCTGCACGTCCGGCCCGGCGACGAGGTCGCCGCCGGTGATCCGCTCTTCACCCTGCACACCGACACCCCGGCACGCTTCGACCGGGCCCGGGACGCTCTGGCCGGCGGTTATGCCGTTGGCGCCGGTCCGGTCGTCCCTCAGCCCCTGGTGATCGACCGGATCGGCTAAGACTTCGCGCAACCCCTTCAGGGCCTTCCACAAGCTCAAAGCGCGGATCTCTCTTACGCGTCCCGAGCTCGTCGAGGGCCTCGAAGAGGTTGCGTCAACTTTGCGCTGGCGGTGAGCGCAACCCCTTCGGGGCCTTCGACAAGCTCAGGGCGCGTCGCTCGAGCTGGCGGTGAGCGCAACCCCTTCGGGGCCTTCGACAAGCTCAGGGCGCGTCGCTCGAGCTGGCGACGCGAACGACGGCTCAGACGGGGAGGGCCTCGCGGTTCTCGGTGGGACGGCGCAGCGGCGCGGGGTCGTCGGCGTGGATCAGGCCGAAGAGGTAGGCGTCGCTGAGGGCCTCCCAGGAGGCCTCGACGATGTTCTGGCCGACGCCGACGGTGGTCCAGGCCCGCCGTCCGTCGGTGGTCTGGATCAGCACCCGGACGGTGGCGTCGGTGCCGTGGCCCTGGTCGAGGATCCGGACGCGGTAGTCGATCAGCTCGAAGGCGTCGACGACGGGGTACGCCGGCCGGAGCGCGTTGCGGACGGCGTGGTCGAGGGCGTTGACGGGACCGTTGCCCTCCCCCACCACCCGCTGGCTCTGGCCCTTGGCCGTGAGCCGGACCGTGCACTCGGTGTCGGTCTCGTGGGCGGCGGAGGCGGAGTCCGCGCCGCCGGCGGGGGCTGGCTGACCCTGGGTGAAGACGCGCCAGGACTGCACCGCGAAGTATTCGGGCAGCTGGTCGAGCTCCCTACGCAGCAGCAGCTCAAAGCTTGCGTCTGCTGCCTCGTAGGTGTAGCCCGCTGCTTCCGCGTCTTTCACCCGGGCCGTGATCCGAGCCGCGAGGTCGCGGTCGGAGAGGTCGAACCCCAGCTCTTCGCCCTTCATCTGGATGTTCGCCCGGCCAGCCATGTCCGAGACGAGCATCCGCATGTCGTTCCCGACAGCAGCCGGGTCGATGTGCTGATAGAGGTTGGGGTCGACCTTGATCGCGCTGGCGTGCAGCCCCGCCTTGTGGGCGAAGGACGACAGACCAACATAGGGCTGACGAGCGCTGGATGGTGCGTTCGTCACCTCTGCGATCGCGTGCGCGAGGCGGGTGGCCTCACGCAGCGCGCCGGCCGGAAGCAGCGGCCAGCCGTACTTGAGCTCGAGGTTGGCGACGACCGAGACGAGCTCGGCGTTGCCCGTGCGCTCGCCGTAGCCGTTGACGGTGCCCTGGACGTGCATGGCACCGGCGTCGACCGCGGCGAGGGTGTTGGCGACCGCGCAGCCGGTGTCGTTGTGGGCGTGGATGCCCAGTGGGACGCCGGTCTCGGCGGTGGCGGTGACGATCTCGCCGACCCACGGCGGCAGCATCCCGCCGTTGGTGTCGCAGAGGACCACGACCTCCGCGCCCGCCTCCGCGGCGGTCCGGACGACCTCCAGCGCGTACGCCGGGTTTTCGCGGTAGCCGTCGAAGTAGTGCTCGCAGTCGACGAAGACGCGCTGGCCTTCGGCGCGCAGGTGGCTGACGGTGTCGGTGATCATGGCCAGGTTCTCAGCGAGGGTGGTGCGGAGAGCCTGCGTCACGTGCCGGTCGTGGCTCTTGGCCACCAGACAGGCCACGGGGGCGCCGGAGTTGCGCAGCGCGGCGGTGAGCGGGTCGTCGGCCGCCTTCATCCCGACCCGCCGGGTGAATCCGAACGCCACCAGGGTCGCGTGGCGCAGGGCGGCGGCCCCACCGGCCATCGCGGCGAAGAAGGCGGTGTCGTTGGGGTTTGCGCCCGGCCAGCCACCCTCGACGAAGTCAACGCCCAGCTCGTCCAACAGTCCGGCGATGGTCAGCTTGTCCGACACCGACAGGTTCAGGCCCTCCTGCTGGGAGCCGTCCCGCAGGGTGGTGTCGAAGACGTGGAACTCGGCCGGCATTGGCCTCAGCGGCGCAGACATTCGTAGATCCCTCGGTGTGTGGGTGGTGTCGGTGGCGTGGTCCGGGAACGAAAAAACCTCCCGCACGAGGACAGGAGGTTTGGCGCGCTGAAGGAAGGCTTCAGCGCGCTAGGTAATGAGGACGACGGACCGCATGGCCTCACTATGACCCAGATCGAGCGATTTGGCCAGCACCGACCACCAGGTGGTCGGACGCGTCGATCGGTTCACAGGACGCGCCGCAGCCAGCCGTGGGTGTCCTCGGCCCGGCCGTACTGGACGTCGAGCAGGTTCTTGCGCAGCGCCGCCGTGGTCTCACCGGTCTGGCCGGAGCCGACCTGGTGGGTGCCCTGCTCGTTCTTGAGCGTGCCGATGGGCGTCACCACCGCGGCCGTGCCGCACGCGAACAGCTCGGCCACCCAGCCGCTGTCGATGCCCTCGAGCAGCTCGGTGACGCCGATCCGCCGCTCGACCGGGGTGAGCCCGAACTCACGAGCCAGGCTGAGGATCGAGTCCCGGGTGACCCCTTCGAGGATGGAGCCACTCAGCTCGGGGGTGATCAGCTCGGCGTCGGAGGTGACGAGATAGACGTTCATCCCGCCGAGCTCCTCGACGTAGGCGTGCTCGGCGGCGTCGGCGAACATCACCTGGTCGCAGCCGTGGGTGGCCGCCTCCTGCTGGGCGACGAGGCTGGCCGCGTAGTTGCCGCCGGTCTTGGCCGCACCCATGCCGCCGGCGGCCGCACGGGTGTAGGTGGTGGAGATCCAGATGCTGACCGGGTGCACCCCGCGGGCGAAGTACGGCCCGGCCGGGCTCGCGATGCAGCAGTAGGTGACCCGCTGGGCCGCCCGGACGCCGAGGAACGCCTCCGAGGCGAACATGAACGGCCGCAGGTACAGGCTCTGCTCGTTGTCCAACGGCATGCTCGCTCCGCTCGCGGGCGCCGAGGGCACCCAGGCCACGTCGGCGGCGACGAGGGCGTCGATGCTGGCCAGGAAGTCTTCCTCCGACAGCACCGGCAGGGCGAGCCGGTGGGCCGACCGGGCCAGCCGGGCCGCGTTCTGGTCGGGCCGGAAGAGCCAGACGCTGCCGTCCGCGTGCTTGTAGGCCTTCAGGCCCTCGAAGATCTCCTGCGCGTAGTGCAGCACCGCGGTGGCCGGGTCGAGGGAGAAGGGTCCGTACGGGACGACGGCCGAGTCGTGCCAGCCGTCCGCGCCGGTCCAGGTGGCGACGGCCATGTGGTCGGTGAAGCTCACGCCGAACCCGGGGGCGGCCAGGATCGCCTCGCGCTCCGCGGTGGGACGCGGGTGCGGGTTGGGACGGAGATCGAACGGAAGACTCACGCGGGCCACGCTAACAGCCAGGGCCCTGAGACGGGCCGGGCATTCCTCAGGCGGGTGGCTAGCATACGCGGGTGACTGAGACGAATGCCGCGCGTACCTTCAACCTCGCCGTCATCGCCGGTGACGGCATCGGGCCCGAGGTGGTGACCGAGGGGCTCAAGGTGCTGGACGCCGTGACCGGCCCCGGCACCTTCGCCACCACGGCCTACGACCTGGGGGCCACCCGCTGGCAGCGGACCGGTGAGGTGCTGCCCGACAGCGTGCTCGCCGAGCTGGCGGCCGCGGACGCGATCCTGCTCGGGGCGGTCGGTGCCGCGCCGGGTGCGACCGACGTGCCGAGCGGACTGCTGGAGCGCGGGCTGCTGCTCAAGCTGCGGTTCGCCTTCGACCACTACGTGAACCTGCGGCCGAGCCGGCTCTATCCCGGCGTGCCCACCCCGCTGGCCGAGAGCGTGACCAGTCGCGGCGAGATCGACTTCGTGGTGGTCCGCGAGGGCACCGAGGGCCTCTACTGCGGCAACGGCGGCACGGTCCGGAGCGGCACCCCGCACGAGATCGCGACCGAGGTCAGCGTCAACACCGCGTACGGCGTGGAGCGCGTCGTCCGCGACGCCTTCGAGCGCGCCACCCGCCGCCGCAACCAGCTGACCCTGCTGCACAAGCACAACGTCCTGGTCAACGCGGGTGGGCTGTGGCGCCGGGTCTTCGAGTCGGTCGCCGCGGAGTACCCCGGCGTCACGACCGACTACCTGCACATCGACGCCGCCATGATCTTCCTGGTCACCGACCCGGCCCGCTTCGACGTGATCGTCACCGACAACCTTTTCGGCGACATCGTCACCGACCTCGCGGCGGCGGTCACCGGCGGTATCGGGCTGGCGGCGAGCGGCAACGTCAACCCGGACGGCACCTACCCCTCGATGTTCGAGCCCGTGCACGGCTCCGCACCCGACATCGCCGGCCAGGGCATCGCCGACCCGACCGCGACGATCCTCTCGGTCGGTCTGCTGCTGGAGCACCTCGGGCTGACCGAGGAGGCCGCGCGGGTGGAGAAGGCCGCCGTGGCCGACATCGCCAGCCGCGGCACCACCCCTCGGTCGACCAGCGCCATCGGCGACGCGATCGCCGCTGCGGTCTGAGGTTGGGGGTCTGAGGGGGCGTTCAGCCGAGCGAGGGCCGGACGTCGCCGGCCGCGAGCTGACGGGCGATCACCGCAGGAACCACCGAGTGCGCCTTGCGCGGACGCCGGCGGGGCCGTTCGGGGGCGCCGCCCATTGGGCCCTCGTCGAGGGCCCAGGCCTGGGGGTACATGTCGTACATCGTCGTGCTCCTGCCTTTCGACCGGCAAAGTCGGACATGTTGGCGCATGCCCGCTGCGGCTTGAAATACTAGGACGCCCTAGTAAGTTGGTACCGATCAGCCGGCGTGATACCACATCGTGGACCGGACCTGACCGGCGGGAGTTCCTGACACACTTTCGGGGTGAGCGCGCCCCCCGACCTACCCGACCTGGTCGTCCGCGCCCTGCGGATGTCTCTGGTCCGCGGGTACGTGCAGGCCTCGCGGAGCGAGACCGGTCGGCTGCTGGCCACCCTCGCGGCCACCCGGAGCGGCACCATCGCCGAGTGCGGGACCGGCTGCGGCGTCGGAGCCGCCTGGCTGCGCAGCGGAGCCCCGAAGACGACCCGGGTGATCACCGCCGAGCTCGACCCCGAGCTGGCGCACGGCGTGATGACGATGTTCGCTGACGACGACATCGACGTGATGCACGCCGACTGGAGCAGCCTGCGCGAGCACGCGCCTTTTTCGTTGATCTTCCTGGACGCCCTCAGCGCCCGGGAGTGGCCGCGTCAGGACATCATCGAGCTGCTCGACGACGGCGGCATGATCGTCCTCGACGACTTCACCCCCTGTCCCACCTGGCCGCCGCTGATCCGGGGACGGGTGGACACGCTGCGGCTGGACTGGCTGTCCGACGAACGTTTCACCAGCGTGGACGTGATGGTCGCCGAGGACACGTCCGTGCTGATCGCCGTCCGCCGCTGACCGCGGGCTGATCCGCCCCCGCTGACCCCCGAAGCCCTGCGCGTCAGGCATCCTGTGGGGGTGGCAACGGGTCGACGGACGTTCGTGCGGGTGCTCGGGGGAACGTTCCTGATGCTCGCCTTCGTGGGGATCGTGCTGGCGGTGCTCGTCCGGCAGGCGGGCGGCTGGGGGGTTCCGTACTTCTCCTTCACCTCCGCGCACGGGTCCCCGTGCACCAACAACCTGACCGGCTACACCTGCTCGCCGCTCACGCTCGCCGACGTGGAGTTCTTCGGTGACGTCGACCTGCCGGGGGGCACCACCGTGGTCGCGAGCCACTACCGCTCGACCCACGACTTCTCCCTCGAGGCGTCTCTGCAGGTTCCCCGCGCCGGGGCCGCCACCGCCCTGAAGAACCTGAAGCGGGCGTACGGGCCCTGCCAGCGCGGCGCCACCTCACCGCTGTCGCCCACCGGACTGCGCGAGGTCTGCGTGATGGTCAACCCCGAGGGCGCCGAGTCCGACGGGCAGCTGTCGTCCCGCGTCTACGCCGTCGGCACCGGCCTCCGCGCCGACGGCAGCCGGATCGTGGCGATGACCGTCCGCTCGCGGTGACCAGGGGCGCGCCCGGCCAGTTCGCCCGCCGACCTCATCCGCCGCGTCTTCAGCGGGCGGCGGTGCCCTCGACGTAGTCGTCGTCGTGGTTCTTCACCCAGGCCATCAGGTCGCGCAGCTCGTGGCCGACCTTCTCGATCGGGTGCTGGGCACCCTTCTCGCGCAGGGCCAGGAACTCCGGCGCGCCGGCGTCCTGGTCGGCGATGAACCGGGTGGCGAAGGCGCCGTCCTGGATGTCGTTCAGCACGGACTTCATGTTCTCCTTCACCCGCGCGTCGATGACGCGCGGACCGGACACGTAGTCGCCGTACTCGGCGGTGTCGGAGATGCTCCAGCGCTGCTTGGCGATGCCACCCTCGTACATCAGGTCGACGATCAGCTTGAGCTCGTGCAGGCACTCGAAGTAGGCGACCTCGGGCTGGTAGCCGGCCTCGGTCAGCGTCTCGAAGCCGGCCTGGATCAGCGCCGACGCGCCACCGCAGAGGACGGCCTGCTCACCGAACAGGTCGGTCTCGGTCTCCTCGGTGAAGGTGGTCTTGATGCCGCCGGCCCGCAGGCCGCCGATGCCCTTGGCGTAGGCGAGCGCCAGGTCCCAGGCCTTGCCGGTCGCGTCCTGCTCGACCGCGACGAGCACCGGGACCCCCCGACCCTCGGCGTACTCGCGACGGACCAGGTGGCCCGGACCCTTCGGCGCGACCATGGCCACGTCGACCCCTTCGGGGGGCTTGATGTAGCCGTAGCGGATGTTGAAGCCATGGCTGAAGAAGATCGCGTCGCCCGGTACCAGGTTGGGCTCGATGGCCTCGGCGTAGACCTTGCGCTGGATCGGGTCCGGGGTGAGGACCATGATCAGGTCCGCCTCCTCGCACGCCTCGTACGGGGTGAGGACGCGCAGGCCCTGCGCCTCGGCCTTGGCCCGGCTCCTGCTGCCCTCGGGCAGGCCGACCCGGACGTCGACGCCGGAGTCGCGCAGCGACAGCGCGTGGGCGTGGCCCTGGCTGCCGAAGCCCAGAATGGCGACGTTGCGGCCCTGGATCAGGGCCAGGTCGGCGTCGGAGTCGTAGAACATCGTTGCTGGCACGGGTGGATCTCCTCTAGGTGGTGGTTCTGGGATCGGGTGGGCGGGCGCCGCTCAGACGGCGTGCACGCGGCTGCGCTCGGCACGCGCGGCCCGGTCGGTCATGGAGCGGTTGCCGCGGCCGAGGGCGACGAGACCGGACTGGACCAGCTCGCGGACGCCGTACGGCTCGAGCAGGCTGAGCATGGCGGTCAGCTTCTCGGGCTTGCCGACGGCCTCGACGGTGATGATGTCGGCGGTCACGTCGACGACCTTGCCGCCGAAGAGCCCGATGATCTCGATCAGCTGGCCGCGGGTCTCGGCGGTGGCGCGGACCTTGACCAGGCACAGCTCACGGCGGACCGCGTCGCCCTCGAGCTCGACGATCTTGAGCACCTCGATCAGCTTGTTGAGCTGCTTGGTGATCTGCTCCAGGACCTGGTCGTCGACGGTGACCGCGAGGGTGATCCGCGACATCGTCGGGTACTCGGTGGGCCCGACCGCCAGCGACTCGATGTTGTAGCCGCGGCGCGCGATCAGGCTCGACACCCGGGCCAGGACCCCGGGCTTGTTCTCCACCAGCACGCTCAGCGTGTGCGTGGACAGCTCCCCGCTCACAGGGTCTCCCCGTCCCACTGCGGCGCCATGTCCCGGGCCACCTGGATCTCGTCGTTGCTGGTGCCGGCGGCGACCATCGGCCAGACCATGGCGTCCTTGTGCACCACGAACTCCACCACCACGGGGGCGTCGTTGATCGAGTTGGCCTTGTCGATCACGGCGTCCACGTCGTTGACGTCCTCGGCGCGTAGCCCGACGCAGCCCATCGCCTCGGCGAGCTTCTGGAAGTCGGGGACCCGGTTGGTCTTGAGGTCGGTGTTGGAGTAACGGCTCTCGTAGAACAGGGTCTGCCACTGACGCACCATGCCCAGGCTCTGGTTGTTGATCACCGCGATCTTGACCGGGATCCCTTCCAGGGCACAGGTCACGAGCTCCTGGTTGGTCATCTGAAAACAGCCGTCGCCGTCGATGCCCCAGACGATGCTGTCCGGGAGGCCCACCTTGGCGCCCATCGCGGCGGGGACGCAGTAGCCCATCGTGCCGAGACCGCCGGAGTTCAGCCAGTGGCCGGGCTTCTCCCAGGGGAGGAACTGGGCGGCCCACATCTGGTGCTGGCCGACGCCGGAGGCGTAGTAGGCGTCCGGTCCGGTGATCTCACCGATCCGCTTGATCACGTGCTGCGGCGACAGCGACCCGTCCTCGGGGAAGTCGAAGCCGGCGGGGTAACGGCGCTTGAGGTCAGCCAGGTAGCGCGCCCAGTCGGCGATCTCGGGGTGGGTCTCGCTCGGCCGCAGCAGGGTGATCAGCTCGGCGATGACCTCCTTGCAGTCACCGACGATCGGCACGTCCGCGGTCCGGTTCTTGCTGATCTCCGCCGGGTCGATGTCGGCGTGGATGACCTTGGCGCCGGGGGCAAAGGTCGACAGCTTGCCGGTCACCCGGTCGTCGAAGCGGGCGCCGAGGGTGATCAGCAGGTCGCTGCGCTGCAACGCGCCGACCGCGGACACCGTGCCGTGCATGCCGGGCATGCCCATGTGCTGGGGGTGGCTGTCGGGGAACGCGCCCAGGGCCATCAGCGTGGTGACAACGGGGATACCCGTGATCTCGGCCAGCACCTTCAGCTCCTTCGAGGCGCCGGACTTGATCACCCCGCCGCCGACGTAGAGCACGGGCCGACGGGAGGCGGTGATCAGCTTCGCGGCCTCACGGACCTGCTTGGTGTGCGGCTTGGTCACCGGCCGGTAGCCGGGCAGGTCGAGGGTGCGCGGCCACTCGAAGGTGCCGCTGGCCTGGAGCGCGTCCTTGGTGATGTCGACGAGCACCGGGCCCGGTCGGCCCGTGCTGGCGATGTGGAACGCCGACGCGATCGCGGCCGGGATGTCCTCGGGGTGGGTGACCAAGAAGCTGTGCTTGGTGATCGGCATCGTGATGCCCCGGATGTCGGCCTCCTGGAAGGCGTCCGTCCCGATCGAGGGACTGGCCACCTGCCCCGTGATCGCGACCATCGGCACCGAGTCCATGTGCGCGTCGGCGATGGGGGTGACCAGGTTGGTCGCGCCCGGACCGGAGGTGGCCATGCAGACGCCGACCTTGCCGGTCACCATCGCGTAGCCCTCGGCGGCGTGGCCCGCACCCTGCTCGTGCCGCACCAGGATGTGTCGCACCGTGGTCGACTGGTAGAGCGGGTCGTACGCCGGGAGGATCGCCCCGCCCGGGATGCCGAAGACGACGTCGGCCCCGACCTGCTCGAGCGACTTGACCAGGGACTGCGCCCCGCTCAGTTTCTCTGCTGTCGTGCTCGACTCTGACATCGTCTGCTCCTTGGCCGTTCGAGGTCGGATGAGGACCCGTTGGATGTTACGCCTGTGCTACGCCGGTCTCCTCGTCGCGGAACCCGGCCAGAAAAAAACCCCCGCTGCCCGAGGGCAGACGAGGGAGCGTGTCGGTGGATGAGCGAGAACTCAGCCGACACGCGGGCTAACTACGAGGAGGGTGATGCGCAGCACGAAGACGACGATAGCCCGCCGACCACTCTCCGCCCAGTCACGACCCGCGATGTCTTGACATGCGGAAGGACGCTCGGACGTCCTAGCAGTTGTCGCCCCTTGGCGGCCTGGCTCAGAGCAGCCGCTCAGCCGACCGCAGGAAGGGGGCGGCGGCCCGGTCGGCGCCGAAGGACCTTAGGTACAGCCCTGTCGAGACCCGTTCGAGGTAGCCCCACTCCCAGATCGGGGTGGCGTCGACCCCGCTGCGGTTGGCCAGCAGCTCACACCAGCCTTTGAGCTTCGTACGGGCTCCCGGCCCGTCGAGGCGGCCCGACCAGTCGCGCAGCACGACGCCGAGGTCGTACGCCCGGTCGGTCACGAAGCCGTCCGGGTCGACGAAGCACCAGCCGGTCCCCGCCCCGGGCCGCGGCACCGAGCGTCTCAGCAGGTTGCCGGGGTGCGGGTCCCCGTGCACGACGACCGGCTCGCCCGGGTCGGCCGCACGTCGTCGGGCGTACGCCAGCGCGCACTCGACCACCGCCTCGGGGCACGGCCGGCCCTGCTCGAGCCACGCCCGGGCGACGAAGTCGCCCAGGTCGCGGGCCTTGTCCTGGTGCGCCTCGGGGTGCTCTGCGGCCGGTTGCCAGGCCTCGGCGAGGGTGTCGGCCAGCAGCCGCAGCTGGTCGGCCACCCCGAGGGACGACGTCTGCAGGCTTGCTCCCAACGCCTCGAGCAGCAGGGCGCCTCGGTCCAGGTCGGCGTCGAGCAGCCGGACGTAGCCCCGGCCCTCAGCTCGGCGCAGGGTCTCGGCCTGCTGGACCAGTCCCGGGTCGGGGAGGCTGACCTTGAGCACCACCTCGACGCCGGCTCCGGTGCGCGCCGTCGTCACGTAGGAGCTGCTGCCACCCGGCAGCGGTCGGCCGAGGCTCAGCGACCAGCGGGCTGCCAGCTCGGTCAGCACCCGCGGCAGGTCGGCCGCCCACGCCGCTCCCGGCTCACCCAGTGACCGCACGCGGGCTCGGGTCAGTGGCTGCAGCCGGGGCTGCTCGCGACCTGGGGTCACGACGGCGGCCGCGACCGCGAGGCGTCCTGGGCGGGCGTCTCGCCGAGCATCCGCCCGAAGGCGTTGGTGAGGGGGGCCTGGTCGTACCAGCCGAGGCGGACAGCGAGGTCGGCGAGGTCGGCGCCCGTCCGGGCCGCGGTACTGATCACGGTCGAGGTCAGGGGCTCGGACCCGCTCAGGTCCCAGGCCACCGTCCAGAGGTAGGCGAAGACCGCGGCGGAGGCCGGCCGACGGACCAGTCCGCGGGCCGCTTCTGCGGTGGGTGCCGCACTCCTCCACGTCGGCACGGACAGACCCTAGCCAGAGTGGCCGACATGACCGACACCGCGCAGCAGCCCACCAGTCAGCGGACCAGCAGCGTCGCGAGCGAGTCGAGCCGACGGCCCGATATTGCTACCGCGGTAGCATCCCGGTGTGAAACTCAGTGTGAGCCTGTCCGAGACGGACATGGCTGCCCTCGACGACTTCGTGCGCAGCGCTGGATTGCCGTCCCGCTCGGCCGCCGTGCAGCGAGCCATCCGGATGCTGCGATCAGCCGAGCTGGAGCAGGACTACGGGGCCGCGTGGGCCGAGTGGGAGTCGAGCGGGGAGCAAGCCCTGTGGGACGGCACTGCGGCTGACGGGCTACCCGATGCGACGCGGTGAGATCCGCCTGACCGACCTGGAACCGACGCGTGGGAGCGAGGCGAACATGCGGCGTCCCGCCGTCATCGTCAGCAACGACCGCGCCAACGCTGCTGCGGGGCGCTTGGGACGTGGTGTCGTCACCGTCGTCCCGGTGACCAGCAACGTCGACCGGGTCTACCCCTTCCAGACCTTGCTCAGCGCCGAGGCCACCGGCCTGCGGCTGAGCTCCAAGGCCCAGGCCGAGCAGGTTCGCTCGGTCAGCGTCGAGCGGCTCGGGCCGGTCTTGGGGCGCGTCCCTGCGCCGCTGATGGCCGAGGTCGACGATGCGCTGCGCCTTCACCTCCAGCTCTGAGGATCGCGTTGTTCCGGTGATCGATCCTGACGCGATGTCGAGGCAAGATCGATCAGGCTGACAGGATCCGGGGCTGGATCAGCCCGGGGAACCGGACGGTGAAGCGGGTGTCCCCGACCTGCTCACTGATCATGGCCAGCCGTTCGGAGAGCTCGTCGCGGCGGTCTGCTGGGACGCGTTCGAAGTAGTGGGTCAGCAGCCGGCCGTCCTTGGTCTGGGCCCAGGCGCCGACCACGCGGCCGTCCACCCACAGCGTCGGCCCGGCGTTGCCGCGACGATCGAACGCGTCGGCGGCCGCCGCCGGCAGGTACCAGTCGCGTTCCTTCCAGCCCATGGTGGTCGGGTCGAGACTCGGCAGCACCGCCACCCACGGCTCGGGGTCGGTCGCGCCGTCGTCGCCGGCCGCGAGCCAGCCGCGGACGCCGTCCATCTCGACGGGGACGGCGGCCGCCGCCGCGAGGGCGCGGACGGTACCGGTCTTGGTCCAGCCCGTCCACCACTGCAGGTCGGTGGTGGTCGCGGGTCCGAAGCGGCGGAGGTAGTGGTCGGCAAGTTCGGCAGCGGCCTCGGCGGGGTCCCGGTCGCCGAGCCCTCCGGGCAGCCACGCCTCAGCCACGG
This sequence comes from uncultured Friedmanniella sp., assembly GCF_964244005.1. Lineage (GTDB taxonomy): Bacteria > Actinomycetota > Actinomycetes > Propionibacteriales > Propionibacteriaceae > Microlunatus. The sequence continues at coordinate 2,299 of NZ_CAXTHG010000016.1, read as the reverse complement.
CGTAGCGGTAGGCGCCGTTGACCCAGCTGCCGGTGGGCCGGGCCCGCAGGATGTCCCCGGTGAAGCCGAGGTTGAGCGTGACCCGGGTGTGCGCGGCCTGGGTGGCGGCGTACTGGGTGCCGGACGCGAGCTGCAGCGGCCGGGCGAGCGCCGGTATCCGCGTACCCAGCTCACGAGCCGTGCTGGGTCCGTGGGTCTCGAGGTCGGACAGCACCAGGTTGCGCGCCCCGTCGAGCCAGGACTCCGGGTCGGCCACCCCCGAAGCGGCGAGCATGGCGCAGGTCCGTCGCCGCTCGACCGGGACCAGCGCCCTGGTCGCCGCCGCGTGCAGCCGCCGGACGGTCGGCGGCGTGCCGACCCAGAGTGTCCGGCGCATCGCGTGGTGCCGGACGAGGCTGCGCTCGACGTACAGCGCGTCACTCACGGCCTGGATCGACGGCGTCGCCATTCGCGCCAGCGCCGACAGGTAGACCGTCACCGGGTCCGAGGAGTGCAGCGCGACGAGGTCGTCGGCGAGCGTCGGCAGGTCATCGGTCCGCTGCCGGGGCAGCAGCCGGTGCCGTTCGGCCAGCCGCGCCCGCCGCTCCCCTACCCCAATCACCCGCACGCGCTCACCCCTCTTCCGAGTTGTCAGCGTCAGTGGTCGCTATAGCCGCCACTGACGCTGACAACTCGGTAGGACTCAGGAGCAGATGGCCCCGACGTTGGCGGACTTGACCAGCTTGGCGTACTTGGCCAGGACGCCGCGGCGGGCCGGACGCGGAGTGGGCGTCCATGTCGAACGGCGGCGCTCGAGCTCGGCCTCGTCGACCTCGAGCTCGAGCGTGCCGCCGGCGACGTCGAGGACGATCGGGTCGCCGTCCTGGACGAGCGCGATCGGGCCGCCCTCGGTGGCCTCCGGCGCGATGTGGCCGACGCAGAGGCCCGTGGTCCCGCCGGAGAAGCGGCCGTCGGTGATCAGCATGACGTCCTTGCCCAGGCCGGCGCCCTTGATCGCGCCGGTGATGGCCAGCATCTCGCGCATCCCCGGACCACCCTTGGGACCCTCGTAGCGGATCACCACCACGTCACCGGCGGCGACCGTGCCGTTCTCGAGCGCGTCCATGGCGGCCCGTTCGCCGTCGAACACGCGCGCGGTGCCGCGCCACACGTCGGTGTCGAAGCCGGCGCTCTTGACCACCGCACCCTCGGGCGCGAGCGAGCCGTGCAGGATCGTGATGCCGCCGGTCGCGTGGATCGGGTTGCTGAGCGCGCGGACGATCGTGCCGTCCACGTCGGGCGGGGCGATGTCGGCGAGGTTCTCGGCCATCGTGCGGCCGGTCACGGTGAGGCAGCTGCCGTCCATCAACCCGGCGTCCAGCAGGGCCCGCATCACCACCGGCACGCCGCCGACCCGGTCGACGTCGTTCATCACGTAGCGCCCGAACGGCTTCAGGTCGCCCAGGTGGGGCACTCCTCTGCCGACCCGGACGAAGTCGTCGAGGGTCAGGTCGACCTCGGCCTCGGCCGCGATGGCCAGCAGGTGCAGCACGGCGTTGGTCGAGCCGCCGAACGCCATCACCACGGCGATGGCGTTCTCGAAGGCGGGCTTGGTCAGGATCTGCCGGGCGGTGATCCCCTGCCTCAGCATCTCGACCACAGCCATCCCGCTCCGACGGGCGTAGCCGTCGCGGCGGCGGTCCACCGCCGGCGGCGCGGCCGAGCCGGGCAGGCTCATCCCGAGCGCCTCGGCGGCGCTGGCCATCGTGTTGGCGGTGTACATCCCGCCGCAGGCCCCTTCGCCGGGACAGATGGCCTTTTCGATCTCGGTCACCTGGTCGCGGCTGATCAGGCCCGCCAGGCACGCTCCGACGGCCTCGAACGCGTCGATGATCGTCACGTCCTTGTCACCGACCCGGCCGGGCATGATCGAGCCGGCGTAGAGGAAGACCGACGCGAGGTCGAGCCGGGCGGCGGCCATCAGCATGCCGGGCAGCGACTTGTCGCAACCGGCCAGCAGGACCGAGCCGTCCAGCCGTTCGGCGCTCATCACGGTCTCGACCGAGTCGGCGATGATCTCCCGGCTGACCAGGGAGTAGTGCATGCCTTCGTGGCCCATCGAGATGCCGTCGGACACCGAGATGGTGCCGAACTCCAACGGGTAGCCGCCGGCCGCGTGCACCCCGTCCTTCACCGCCTTGGCCAGCCGGTCCAGCGACAGGTTGCAGGGGGTGATCTCGTTCCAGCTGGAGGCAACCCCGACCTGCGGCTTGACCCAGTCGTCGTCGCCCATCCCGACCGCCCGCAGCATGCCGCGCGA